>JANRKX010000011.1:0-32268 GCA_033763255.1 Acidobacteriota bacterium | reverse complement strand
ATGCGTGCCGACGACAATGTCTACATCGCCGTCCGCAATCGCTGCTTGAATCGCGCGTTTCTCTTTCGCTTTCAGACTGCCCGTGAGCAATTCGACGCGATAGGTTGCGCCTGCATTTTCGACGATGCGCTTTATATTGCGCGCGTGCTGTTCGGCCAGGATTTCCGTCGGAGCCATCAGCGCCGTTTGGTAGCCGTTCTCGACAGCCACGACCATCGCCTGCACGCCGACAATTGTTTTGCCGGAGCCGACATCGCCTTGCAACAACCGATTCATTGGTTTGTCGCTCGTCATATCGTCCACGATTTCCTTGAGCGTGCGCTTCTGTGCATTGGTCGGCGAAAACGGCAGAATCGCGCGCACCGCGTCACGCACACGATCCGTGATTTCGATGAGTTCGCCTTTCGGTTCCGCTTGCCGTTCGCCTCGCCGCACGCCGAGCGCCATCGCCAGCCAAAAGAATTCCTCAAAGATCAACCGCCGATGCGCCGCCGATCGCGCTTCGCTGTAAACCTCAATCCCCACATCGAAGCCCGGAAAGTGAATCAATCGCAAAGCCTCACCACGCACCATCAACACATTGCGCGCGACGATTTCCTCCGGCAGCGGGTCTTCCACTTCGTCGCTCAGATTCGCCAGCACGTGATGAAAAATCGAGCGAAGCTGCCGCGTGCGAAAATCGCCGAGCTTGCGATACACAGGCACGCGCCGCGCCGTGTGAATGACATTCAGTTCATCGTCGTCTTCATCCGCCAGCGGTTCGTATTCCGGGTTTTCGACTTCAAAAAAGCCTTTGTACTTATTCCATTTCCATTGACCGTACAGCACTACGCGCGAGCCTCGATTGAAGACGCGATTCAAAAACACCTGATTCCACCAAAAGGCGCGCACCTGCCCTTCGCCGTCGGTGGCGATGAATTCATACATTTTCAATCGCCCGCCTTTCAGAGGAACAATGCCGCCGACGCGAACTTTCACTTCCACCGAAGCCATCACGCCGTCTTGCAAATCGGCGATGCGCGCCAGATTCGACCGGTCTTCGTATCGCATCGGCAAATAATGCAGCAGGTCTTCGACAGTGGATTTGTACGGATTGGCTTGAGCAGTGATGGCTGCGATTTCAACGGCCAGAGACTCCGAGGTCTTCTTGCCGATGCGCGGCAAGCCGTGATGATGAAGTTCGATCAGTGGGGTGTTGAGTGAAAGCACGGTCAATCAACCGGAAATCAATGGCCGCTGCCTTTGGCAAGCAGCAGCATCTGGTCGAGCATTTCCTTCAGACGTAGGCATTTTAGATAAGCAGTGTCAGGCTTGAGGTTCTTGAATAAATCGCTTCCATCCACAAGCTTGTTATATCGCCGTTTCATTTTCTCAGAATATAGCTTTTGAAGTAGCTGACAGGGTGGCTGATTGAAATTAACGGACTCTGGTTTGGCAACCATCCCTGGAAAGGCATTTCTCACTTGAGCAGGAAATAATGTGGGATCGCTCAACAACCAAGCTTCCAGTTCGTGGACGGCGAAAAATTGCTGAAATTTTTGATGACCAACACGGCTTTCCAATTCTTTTTTGGCCCAGTCGTAACGCTCTTTCACAGCGACCAGATGAGCAGGGAAGAAATTGTTTGGAAGGCCGTAAAGGTCAAGCAAACCGATGACAGCTATAATCTCGTCGCGGTCAGGGCCGTTGAAACGAAACAACGCCTTCTTTTCAAACCCCTTCAGATAATCGCCACATCCGCTGAAGAAGACCGCATCAATCCCGACGCGCCGATTCAACTTTGGATCAAGCCGGCGTTTCAGAAAGCTAGGCAACACGCGCCGCTCAGCTTCGCCTTCGACAAATAACAGGAACTTCAAACCATCGCCTCCAATTCACCTGAAGTGAACAACGATCCAAGCGAGTACTCAGACAGCCAATACTTCAACTCATCGCCAGCCAGCACATGTAATGAAGTTTCGCCATCCTCCCATTTTGCCACTGTTGTCGTCGGCTTAACGTCCGTAAAAGCATCCAGAAACTGCGGCGAGTGGGTTGTAAAAACAACTTGCGTGCGGGTTGATGCCTCGACCGCATACTCGGCAATGATCGGAAACATTGACGGATGTAAGCCGGTTTCCGGTTCGTCAATCGCAATCAACATGGGCGGATCGGGCGCAGAAAGAATTGTCATCAACAGCAGAAATCGTAACGTGCCATCTGAAAGATCAGCAGTTGATTGCGCTCGTTGCAAAGACCGCCAGCGAACTTTCATTTGCACACGTTGATCGCCCGCGTCCGGCGTGAACACCAGCTTTTCGTAATCACTGCCGAACGCAGCACGCATCGCAGCGTCAATGTTCCATTCAAAATCCCGGTTTTCAGTGTACAGCGTATGCAGAACAGGAATCAGGTTTTGGCCGTCTGCTTCGACAAACCTTTCATTGCGAGCCACAGACGGCTGTCTGATCTGGGACTTTTTGCTGACATCCAGGTCGTGATAAATCGTAATCCCTTTCAACTTGATTAAGTCCAGAAGCTCTTCCGACTCTTCTGGAAAAAGATTCGAAAGTCTTAGTTCGGTTGAAAGCCATGTTTCGTTGGGTTTGGTTGAGGTTGAAATGCCGTTCGTAAACTGGCTGGTCTGATTTGAGTCAAATAAACTTTCGCTTTCAATTGAATAACCACTGGTTGAACCCAGCCGCACCAAATTCAATTCGTAATCGAAAGCAGGGGTTGCCAATTTCAGATTGATACAAATAGAGGAAGCTCTCCCGTCCCAAAGAATTGCCCCCATTCCTCCAGCCGAAAGGATGTGCTTTGACAAGTCCCCCTGCGCCGAAGCCGAGAGCAATTCCAACGCCCGCAGCAAATTTGATTTGCCGCTCCCGTTTGGACCAATCACTACGTTCAAATCACCCGGCTGCCAACTCACATTTTTGAGCGATCTGAATCCCGCAATGTCTAGTTGTTTGATCTTCATTGGTTCGTTTCCTTCGGCGTTCAACCTGTTGCGACGCGAATTCTAAACTCGCTTTGCCATTGCGAGCTACTCATTTCCGGCTGCCGAAGATCGTCGCCACGATGCGTCGCGATCCGCCGTGGTTGCGATGTTCGCAAAGGTAAACGCCTTGCCAGGTTCCCACGCGAAGCCGTCCGCGATGAATCGGGATCGAATGCGATGCGCCCAAGATCGAAGCTTTGATGTGGGCGGGCATGTCGTCCGCGCCTTCCAGCGTGTGTTCGTAGTACGGCGCGTTTTCGGGCACGAAGTGGTTGAAGTGGCGCTCCATATCGCCGCGCACGTCGGGATCGGCGTTTTCGTTGATCGTCAGCGAAGCCGATGTGTGTTGAATGAACAAGTGCAAAATGCCGACTTCGATGTCACGCAGTTCCGGCAGATGTTCCAACACTTCCGGCGTCACCAGATGAAAGCCGCGCGGGCGCGCGCGGAGCGAAAATTCTTTCTGAATCCATTCCATGCGGGCAGCTTAAATCAAGTCGGCAGGCGGTACAAAAAGCCGGTAGCGAATCAGAAACCCAGACTGCGGCACATCCCGCACTGATCGCAGGGTTTGCCTTTTTCGATGGTGCAGTTTTGGGCAGAGGTGAATTCCAGCAGGTTGCCAAGTTGGGCGGCGATTTGTTGGGAAGCTTCGGCGATGTCGAATTTTTGCTGGCTGGGATGCGCTTCGTAGCTGACCCCCGTCCAGGGCGCGAAGTAAGCCGATGGCGCAGACGATTCAGTAGGAGCGACGGCGGATTCCAGCAGGGCGGTTCGCACGGCTTCGCGGATTTTGTTTCTGAGTTCTGTATCGGTCATGGCTTTTCCTAGCTGTGATTTTCGATGAAGTCCACGACGCCGACGATGGCGGAATCAATGGCGGCTCCTGCTTCGCCAGTCGAAGCCGTCGAAGCCGACCAGCCTTCCTGGACGACGATGACCAGATCGCCTTCACCAGCGTCAACGGAATCCAGCGCCAGCACGGAAGCTCCGCGCGGAGTGCCGTCCAGGTTCACTGGCTGGACGAGCATGATGCGCGCTTCGCCGTATCGAGCATTCTTTTGCGTCGCCACCACGTTGCCCAACACGCGCCCCAGAATCATGCCTTGCCTCCAGTTGCCCCAATTGCCCCAATTGCTTTGACGTGAGCTTCGGAATCCACGATGCCGATGATCGTGCAATCGGTCGGGACTTCGCTGCCTTCAAAGGGAAAGCTGGCTTCTTTGCCGCGACACCAAAACACCAGTTCGCCCGCGCCTGCGCCGACAGAATCCACGGCAACCAGCGGTTTGCCGGAAACTTTCAGATTGCCGTCGAGCGGTTGAATGACCATCAACTTGCGACCGTGCAGACCGGAGTTTTTGATCGTCGCCACGACGTTTCCTTTGACGCGAGCCAGTTGCATAGTTTCGATTGCGGATTGCAGAATGCGGATTGACGAACGGTCAATCCAAGTGCGAACGGATTTTCGACTATCGAACCTCATTTATCAAAAGGACATGACCCGCTTGCTACCGCGCGCGGTACCGATCTGGGCAACCGATAAGCATGCTCAAAGCTGTCATTTTTGATTTCAACGGCGTGATCGTTGATGACGAACCGTTGCATCTGGAATTGTTTCGCCGCGTGCTGGGCGAAGAAGGCATTGCGCTCAGCGACGAAGATTACCACGCCAAGTATCTGGGTTATGACGACCGTGGATGTTTTACGGCTGCGTTGGCTGACGTCGGGCGAGCCGCGCTTTCAGTCAATGCCGCTTTCATCGCCGAACTGATCGAACGCAAGGCCGGGTATTACCGCGAAGCCATCGAGAAACGAATGCTGCTTTTTCCGGGCGTCATAGAGTTGGTCAAAAAGCTGGCAGCGAAATATCCGATGGCGATTGCTTCCGGCGCGCTGCGCGGAGAAATCGAAATCGTGTTGCAACGCGGCGGCATTCGGGAATGCTTTCTGGAAATCGTCGCCGCCGAAGACGTGTCGGCCTGCAAGCCCGATCCCGAAGGTTATGTGAAAGCTTTGGCTGCGCTGAATACAAATCTCAGTGACCGGATTCAGCCCAGCGAATGTCTGGTGATTGAAGATTCCATTGCCGGGATCGAAGCCGCAAAGTTGGCCGGGATGCGATGTCTGGCGGTGACAAATAGTTACGCTGCCGACCAACTGGCTAATGCCGACTGGATTGTGGCGACGCTGGTGGATTGCGATCCCGAAAAACTGTTCTGATAGTTTGCTGTTGGTTACGCTTTTGGCAGTTTGGTTTGAAAAACTCCCTCATGAGTTGTTTGCCAAGTTTTGATGAAAACGCCATCCCTCACGATTCGTTTTCGATTTTGCCGCGCGGCGTGTTTGCGTGTCGGCGCGATGGCGTGTGCCTTGATGGTTCTGGTTTGGCTGGCGAAATCGTCCAGTGCTTTCTTTCAGCAATCTTCAAATTCCAATCCTGAAATCGTCATCAGCCAGATTTACGGCGGAGGCGGCAGCAGCGCCAATGCTTTCAAAAACGATTTTGTCGAACTGTTCAATCGCGGATCGGTGACGACCAGTCTGGTTGGGTGGTCGTTGCAGTACGCTGCGGCCAGCAGCGGAGCCTGGCAGAAGCTGGAATTGTCGGGTTCGATTGCGCCGGGCCAGCATTACCTGATTCAACTTTCGCCGGGCGCAACCGGTTCGCAGAATTTGCCTGCGCCGGACGCCTTCGGAACGATTGGCATTGATGCCGCAGCCGGAAAAATCGCGTTGGTCAAAAACAACCTGCTGATCGTCAACGCGCCGAACAGCCTCTGCCCGTCAAATCTTTCCCAAGTCAGCATCGTTGATTATGTCGGTTATGGCAGCCCTGCGACCTGCTTTCGCGGAAGCTCGCCCGCGCCGTCGGCGAACAATGCTTCGGCGTTGGCCAGGAAAAATGAAGGTTGCACAGATACTCGCAACAACAATGCAGACTTTTTGATTTCATCGCCGATTCCGCGCAACAGCGGTTCGCCGTTGAAGCCTTGTGCCGCAGTCAGTTCGGAGCAGGCCGATGTGATCGTCAGAACTCAAACTTCGGGCGCAGCCGTCGCTCCTGGAGCAGTTATTTCTTTTCTGATCGAAGTGCTGAATTCCGGCCCAAACGCGGCGAACAACATCGTAGTGACCGACGCTGTTCCCGAAGGATTCACGGAAATCATCGGCGAGAGTGTCATCGGCAACAGCGTCGTATTCCTGCCGGTAGAAACTCTGCCGCCGGGCGAAAAACGTTCATTCAACATCTCCGCACGCGCGCCAGAGGTTGCGGGCAAATACTTGAACCGAGCCGTCGCCAATCACGACACTTTCGATCCAGACACGGCGAACAACTCTTCGCTGACCGAAATTCACGTTGTCGCCGGAGCGTTTTTTGACGTTCAGCAAACAGTTGTCAGCATCACCAACGACGGCCAGTGCAGCGACAGTTATACGGTCGAAACCATCATCAAAAACATCGGCGTGACTCCGCAAAGCGACAACAGCGGAGCGGAATTTCTGGCGAAGGCTTCGCCGGAAATCATAGTCGTTGATGGTTCGTGTTTCGCCAGCAAAGGCCGCTGTCGCACCAGCGGGCTACCTGGCAGCAGCACAGTGCAATGGGACGGCGATGTCGAAGTCGGCGAAGAAGTGACAATCACTTACAGCGTGCAAGTGCTGAGCACGAAAAAATCCGTCGTCAATTTCTGCGTCGAACAAGACATTTACTTCGATTCAAACTACGACAACCGCAATGATGCGACGACGACGGTGACAATCTGCGATTCGTACAACTCCACGTGCGACATCAATCCGCCAATTGATCCGATGATGCCGCCTTCGTCGCCGGTTAGTTCGACAAAAGCCGGTTCGATTTTGTTTTTCAATCTGTACAGTTCGTCCGGCACTGATTCGATCAGCGAAAACACGCTCATCAACATCACCAACACGGCAGACAAAAACGTCACGCTGCATCAGTTTTTTGTGGCCAGCGACACGTGCAGCGTCAGCGACAATTTTCTGTGCCTGACTGCGAATCAAACGACCAGCTTCATGATCTCGGACGTTGATCCTGACGTGACCGGATTTTTGATTGTTGTGGCTGTGGATGGCGTGACCGGCTGCCCGATCAATTTCAACTATTTGATTGGCGACGAATACATTCATCTGGCCAGTGGCCACGCGGCGAATCTGAGCGCCGAAGCCTTTGCCGCTGTGGACAAGGTTCCTTGCAACTGCGACGAAACCAGTTTGTCGGCAACTTTGCTGTTCGATGGCGTCAAATACAACCAGGCGCCGCGCGTGTTGATCGCCAGCCATGTGCCGAGTTTTGCCGACAACAACTCCACGCTTGTGATTCTGAATCGGGTTGGCGGTGATCTGTTTGAAAGTGTGGACAGGATCGGTGACTTCAACGGCTGGCTGTTTGACGATTTGGAACGCGGCTTGAGCTTCGTCGCCAACGGCGGATGCCAGTTTCGGCAATTGCTGAACGGAACCTTTCCGCGCACAACGCCGCGCTTTCCACAGTTTGTGCCGAGCGGTCGGTCGGGCTGGATGAAATTTGCCGCTCAGGAAGGCGTGGCGATGCTGGGTTCGATGATTGTGCTGAACACGGAAAAGGAATTTTTCTCAAACGCTTTCAGCGGCGGTCACAACCTGCACCGCTCCACATTCGCCGCCAGCGCATCGTTCAAGATGCCAGTCTTTCTGCCGAAATGTTGATTGCCGGTTTCTCAGTTCAGTTATTTGACGACCAGCAATTTGTGACTGCCTTCTTTGATTTTGAAGCTGGCGGCTGCTCCGGGCGAGGTGCTGCCCAGAACTTTGTCGTCCACCGAAGCAGTAATTTTCTTTCCTTCGGCGGCGGGAATGATGGCGCGGACTTCGGTTTTGGTTTCGACCACACACGCCAACGCGCGGTCGTTACTGCGGTAAGTTCGCAATCGCACCGGAGCCTCAAATTCCAGTTCGACTTTTCCATCGCGGCGAATGATGGTGCGTTTGGGGCCGATGATGATGTCCAAACTCGCTCCGGCAAGTTTCACACGCTCGATGCGCGCGTCTTCGGTGGCGTGCTGATTGCCGAACGTCAGCCCGAACCATGGGTCTGTGGCCAACACCTCTTCGATGGCGGGCAAATACAGCAACGGCGCAAGCGAAGGTTGATGCGTAGACAAAGCTGATGACAACGAATGTTTTTCTGCCATCTTCAAATTGTGCTGAGCCAGTTCAGTCGCTTCGGCGGCAAAACCATATCGTTTCAATCCCAGGTACAACAGATAACTCAACGCTGGTTGTTCGGCGCTCGATTCGGCAACCTGTTTTTTCCAATCGCGCAACGATTCCAGCATTTGTTTGGCGCGCGCCGGTTCGGGAATTCCGGCAATCAGCGGCAGCAACAAATCGGGCGCGCGACGATTGGAAAATTTCCCATCCCAATGCCGATCCAGAAACAAACCGTCTTCTTCGCTCCACAGATGTTCATTGACCAGTTGTTTGATTTCGTCCAGCCGACGTTGCCAGCGGTCGGCTTCGGCGGTCAACCCGATTTCGCGCGAAATCTGAATCATCAACTCCGTGTCGAGCGCATACAGCGAATTCAACGCCACAGGCGAAAGTTCCAACGTATGAGCCAGGTCATTGAAACGCGCTTCGCTGGTGGGCAGTGCGGCTTCGGTCAGCGCCCGTTGCTGTTTGTTCGGATTGGTCAACGAACGTAATCCCAAATCGCCAACTTCCAATTCGGGATCGAAACCGTGTTCCAGCAATCCGTCACGATTGCCGTCGCGCCACCTTCTGCCGTCGCCGCGATTGGCATGCCACCAATCGTTCCATTGCTGCAATCGCGGATAAGCCCACGCCAGAAAAGATAAATCCTGCGTGGCCAAATAAACCTTCAACGCAGCCAGCGCGCCCAACGGCGGCATCGAACGCCCGGCCAACACAGGCGGTTCGCCGTTCGGTTCGGTTTGCCAAAATCGCCGCAACGGAATTCGTCCGTCCGGTGTTTGCGCCGAAAACAGAATTCGCAAACTGGCTGTGGCGCTTTCGCCATCGGCCAGGCCGGTCAACGGCGACATCAACAATGAATCCCAACTGAGCACGTCACCGCGCAACCCGACGCCGGAATGTCTGTGCCCGGCAACGTATTCGTACCGCTGACCGAAGGAATAAAACCGATTCCACATTGTCGCGCGCGTGATGGCGTCTAAGCTGTTGCCCAACACTCCGCCGCTTTCCGCGCCAATCGCTTCATAAGTTTTTTCGGCTTTGTCGAGCAATCCCGCAATCGGCTGACTGAGTTGTTTGTCAGCGTCGCGTTCCATCGCGTCAAAGTCTTCGCCGACAACGGCGACAAATCCAAGCGGCGCAGTTGGGCTTAGCTCAAACGCCAGCGCACCGCGCAAAGCCTGTGCTTGATCGCCGTCTTTCCCCGATTCGGAATCTTTGGCCAAACCGGCGTTGTTGGTTCGCAGCAAAAAACGATTGAGCGGCGCTTTGATTTTCTGGTTGTGAACCTGTTCGCCGAGAATCGTCCGGCGGTCAGGTTGTTCATGGTAAGCCGCCCACGCCAACCCGTCGCGCGAATCTGCCCAGGGGCGATAAGCTTCAGCCATCAATTGAACAGTCGCCGATGCCGTCAATTGCCCCACGACGAGTTGTTTTCCTGCGCGACTCCAACGCAAGGTAACGGTCGTTTTCGGATCGAAATCCGGCTGCCAACTTACGCTGGCAAACGAACCATCCGGCGCGTGACGGCCAAGTTCGAATTTGCGCGGACTGGATTCGACGTTGCCCGACCGCGAAACGATGAATCGCAGCCCAAAGCAATTTTGTTCAATCGCGTTTTGTTGCCCCGTGATGAACACCAAACCGTTGACGTGCGCGGCATCGTAAGCGTCAACCAACACTCGTTCAGCGGGAACGGTTACAGGCTCCTGCTGAGTTCGCGCAGCCAGCGGCGGCCACAGCGCAATGGCTGAAATCAAAATTGCTGTCAGAATTGCTTTGCTCATAAAAACCATTTGGAGCGATGCGGCTGGACGCAGCTTTTGCGATCTCCAGTAACCGCCTTGTGACAGGAGAGAACCTGCCGCGAATGCAAAAGCGATGTCGAGCCACCGCACTCCAAAAACGAAACTGCGGGGCAGCTTATGTTGCCTCTGATTGCTTGGCAAGCATTTGGCCTGACTGGCGCATCGCTTACAATCCGCGCGGCAATTCCGCCGCATTCATCACAAATCGCATGGCAAATTACAGCGACCTGAGTCTGCACGTCAGACTGTTTTTGAAAGCTTATCCGTTTTCACGCTACACGATTGAATCGGGGCTGTGCGCGAAACTGAGCAAACCGCTCAGCCAATCGCGTGTGGCTTTGGTGACAACCGCCGGATTGCGAACGCCCGATCAACGCGGCTTCGATCATTCCAACAAAAAAGGCGATTCCACTTTCCGCGAAATCCCTACTGCAATTGAAGCGCAAACGTTGATCGAATCGCATCGCAGCTATTCTTTCGATCATCTGGGTTTGGCCGCCGACACCAATCTGGCTTTTCCGCTCGACCGGTTCCGCGAATTGGAAGCGCGCGGCACGATTGGCCAACTCAATCATCGCCATTTCAGTTTTATGGGTTCGATTGTCGGCCCCCGAATGTTGATCGAAGAAACCGCTCCGCAAGTCGCCCGGTTGCTGCGAGAAGACGGCGTTGACGTGGCGTTTTTGACTCCCGTCTGACCGATGTGCTGCCAGACAGTTTGTCTGGTTCAGGCCGCATTGGAACGCGAAGGCATCACCACAGTTTCGATTTCCCTCTTGCGCGAAGTGACCTCGCAACTGAAACCTCCGCGCGCGCTGTGGGTTCCCTTCCCGATGGGTTATCCGCTGGGTGAACCGAAAAACCCTGACTTGCAACACCAAATCATCGCCGCCGCGCTGCGATTGCTGGCACGCAATGACGTGCCTGTGCTGGAAACTTTCACCGTAACCAATAACAAACCAAACACCCGATGACTAATCTGCTCGAACAAATTTTCAAACTCCGCGAAAACAACACCACCGTCCACACAGAAATCGCCGCCGGAGTGACGACGTTTTTGACTATGGCCTACATCATTTTCGTCAATCCTTCGATCCTCAGCGAAGCTGGTGTGCCGTTTGCGGGCGCGCTGTTCGCCACTTGCGTGTCGGCGGCGATTGGATCGTTGATGATGGGTTTGATCGCCAATTATCCGTTTGCGCTGGCTCCGGGAATGGGATTGAACGCCTACTTCACGTATTCAGTCGTCAAAGTGATGGGTTATGACTGGCGCGTGGCATTGGGTGCGGTGTTCATTTCCGGCGTGGTGTTTCTGATTCTGACGATGGCGCGCATTCGAGCCATGATTGTGGACGCCATTCCGATGACCATGAAAACTGCCGTCGCCGCAGGCATTGGTTTGTTCATCGCCTTCATCGGATTGAAAAACGCCGGAGTGATCGTCGCTTCACCTGCGACTTTCGTTACGCTCGGCCACGTCATTTCCAAACCAACTCTTTTGGCGCTCGGAGGTTTGCTCATCACCGGGGTGTTGATGGCGCGCGGATTCAAATCGGCGATCATCATCGGCATTCTGGCAGTGACGGCGGCGGCAATTGCTTTCAAGTTGACCAAGTTGCCGACGGGTTTGGTTCAATTGCCGGACTGGCGCTCGACGTTTGGCCAGTTGGACATTCGCGGAGCTTTGAAGCTGGGCTTGTTCGATGTCGTGTTTGTTTTTCTGTTCGTGGATTTGTTCGACACGATTGGCTCACTGATGGGATTGGGGCGACAGGCCGGATATTTGACCGCCGACGGCAAAATGCCTCGCGTCAATCGAGCACTGTTCGCCGATGCCATTGCGACGATTGCCGGTTCGCTGTTCGGGACTTCGACGGTGGTGACTTACATCGAAAGCGCCACCGGCGTCAGCGAAGGCGGGCGAACCGGTTTGACTGCGACTGTGGTTGCCGGATTGTTTTTGCTGGCAGCGTTCTTTTCGCCGATTGCCGGAGCGATTCCGCCGTTTGCGACGGCTCCGGCGTTGATTATCGTCGGCGCGTTGATGATCAGCGCCGTCAAAGCCATTGACTGGGACGACATCACAGAAGCCATTCCGGCTTTCCTGACCATACTGGCCATGCCGTTGACCTTTTCCATCGCCAACGGGCTGGCGCTGGGATTTATCTTTTATCCGTTGATGAAGCTGCTGACCGGTCGCGCACGTGAAGCCAGTCCGCTGGTGTACGTGCTGGCTGTGCTGTTCGTGCTGAGGTACATCTATCTGGGAACCGAGTAAGAAAAGCCCGCGAATTATGCAGATAAGGCGGATAGGAATCATCCCTTTGGAAGCTTCGATTCGCGTCATCAGCGTGATTCGCGGGCAATTGTTGTTAGCTGTACCGCAACCACCGAACCAGTTCCGGAATTGTCGGGCGCTTGCCGTACATCAACACACCGACGCGATAAACTTTTGCCGCCAACCAGACGACGCCAATGATCGTCGCCACCATCAACACAATCGAAAGAGCGATTTGCCAGCCGGGAGCAGCTTCCAGGGCGATTCGCATAAACATCAACGAAGGTCCAAAGAAAGGAATCAGCGACAGAATCGTCGCCGCAGTTCCGCTGGGGTTTTCCAGCACCAGAATCGAAAGTATCCAGGCGATCATAAACGTCATTGAAATCGGCATCTGCGCTTGTTGGCCGTCATCATCGTTGGAGACAATCGAACCGACCATCGCATAAAGCGTCGCGTACAAAAAATATCCCAGCACGTAATACACAACGAAAAAGAACATCAGCGAAACGCTGAGTTTCGGAACTTGGTCTGAATACAACGCCATTGCCGGCAACGCCGCCACACCGCTGAGCAGCACTCCGCAAATTGCCCAGAACACATACTGAGTCAATCCGACCAAACCGATGCCGACGACTTTGCCCATCAACAAATCGAACGGCCTGACCGACGACAACAGAACTTCGATGATGCGATTCTGTTTTTCTTCGGTGACGCCGCGCATGACGGTGATGCCGTAAATCAACACGGTCAGGTAAATCATAATCATCAGCGACATTGCCAGCATGATTCGCCCGCGACCACTTTCGCCGCGTTCATTGACCACTTTCAGCGTAATTTCCTTCGTCAAGTTGCGAACCTGCTCGGCGTTCAATCCGGCCAGTTCGATGCGTCGTTCTGAAGTCGCACGACCAATCGCGTCTTCCATGCGCGCACGCCCGGACAAGCTGCCAGCATTTTTGGCGTAGTAAGTGATTTCTTTTCGGCTGAGCACATCGGCGGGCAAAATCAAGTAACCATCAATTTCCTTCTTCGCCATTCGCTCGACCAGTTCAGGTCGCCGAGCTTCGATTTCGGCTTCGGAAGCCACGGTCAGATGCGTGAATTCATATCTAGCCTGTTCGCGGCGTTTGGGTTCCAACAAAGCTTCGATTCGTTTGACCAACACCGCATCGCCCGATTGATCCAGTGCGACCACGCGATATTTGTCCGGCCCGCTGTATTTACCCAACAGAAAAGGAACCACGATAAACGAAGACATAATCAGTGGGCTGAGAATCGTGCCGATGATGAAGCCTTTGGATTTTACGCGCGTCAGATATTCGCGCTTGATGATCGTCAACAGTTTGCTCATGAAATTGTCGCTCTCTGAAATTGATGGTTTGAGAAGCACAGCCTACTTGGTCTGTAACCAATTCCCAAGTGATTTGTGTTTTGCGCTAAGGCTGATTGTCACCCTAAAATCCGTTGGTGATTCAATTTTTTCTGTAAGGCTAACGATGAACCAATACCTAAATCTGTTGACGCACGTGCTGGAAAACGGCGTAGAAAAAACCGACCGCACAGGCGTCGGAACCATCAGCGTGTTCGGCCACCAGATGCGTTTCAATCTGGCCGAAGGCTTTCCGGTCGTCACAACCAAAAAGCTTCATCTGCGTTCGATTATTTACGAATTGCTGTGGTTTCTGCGCGGAGAAACCAACGTCAAATATCTGAACGAAAACCGCGTCACCATCTGGGATGAATGGGCTGACGCCGATGGCAACCTCGGCCCGGTTTATGGCAAACAATGGCGAAGCTGGGGCACAAGCGACGGCAACACAATTGACCAGATCAGCCAGGTCATCCAGCAAATCAAAACCAATCCCGATTCGCGCCGATTGATTGTTTCTGCCTGGAACGTTGGCGAATTGGAGCAGATGGCGCTGGCTCCGTGCCACGCTATGTTTCAGTTTTATGTCGTCGAAGGGCGACTGTCGTGTTTGTTGTTTCAACGCTCGGCAGATTGTTTTCTGGGAGTGCCGTTCAACATTGCCAGCTATGCGCTACTGACTCACATGATTGCCCAACAATGCGGACTGGAAGTCGGCGAATTCATTTGGACCGGAGGCGATTGCCACATTTACCTGAACCATCTGGAACAGGTGCAACTGCAATTGTCTCGGCAACCGTTTCCGCTGCCGACGCTGACGATCAAACGAAAGCCGGATTCGATCTTCGATTACCAATACGAAGATTTCGAGTTACTGAATTACCAATCTCATACTTCGATTGCCGCTCCAATTGCAGTTTGAGCCTTCCCAAAAAACTCAACGCAAAGACGCTAAGTTGCAAAGACGCATAGGCAGGCTTGATTCAAACTCCCTTTGCGACTTTGCTGCTTAGCGTCTTTGCGTTGAAGAAAATCACTGTGCGTGAGCGTGCGGATCGCCTTCCGTTAAAATCAAATCCTCTGGCCAAGCCAACTCTACGCCTTGATGGACTAACTGCCGTTGAAAATCTGTCAGCAGGGGTTCGACACGATAAACTTGACGCGGCGCGAGCTTTCTTTCCAGACAGAACGCAGCCAGTGAACCGGCGGCTTCGCCAATGTTCCATTCCACAGGATGCAGCCGGTAACAGCCGTTGGTGATGTGCGTCGTGCCTATGTTTTTGCAGGCAGGCAGCAGGTTTTCCATGCGCTGAGGAATCAAGGCTCCGAGCGGAATCTGAAACGGCAACGAACCAACGTCAATGTAGTTATCTCCACCTGTCGAAGGATGCAGGTCAATACGGTAATAACCGATGCCAACGGAATCGAGGGAGCGTTCGGCAAGAGTTTGGTTCGGTCGTGAGGCTTCAGCGACGTGTTGTTCGACGATGGTGAACTCAGCCTGGATGCGGCGCGATTCGCGTATGTAAGGCATTTTCGCCAAACCGTCTTCGGAACCAGTCAAATCGCCTCGCAACCGCAAGCCGGGAAATCCCGCACAGCCATCGGCTCGCGGAGCTTCGGTTTGCAGCCAGTAAAAAAACGACAGGCTCAATTCTCTGGCCTGGCGAATGTGGAGTTCGCGTGTGGCTTTGTCAGCGTCCGAAATGTCGCCAAGCAAATAATCCAACATCGGCACGTTCATCAGTGAAACATCGCCAGAGTAAAAGCCCGGCGCAAAGTTTGCACGGTCAATGATGCGGCGATAAGTCCACAAACCGGAAAATGCCGTTGAAGGTTCGCGGTGCGGATCGAAGTGATACCGGTGCGGCTGCATCGTGCGCGGGTGAGTGATTTCCCAACTGAGCAAACGACCCGGCCACGACGGTGTAAGTTGAGGAATGTAGTTTCGCCAAAAATCGTAATTGGCCGGACGCTCAATGACGTGGTTTTCGCCTTCGCGGAATTCCATCGCAAAGCACATCGAAAAGGCCTGGACGTTTTTTGGCTGCGCTTGACGCGGCGCACTCGGTTCACCGGTTTGCGATTGAGATTCAGCGCCGGTGACGTACTCAGTTCCGGTCAGCGGCAACAGATCGCCAAGCTCCGTCGCGTCCAAAAAGTATTCGGCAGTAATAGTGATTTCGTTGCCGGTTTGACGATTAAGCAATGTCACGGCTCGGACTTTGTCGCCCGCGACATCGGCGGCAACCGGGCGATGGTTCAACAGAATCGTCAAGCTTCCGTTGCTGACAAACGGCGCGAGCATCGCGTTGAAAATCGCCAGCGCCACGCGAGGTTCATGGCAAAGCGGCGAAACCCATCCGTTGCCGGGATTGAGCAGTGGATTCGCTCGCGCCGTTTCGGTCAACGGATAATTCCGACGGTAATAATTTCGCACGCCTTCACGAAACTGCCGATACGAAGCCGTGCAACCGAATCGTTCGATCCAGCCGTGTTCGTCAGGCGGCACGGCTTGAGAAGTGAATTGGCCGCCCAGCCAATCGCATTCTTCAGTCAACACGACTCTGCGACCGGCGCGTGCTGCGGCCAACGCCGCCACGCAACCACCGCCCCCGCCACCAACGATCAACACGTCTGTCTTGTTCTCTTTCACCCCGTCACCTTTCAAACGACTCGATTGAGCAACTGCTGCCCACCGACGAACCGCCGGTAATTTTCCAGAAAGTGTTCAACTAATCGCTCCATCTCATCCGAATGGCCGCCGCCACTGTGCGGAGTGATGAAGCAATTCGGAGTCGTCCACAGCGGATGATCCGTCGGCAAAGGCTCCGGTTCTGTCACGTCCAGATACGCTGCGGCAAGCCGTCCCGACAGCAACGCTTCGCGCAGAGCCGTTTGATCCACAGTCGTGCCGCGCCCGACGTTGTACAGAATCGCGTCGGGTTTGGCCAAGTTCAGCCGGGCGGCGTTCAAAAAGTTTTTGGTTTCTTCGTTGGCGGGCAGGATGTTGACGATGTGGTCTGCCGTCGGCAGTAAGCTGTCCACTTCGCTTTCTGGAAAAACGCGAATCGGTTCATCGCCAGTGACTCGGCGACGAACGGCGACGATGTTCATTCCCAACGGAGCCAGCAATTCGGCCACGCGACGTGCGATGTGGCCGAAACTCAGCAACAACACAGTCTGCCCTTTCAACAACCGCGAAGCCGCTCGTGTTTCAAAATAAGGCCAGCCGTGATCGTTCAACTGACTTTGCATTGATTGCGGCAATCGCCTGGCCAGCGCGTAAATCAACGACACGGCATGTTCAGCAGTCGGTTCGGAATACACGTCGGAACTGTTGGTCAGGATTTTGTTTTGCTGTTTGAAAGCTTCGCGCAAATCGGCGCGATCATAAGCCGTGTATCCCGCGCTGCTCAGATGCGCCCAGCGCAATTGTTTGCCACGAATCAACTGCTCCGGATCAGGCTGGCCAAAAGCAATTTCAGCGTCATCGGGCAACGTCGCTGATTCACCACTGTTTGCCCACGCAGCCAATGTCCCGTCACCAAAAATGACGCGATGTTCGCCAACGGCTTCGCACAGTTTGGTTTTCGATTCAGCATTAAGAAAGGCATTACACCAGATGTTCATTGTTGAATTTGATTACCTCGAAAAGAAATTTGAGATCAGTTGCGGATTCGGGTGTGATTAAAAGTGCGACTCAGGGTTTGTCCCGAAGGGACAGGGGAAATTAGCCGGTGGTGAAACCACCGGAAACGAGCCAGGGATGGCCTCGCGTCCTGAAAGGACGCCGGACTACGCATTTCCCGTCCTGCGCTCCTGCCGGAGCGCGATTTCCTCCTTCGCGCTATTCCGGTGATTTTATCACCGGCTAATCTCCGCTATCCCGCCGGGATAACCAGAAGCCGAAGATGTCAACTCATACGGCGAATTTGAGTCGCACTTTTAATCACACCCGTTGCGGATACAGCAAAAGAAAACGCGCCGTTCACCGAATTATCGGCAATCACGGCGCGCTGATTAAAACAATCGTCAGAGATTCAGATCAAAACTCCAGTTTGTCGTTGTACATCATGTCGGCGATTTTGAATCGCATGTTGAGTTTGATGGTGGAAGTAATTTCCGAATAAAACCGCACGTAACCGCTGTCGGTAGTCACAAAAGGTTCGCCGTTGACCATACGCGGAAAAACGAATTTTGCGCCCATGCCGTCGTTGCTCGGTTGCATATATTGATCCAAAAAAACGCGCTTGCCGTCTTTGATTTCCAGGTAAGTCGTGGTTTTCAACTGGCCTGGATTGGCAGCGGCAAACGCCTGCATTGCCGGACCGGATAAGCGCCGGTCAGACGAATCGAAATCCACAGCGACAACAATGTATTTGTCGGAAGTTTGTTCGGCAAAGGCTTTCAACGATTCAGTCATTTGCGGATTTTTCGTCATCACCTGTTTGGCAAAAGCTTCGCGGATGGGTTTGGCAGACAGAAATCGAATGCGGAAATTCAGATTAACGGCCTGATTCAACGCGCCTTGCTGGTCGCGGCTGGCGTTGCGAGTTCTGTCAGAAGTGGGACTGAAAAACATCTCCGACGTGTTGGTGTCGGTTTGAGTTTGTCCCCACGGAGAATCGTTCAACATCTTGGTGACATCTTTTTCAGACCATTCCATCCAGGGTTTGTATTTTTTTTGCGCTACGGCAACGGCGGACAAGGCAAACACACAGATCAAAATGACAGCTAGTTTTTTCATAATTCCTCCAAGTCGAAAACGTCAGCCAACTCGGCTGAGACAGGCTGACAAGGTGTTATTGGCAAAGAAAATCTTGAAACGTCGAAAAGCGATCCGAACCATGATCCAGCGCAATGTCTCGGCGTTCGTGGTCAATGTGCATAACGGACATCAGCAAAGTCGCGCGTCCGTCAGTCAATCGCAAACTCAACGCTTCGTAGCTTACTTCGCCAGCCAGCAATTCTGAAAGCAGGAAGTGGCGACAAGCGAACGGCGGAATCGTTCCCAGCGAAATACGTTTTTCCAATCCGCGCGAACTGAAAAGCTCAAGCTGCGGACTGGCCTCCAACCCTTGATCGTCAATGTTGACGACACCGATCAATTCGTCGAACAGAATCGCCGTTTTGGTTTTGACTACGCGCGCTCCTGAAGCGATGTAATCAGTCGCCAATCCGCCGCGCTCTTTCGGTTTTTGATAAGCCCGCGCCGAACGTAAGCCCGGACGAAAATGCGTGAAGGCGTAAGCTCCCCATTCGGCAACGCGCACTTCCATTTTCATCAAGGTGTGATTGGTGTCCGGTGAAACAGCGACGGCCAATGCACCCGCGGCGAAATCTGTCGGCAACGACAACTTGATGAAATCCAGCGCGCAGCTTTGATTCGCGCTCAACCGAATGACACCGCGTTCGGTTTGCGCTGGCAGGGCAGCGGAAAGTTTTTTATCGGTCAACGCCGACCAGACAACTTCGCCTTGCCCATCAATGGCGAACGGGTAAAGCCACAACGATTCTTCCAACGGCAAACCGGCTCCAAGATAAACCCGCGAATCAAGCGTCAGGTTGCCGATCTTTTTATTGCGAAACAGCAGCGGCGTGTAAAGCACATTTTTCGCCTTGAACTGATTCTTGTCGTCAAACGGCGTAGCGGCTGGTTTCTGTTTGAAAACGCTTTGATGAATGGGATGCTCAACGCTGAATCGTTTTTGCTCGCCGCGGCGAATCATCAAATAACCAAAACTCTTTGCCGTGCCTTGTTCGTTGACGACGGTCAGTAATCCGTTTCGATCACTGGCGGATGTTTTTTCCTGCCCCCATGGCGAAGAAATCGTTTTGCCGGAATTCAAATCAACCAGCAACGACGCATGCGGTTTCAGTTCGTAACGCTGGCTGGAGATTCGTTTGCCCAACGAATCGTAAACATTGAATTCTCCGGCGCTGCGTTCGTTGTTCGGATTGAACAAACTGAACACGTTTTCATAACCGGATGGAAACGGCATCGAGTAAAAATAACTGTCGGTGTTCTGCCATTGCACAGGGTCGGGATTGGCGTGGACGTTATCGAAACTGTTTGCCGTTCGCCAACGCACAAAGGCCGAACTGAACAAATCGCTGGCGTGGGACATCGCCGCTTCAGCCGCCGCCGGACGCAAACGAACTTTCAAGCCGCCAAAAAATTGTTTGGCGGCGCCGATCAGGTCTCGAATCGGAATGCCAGTTGTTTGCATCGCTGGAACGGTCATTCGTTTGGTGACGGTTTCGCCGCCGACTAATCGCCCGGTCGAATCGTACAAACAAATTTCGTAATCGGTGGAAAACTTGCCGTCGGCGTGTCCGCCAATTCCGGCAAAGGTGTCTGAAGTCAGCACCAGTTCGCATTCCACACCGAGTTCCGAATCCACAAAAACAAACGGCGCGGCGACTTCCAGCCAGCAGGGTTGGTTGAATATCTTGTTTGATGATTCGGCAGGAACGACCGAGAACGACAACGAAGGCATCGCCACATATCCCGCCAGCGAGCAGGAAATTTTGGCAAGAAAGCTGCGGCGGTCAAAAGAAACCATCGAATAATTTCGCACCGAATCGCCATCGTCTGACGGCGATTCGGTGCGGTTAAGGGTTAGAAGTTGAATCGAGCGACGATCTGAATCAATCGTCCACCCGGATCCTGTGTGTTGTTTGCATCAGTAAAGGCCGATGTGACCTGACCGAACAGTTGGTTGTTGTAATTGGTCAGGTTGGTGCTGGCCAGGAAATTGATGTTGTTGAATGCGTTCAGGAATTCACCGCGCAATTCAAAATTGACCTTTTCGGTAATCTTGAATCGCTTGACCGCGCTCAGATCGAATCGGGTGAACATTGGGCCGGTGACGAATAAATTTTGCTGGGCGCAGTCGCCAGCCACCACCTGAATACAACCGGCGTCGCTGGCCGGAGCCAGATACCGTCCCGTCGGCGCTCCCAATGCGCCATAACCGCTTGTCGAAGTCGGGCTGGTGCTGAAAGCTTTGATCGTGTTTTCGACAATGTCTTTCGGCAGGTGATAAACCACTTTGGCCGCATCGTCGAAATAAAGCCCGAAAGATTTGCTCAAATCTTTTTGCGTCATGCCGACCAGTTTGACGTTGCCCAAATCCTGGATGCGCCCTGTTTGGACACGTCCTGTTCCATGGAATTCCCAGCCGCCGACAAACTGATTCACCAGATTGCCGACACCGCCGAACAGCGATTTACCTTGTCCGAACGGCAGTTCATAAACCCAGTTGACCTTGAACGAATGGGCGATGTAACCCGGTGTGCCGGAATTCAACGTGTTGACACGCGGCGTGCGGAACGAAAACCGCGACGAACTGAAGCCTTTAGCCCAGGAGTAGTTAGACTGGATCAGCAATCCATTCGCCAGACGGCGGCGGAATTCGACCTGCATCGAATCGTAACGAGTGTAACCTCCGTTGCCTATAAACAAGGCTCCGCCGCGCAAATCCGGATTGGTCAGGAACAGGTTTGCCGGCAACCCCGCCGCCAGCGCGTTGGCGCGGCGATTCGCATCGGTGTGCAAATTGGCAGCATAAGTCAGCGGTCCGGGATTATTCCGCGCCAGTGTGTTGACGAAGGTCGTGCTGGTAAACAGGTTGGCCGCCGTTGCGCCGATAACCGCTGCCGTGTAATTGGCGGCGACGTTCGGATCTCGTCTGCCTGCAAAATAAGCCAGCGTAACCGGCAATGGCGCAGTGCCTGTGTTCGGCCCGAAGTATCGGAACGTGTTTCCACGTCCGGCGGCAATGTTGGCTTGTAAATTGGCCTGAGCCAGCTTGAACTCATTCATCATGCCGTTTTCCAGAATGTTCTGTTCAACGGAGTTCAAATCGTATTCCGTCCAGCCGCGCAGATTGCGAGTGCCGACGTAACGAACTTCAATCGCCATGTTCTTGCTGATTTCGCGTTGAATGCCGAACGTCCACGATTGGGAATAGGGAACTTTGGTGTTCGGATCGAAAATTTGCACATCGCCCGTAATGACATCCGTCAACGGATAATTCGGTGTGCTGGCGAAACTCGGCGGCCCCAAACGGCTGCGGTCGCGCAACAACACTGGCAACGAACCCAGACTGCCTCCAACCAGATTGCCGATGGTCAGGTTGCGGTCGGCGTTGATGGCCGAACCGGGATTGGCTCCGAACTGGCCGGAAAAATCTCCCAATCCGTTGCGGTTGTAAGCAATGGAATAACCAGTACGAATAACGGTCTGGCCGCCGTCCCCGATCAGCGATTTCAACCAGCCGCTCTGCGCGCGCGGCGTCCAGGCGATGCCGAAATTCGGCGCGAAATTGCCGTAATCGGTTTTATAAGATTGATCGCCTTTGCTGAACGGAATGAATTGCGGCTGACGCCCGGTCAACGTTCCGGGTTTGAAGAGGTTGCCCAAACCGGAAACGCCGAACAAATCAGCAACAGTTGCGGTTGACCATCCTTCGTTCAACGCGGTGAACGGCCCTTGCACTTCCCAGCGGACGCCGAAATTCAACGTCAGATTCGTGCGAGCGCGCCAGGAATCCTGCACAAACAAACCGTATTCACGCTGGCGACCGCGATTGACCGATTCGCCCAGATAAACGTATTGGCCGGACTTTTCATCCAGCACGGCGTTGGCCGCAATCGAAGTAACGCGACCGGTCAACACTGCGTAAATGTTCTGAGCGGCAGTCAGATTGGCTGCCGAAGCTCCGGGAAAATTCGCAGCCACGAACATGGCAATAGCCGGGTCGTTGGAATTGACTCCAAATCCGATGTTTGGGGCCAAACCCGGTCGGCTGTGCAAAGTCAGATTGAATTGCTGGAATTGACCGCCGAAGCTCAGATTGTGCGAACCGCGTGTCCAACTCAGCGTGTCGCTGAATTCCCGCAGCAACGGATTGCGACGGCTGGTGGCAAAGGTTGAAGTGGCATTGTTGATTCCGGCGACGGTCAATCCGCCAGTGCCAGCCGCCGAACCGAATGTGAATCCACCCTGATTGGCAATGCTTCCGTTGTAAGTTGCCGCGCTGGCTTCGGGATTGAAGCGCGACGGCCCTCCGGATAGCCCGGTGCGGGCTTCGTTGACCAGTGTCGGCGACAAGGTCGAACGCACAGCCAGCGAACCCGTGTACCGGTCGCCGATCTGGCTGCCGGAGTTTGGAAAGCCCGGAAACGCCGGATCGCGCCCATTCAGGAAATCGGGTTCGGAAATGATCTTCTGGTAATTCCAGGTCATTTCCAGGTGATGTTTGTCTGTCAGGTTGACATCGAATCGAGTGGTTGGGAAATAAGTTTTGTTATTGCCGGTCGCCACGTAAGCGAACCTTTCCAGGTTTGGATCGGTCAGCGCCGTAATCCCTCCGCTCTTGGTCGAATTGCGTATATCGGCCAGCAGTTTGCCGATGGTCGGATCAATCGTCGCGGTTTGGTTGTTGCGCGCAGCCAATTCCAACAGGTTCACTTCGCGCACCTGAGTTTGCCCGCCGACCGTTGCGTTATACCGGAAAAACCCTGCCTGCGTTCGTTCGTTGAAAATCGTTCGCGTGCGATTGGCGGCATTGGGCAATCGGAACTCTTCGTAATTGATGAAAAAGAACGCCTTGTTGCGACCATCGAAACCAAGCGGCCCAAAAGCTTTTTTGGGAAACAGAAACGGCCCGCCAACGCGGAATCCATATTGGTTGAGCAAAATGCGGGCGCGTTGGGCTTTGCATTTTTCACTGTCGTACGGTTGCGCCGTTGTGCCGCAAGTCAAACCGGTGTCTTTGTGAATCGGAGCGCCGTCGCGGTTGTTGAACCAGTAATTGGAATTCAGCACCGGATTGCGGTGATATTCGTAAACGCTGCCGTGAAATTCATTGCCGCCCTGTCGAGTGACGAATTTGATCTGAGCCGCTCCGCCGCCGCCGTTGTCGGCTCCGGGCGTTGCGGTCGAAACCGTTACTTCCTGAATCGCGTCCAATCGCGGAGCCACACGAGCAAAAAATCCGTCGCCGGTTTTGTTGAAATTGTCCTGCACGTTGACGCCATCCAGCGTGATGTTGATGGCGCTTTCCGGCAAACCGTTGATGGTCGCATCGCGCGCCAATCCGGGAGTGTCTACTCCGGGCAGGAACACCAGAAAATTCAGCGCGTTCCGAGAATTGAGCGGAAGGTTGATGATCTGGTTGACACTCAACGTGGTTGAGATATTCGCCGACTGGGTTTGTAAAACTTCAGCGCCGCCTTGCACGGTGACGGATTCACTGGCTGCGCCGACTTCCAGCGTAATGTTCAAATTCGCGGGTACACCGGCGTCAATTTTCACTTCGCGCACGAGCACTTGTTTGAATCCCGGCGCCGAAACAACCACGTTGTAGGTTCCTGCGCCCAACGACGGCACGGTATAACTGCCACTGCCGGAACTGGTTGCGCGGAACTCAGCACCCGTGGCGCTGTTTTTGACTTCGATGATCGCACCGGAAACCATTGCTCCAGTGGGGTCGGCAACGTTTCCTGACAGCGAAGCCGTCACTTGTCCGTAGGTAGTCCCGATGGCGGAAAACGCCATCAAAATTCCTAAAAAAATTGCAAAACTCCAGGCTACAACTTTGCGCTTCATAGACAGTGTCCTCCTTGGTTCGAGTGGCAAAAGTAACTGCTCAGCCGCTACGTGACGAAAAGACTTGAGCAGTTACGACAAAAGAGTAAAGCCTCAGCAATCGGCCTTCCTGCTTCTTCTATCTGACAGTCGCTGTTGAAATAGTTCGTTTGTGGATAACGGCAGTGAGATCACACTTGCCGTTTATAGATACGTTGAATTTGCAAAACCGGATACGATCTTCTCTTCGCCGCAAAAAGCTGAAGAGGAGTCCAGCCCCAAAAGCCAGACTCCTCTCCCGGATAAACCTAAACCTGCGTCTGGGTTTAGAAATTGATACGACCAACCAACTGGATCAGACGTCCGCCGGGATCGTTCGTGGTCGAAAGATCACGGTAAGCCTGCCCCAAACGACCGAAGGTGGTGGTATTGAAACCCCCGATTCCAGTGAAGTCGTTAGCCGGATTGCCGATCATGAAGTTGATGTGATTGAAAGCGTTCAGGAATTCCGCGCGGAATTCAAAATCCACTCTCTCTTTGATCTTGGTTTTTTTGACAATGCTCAAATCGTATCGAGTGAACATCGGGCCAAACAGAATGACACGCAACGGCGCGCATTGGTCGCTATAGACCTGAATGCAATTGGCGCTGCCGGCCGGGGCAAAATGGCGACCAGTCGGAGCGCCAAAGTTGGTGCTGTAACCATTCAACGTGGTGTTTCTGTTATTGCGAATGTCCGTGTTGAACGCTTTGATGGTGTTGTCAATCACGTCTTGCGGCAGGAAGTAAATAATGCCGTTGGCATCATCGAACCGCAGCTTCATATCTTTCTGCAGGTCTTTCAGCGTCATACCGACCAGCCGCACGCCGTCAATTGCGTTCGGAGCGCCGCTCTGAATGCGGGCGATTCCATGGAATTCCCACCCGCCAATGGCGCGGTCGAGCACTTTGCCGGCGTTGCCGCCAATCCAACGATTACGACCAAACGGCAATTCCCAAATCCAGTTTGTTTTGAAACCGTGTGTGATGCCCAGCCCATTGCCGCCTTTGACCCATTCAGGTGCGCGGGCACTCAAACGATAAAGACTGTTGGTTTTGGAAAAGGTATAGCTGCTCTGAACCAAAAGCCCCTGTGACAGGCGACGACGAAATTCCAATTGCAAAGCGTTGTAATACGAACCTCCGCCGTTGCCGCGATAGGTCGCTCCGCCGCGACGGTCAGGATTGGCTCGGAAGAAATTCACAGGCAATCCGGCTCGTGCTGCATTGGTGCGGAAAGTGACATTGTTATCCAGAACACCAGCCAGCCCATAAACCGAAGTTTGCAAATGGCTCAACGTGTTCAGATTGGTTAGGTTGGTGAATTGAGCGGAGTTGTAACGAGCCGCATTATTCACATCCGCGCCGCCCAAGCCGCTGAAATAAGCCAGGTGAATCGGCAACGGCGCAGTTCCGGTATTGGGGCCGAAATACGCAAACGTATTGCCACGCCCGGCAGCCTGGTTGGCGATCAGATTGGCCTGGGCCAGCTGAAACTCAGCCAGATAGCCGTTTTCGACGATGTTGAATTCGTTGATGTCGTAATCCTGCAAGAAACGCAATCCGCGATTGCCGACGTATCTGGCTTCCACAGCCGTGTCTTTGTTCAATTCACGCTGCCAGCCGAAAGACCACGATTGAACGTAAGGCACTTTCAGATTCGGCTCGAAAGCGCGCATTGCGTTGTTGATGTTGCCGAGGTTGTTGTAATTGGGCGAATCCAGAAATGACGGGGCGCCGAGTTTGTCGCTTTGCCGCAAGAGCAAAGGCAGGTTGGTGCTGAGCGGGGTCGGCACCAGATTGCTTAGACCGACGCTACGCGAAGCATCAATCGTCAACCCAGGGTTCCCGTTGAAGATCGTGTATTGGCCAATGCCTTCGCGGTTGTAGGCAATCGAATAACCGCCGCGGAAAACGCTCTGACCGCCTTCGCCGGTGATTTTCTTCAGCAGGCTGTTTTCAAACTTCGGACTCCAGGCGAAACCGAGGCTCGGCGCCCAGTTGCTGTAATCCGTATTGTGGAAATGCTCGCCTTCGTTGAACGGGAAATAAGCGGGCGCGCTTCCGGTCAGAGTGCCGGGCTTGAACTGGTTTCCGGCGCCGGACACGCCAAACAAACCATCAAGTGTCGAGCCTGCGTAAATGCCGTTCTGAGCAATGAGCGGAAACTGGACTTCCCAACGCAACCCTCCGCTGAGCGTCAGGTTGGAATTGACTCGCCACGAATCGGAAGCGAAAAAGCCCGTTTCACGTTGGCGGGCGCGCTGGATGGTCGGCCCGAAAAACGAATACTTCAGCGTTTCTTCGTTCAGCGCGGCAAAGCCGGAAATGTTGGTGATGCTGCCGACCAAAGTCGCAAAGATTCCGCGAGCGCGGCTAATATCGGTTGCATTCGCGCCGGGGAAGCTGGCGGTGTTGAATGCCGTGTTGCCGAACATTCTGGTTTCGACATTGTCATTGGCATCAACGCCGAAGGTCAGCGAACGCACTGCTGTTTCCGCTTTTTGCCAGAAATTCACCTGAGTGAACGACGCCCCCAGATTGATGCTGTGTGATCCGCGCGTCCAGGTCAGCGTGTCATTGAACTGCCAAACTGGGGCGTTGCGGCGGCTGGAACCAGTAGAGACGGTTGCGCTGGTGATGCCCGCCGCGCCGATGCCCAGATTCCATCCGCCCTGATTGGCGAATTGTCCGGCGTTGACGTTCGGGAAAAACAAAACCGTGCCGCCATTCAAAGAAAAGCGAGCTTCGTTGACGATGTTTGATTTCAATGTGGAGCGCAAAGCCAGAGCGTTCGAAAACCGGTTCGATCCTTGAAAGCCTTGATTCGGGAAATTCGGGAAAGCCGGATCAGTACCGTTCAGAAAATCCACTGTACCGGTGAAGTATTGGTAGTTCCAGGTATTTTCCAGGCGATGTTTTTCAGTCAAATTCAGATCGAAACGAACCGTCGGAAAGTACCGCGACTGATTGCCGGAATTGGTGAAGGTATAACGCTGCGTATTCGGATTGGTGACGATGGCCGGGTCTTCTATGACTTCGATGCTGCCTGTCGAACTGGCCGCTGTGCGGATTTCCGCCAACAATTTGCTGACGGTCGGGTCGGCAGTTGAAATCAATCCCTGGGCCGCAGCCAGTTGATACAAATTGGCCTCACGAATCTGGCCGCCTGCCACCCAACGGAAAAATCCCTGCTGAGTGCGCGGATGCATGATTGTGCGAACGCGCGAGGACTGTTCCGGCAACCGATACTCTTCGTAGTTGAAAAAGAAAAACAGCTTATCGCGCCCATCAAACAATTTCGGGATGCGAACCGGCCCGCCCAATTTGCCGCCATATTGATTGAGCAACACGCGGTCGCGCGGAGCTTTGAAATTCGCAACACCAGCAGGCGCACGCAAATCGCGGTTGTTGAACCAGTAGTTGGAATTCAACCAAGGGTTGCGATGATATTCGTAAATGCCTCCATGAAATTGATTGGTGCCCGATTTGGTAACGAATTTGATTTGAACTGCACCTTCGGCGGCACTTTCCGCTCCGGGGTTTGAGGTGGAAACGGTCACTTCTTCAATGGCGTCGGTGCGCGGGCGGATGTAAGTGAAAAATCCGTCGCCGGACTTACCCAGATTGTCCTGCACATTGACGCCGTCAATCGTAATGTTGATCGCGCTCTTGGGCAGGCCATTGATTGTCGAAGTGCGCGGACGGCCTGGTGTCGTCGTGCCGGGCAGCGTCAACACCAAATCCAAGGCATCGCGTGAAGTAAATGGCAGTTCAGTGATCTGGCGACCGGAAATTGTTGTGCTGATGTTGGCGGATTGGGTTTGAAGAACTTCTCCGCCACCTTGCACAACGACTGATTCGCTGGCCGCGCCAATTTCCAGTGTCACGTTCACCGTTGAAGGCACGCCAACGTCGAGTTTGACATCCTGAACGACGGCTTTTTTGAAACCTTTAGCTTCGACCGTCACGGTGTAAACGCCCGATCCCAGCGAAGGAACGCTGTAAGCGCCGCTGCCGGAAGACGAAACTTTGAATTCCGCGCCCGTGCCATTGTTTTTAACGGTCACGGAAGCGCCGGAAATGACAGCGCCGTTCTGGTCTGTGACAGAACCGGCAATCGTAGAAGTTGTTCCTTGCGCGAAAGCGGCGATGCTGGCCGACAGCGCAAGCAACATTACGGTCATGAACCTAAGCAAATTGCTTTTCATTGTGATTCCCCTCTAAATGCGTTGTAAGAGTTTACAATCTTCACTGGTCCTTGCCGCTACGCTGACCTCAAACCACCTGAAAAGCTAAACTGAGCGTAAGCGCGAATGGCCAATGCTTGCTTAACGTAAATTCCTTCACCTGAAAATCTGATTTTGTGTAGATAGTTATTTCGTTCGGACGAACTGTGAGAGTAAAACGCAAGATTTCAGGCAAGCACTATGCCCCAGACATGATTGTGACAGCGAGGTTGATAGAACAAGATTTACAGGCTTGAGATGTTGATTGATCTGAGCCACATGTCCATTTTTCTGAACAAGATTGATTTTTTCGGATTTGCCACAAAATGGATTCCATTTTGTGAAGCTCAGTCAGACTGAATCACGAAAATTTCACCATTGATGGAGAAGCTCTTTCCGAACCGGAAATCCGTGTGTTATCGTGCAGCCCGTCTTAAACCGGCGTCTGAAAATTCCGCGAGGCGCTTGATTACTATCTCAAAAATTCAGAATTAACTGTCCGTCACGGTAGGCGTGGTGCTGCTCTATGAACCCTACTTTTGTTCGGGCAATGGCTATTTCAAAAGTTTTCATTCATAGCCTGTTCGCCCGCTCAAGCTCTGAATCACATTTCGGGAAACCTGCTGCGTCCCCAGTCTACCCAGGTCCCGACAGTACACACCTGCGCTCAATCAAACTCCCCTGCCAATTTCCACATCGGATAATGGCTATGATCCTAGAAGCATCGCGTTCCGCAGTAATTCGCTCCATTGTGTTTGTTTCTTTGTTCGGCTGGCTGATCGTCCAGCTTCCCGCAAGTTTCAACTTCTCGCATTCTCAAGCCCAGCAAAACCAACCAAATAAGATGGAAGAATTTCGCGTGGCGCTGAATGTGGTCAACGCGGCTTTACCGGTGACAATCGGAGTCCCGCTCGGCGAAGCGGCCAATGTCACGGATGTTGCCGCGCTGTCCGTAACCGATGGCGCAGGCAATGTCGTGCCTTCGCAATTCAGAGTCCTGGCGCGTTGGGCAGCGCCCGCCAGTCAAACCGCCCGACCGATCAAATGGCTGCTGACGGATTTCAAACCGGTTTCGACAGGAGCGCATTTTCTGACGCGGGCGACTCAATCGGCACAGCCAAACAAGACGATTTCAGTCAGCGAATCCACAGGCGTTTTTCGCGTCAGCAATTCGCAATTGGCGATTGAATTCGCGCGGCAGGGCGATTCTCTGCTGAACAGTTTCAAACTTGGAGGTACTGAACAATTTCGCGCGCCGGTTTCGGCGCAAATGAGTTTGCCGCGTCGTGTTTTGATCAATCAGTTGAACGCCACACCGGACACGGTGACGGTGACAGACACGACGCTGCTACGAGTTGGTGACGAGGCGAGATTCGAGCACGTCTCCTTGCTGCAATGGGATGCAACAGCGGGTAGTGCCCGCCTCGTCACCGCCGATAAAAGCTTCGCCGCCGGACGCCGTTACCGCATCGGTGAAGGCAGCCAACAAGAAGAAGTCACAGTCAGCGCAGCCGATCCCGGCGATCTGAAAACTGCCACGCCGCTGCGGTTCAATCATCCGGCGGGAACCGTCATACGCGATCTGAGCATCGAACAGGAACGCGCCACCATACGGGAAATCAACGGCCAGATTGTCCGGTTCAATGCGCCGCTGAAAGTCGCGCATTCGCTCGGCGAAAAGATGGTCGTCGTAGGCGCTCAAAATGAATCCGTCACCGCCAGCGTCGAAAAAACTTCGATTGAAGAATCGAACAATCTGCGCGTCGTCGTTCGCCAAGACGGCGTGTTCAAAATCGGCGGCCAACGAGTTCCGCCCAAACTGGCTTTCACTATTCGTTATTACCTGTACGCCGACCAACCGTTTGTTCGCGTTCGGCTGCGAATTATGAACAACGGCGCTTTCGGATTCGGCGCTTACAGCGGAGGTCCGTCGCCATTTGCCGAACACCTCTTGCTGCGAAGTTTGTCCGTATTGTTGCCGACAGCTTCAGCGTCGAACGACAAAGTTCAGGTGTTGAAATCCGCCGAAGCGCGTAATCGGCTGGCTGATCGGCAAAGCGGGGCTTCATTGGTAGCAGGGCAATTTGAAATCGCCGTGCCGGAGTTTGTCGAAAACTATCCGAAAGCCCTGACCGGCAGCCGTGAAGGAATTCGATTCGACATTTTGCCTGACACTGGCGAAGACCACATCTTCGACGGAGCGCGCGCCAAAACTACGGATTTTTATCTTGGTCGAAATACGATTGCCGCTCGCGCGTTGACCAATTCGCCCAACGCAACGCTCGAACCGGCGTACATCGCTGCGACCGGAGCCGTTCGCGCAGCCTTTGTCGAACGCCGCAACTGGCAAACGACTTTTGAAAATGACCCGCAACTGATTGAAGCCGCCGCGCGAATGGAACGTATGCTGGCCGTCAGTTACTCGGTCGAATCCGCCGAAGCCGCTGGCGGAGTTACGGCTCAATCGGCATTTGAATATCGTTTGCGCGGCGAACAAGGCGAACAATTCGGCTGGCGCAATTTCGGCGACTTGGCCTGGGGCGATGGTTACGCGAACGTGCATTACGATTTGCCGTTTGTCGTGCTGCGCGAAGCCTTGCGAACCGGCGATATCCGCGCATTTCAACTGGGCGGCGAGATGGCCAGATACCGAGCCGATTGGGGACAATTCCGCTCTGACGATTTGCCGAACGAAAACTGGAATTTGCGCGGAATGGCGTTTTACGAGAAAGGCGATCACGGCAGTTTCCGCGAACCGGTTCCCAGCCACACCTGGGTCGAAGGCATGTGGCTGTATTGGGCGTTGACCGGCGATGAAGCCGTACGCGAATCCGCCATTGAAGGCAGCGAAGCTCTGGCCCGTATCAATTTCACGTATGACAGCGCGCTAAGCTGGAACGAATCGCGCTGGATCGGTTGGCCGACCTTGGGGTTGATGGCAGCGTTTCGTTACACCGGCGAAGCGCGTTATCTGGCCAAAGCCCGCGACAATGTCAATCTGATCGTCCAAACCGAAGAAAGTTTTGGCCGCAAAGGATTTTATATCGGCAAAAACGCCGCTCAGCCGAACATCCAACCGTGGATGTGGACGGGGTACACGCAGCTTGGCGTGATTGATTACTGGCGCGAAACCAGTGATGCGCGCGTGGCCGATTATCTGGTGCGAATGGCCGATTGGCTCATCAGCAAAGGCGACAATTCGCCGTTGAAACCCGGGCTAACGCTCAACAACGGCAGTTACCTGCCCGCCGGGATGTCGTATTTCTGGTATCCGGACAAAATTGCCGAAGATCGTTCTGTTGGATTGGCCGGATTCAGTTTGCCTGTGCTGACCGTCGCCGCGCGAATTTCCGGACGCGAAGATTTTCGCCAGCGCGCCAAACAATTATTCCGCGATTACGCGTTTTACCGCGATCTGCCCGATGGCCGAGCCGTTGCGCCGTCAACGCGCGCGGTCATCAATTTTCGCTCGTTGCAATTTCCCGGATCTTCGCCCAAAGCCTACGGCCAGATGGGATTGATTCTTTCCGACGTCTTGCCCGAATTGGCGGATTCCATCGTCATGCCGAAACCATTCGTGCCTGCGCCAACCCCGCGCCGCGAAGAACCGAACCTAGCCACATTGAAGAACGTGGCGTTGAACGCGCGGGCATCGGCGTCCAGCACGCGCGTCTGGCCGGATACGGTCGGCGTCCCTGCGGCAGCCAACGACGGTCTGGTGAACTCGGCGGGCAAACTGTCT
>JANRKX010000010.1:0-13378 GCA_033763255.1 Acidobacteriota bacterium | reverse complement strand
GAGATGGTAAAACGAAACGAACACATCGGGGTGATCCTCCTGGTGCAAAGTTTTTGGCAAAACCTGCATAGGAGATTTTCGCCCTGATGTGAAGTCTTCAGCCCATCATTTCAGAAATTCTTTTTCCCGATTTCTATAGTCGTTCTGCATCGCGCATTGGTCAACCGCCAGTCGGCGTCGCAAATCGCTTTGCTGCACGGACACAGGCTGTCTCGTTCGGATTATGAAAGCGACCTGCTCAGCGCGCTCAGGAATTTGATTATGGATAAACGCAAACTGGTGTTACTGATTCACTCGCGGCGTTCATTCGCCGAACTTGTAGCGTCTGACCCCGATTTGTCGGCGATTGATGTCAAAACGGTTGAACTGAACGGGCGCAAACGGTGAAAGACTATTTGGGAAATGACAATTGCCTTAGCTCCGTCAGGAGCGACCTGTTTATAGAAACAACGACCAATGTTTTTCCAAGCTCCGTTAGGAGCGATCTGTGGACACAGGTCGCTCCTAACGGAGCTTGGAATGCTCGCGCCGGGTTTTCTATAAACATTCCGCTCCTAACGGAGCGAGGTTTCTAAAAACGATGACTCCAATTCCTCTCGATCAACTCGGCTTCGGATGGCGCAGCCATAAATCCGCGATGTGGTGGCTGGGATTGCTGTATCGGCGACCGAAAGACGTTCACAACCAATTGGATCAAATGCCGAAACTGGCGGCGGCAAAAACCGGCTTCGCGCTGTATTGGCACAATCTGCCTTACCTGATTTTGTGGCACATCGTAGTCAGAATCTTTCTTATCAATGTACTAGGCTTTGAACTCACTTCGGATAGCCCAAACTTTTTTTTTAGCATCGCCGGAATCATCCCCTTAGGTATCGCTGTTGGCATCCCCTACGGTATGGCCAGAGGCATCGCAGTCAACATCGCCTTCGGTATCGCCACTGCCATCCCTAGAAACATCATCGCTGGCAGCATCGCCCTCGGCATCGCCGCTGGTATCACCAGAAGAACCGCCGGAAGCATTGCCGTAGGCATTGGTCTCGGTACCGTTGTCGGCATCTTACTCCTAGTCAACAGAACCTTCGACATCCCAAACGGTATCGCCGCAGCCACAGCCTTGATGATTTCTATCCCGCGCCTTTACTACCTGCCGATTCATTTGGTTTTGATTTGGCCGAAACTGCGAGCACAATGGTATCGGTGGCATCCGGCAGCGTGGGATTTGATGTGTGGCGCTCCTTACTTTGGGCTGCATCGTTTGTTGGTCGCTTACGCCGAAGCCGAGCCGAAAGCCGGAACCGCCGAAATAGAGCGGCTGATTGACGAATATCCGCAACAGTCAAAGCAAGCGTTGCGCGCCAAAACGACGTTGATTGCCCGCGAAGCCGGACGAACTGCCGACCTGACAAAACTCGCTGACATCGCCGCTCAACTTCCCGCCGGTGACAAAGGCTTTCTGGCTCAGACCGAAGAAGTCAAAGAATGGATTGCCGAAATCAGTGGTGTGCAAATGCGACTGAACACCATCAACCGGCCAATCTTCCGTGAACCGGCGGCTCTGGAGCTTTGCGCGCGAATCGAAACTTTCCGCAACAACATCGCCGGATTCCGCGAACCGCTAAAAACCGAATTTCGCCAGGCCGCACTAAACTGGCTGGAAATCGCCAACCGCCAATTGGCCGAAGCTCGGCGCGGTTCGACCGGAGAAACAACCGCTCAAGTTTTCCGCGCTGGCGACCCTGCCAATCCCGACAGCGAGGCCTTTATTGCGCGCTATTCGGTCATCGGCGAATTGGAACAGCAGGTAATGTTGAGCGCGGGCTGTCCGGGTTTGGTGTTGTACGCTCGGCGGCGAATGGGCAAATCCACCATCCTGAGAAACCTGACGGGCTTTTTGCCGACGGATGTCTTGACGGCGTTTGTTTCGATGCAGAATCCGCAGATGTTCACTTCGGTGGAATCAGCGGTGAAGGCTTTGCACGAAGAGATTCGCCGCTGCGTGCCTTCGCTGCCCGCCGATGAACCGCCAACGGATTTGAGCGGCTTTTTCAGCTTCCTGACCGCTTGCAATGCGGAGCTTGAAGCCAAAGGCAGACGACTGTTGCTGGCGGTGGATGAGTACGAAACGATTGACGCCAAAATTGGCGAAGGCGTCTTTCCGCTCGGTTTGCTGGACACGTTGCGCGAATCCATCCAAACGCATCGCCGCATCACCTGGATTTTTGCGGGCAGCCACGAAATCTATGAACTCAAAAACGCCGCGTGGACTTCGTATCTGGTCAGCGCCCGCACCATCGAAGTTCCAGCCTTCACCGAAGCCGAAACTCGATTGCTGCTGACCGAACCGATGAAGCATTCCACGTTGTGGCGCAACAACGAAGAAAAACGTCCGCGCTTTGCCGCTTCGTTCTGGGGCGAAGGTGGAATTGAGCGCATTCACTCCGAAGCCGGAGGCTGGCCGCATCTGGTGCAATTGATTGCCGAAACGATTGTGGATTTGGTCAACCTGGAAGAAGTCAGCCAGGTCACTCCAGACCTGTTTGAACGCGCGCTGGATAAATCCATCGTGCGCGGCCAAAACGTGCTGTACGAATTGATGCGCCGTGAAAGCACTCTGCCCGGCGAATGGGACTACCTGCTGGCCTTCAAGAAAACTGAAACTCAACCGCCGCCACAAGATGAAAATGTCGCGGCTTCGTTGCGGCGAAGATTGCTGATTGCAGAGTCAAACAACGAATGGCGATTGCGCGTGCCGTTGATGGCTCGGTGGTTGAAGCTGCGAGGCCAATGAGGTTGCCACGTTGTAATTGGAAAAATCCGGACGCTTGACGACCCGGAATGCGGCGCGTATGCTCCGCCCTTCTTTTCGGCAGCCTGTTTGGTTTTGGCGGCTGATTCCATCTTCGAAATTGCCATGATTGAAAGGCAGGTGAATACCTTTGGCAGAAGTGAAACTCGGCGATAACGAGACGCTGGAAAGCGCGCTCCGCCGCTTCAAACGCAAAGTGCAGCAGGAAGACATCATTCGTGAAGTCAAACGGCATGCCTTTTACGTTCCGCCCGGAGAAAAAGCCCGGTTGAAATCGGCGCTGGCTCGCAAACGGAACCGCAAGAAATATCGCACTCGTCCGATGCCGCCTTCGGAATAATTTTCGGACGCACGCATTCAGAAAAAGCCGCGAACAGAATTTGTTCGCGGCTTTTTCTTTCAATCAACAACATTCAATCAGCGACATCTGGCTTTGCCCAAAACCCACAGCCTAACTTTTCCAACGTGGCTCATCGGCCACAAAACTCCGAATTACAATTTGTTTCAACCTCTCTTCTTCTGTTGCGTGAAAAGCATTTACGAAGAAGTTTTCCAGACAGAAGTTTTTGGCTTGGAGTTTGCTGAAACAGAGATCGGTTTACTCAACCAATCTTGCAGGCAAACGAGGAAATGAATTGAATCAGCAAACTACGGTAGGAAAAAGTTTCAGCGTCAGCGGCGTCGGACTTCATTCAGCTTCACCGGTCAATGTGACGGTCAAACCGGCTCCTTCATACACCAGCTACTTGTTTCGCCGAACCGATCTGAACGATTTTGAAATTCCAGCCGCGCCGCAGTTCGTTTCGCACGTCAGTTACGCCACGACGTTGATGAAATCCGGCGTGATGATTTCCACCGTCGAGCATTTGCTGTCTGCGCTGTACGGTTGCGGAGTGGACAACGCACTGATCGAAGTGGATTCGCTGGAAGTTCCCATTCTGGACGGCAGCAGTCGCCAATGGGTGGAGATGATTCGTCAGGCTGGAGTGGTGGAATTGCCCGCGCAGCGTCCGTACTTGCGCGTGCTGAAACAGGTTTCGGTCAGCGAGAAAAATCGCACCATGAGCATCGAACCTGCCGACGAATTCCGCATCACCTGCGAAATTGATTTCAACCATCCGATGATCGGCGTTCAAAATTACGAAGTCAGTTTTCAGGTCGCAGACTATTCCAAAGAAATCGCTCCGGCTCGCACATTCGGCTTTGTCGAAGAAATCGAGATGCTGAAACAAAACGGTCTGGCGCGCGGCGGCTCGCTGGACAACGCCATCGCTCTGACCCGCGAAGGATATTTGAATCCCGAACCTTTGCGGTTCGACGACGAATTCGTTCGCCACAAAATTCTGGACATCATTGGCGATCTGGCGCTGGCGGGAATGCCGATTCTCGGCCACGTCCGAGCGTCACGATCCGGGCACGGACTTCACACAATGCTGCTTTCCGCGCTGCTGAGAGACCGTGAGGCTTGGGAAGTCACGACCTTTCCCAATTAAGTTTCACTTCGCACGGAAAATCGGCGAAGTCAGCCGCGATGGCAGCAACACCAAATCTTCGATCAAACAGCCGATGATCGTCACCGCTGACAACAAGCCAAAATCGCTAACCGGTTGAAAATTCGAGACCGCGAACACCGCAAAGGTCGCCGCCAGCGCAATGTTGGCGTAAATGATCGGGCGACCGGACAAGCGCATGCTTTCAATGATGGCGTCGCGTAAAGGTTCGTCGGCTTTTTGTACGCTACGAAATCGCATGATGAACTGCACGGCGTTGTCCACCGCCAACCCCAAGACAATGCTCGCCACCAGGCTGGTTGTTAAGTTCAGTTTGATGCCTTGCCAGCCCATGTACCCGAAGAAAAACACCACAGGAATCAGATTCGGAACCAGCGCCGTCAGTCCAACGCGCAACGAGCGAAACAGAATCGCCAGCATCAAAAAAATCGTCACCAACGCAATGCCTATGCTCAGCACCTGTTCGCCGCCGATCTGATCTGAGGTTCGATTCAGGAGCACAAAGGTTCCGGTGGCAAAGACGCGAAATTCCGGCAACAACTCTTTGGCGTGCTGTTCGATTTCACGAACGACGCTGGCCATCGCCTGCGAACCCGACAGCGTAGAGCGAACCAGCACTCGCGCCATTCGCCCGTCTTCGGTCAAAAAGCCTTTCAACTGGTCGCGATCGGAAAACAGATCGGCAATGATTCTTTCGTCGGTCGGAATCGAATACTGTTTTGGATCGTTGCCATTGAATGCACGGTTGAGGTGTTTGATGAAGTCGGCGACGGACAACGAACGGTCTACGCCTTGTCCACTGGGGTCTTTGCGCGTTTCGGCAAAAGCCTGCAACCGCGCGATGCGTTCCAGCACATCCGGCTTTTCGATTGCGCCGCCTGATTTGCCTTCGATGATGATGTCGAACGTCACCGCACCGGACAACCGGCGATTGACCTCTTCCAAACCGACTCTGGATTCGGTTCCGGGTTTGGAAAAGTGAAAGAAATCAATGTCAATTTTGATGCGGCGCATGCCGAACAGGCTGATGACAACGATGATGACGGTCAGCACGTATAACAAACGTTGATGCGAAGTCGCCCAACGACCTGTGTCTTCCAGAAACCTGACCATCTTTCCATGCAGCCCGATGCGAAAGACCATCGCTCGCGCTGGCAGAATCGCCAACACTGCCGGGACGAACGTCAGCGACAAAATCATTGTGAAGGCTGCGCCGATGGCGGAGTAAATCGCCGTCGAACGAATCGCCGGAATTTCAGTGAAAGTCAGCGACAAAAAACCGGCGATGATCGTCAACGCCGAAACAATTACCGGCAGATTGATGAAGCGCATCGCGCTTTCGATTGCGGATTGCGGATTGCGGATTGCGGATTGACCGGAAGCGCAACCCGCAATCCCAATCTGGTTCAGCACGTGAATCAGGTAAGAACAGCCAATCGCCAGCATGACTGTCGGCAACATCAGCACCAGAATCGTGAACTGCGTGCCCAGATACGCCATCAATCCCATCAACCAAACCAGTCCGATGCCGATCGTCGCCAGCGGCAACAAAACCGCCGTCACCGAACGAAAACAAAGCCACAGCAACAGCAAAATCAACGCCACCGTCAGCGGCAACAACAGCTTCAAATCGTCTTTGAGCGCCTGAGTTCCGCGAAGCTGCGAAAACGGATCGCCCGCAAAATACACTTCGCCAAAACCGGAAGCGTGCGTCAGATCATAAATTCGTTGGGTGGTTTCGTGGCGGCGAGCGGTGGGCAAATCCAGTTTCAGCAAGACGGTCAGCGCCGCCGTGCGCGAATCGGTGGACACCAGATTGCCAACAAACATGCGGTCGGTGATGGCTGCGGCGCGCGCTTCTTCCAAACGCGATTTGTCATTCAGCGAATTTGGAATCAGTTTTTCCAGCGAAACGCCGCTTTCGTCACCGGGCAGACTGCGCGCGTAAGGAACGTTAATCAGGCTGAGCACTTCGCCCACGCCGGAAACTTTTTCGATCTGTTGGTGAAGAGTTTTCAGCCGAGCCAGATTTTCAGGCTTGAAAACATCGTCGCAAACAACGGCAATCAGCAAAAAATCGTCTGCGCCGAAATGCTTTCGCGTTTCGGCAAAATCGCGGCGCTCCTGGCTGTTTTGCGTCACAAAACTGAGCGGCGAAACATCCAGTTCCATTCCTCGACGCAACCCGAAACCGAGGACAACCGTCAGCGCCAGTACCAAACCGATAATCAATCGCGGGTGAGAAACAACAAAACGACTCATTCTTTCCTCAATTGGCCTCAATTAGCTGAATTCCGTTTGGCGCTGGCTTCGGTGATAAAGCCTTTGAGGTGCTGTTCGGTGAAAATCTTGTCCGGCAATCCGCGGTCGTATTCGATTTTTTTTGTTTCCATCGTCAGCTTCAATTTTTGCGTTTCGTCTTCAATCGCCACTTTGGTGATGGTCTGGCGATTTTGAATCGGCTTCACTTCTTCAATGATCAGCTTTTTGCTGATTTCGCCATTGTCGCCGATCAATTCGAATCGCGCCGGAGCCTGATCTTTTTCGTGGAAGTAGCCAACGATGCTGGGGAAGGCCAGATTCAAATCCTTTTTGGCGTCAAACTTGATTTTGATAAGCGACTGGCCATCAACAGTCACGCGCTCGCCCGTGCTGTGGCTGTACTGGCCAAGTTCCATGCCGAGCAATTCCTGAACGGTGACTTTGGCTCCGCGAAATCCCAAAGGGCGCGATGAATTCAGTTTGGCCAGTTTTTTCAGACCCGCCAGATATGAAAAGGCTTCAGTCGGCTTGTCGTTGCTTTCAATCGCCAGAATCGCTTTGTCGGACTCTTCTTTGGGCGAAAGTACAGTCATAAACGTCGCAGCGCCGGTTGCGGAATACTTGCGCTGCAATCGAACTTCGACCTGTTCGCGTTTGCCGTCGGCAGATTCGGTGCTCATGTGCATTTCGGCGACAAAGTCTTTGCACCCGTCCTGAGTAATCAATCGTTTGACCATTGCGGCGGCATCCGGCAACGGTGCTGGCGTTTCAGCTTTGGAAGAACCGGACTCCGACGAAATCGTCGGTGAGGAATCCTGGCAAGCGCAACCGAGCGCGCAAAACAGTATGAGGCCTATGCGGAAAAGTTTCTGCATCTGAGTCTCCGTTTATATCGGGCAAATTGTTTATGATTCGGGTTCAGCCACTTGAACGACTGAAAAGAGAAGGCATCAATAACACACCACTTCGGAAATCGCCAAGTTAGCCAAGTCCGAGCAGCTTCATTTCGTAGGCAAGCGTTTCGCGCAAGCCTTCTTCCAACGGACGCGCCTTGAAACCAAGCTCGCGTTCGGCCTTGGCGCTGCTGCCCAGATAGGTCGCCCCGGCGGAAACTCGCAAAGTTTCTGACGAATACTGCCCTGAAATCGGAATCACCGTTTCCACAAATCCCATCACTGCCGACAAAGCTTTCAACATTCCCGGAGCCGCTTTGATTCGCGGAGCCTTGATGCCAGTGATGCGCTCGGCGATTTGCAAAGCGTCAAACAAAGTATGAACCGGCCCGGCAATGAAATAACTTTCGCCGACTTTGCCGCGCTCCATCGCTTGAATGTGACCGCGCGCCGTGTCGTCCACATGCGCCCAACAATAAGCCGTTTTGTCAGGAACCATAGGCAGTTTGCCGGTCAGATATTGCACCAGAACTTCGCGGATGGCGCTGGTGTCGCCGGGTCCGTAATTGACTCCGGGTTGGACGATGACCAACGGCAAACCGGCTTCGATCATAGGCACTGCAACTTCGTAATGCGCACGCCATTTTGTGTGGTCGTATTCGCTGAGGTGTTCGCCAGCGAAGCGATAACTTTCATCAACGACTTTACCGCCGGTGTTGGAATTGACGGCCACAGTGCTGGTGTAAACGCCTTTGGGCACGTTCAATTCGCGCATCAATTCCAGCACGTTGCGAGTTCCGCCGACATTGATGGTTTCGGCAATCGTTTTGTCTCGTTCACCGATTTTGTACCAGGCCGCAACGTGAAAAACGCCGTCCACGCCGGTCATCGGCTGACGCATGCTTTCTTTGTCGGTGATGTCGCCTTCGACCAGCGAAACGCCCAGCTTCGCCAACTCAGCGGCTTTAGCTTTGGAGCGAACCAACGCCACGACTTCGTGGCCGGCGGCGACAAGTTGTTGCGCTATGCGGCCACCAATGAAACCGGTGGCTCCGGTGATGAAGTATTTCATTTGGGTGTCTCCTGATTATTTCTTCAACCACGCTTCGGAAATCACGGCTTCGACTTCGACCGGAACGCGCGGCAAAAACTCTTTGGCGGCAGCGATCATTTCAAAGCGAACGATCTCTTTGACCTGTTCGGCAATGCTCAAGTCGCATTCAACCACCAATTCGTCGTGAATCGAATTGACAATCTGCGCATCCAAACCCAACAGCGAAGCGTCCAGCAAGGTCATCGCGCGTTTGAAAATGTCCGAACAAGTTCCTTGAATCGGAGTGTTTTTGCCGACTCGGCGCAGCGCCGATTGTTGCGTGCGGTCGTTCGGATCGAGACTGAATTTCCATAAACGCCCCGAAGCCGTTCGCGCCTGTCGTTCGCGGACAGCACTTTCAGCGGCTTCGTGCAACCAGTGAGCGACGCCGGAATAAGCGTTGAAATACCTATCAATCAAACCTTCAGCTTCCTTGACCGTCGAACCGATTCGCCCGGCCAAACCTTCCGCTCCCATTCCGTAAATCAACCCGTAGTTCAATCCTTTGGCGCTTTCGCGTTGGCGAGGCGAAACGTCTGCCAGCGGCACGCCGAACATCTGCGACGCGGTCGTGCGGTGAAGGTCTTCGCCGGAATCGAACGCCTTCAACAAAGCTTCGTCACCGGAAAAATCGGCCAGGATTCGCATTTCAATTTGCGAATAATCGGCGACGATCAACTTGCGACCGGCGGGCGCGCGGAAACACGACCGGTAGTTCACCGTGTGCGGAATCTGCTGCAAGCTCGGCGACGAAGTCGTGATGCGTCCGGTCGGCGTTCCCAACTGGCGAAAGTCCGCGTGCAAACGCCCGGTCGCGGGATTCACATAACCCAAAATGTTTTCGCCAAACGATGAAAGATTTTTGCTCAATCCGCGATGATCCAGCAGCTTGGCGACAACGGCGTGCTCTTTGGCCAATTTGCTCAGCGTCCATTCGCGCGTGTCGGCGATTTCAATGCCAATGCGCGCCAGAGCGTCTTTGACTTGAGCAGGGCTGTCCAAATTGATCGGATCGGCTTCGCCAAACAAATTTATCTGCGAAGCGCCAGCGGCAAACGCCTGCTGCAATTCGTCGGCAAGGGCGTCGCGCTGAATCGTCATTTGATTCAACAAAGCTCGCCAACGGTCAACGTCCAGGTACACGCCTGCCAATTCCATCGCCGTGATGGCGGGCACAGCAGCGAATTCCAATTCCGCCGTCACCAACAAATCAAGTTCATCCAATTTGTCGTGAAGCTTTTCGCGCAGCGGCAACAACACTTGAGCATCGCGCGCAGCGTAATCAAGCTGGTTACGACTCAATTCGCCAGCCCAGTTGCTGAGCTGAGCGTCTTTGTTGAGTTGCTGGTTGAGATGACGACTGACAACAGGTTCCAGTCCGTGCCGAGTGTTTTCATCGCCCGCGGCAATCAGAATGCTGGCCAGATAAGTGTCGAAAATTCCGTTCAGTCTCCAGCCCAGATGTTTCTGCAAAAACTTGGCATCGAATTTGGCGTTGTGAGCGATTTTGATTGGCTGTTCTGTTTCAATGAATTCCCGCAATGGTGAAAGCTGTTCCGGCTGCAATCGGAAACAATCAAAAATGTAGCTGTTGTCCGGCGTGGCAAGCTGAAGCAATCGCAATTTAGCTGTGTGCGGATCAAGACCGGTCGTTTCGGTGTCCAAACCAATCACCGACTGAGCGCGCAACTCTTCGGCGATTTGCGGCAGGTCATCAACATCGGTAATCAGTTTATAAGTCGGATTCATTTCAAGTTATCGCCATTCGTCATATTGCGGCGAACGGCGCACAGGCTGGCGTGGTTGGCGATTGTTGTCGCGGAAGAAAAACACCAGCGCGATTCCGGCGACGAAACCTCCGACGTGAGCCATATACGCGACGCCGCCGCTGTCACCGCGAGCCGACAATTGCCCAAACCCGCCCAAAAATTGCATCACTCCCCACAGCCCTATGGCCAGAATCGCGGGCACTTCCGTGATGCGCCCCCACATCAACACTCGAACGGCTTGATGTGGAAACAACACCAAATACCCACCGAGAACTCCGGCAATCGCGCCCGAAGCTCCAAGGTTGGGAATCAAGGAATTCGGTTTGACGACAATCTGCGCGGCGCTGGCCAACAATCCGGTCAGCAAATAAAAAATCAAAAACCTGGTTTTTCCCATTCGATCTTCGACGTTGTCGCCGAAAATCCACAGGTAAAGCATGTTGCCGCCGATGTGCATCAGGTCGCCGTGCATGAACATCGCAAAAAACAACGTCAGATAAATCGGCCAGGGACCCGAAAACAATTCAACTCGCCCGCCGCTGACCGAAAACGTTCCTACCAAATCGCGTCCGTTCGCAATTTCCGCCGGGATGTAGCTGTACCCATAAGTGAACCTCGGATTCATCGTCTGATAGATGAAAAACAGCACGTTGATGCCGATCAACGCATACGTCACCACAGGCATTGAGTGCCGTTCAGAATTGTCGTCGCCAATTGGAAAAAGCATCATTTCTCCTCTGCCGGAGCGCGGACAGGTTGTCCGCTGCCGGTCCGCGGACGTTCCGTCCGCAAGTCATTCGCCAAAGACTGCATCAAAATCCAAGCGATCTTCTGTTGACGCGCGGAGAGGATGTCCGCGAACCAGGCGGACGAAACGTCCGCGCTCCAACTGCGGACGAAACGTCCGCGCTCCAGCTAACGGGTTCCCCACTTCAACTTTCGCCGCAACACTTCAAAGTAATTTCGATTCGTCGGACGAATCAGGTCAAACGTCGTCTGGCTTCGCAACGCTGTAATTTGGTCGCCGGGCTGCAAACTGACCTGCACCTGCCCATCAATCGTCAGCATCAATCCATCGCTGGCTTCCGGAAAAATCAAATCCACGACGCTTTCGCCGGGAACGACCACCGGACGATTCGACAGCGTATGCGGGCAAATCGGCGTCAGCAAAATCGCAGACATGCTCGGATGCACAATCGGCCCTCCGGCAGACAGCGAATATGCGGTCGAACCAGTCGGCGTCGCCAGAATCATCCCGTCCGCGCGAAAACTGTTCACGAACATGCCGTTGATGCGGCATTCAAGTTCGATCATCCGCACCGGCGAACCAAAATTGACGACGGCTTCGTTCAGCGCCCGATGCGAAGCGACGATTTGCTCGCCGCGCGTCAGCCGCACATCCAGCAACATCCGCCGGTCGAGAAACAGATTGCCGTCGCGCAATTCGTCCAGCGCAGTCGGCAATTCTTCTTTGGCGAATTCGGTCAAATAGCCCAGCGATCCCAGATTGACGCCCAACACCGGAACCTGTCGCGCGCCGATGAACCGCGCCACGCTGAGCATTGTTCCGTCGCCGCCCAGCGACACGATCAAATCCACTTCTTCAGCCAGCTCCTCATCGTTTTGCATCAGCAAATCGAATCCCGCTGCCTCTTCTGCCGCGCGAAGCTTCATCGCCACGCCCCGCGCCTGACACCAATCACCAAGCTCACGCACCAGCCCCCAGGCTTCGGATTTCTGAGGGCCGACGACCACGCCAATTGTTTTGATTTCAATGGATGACATTCGATGCGATTTTACACGCTAGGTCAGACACTTTCAGCCAAGTTGGCGCAAAACCTTCGACAAATGTTGCAGCCCGATTTCGACATCTTCTGGCTTGACGGCAAAACCCAGCCGGAAATGCTGCGGCGCTTCAAAAAATTTTCCTGGCACAATGGAAGTTTCCAATCGCCGCAATTGGTCGTGAAGCAGTTGAGCGTCGGCGTGATGTTTCAATCGAGGAAAAACAATCATCGAACGTTGCGGCACAACGCATTCCAGCAAGTCTTCGTGTTCGCGCAAAAAACTGTGAACCATTTTGATGCTCGGCTCGATCATCGCCCGCGTGCGAGCAACTAGCCGATCAAGCTGCCGAAAAGCCGCAACCGATAAAGTGTCGCTTGGAACCGAACCAACCGCGCCGAACAGATCATTCATTCGCCGCATCTTTTCCGCCAACTCCGGCTCGCACAAAATCCAGCCGCAACGCAATCCGCTCAAGCCGTAACTTTTCGTCAAACTGCTGGTCGTCAGAAATTGATCGCCAAGCGTCGCCACGCAAGCTTCGGCGTCTTCAAACAAGATGTCGCGGTAAACTTCATCCACCAAAACGCGCGCGCCGACAGAATTGGCAAGCTGGCCTATCTGTTTCATCGCCTCATTGCTGACGGCGACTCCGCTAGGATTGTGAGGGCTGGTGATGACGATCAGCTTGGTTTTGGAAGTTGTCAGCCGCCGTAATTCATCAATGTCAATTGCATAACCGTTCTCGAAGCTGCGCGAAAAGCGTTTGACCTCTGCGCCTAGATAAATTGCCGCAGCCAGCATTGGTTCGTAAGTCGGCTGTTCGATCAAAACTTCGTCGCCGCGTTCGACAACTGTCGCCATCGCCAGAAAATTCGCCATCGAAGTCCCCTGTGCGGGAACGACTTGTTCGGCTGTCACACCGTAGTTGGCGGCAATCGCTTCTTTCAGCGGAGCAAAACCATGATGGTTCGGCCCGTTGACCGCGACATCCTCCGGAGTGATTGTCAGATCGTTCAAATCGCAGCCAAGAATGCCGCTGTTGGCCAGATTGTACCGTGCTCCGGCGTGGTGCTTGGCCCAGGTCATATAAACGCTGTTTTTCATTGGTTCCCTTTTCGTGCGGTAGTTCGTACTTTGCGATCCGCTGCCGGAGCTTTGGCTCCAGTCTGCTGTCCTTTGCCCTCTTCCAGCATCGCTATTCGATTCGCTTTCAGATTGGCAAACCGTTCTTTTCTTCCGCTCGGCCATTGGACTTC
>JANRKX010000009.1:0-23045 GCA_033763255.1 Acidobacteriota bacterium | reverse complement strand
CTGTCCGGTTACTTCGCGCCGTAAACTGGAGCGCGGCTCTCGCCGGAGCGCGGATGTCTACATCCGCCTGGTTCGCGGACTTCCAGTCCGCCCGTCACAGCCCGTCGCAGAAAGACTTCGCTAAAGAATGACTGGCGGACGGGAACGTCCGCGGACCGGCAGCGGATTGCAAATCCGCGCTCCAGCGGCGGACGATAACGTCCGCGAACCGGCAGCGGACGTGGACGTCCGCGCTCCAATTGCAAATCCGCGCTCCGGCGAGATCAATCATCGTTCAACAAGCTGGATTGCGTGAGCGTCGGGGTCGCGCACCAAAAAGCTTTTCTTCAATCCAAGCACAGGTTCAACGAACTGAATCACGCCGGAAGAAATGAAATCGAAACGACGCTCTCTCAATCGAACGGCTGCTGAATCAATGTTGTCAGTCACCAGTTTGGTTTGCCAGTGAATCAAATCATTGGCTTTTTTATCGCCGGGCGTTGGGCGTCCGTCACGCGGAGCCAGATATTCCAGAAACTCTATGCCGGGTCCTGAAGCAGCTCGAAGAGCAGTAATTTTCAGCCGAGCGCCGAACACATTGTTCAATCTTTCCTGCTCGATTCCGTAATTTTCGCTTTCTCCAGCGACGCGCATTCCCAACGTGTCGCGGTAAAACTTCAAACTCGCGTCGGTGTCGCTGATGGCGATTGCCGTGTGGTCAATTCCCAAAAACAATTTGCCAGCGTCTTGTTTGGCCAGCCGATGCCATTTCGCGTCGCCTTTGCCTTCCGGGAATTGCAGTATTTCCAATGCGTGACCATCGGGGTCTTTGAAGTAAAACGCCTTGATACCTCCGGCGTTTTTGTTCCAGTCTGGCAAGCGTTGCGGTCCGGTCGAAGCGTGAACGACCTTGTGTTTTCGCAACCACTGATAAGCTCGATCCATATCGCTGACGATGATGGCGATGTGTTGAAACCAGAGATCGTTGCTGTGCGAATCCAGGGGAATCGGTCGTCCGCGCGGAGCCAGATAGTCGGTCAATTCGATAAATTCATCGCCAAGCCGCATTCGCACCACGCGCATTCGCAATCCGAACACGCCTTGCAGATGTTCGTAATCGTCGCCAACGACTTCGACATCGCTGACTTTTTCAAACGCCAGCACTTTGGAAAAGAATTCTGCCGAAGCGTCCACGTCTGAAACCGTGAAGCCAGCGGAATCCACGCTTTTGACCAACGGCTGTTGAGCCGTCGCCTTTGGCGTGGTTGGCAAATCGGGAAGCAGTGCCAACGAAACCAACAGTGTCAGTAAAAGTGCTGACAGAATGGTTTGGCGTAAAACAAAAATTTTCATGCGTGTGCTCCTTTCACGGTTCAGTAATCCCAAAGCTGCTGAAGAAAATTCCATCTGACGGGCGAGATTGTCTGGCGAGAGTATGTAAAGGATTTCGCTTGTCGGTTTAAGCGCGTGACGTTCAGTCGTTGACTTCCATTTGTAAGCGGCCACAAAATTGAAGTCATGCAAACGCCGCCACCAAATGAAATCACGCCGCTCTTGCTCCGGTGGAGTCAGGGCGATGAAGTTGCGCTCAGTTTGTTGTTGCCGGTCGTGTATCAGGAATTGCATCGGCTGGCTCAAAGCTATCTACGCCGCGAACGCGCCGACCACACGTTGCAACCCACCGCCTTAATCAACGAAGCCTATTTGCGACTAATCAAACAGGATGCTCCCGAATGGCAAAGCCGCAGTCATTTTTTCGGAGTGGCCGCCCGGTTGATGCGCCAAATTTTGGTTGAAAACGCCCGTTCGCACGTGGCGAACAAACGCGGCGGAGGTCAGGTGGATTTGTCGCTGGAAGAAGCCTGGGTGTATTCCGGCGAAAAGGCGGCGGAGTTGGTGGCGCTGGACGACGCCTTGACCGCGTTGGCGAAGTTCGACGAACGCAAAGTGCAGATCATCGAATTGCGATATTTCGGTGGCATGAGTTTGGAAGAAACGGCCACGGCGCTCAGCCTGTCCACAGCCACGATCAACAACGAAACCCGCCTGGCGCGCGCCTGGTTACACCGCGAACTAAGTCGGAGTTAGAAAATGAATCCTGAACGCTGGCAACTGATAGAAGCAATTTTCAGCACCGTTGTGGATCGTTCACCGGCGGAGCGCGAAGCTCATCTGACGCGCGTTTGTGGCGGCGATGAAGAATTGCGCCGCGAAGTGATGGAGTTGCTGGAACACGAAACCAAAGAACTTTTCCTGGAAGACCCAATCAAATATGCGACCTTTGCCGTCACCAGAGAACCTGCTGACGAAATGTTGGGCCATCTTATCGGGCCGTACCGCCTGATTCGGCTGGTCGGACGCGGCGGGATGGGCGTGGTGTACGAAGCCGTGCGCGATGACCGGCAATTCGATCAACGAGTCGCGCTGAAGATCATCAAACGCGGAATGGATTCTGATTTTGTCCGCGAACGGTTTTTGCGCGAACGGCAGATTCTGGCGAGCCTGGATCATCCGCACATCGCACGGTTGTTGGACGGCGGCTCGACTGCGGATGGATTGCCGTATTTCGCCATGGAATTTGTCGAAGGCGAACCGATCACCGATTACTGCCGTCAACGAAAACTTTCGTTGAACGCCAAACTGAAACTGTTCCGCGACGTTTGTGCTGCTGTTCAACACGCGCATCAAAAACTGGCAGTGCATCGAGACTTGAAACCCAGCAACATCATGGTGACGACTTCTGCTGATGGAAAAGACGGCACGCCAAAGCTGCTGGATTTCGGCATTGCCAAGCTGCTGGCCGCCGATCCGGGCGAAGCCGTCACTCGAACCGAAACGGCTCTTCGTTTGATGACGCCCGATTACGCCAGCCCGGAACAGGTGCGCGGCGGCACGATTACGACGGCAACGGATGTTTACGCGCTTGGCATAGTGCTGTACGAACTGCTGACCGGACAGCGCCCTTATCAGTTTGACACTTACGCGCCCGCCGCCATCGAACGCGCCATTTGCGACACAGAAGCCGCTCGTCCCAGCGAAATGGCCGGACGGCAATCTGGCGCAGCGGCAAAACAGGCGCGGGAATTAGTTGGCGATTTGGACAACATAGTGATGATGGCGCTTCGCAAAGAACCCGCGCGGCGGTATCAGTCGGTCGAAAAATTTTCCGACGACATTCGTCGTTATCTGGAAGGTTTGCCAATCACGGCGCGCGCCGACACGTTCACTTATCGCGCAGGCAAATTCGTTCGGCGGCATAGAGTGGCTGTGGCCGCCGCCGTTCTGGTTTTGTTGAGTTTGCTGGGTGGCATCATTGCCACGACCTTTGCCGCGCGTCAGGCTCGCGCCGAACGCGATCGAGCCAATCAAGCGGCGGCATCGGCGGAAGCGGCGACCAAGTCGTTGGTCGCCATGTTTGAATTTGCCGATCCGGGAAAATCGAAGGGCAATGCCATCACCGCCAAAGAATTGCTGGATCAAGGCGCAGAAAAAGTCGTCCGCGAATTGAACGGACAGCCAGCCCTTCAAGCAAAGCTACTGGATACGATAGGGCTTTTGTATCACAGCATAGGTTTGTACGACCGGGGGCAGCCATTGTTGGAAGAGGCGTTGAAACTTCGTCGTCAGACGCTGGGAAACGAGCACGCCGATGTGGCAACCAGCCTGGATCATCTGGCGGAAGCGGCAAGAGTGAAAGACGATTTTGCGAAAAGCGAATCGTTATTCCGCGAGGCGTTGGCGATGCGGCGCAAACTGCTTGGCGCCGAAAGCCGAGAAGTGGCTGACAGTCTGAACAATCTGGCGCTGGTGTTACAAAATACGAATCGGTACGACGAAACCGAACAGTTGCTTCGAGAGTCGCTGGCAATACGGCACAAGCTGCTGGGACAGGAGCATTCGGATGTGGCCACCAGCCTAAGCAACCTGGGATTGACTCTTTACGCCAAGGGACGCTCTGACGAGGCCGAGCAGATGTTTCGGGAGTCGCTGGCGATGCGGCGTAAGCTTTTAGGCGCTGACCATCATCTGGTCGCGTGGAGCATGAGCAATCTGGCCGCAAGGCTGCACCGCAAAGGTCAGCTTGATGAGGCAGAGCGATTACATCGAGAGGCGTTGGCAATTCGTCGCCAATGGTTTGGAACCGATCATCCGGATACGCTCCGCTCATCAGGCGCGTTGGCGTCCGTGCTCCGCGACAAGGGCGATTGCCGCGCTGCCTTGCCATTGTTCGAGGAAACAATCAGCCTAGGATCGGCGTTGCTTGGCCCGGATCATCTGGATGTGGTCGGCGACAAGAACGCAATGGCTCCTTGTTTGACCAAACTCGGACGGTATCGGGAAGCCGAAGAGCAATTGCTGACTGCTTACGCTAAATTGCAGGCGGGCTTGCCGAACCACTGGCAAACAAAGTTATCCATCAGACGCCTTGCCGAACTTTACGAAGCCTGGGGAAAGCCCGATCAGGCCGCTCATTACCGCGCTTTGCTCAAAGCCAACTGACAAATCCAAAAAAATTCTTTCTTCGACTAACAATTCCTTTTCGGTTTTTCGCATGGGGTTGGTGAGCAGCGAGAGTTCGCTGCCACTGAACAAGAAGGAGGGAGTGTCCGCATTGCCGGAGGCTTTCAACGAATTCAGTTCGTTTGCTGAACAAAAGCGAACTGGCAACCCATTCAAAACTCGAAAGAGAAGGAGCAAGTAATGTCGAAGAAAACAATCATCAGTCGTCTGATTCTTTCCTGCGCCTGTTTCGGGCTGATTGCCTGGATGATGGCCTCGCTGGCGCTGGGACAAAGCGTCGAAGAAATCTCCAAGCCGACCGATCAGGAATTGCAAACACAGAATGCCGGGCAATGGTGGAATCCCAATCCGCTGCCGAAAATCACTTTCAGCCCTGTCGAGACGTTTTCCACTCACACGGTCATTCCGGCGACGGGCACGATGTTGATCCGAAACCGCGACAACGTCTATGCCTCTATGAACACCGTCGGATTGACGCCCGGAACTGTCACCAGCATGTGGTGGGTGTTTTTCAACAACCCGCACAACTGCGCCACTCGTCCTTGCACGCCCGCCGATCTGGCCAATCCTTCGGTGCAGGGCACAGTCGCTTCTGCCGGTGGCAAAGTCGTAGGAATTGACGGCACGGCCAGTTTCGGTGCGTTTCGCGCGACAAATGACAAGACCGGCGTGTTTCCCGGACTCGGCACTGGCGAAGGTTTGCTGGACGCTTTGCGGGCGGAAATTCATCTGGTCGTTCGCAGCCATGGCCCGGCTCTGGTCAACGACCCGGTGCTGTTCAATCAGCAGCTTAATCTGTTCAACGGCGGATGCCCGCCCAACACTTGTGCCAACGTGCAAGCTTCTACACATCGGCCATAAGCTTTCTGACAAACGCACATACTTTGTCGTCCGGTTTTTGGGGATTGGGGGATCAACTGAAACTGACGGGCGGAGAAGTGTGTGCGTTTGTCGCCAATCAAACACTGAAATCAAACAGATAACCGGAGGGAGTCAATTTATGTTCAACGTCAATTTGAAACGAGTCTTTGGAACTGTGGTTTTGCTGGTCGTCGCCGGATTTGCGTCCATCTCGGTTGCTCAAACAGCCGAATCACGTGAACCGGAATTGCCGTCGCCAACATGCGACAGCATCAAAGTGCCAACCGGGCACTCGGTTTCTTATCACACGTATGCGCGCGGAGTGCAGATTTATCGCTGGGATGGAAACAGTTGGGTGTTCGTCGCGCCAAGAGCCGATTTGTTTACGATTGCCAACTTTCGCCCGAAAGTCGTCGGCATTCATCACGGCGGCCCAATCTGGGAAAGCGCCAACGGCAGCAAAGTACTTGGCTTGCGGGTAGCATCCTGCACGCCCAATCCGACTGCAATCCCATGGTTGTTACTGAAAGGTGCTTCAACCAGCAGCCCAGGCCCATTCAATGGAGTGACTTTTATTCAGCGAGTAAACACTGTCGGCGGGCTGGCTCCGGCCACGCCAGGCGCTTTTGTAGATCAAATCGCTGAGGTTCCTTACACGACAGAGTATTACTTCTATCGCGCCGAAAACTAAGGCGTGATTCTTACGCGGCCAGAAACGGTGAAACACTTCGCCGCCAACTCTGGCCGCACCATTTCAAATCAAACAATCAATCAAGGAGAAGGAAATCATGTTTTTGCCAATTGACATCAACAGCGTTGCAGCAGCGGTTACGGGAGTCGAAACCATTATGGACATCCTGTTGAGACTCGCTTCCAACCACAACGAAACGTTTGTGGACGACGAAGCCGACTCGAACTCGAATCGGTAATCGCTATCAATAGAGCATCGCTGCTCAGAAAGTGGCGATGCTCGCTTTTGAAGGAGGAAAACAATGAATGCAGCAACCAATGCCGTCACGGAAATGGCGAATTTGAAAACCAAGCTGAAAGCGACCTGGATGGCGGGTGATTTCGCGCAGATTGCCCGGTCATACGAAGCGGGAGCCGCCGACTTTGTCGCGCGCTTGAATCTGGCAAAAGGCGCGCGAACGCTGGACGTGGCCTGCGGCAGCGGCAATCTGGCAATTCCCGCTGCGCGCGCCGGAGCCGTCGTCACTGGCGCGGACATCGTCGCCAACTTGCTGACGCAAGGCCGCGAGCGTGCCGAAGCCGAGGGGTTGGCGATTCAATTTGACGAAGCAGACGCCGAGCAATTGCCTTATGCCGACGCAAGCTTCGACGCGGTTATCAGCATGTTCGGCGTGATGTTCGCTCCGCGTCCCGAAAAAGTCGCGGAGGAATTGACGCGCGTCTGCCGTTCGGGCGGGCGGATTGCTTTGGCCAATTGGGTTTCAACCGGATTCGTTGGTCAAATGTTCAAAACCACCGGAGCTTACGTGCCGCCATCGCCTTTGATGCCGTCGCCAATGTTGTGGGGCGACGAAGCGACCGTGCTTGGCAGGCTGAACGATCAAGTCACGGATGTACGGTTCACGCGACAGACCGTCATGTTCACGTTCCCATTCGCGCCCGCCGAAGTCGTGGAGTTTTGGCGAACGTATTACGGCCCTACCAACCGAGCGTTTGAAGCTTTGCAAGCTGACCCTGAAAAACAATCGGCTCTGCGCCGCGATTTGGAAACGCTCTGGGCGGAACACAACCGGGCGATGGACGGCACGACTCGCGTCATTGCCGAGTATCTTGAAGTGACAGCCATTCGCATCTGAGCGGGTTATAGCGGTTTGCAGGGGCGTGCGACTTCTTGAGCTGGAGCGGCGTGAAACCAACGTCGCTCTCGCTTGGCTTTTCAACCATCAATTTTGACGCTAGGAGATCACCTGATCTGTTACGACTTTTTTTTAGGATTCGTGATTAACAGTGTCTGTTTTTTTCGCCTGCCTTGACGAGCGGCGATCAACGCTTACCTCGAAGCCGAGAGTCCGGCGTTTGTTGACATCGCTCAAGAACCATTCTGAGCCGGAAGTGGGCAAGCTCTTCATTACTCATCTGGCTCGCTGCCAAAAAGCAGCACTCGAAGTTGCGGAGTGGAACGTTTTGCAAGGAGAAGGCATGAAAACAATATACAGACAACTGACTTTAGCGTTTTTAGCTGCCGGTTTGACCGTGCTGGCAAGCTGGCAACTGATAATCAGCGGATCGGCACAGGTTCAGTCAGGACAGGAAGCCTCTGCACCGAAAAGCGGATTGAGCGCCGCTCAGGAAGCCGCGCAGCGTCGCGCCCGGCTGGAAAAGAAAGCGGATTCTTTGATGGCCAAAGCGCGCGAAGAAGGCTCGGTGCGAGTCATCGTTCATCCGCGTGGAGATTTCAAAATTGATCCGGCGCAGCTTGGCCAACGACGGGGGCAAATTCCGGGACCGATCAGCGAAGACTTATTGCAAACTCGCCGCGCTCGAATCACTACGGCGCGCGAAAACCTGTTGAACAAAATGCAGCCGTTGGCTAGAGGCGTGGTGAAATCGTACAGCCACGTTCCCTTTGTCGCTTTCGACATTGACGAAGAAGGGTTGAAACAATTGCGCGCCTCTTCGGAAGTAGAGTTTATCGAAGAAGATGTTCTGGCCGCTCCGACTTTGTCTCAATCAACTTCGTTGATCGGAGCGACTACGGTTTGGAATTCGGGCTTCACCGGCGCGGGTTTTTCCGTGGCAATTGCGGACACAGGCGTGGATAAAAACCACCCATTGCTGTCGGGCAAAGTGGTCAAAGAGGCATGTTTTTCCACCACCAGCGGGCTGACCTTAACTGCCTGCCCGAATGGCCTGGAAGAACAACATGGAGCCGGAGCAGCCACGCCGATTCACCCACATGGAACTCACGTTGCTTCCATCGCCGCTGGTCATTCAGGCGTAGCCAAAGGAGCCAAGATCGTTGCGATTCAAGTGTTTTCCAAAGTGTACGATCTGGCGGTTTGCAAAGAAGACGGCGTTCCCTGCGTCCGCTCTCGGACGTCAGACCAGATCGCTGCCGCAGCTTTCGTGTTCGACAACTACCAGGATCACAAAATCGCTGCGCTGAATTTCAGCCTGGGCACCAAGAAAACTTATCCGAGCGATTGCGACATGATGGATTCGGATACGCTGGGTTTGGCAGGCGAAATCGGCCAACTGAACAACATGGGAGTTCCGACAGTTATCGCTTCTGGCAATGAGGGCGTTAAGATTGGCATTTCCGCCCCGGCCTGCATCGGCAGCGCAATCAGCGTCGGAGCCAGCAGCAAAGCCGATGTGGTCGCCAGCTTTTCAAATAGTGGGCCAACTCTGGATTTGCTGGCCCCTGGCGTGGCGATCACGGCGGCAGTTCCTGGCGGAGGATTGGCTACGTGGGACGGGACTTCGATGGCGGCTCCGCACGTGGCGGGAGCATTCGCTTTGCTGAAATCGAAAGCAGACGGAGCCGCTGTTTCAACGATGCTGAACCTGTTGAAAACGACCGGCAAACCATTGACCGATCCTTGGCTTCCATACCCCGTTAAACCGCGCGTCAACGTGGCGGCGGCAATCAGTTCATTTTGCTCTGTGACGATGTTGCCAGGATCGAAGAATCTGGACGGGTTTGGCGGAACGTTCAACATCAACATGACCGTGCCAAGTCAGGAATACTGTGAAGCTTGGACGAATTGGAAAGTGACGAAGTCTGCCAGTTGGCTGCACATCCTGTCGCCGACGACTGGAACCGGCAACGCCACGATTCAGGTCAAAGCGGATAAGTTCATCAAAGCGCCCGGATCAAGTTTGATATCGCGAGTCGGTTACGTTTACGTAAACGGAAAATCGTTCAAGGTGTATCAGGTCGCCGAGAATTGATCGCAGTGACAGCGACAGTCTTTTTACTTGTTGCTGAAACCAGATCGTCCACATCAGTCTGAAATCCAGACAGCCTGCGCTGTAGCCAGCCAACCGTAGATTCCGTCTACGGTTGGCTGGCTACAGCGCAGGCATTTTGTTTATTAGAGTTGTTGCGGTGTAGAGAATCTGAGAAAGCTGAACGCGATTTTGCGTCTTTTTCAAAACATGTGCGTCACCTGTTTGGGCAGAGTGTAATCGCAAGGAGGAAAAAGTGATTAGCCAAACTGAAACAATCTGGAATGAATTCGGCCAGCAGTTACGTGCCTTCATTCTGAGGCGGGTCGGCGATAAAGACGCTGCCGCCGATATTCTGCAAGACGTTTTTCTAAAAATTCACACTCACATTGCGACGCTGCGGAACAGCGAAAGGCTGCGCGCGTGGCTTTACCAAATCACACGCAATGCCATTCACGATTATTACCGTCGCCAGAAACCCCAGGATGAGTTTTCAGAAGAATTGATGGCGGAAGAGTTGATCGTTCCCGCCACGCCTGAAACAGCGGCCTTGACCGAATTGGCGCAATGCGTACGGCCTCTGTTGCAACAAGTCCCCGAACCTTATCGAGAGGCTCTCGTGATGTCGGAGCTGCAAGGGCTGACGCAGCAGGAAGTCGCTCAACGCCAGAAGCTATCTTTATCGGGAGCCAAATCGCGCGTACAGCGCGGGCGCGAAAAACTCAAGAAGGTGCTGCTGGATTGCTGCGCTTTGGACTTCGATCATCGTGGCGGTGTCGTAGGCTATGACGCTTGCCAGCATGATTGTGGAGCCTGCTGAATCGGTTTTTCTTTCTTCTTTCTTTGCGTCCTTCGGTCAGAAGCCGCGTCTGTATCGGTGTAGCCAACGCTACGGACAAATTTGAACCGGAGGAAAACATGAAAAAAGTAAATCGTCAGGCGCAACTTGCAACTACTGCGCAACGGCAGATCAAGATTGATTTTCAGTATATTGACCTGGAAGTCTGTGACCGGTGCTTAGGCTCCGATGCCAACCTGGAAGCCGCGCTGGCTGAAGTCTCAGATGTTTTGACGGCGGCGGGAGCGGACGTCACGTTGCAAAAAACGCTCGTCACTTCAGCGGAGCAGGCACAGTCCCTCGGCTTTGTCAGTTCGCCCACCATCAAAATCAACAATCGGGACATCGCATTCGAGTTGCGCGAAAGCCGCTGCGAAGCGTGCGAAAGCTGCTCGTGTAATGGCGCTGTGGATTGCCGTGTCTGGATTTTTCAAGGACAGGAATACACGGTTGCGCCCAAAGCGATGATCGTGGACGCCATTCTTCGCGCAGCTTACGCGGACGTTGCCGCGCCGCAATCAACCACCGCCAAACAAACACCGGAGAACCTGCGGCGCTTTTTTGCGGGCAAGGCCAAAGCCGCGACAAGCGCCGCCGCTGAGTGTTGTTCAAGCACTGAACAGGCTGTGTGCTGTGAACCAGCGGACAAAGCGTCGTGCTGCGGCACCGCGAACGCCAGCGACTGCGGCTGCCGTTAGCCGGAACGTTACGAACCACCAAAACAAGCAGGAGAAGGAACCATGATGAACTTAACAACCATCAGGCAGGCCGTAGTGTGCGCAGCGTTGGCTATTTTCAGTTGCCTAAGCGTGGAGGCGGCGTCCACAGACGCACACGTTGCGCAAGACGTCCGCACGCCTTGTATGAAAAACGCGGTCACCGCCGAGCGTGAACGTTTCTGTCCGGGAGTGCGCAATGCGCCCAACGAGCGGCGGTTCAATGACAAACAACTCGCGCTCATCGCGCAAAGTTTGCGCGCGCATACTGGCTGGCAATCGCTCGCCTTTGACGAAGACGGCTTTCTGGTTTGTCCCAATCCGCAAACCATCAGCGGCGGTTCGGCGGCGGCGCGCAAGCTGTTGGGCGAGGCGTTGTGGGGCAATGCGGCTTACGACCTGGAGTCACATCCCCGTTCGCAGAATGTGAAATTTGCTCGACTTGCCAGAGGAGCCAATTTCAGCAGCCAAAGCAAATCGCTCCGAATCAGCATATATCCCATCCAGATTGACTTGGCGGACTTCCGTCTTTTGACGGGCGAGCGTACGGCCCTCAACGCCTTCGATCCGGGGATTGCGGTTCTACACGAACTCGCGCATGCAATCTGGGGGCTGCCGGATGCGCGCTCTGAAGAAGATGAACCCGGCGAATGCGAAAACTACATCAACCGGATTCGCCGCGAATTGCACTTGCCAGAACGGCAGAGCTATGAGGCGCCCGCCCGCCCGCGCGGACTTTCCACCAGGTTAATAGCCGAACTGTGCTTCATTCGATTCTCCGAAAAAAACGGAAAACTCAGACAGAAAAGATTCTTTTTGCGTTGGGATGCGGCACGGGTTGGCGGTCTGGCTGATGCCCAACTGGCGGCGACTATGCGTTAGCGCACAGCGCGGGCTTCCACCAGTCCGCGCCACCAATCAAAGAGGAAATTATTATGCAAAAACAGAGTCACAAAATGATTTTCACGCTCGCGCTCTTGGCCTTGTGCTTTATGGGCGCGAGTCGGTTCGTCACCAGACCTGTTGCTGGACAAACGCAAACTTTGCACGGCGCGGCGGCGCTCGACCGTTTGAAACAGGAAGGGCAATACGATTCGTTGCAGGGGGCGATGCGGCAGGCGCGCTTGAGCGTACAGCGCGAAACCAATACGCCGCTCGGACGCTGGGCGTGGCGCGCGCCGAACGAGGCGGCGGGCTATGACGCTTATGTCACCGAAGCGGGCGTGAGCATTGCAATGAATGACAAGTTGGTTGTCAGCTTGCATCTGCGCAGTCTCGGTTATGGTGCGGCGCTGCACGGCGTAGCGGCGGGTGAAGTCAGCGGCGACGGGCAATCCATCACGATTAAGCGCAACAACATCAGCGAATGGTTCGTCAATACGCCGGATGGTTTGGAGCATGGCTTCACTTTGAATGAGCCTCCGTCGGGCGCGTGGCGGAAAGGTTTGCCGTTGCGACTGGCGTTGCAAGTCGGTGAAGGCTGGCAAGCGGTGTCTGACGAAACCGGCGCGCGCGTTTACTTGCACAACGGCGAGAGGCAAATCATCGAATACGGCAAACTCGTCGTGCGCGATGCGCGGGGCGTGAATCTCGTGGCGCGTTTGACGGTGGTTGATGAACAGGTCGTGATCGAAGCCGAAGACCACGACGCGCAATATCCGCTGACGATTGACCCGCTGTTCACGCGACAACAAAAACTGACGGCGGCAGATGGCGAGAAAAACGATGGTTTCGGCAATGCCGTCGCCTTGAGCGGCAATACGGCGGTGATTGGCGCGCCAAATGATGACGCGGCAGTCGCCGATCAAGGCTCGGTGTATGTCTTCGTGCGCAACGGCGTCAGTTGGACATTGCAAGGGCGGCTGACGGCGCAAGACGGCGCGCGTAACGATTACTTCGGCAGCGCGGTGGCGCTCGACGGCGACACGCTGGCGGTGGGCGCTTATCGAGACGACAACGGCGCGAACGAAGATCAAGGTGCGGTGTATGTTTTCACGCGCAGCGGCACAGTCTGGACGCAGCAACCCAAACTCACGGCCAACGACGGCGCAAAATTTGATGGGTTTGGCAACGCGCTGGCGCTCGCGGGCGATACGCTGGTGATCGGCGCGCCGGGAGACACCATCGGCCAGAACGCCTATCAAGGCTCGGCGTATGTTTTCACCCGCGATGGCGCGAACTGGACGCAATGGCAAAAAATCGTCGTCAACGGCAGCGGGGTGGCCAGCAATTTTGGCGGCGCGCTCGCGCTTGATGGCGACACGTTGTTGGTGGGCGCGTCGGGCCAGAATGCGTCTCAAGGCGCGGCGTATGTCTTCGTGCGCAGCGACGCTTCCTGGGCGTTTCAACAACAACTCACCGCCGCCGACGGCAAGGCGGGTAATAAGTTCGGCTTCGCATTGGCGCTTCACGGCGACACGGCGCTCGTGGGTGCGCCGCGCGCTACAGTTGGGAATCCAAGCTCGGCTTACATCTTCACGCGCTCCGGTCCGACCTGGACGCAACAACCGAAACTCAACTCCGTCAACGGCACGGCGACAGATCAGTTCGGTCAAGCCGTGGCGCTCAGCGGCGACATCGCTGTGGTCAGCGCTTACACCGATGAAATCGGCACACAAAAGAGTCAAGGCGCGGTTCATCTCTTCTTGCGCGATGGCGCGAGTTGGACGCCGCAACGCAAACTGTTTGCCGCCGATGGCCGGGCGGTGGATGTTTTTGGCAATGCACTGGCGCTTGACCGCGACACCTTGCTGGTCGGCGCGCTAGGCGACGACATAGGCGCAAACACTGATCAAGGCTCGGCGTATGTGTTCGTCATCCGCGACAACCGGCACGTCGAACAGCAACGCATCATCGCCCACGACGGCGCAGGCAAAGATGGGTTTGGCCACGCGCTTGCGCTCAGCGGCGATACGCTGGCGGTCGGCGTGGGGCAGCGTCCGGGCGCGGTTTATCTCTTCACGCGCAATGGCACGACGCCGAATACGAGTTGGACGTTCCGGCAAAAAGTTACCGCCAATGACGGCTCGCCCGACAATCTGTTCGGTTTCGCGGTGGCGCTCGACGGCGACACGCTGGCCGTCGGCGCGCCGGGCGATGGCGGGAATCGGCGCGGCGCGGCTTATATCTTCGTTCGTCAAGGTGCGAATTGGACGCAGCAAAAGAAACTGCTCGCGCCGGGCAACGCGGCAGGCGATAACTTCGGCAATGCCATCGCGCTCGATGAGGGCACTGTGGCGGTGGGCGCTTACGCCGACGACGTTGATGGCAGAGTAGACCAGGGTTCGGTGCATGTTTTCGTGCGCAGCGTCACGCCGTTTAGTCAGGATTGGGTGTTTCAGAAAACGCTGCTGGCTTACTTTCAAGCCGCATACGAAGGCTTCGGGGCGAGCCTGGCGTTGCAAGGCGAATCCATCGCCATCGGCGCGCCGGGCACGAAAGTGGGAGTGAATGAAGATCAGGGCGCGGTTTATGTTTATTCCCGCAACGGCGTGAACTGGACTTTCCAAGCTTTTCTGGCGGCGTCAAGCGGCTCAGCGGGCGATTTTCTGGGGAACTCCGTTGCGATTAGCGGTGACACGGTCGTGGCAGGCGCGCCCTATGACCAAATTGGTATGAATCCGTATGCAGGTTCGGCGTATGTCTTTTTGCGTGGCGATTCAAATTGGCGGGAGCAGCAAAGAATCACGGCTCCTGACGAAGCCTTAGGCGACCATTTCGGTTCGGCGGTCGCGTTCGATGGCGACACTGTGGTGATAAGCGCGCAAGAGGACGAGGTGGACGGACGCGACGAGCAAGGATCGGCTTACGTGTTCACCCGCAAAGGCGCGTTCTGGACTTTTCAGCATCAACTCACCGCCAGCGACGGAGCCGCTGATGATTACTTCGGCCACGCCCTCGCGCTCGACGGCGATTTCATAGCGGTCGGCGCAGTGTCGGATACGGTCGGCACGAATGTAGATCAAGGCTCGGTGTATGTTTACGCCACGCCGCCTTGCCCCTCCATCAGCGTCACGCCAAGCAGCTTGCCCAACGGGGCGGTCGGCGCTGCCTACGAGCAATACCTCAAAGACAGCATCACGAACGGCGATGGCCCGTTTTACTTCATCGTGTCGGGCGGCGCGTTGCCGTCCGGCCTGACATTGAATTACTCCAGCGGTAGGTTGTCGGGCACACCCGTTGCGGCAGGCTCCTTTCATACCGTCACGGTGACCAACAACCGCAGCCTGTGCAGCGGCAGCCGCGCGTATACGCTGACGATCAGGCCACCGAACCAAACGCCCACCGTCGCGCTCGTCTCGGCAGCCAGTTACCAACCTGGCGTAGCGCCCGAATCCATTGTCGCTGCTTTCGGTTCACAGATGTCGCAACAAACCCAAATCGCCGCGAGCGTACCGCTGCCGACCACCTTGGCGGGCGTGAGCGTGAGAGTACGCGACAGCCAGGGCGTTGAACGTTTGGCTCCGCTGTTTTTCGCCTCACCGGGACAAATCAATTTGCAGATTCCTCCGAACACGGCGACAGGAATGGCGACGGTCACGGTCAGCACGGGCGCGGTCGGACAAATCGCTATCAAACCGACCGCACCGAGCTTGTTCGCCGCCAACGCCGACGGACAAGGTGTACCCGCTGCTGTCGCCTTGCGCGTGAAAGCCAACGGCGCGCAAAGCTACGAAGCGGTGTCGCAATGGAATGGCACGCGGTTTATACCGATGCCGATTGATCTGGGGCCAGCGGGCGAACAGGTGTTTCTGGTGCTTTACGGAACGGGGTTGCGCTTCAAACAAACGGCGACAGCGAGCATCGGCGGTTTGCCTGCAAACGTACTCTATGCAGGCGCGGCGGCGGGCTTCGTCGGGTTGGATCAAATCAACCTGGCTGTGCCGCGCGCGCTACTCGGACGGGGTGAAATGGATTTGGTCTTTGCTCAGCGAAGACGAGACAAATTCTTTTGGCGATTCCGACAATTTCATTCAAGCTCCGATCAAAGATGCAGCTCGTTCTCTGCCAATGTCGAGTGCAGACAATTACGTCGGGCAAAAAATCGGTCGCTATAGTTTGATCAGGTTGCTGGGGCAGGGAGGAATGGGCGCTGTGTATCTGGCCGAACGTGCCGACGCTGAGTTTTATCGGCAGGTCGCATTGAAAATCGTCAGGCGCGGGATGGATTCCAGTTTTGTGCTGAAACGCTTTCGCATAGAGCGCCAGATTCTGGCGACGCTGGAGCATCCGAATATCGCACAGTTGCTTGACGGCGGCACGACTGACGATGGTTTGCCGTATTTCGTGATGGAGTATGTGTCGGGTCAGCCGCTAACGGATTATTGTGATCAGCGGCAGCTTTCGTTGATCGAACGGCTGAAATTGTTTTTGCCGGTTTGCGCGGCTGTTCAGCACGCTCACCAGAAACTGATCGTTCACCGTGATTTGAAACCCAGCAACATTCTGGTGACCGCCGATGGCGTTCCGAAGCTGCTGGATTTTGGTATTGCCAAATTGCTCGACCCGGCGCTGTCGCCTACTCCACTTACACGCACGCAAACTTCGATGCGCCTGATGACTCCCGATTATGCCAGCCCTGAACAAGTGCGCGGATTGCCCATCACCGCCGCCAGCGACGTGTATACGCTCGGCGTCATCTTATTTGAGTTGCTGACCGGCTCACGGCCTTATCAATTTGAAACTTATTCGCCCGCTGCCATCGAACGCGCCATTTGCGATACCGAAATCGAACGCCCCAGCGCGTTGGCCGAAAGGATGAATCATGAAAGCGGGAAGATGAAATCTGGCGCACGTTTATTTCATCACTCATCATTCATCCCTCATCGTTCCGGCTTGCGCGGCGATTTGGACAACATCGTGCTGATGGCGTTGCGCAAAGAGCCTGAGCGCCGTTACCAGTCGGTCGAACAACTAGCCGAAGACATTCGCTGTTATCTGGAAGGTCGCCCGATCAGCGCGCGTAGCGAAAGCGCGTTGTATCGAACCGGCAAATTCGTTCGACGCAACAAACTGGCCGTTGCTGCTGCGATGTTGGTCTTTTTCAGTTTGCTGGGCGGAATTGTCTCGACTACGCGCGCCGCGCGTATCGCTGAGACCGAACGCGCGCGTGCCGAAGCCAATCTGGTTGAAGCGCAAACGCAGCGTGCCGAAGCCGACCGCCAACGATTGATTGCTGAAGAGCAGCGCCTGATCGCCGAAGCCGAAGCAGCCGAAGCCAATTTGCAGCGCCAGATTGCCGAAGCGCAGCGCATTGAAGCCGACGCACAACGCCGCAACGCCGAAACCCAGCAGGAACGCGCCGAGCGACGATTCGCTCAAGTGCGGAAACTGGCCAACACGTTCCTGTTCGATTTTCACGACAAAATTGCCGCGTTGCCCGGTTCGACCGAAGCGCGCGAAATGGTGGTGAAAACCGCACTGGAATACCTGGATAGTCTGGCCAAAGAATCCGAAGACGACTTAGCGTTGCAAAACGAACTGGCCGCCGCATATATGCGAATCGGCGATGTGCAAGGGTATCCTCGTCAAGCGAATCTTGGTCACATGGATGCGACTCTGATCAGTTATCGCCGCAGTCTGGAACTGTCCGAACGATTACACACAAAAAGACATACCGATGTTGCGCTGCTCAGACGACTGGCCGAAACGTATGGAAAAATCGGCGAAGTCTCTCGCTTTATGAACAGACAATTCACTGCCAAAGAGGCTTATCAAAAAGCTTTAGTCGTTGGGGAACAACTGCTAGCTTTGGATGGAAAAGACGAAATTGGCCATCACACGGTCGTGCTGGTTTACGAGGGGCTTGGTAATCTGGCGAACCTGGACGGCAATAACTCCGCTTTGGGAATTGATTATCTGCGCCAGTCAGCGGCTGTGGTAAAACGCTGGGTGAAAGAGGTTCCTTCCGAACGCGCTCGCCTGGCATTGGCGACAAATTATTTGCAGCTCGGCAGCAAATTGCTGCCAACAGGCGCAATTGAAGAAGCGGAAGAAACCTTAAACAACGGAGTGGCGACCCTGAATGAAATCCTGAAAATCTCTCCTGACAATCTCAAAGTGAAATCTGTTCTTTCCGACCTTTATAGTGAGCTAGGCAGTGTTGCCAAGGCGAAGGAGAACTCTGTGGAGTCGGCGAAGTATCATCAGCGTGCGTTGATGATTAACGAAGACCTGGCGGTGCAAGACCCCAGAAATGCCCTTGCGCGATTGAATGTTCGCTTCAAGGCTTCCCAGCTTGGGGAAGTGTTGCTCAATTTCGACCCAGCGCAAGCCGTGACCATGCTCCGTAAGGCCCTGGATCGTGGCCCGGACGCAAGACCGCTGTCGCCTGAATCGCGCATTCACCAGTTGTTTACTTCGCTGAATCTCGCTCGCGCCTTGTGGCTGACCGGTGACCGGCAAGGGGCAGAGACAATCATCCGCGACTTGCAAACTCTGTTGCAAACCGTTCCCGCCAGCAAGATGTATGCTTCCGGTTTTTACGCACATGTGGCTCATCTTCGACTGGGAAATTTTTTGATGGAGATGGGCGACGCTTCAGGTGGGCTGAATTCATTGCAGCAATCTTTACAAACGCTTCGGACGTACATCGCTGCCACTCCGCAATTCACTGCCTATCGCCGAGAGCTTTCCAACTGTTACGACGCGCTGGGGCATTACCATACGAAACTCGCTGAACGCCCCGGAATTCCCGCTGAGCAACAAATCGCCGCCTGGAACGAGGCACGCCGCTGGTATCAGCAAAACCTCTCCATTTTGCAGGAGCATTTGAAGCATTCGCCGAACGACAGCCAGGGTGCTAAATATGTGTCGCAAGCTGCCAGGAACATTTCGCAATGCGAATCCGCTTTGGCGAGTTTGAATGCCAGGCAGCAACGTTGAACGACAAGCTGGGCGACTGAGCCATTCCTGCCTTCTAAAAAACCAGGTAACTACTCAGCCGGTACGGAACGGGAAGCGGTAGCGCCCCGTTTTCTAGTGAGGAGTGAGCTTCGCAAGCATCCCGTCGCTACTGCTCAGGGGGCCTTACCAAGTTTTTGGCTAATTACAAAATCATCACCAAAATTTTTAGAAGGAGAATGTTTAACTGATGTTACGCGATGGTAGATCAAATAAAGCATTTTACAGTCTCTTCGTCCCGGTAGGGACGGTTGAGCTTAGCGCGGCGTTTCAACGCCGGGTAACAGAGCTAATATCAAACCGTCCCTGCCGGAACGAAAACGGTGTCAAGCCGAATGTTCGATTCTTTAGCGTGTAACATCAGTGTTTAATAAAAACAGCCCGAATTTCCTGAAATGGAAGTTCGGGCTGTTTTCTCTGGGCAGAGCCAATTGGCATTGATCAGGTTTTACGCCCAATCAGACTTTCAGAATTTCGCTTTCCTTGTGAGCCAGCAATTCGCCGATTTTGTTGATGTGCTGGTCGGTCAGTTTTTGCACTTCTTCCAGACTACGGCGTTCGTCGTCTTCGGAGATGATTTTGTCTTTGAGCGCCTTTTTCAGTTTGTCGTTGGCATCGCGGCGAATGTTACGAACGGCTGTGCGATGTTCTTCGGCCACGTCGTGGATGACTTTGACCATCTGTTTGCGACGCTCTTCGGTGAGCGGTGGAATCGGCACGCGAACCAGCTTGCCGTCATTGGAGGGGTTCAGTCCCAAATCGGAAGAGCGAATCGCCTTGTCAATGTCATTGACCAGCGACGGATCGAACGGCTGCACTGTGATCAGCGAGGCTTCTGGAGCATTGATCGTTGCCACCTGGTTGAGCGGCGTCGGTGTGCCGTAATACTCAACCGTGATTCCATCCAGAAGGTTGGTCGAAGCGCGTCCGGTGCGAACGGTTGTCAGTTTGTGTCTGAAATCTTCCAAAGCTTTGTCCATCCGCGTTTTTGCATCTTTGATAATCTCTGCTGTTGCCATGGTTTTCCTCCGTGAAAACAGAAACGAGTGACAATGCTTGTGGCTGTCACTCGTCGTTGAAGTCCTGAAAATAATTACTTGCTTGCGATGTCTCCATCAGGTTTGATGATGGAACCGATTCGTTCACCCAATACCGCGCGTTTGATGTTGCCGGGTTCGTTCATATTGAAGACCATAATCGGCAACCGATTGTCTTTGCACAACGAAATTGCCGAAGCGTCCATCACGGCCAGTTCATCCTGCAAAACTCGCATGTAGTTGAGTTCTTCGATCTTGACTGCATTCGGGTCTTTGCGCGGATCGGCGGTGTAAATGCCGCCAACGCCCGTGGCTTTCATCAATATATCGGCTTTGACTTCCAGCGCGCGCAAAGCCGCTGCCGAATCGGTGGTGAAATAGGGATTGCCGGTTCCGGCGGCGAAAATCACCACGCGGCCTTTTTCCAGATGACGAACGGCTCGACGGCGAATGAACGGTTCGGCGACTTCGCGCATTTCGATGGCCGAAACCACTCGCGTATACACGCCGACTTTTTCCAATCCGTCCTGCAAGGCAATGGCGTTCATGACGGTCGCCAGCATTCCCATGTAATCCGCCGAAGCGCGATCAATGCCCATCGCGCTGGCGCTGAGTCCGCGAAAGATGTTGCCACCGCCGACGACCAACGCGATCTCTACGCCCAATTCGTGAACATCTTTGACTTCCTGGGCGATACGGATGACCACTTTCGGATCAATCCCGTAGCGGTTTTCGCCCATCAGTGCCTCGCCGCTGAGTTTGAGCAGGATGCGACGGTAAGCAGGTTTTGTATCGAGAGAATTTGACACGGTAGTTGGTGGTCGGTGGTCGGTGGTCGGTGGTCGGTGGTCGGATTCCCGACAACCGATCACTGACCACCGACCACCAATTTTTACTTCGTCATTGCGGCGACTTCGCTAGCGAAATCTTCTGAACGTTTTTCCAGGCCTTCGCCCATTTTGTAGCGTGTGAAGCGGCGGATGGTGCATTTTTCGCCGGTCTTGGCCGTCAAACTGGTGACCAATTCGCCAATGGTGACAGTTTGATCTTTGACGAAAGGCTGTTCTAGCAACACGGCTTCGGTGAAGAATTTGTCCATGCGCCCCTGAATCATTTTTTCGATAATGTTTTCAGGTTTGTTGGCGTTTTTCGGATCGGCCAATGCCTGACCGCGAGCGATTTCTTTTTCTTTCTCGATCACTTCTGCTGAAACTTCTTCTTTGGTGACAAACTGCGGTTCGGACGCGCAGATGTGCATCGCCAGGTCTTTGATGAAGCTCTGGAAATCTTCAGAACGAGCGACGAAATCCGTTTCGCAATTGACTTCGACCAGGACGCCGACCTTTCCGCCCAGATGAATATACGAACCGACGGCTCCTTCGGCAGCGATTCGGCCTTCGCGTTTTTTGGCGCTGGCCAGACCCGCTTTGCGCAGAGCTTCAATCGCTTGTTCTTCGTTTCCGTTGGCTTCGTTCAGAGCTTTTTTGCATTCCATCATTCCCGCGCCGGTTTTTTCGCGCAAGCTCTTAACCATTTCTGCCGTAATTGCCATAAATCCCTCTATTTTCTAGTAATGATTGTCTGTCTTCACAAAAACGGCGCAGCCGCGCTTTGGAAAAGTTGGCTGCGCCGTCGTGACCTAATCGAAAGTTGGTCTGATTTCGACCTATGCTGTTTCCGCAGCCACGCTGATTTCAGGAGCGGGTGGAGCCGCTACTTCGGCAACCGGTTCCGTCGCCAGAGTTTCAACAACCGGAGCTTCAGGAGCGGGAGCCGGCCCGGACGCTCCGGCCGCCGCTGCTGCTGACATCGGACGACGCGGGCCTCTGTCACCGCGATCACCACCTCTGCCGCGACCGCCGCGTTCGCCACGACCGCCTCGATCACGCCCGCGACCACCGCGGTCACCTCTTTCGCGTTCGCCGCGATCACGTTGCTGGCGCTGTTGAATGTCAATGGTTGTCCCGGAAGCTTTAGCTTGTTCAGCAGCCGTTGCCGCTTCTTCGGCTTCTTTCTGCTGAGCCAGTTGTTGGCCTTCGACGATGGCATCGGCGATGCGCGACGCGAACAAACGCACAGCACGCAAAGCGTCGTCGTTTCCGGGAATGATGTAATCAACGCCTTCGGGCGAGCAATTCGTGTCAACAATGGCGACCACCGGAATGGCCAGCTTGTTGGCTTCCTTGACGGCAATTTCTTCCTTGTTGGTGTCAATGATGAAGATGACGTCCGGCAAGCGACGCATTTCCTTGATGCCCGCGAAGTTCTTTTCCAGAGCCAATCGCTCGCGCTCGATTTCCAGACGCTCTTTCTTGGCGTATTGCTCAATGCGGCCATCGGCCTGCATCGCTTCGATCTCTTTGTAGCGTTTGATGGATTTTTGAATGGTCTGGAAGTTGGTCAGCAATCCGCCCAACCAACGCTGGTTGATGTAAAACTGATTGCAGCGGAGCGCCTCTTCCTTAATGGCGTCCTGAGCCTGCCGTTTGGTGCCAACGAATAAAACAGTCTTGTTGGTTCCTTCACCCGCAACTGTGGAAACGAATCGCATCGCTTCCTTGAACATTCGCTGCGTTTTTTGCAGGTCAATAATGTAAATGCCATTGCGTTCGCCGAAGATGTACTCTTTCATCTTCGGGTTCCACCGGCGAACCTGATGCCCGAAGTGAACGCCAGCTTCGAGCAGTTCTTTCATCGTAACAGTAGCCAATCAGACCTCCAAAATATCGGTTTATGTACTCGCCCTCCACAAGCCAGCAGTTCAATCACTTGCAGCAACCAACGATGGGGAAGGCAATGGGATAACGGATAGCAAATTTCAGATTGCGGAAGAAAGACTTTGTCTGTTTCCTCCGCAATCCGAATCTGTGATCCGCATGGAAATTAACGTTTCGAGAACTGGAACCGTTTACGCGCGCCCTTCTGTCCGTATTTCTTGCGCTCTTTGGCGCGAGGGTCGCGCGTGAGCAATCCGGCTTTCTTGAGCTTTTTGCGCAATTCAGCGTTGAATTCGATCAGCGCTCGCGCAATGCCGTGTCGCACTGCGCCTGCCTGTCCGGCGCTTCCGCCACCGGCAACATTCACCAGCACGTCGAACTTGCCGATCGTGTCGGTCAGTTGCAGCGGCTGGCGGATGATCATGCGCAGCGTTTCGTTCTTGAAGTAAGTGTCAATCGAGGCGCGGTTGACTTTGAAATTGCCTGTTCCCGGCCTCAAATAAACACGAGCGGTCGCACTTTTACGACGGCCAGTTCCGTAATACTGAATATC
>JANRKX010000008.1:0-5670 GCA_033763255.1 Acidobacteriota bacterium | reverse complement strand
GGCCGACTCGCGCTCCTTACGCCACACAATGTGCCCCGTTCCTGTGTGACGTAAGGCGCGCGAGCCGAAGCTGTAATTGCCGACTAAATCCGACCCCCGTGTCCTTTGCTTTAATCGGCAACTACATTCCCGTGAGGAGCTACGCTCCTGCAAACTTTTCGCGGGCACTCACTCGGCTCATCAATTGCTACTTTTCATTCGCCCGCTTTTACTTCAAACATCTTCAAGAACTTTCGTTCTCATCTCGTTACGCATATCCCTAGAGCAACGACTGTGCCACTGAGAACCAAAGACCAGAAATTTTCCTTAAACGAAGAAATAGAAGAACTTATTACAGCGCAAAACAAGATGACCAGTTAATGAACAATGCCGAAGGGTGGCTGATGTCTATGATCGTGGACAAGCCCGCCAGTAACCTGTCCACGATTGATGACAACAAATGATGACAGTAAACGGTTCAAGACAAGATTTCTGACTTGATCGTTTGAGAGAGGCTGAGTCGCTGGCTTATGATGTCGCCTCTTTATTGAGACCAACTATGAAATCCAAAGCAGTCGCATCAAGAATGACAATCAACCAGAAATTCGATGTCCGCAAAACCACGCTCAGCAACGGATTGGTCGTGGTGTCGGAAAAAATGCCGTACCTACGTTCGGTGAGCTTCGGCGTTTTTTTGCGAAGCGGTTCGCGCCACGAAACGGCGGAACGTCACGGGCTGACGCATTTCATTGAGCACGCACTATTCAAAGGAACTCGCAACCGGTCGGTCGCACAAATCGCTGCCGAAGGCGACACGCTCGGCGGCCATCTGGACGCTTTCACAGGACGCGAAGTAGTAGGTTTTTACGATTATGTGCTGGATGAACATTTGCCGCGCGCATTTGACCTGATTGCAGATGTCGTGACGGCTCCAGCCTTCGACCCTCTGGAACTGAAGAAAGAACGGAACGTCATTCTGGAAGAAATCAAAATGGTCGAAGATACGCCTGACGATCTGATCTTCGATCTGTTTTGCGAAAACTTTTATCCGCAACATTCGCTTGGCCGTCCGATTCTGGGCACTCCCAAAACGCTGGCAAAGTTCAAAAACGGCGTGGTCGAGAGTTATTACGATGAAATTTACCGACCAGATAATTTGGTCATCGCCGCCGCAGGCAACATCGAACACAAACAGATTCTCGATCTGGCACGAAGCTATTTCGGCAAACTGAAACGCCGCCAATCACCGCTGAAATCATCAAAACCGAAGGCGATGGCTTCGATTGTCCGCCGCCACAAAGCTGAACTTGAGCAATCGCACATCGTAATTGGCACACAAAGTCCCTCGCTGGTCAGCGACGAGATTTACACCGCGAATCTGCTGTCGGTAATTCTGGGCGGCGGAATGAGTTCTCGGCTGTTTCAATCCATTCGTGAAGAGTTAGGGTTGGCCTACACAGTTTTTGCCGGAATCAATCCATTCCGCGATTGCGGTTATTTGACGATTTATGCCGGGACTTCGACTGAACAACTGGAAAAAACCATCGCCGCCACAATGGCAGAATTGGCGCGCATCAAATCCGAACCAATCAGCGAAGAAGAATTACAACGCAACAAAGACCAGTTGAGAGCGTCTGTTCGATTGAATCTGGAATCGGCGTCTTCGCGCATGAGCGCCTTGGCACAACACGAGATGAACTTTGGCCGTTTTATTTCGCCCGACGAAGTAATTGCCGAAATCGAAGCGGTCACCGCCAAAGGCATTCAGCAAATGGCCAGACGGATTTTCCAGACTGAAAAATTCGCGGTAACGGTTCTTGGCAATCTGAAAGGCTTCAAGATGAACCGATCACAATTGGCCTGTTAGAGTTTGGCATTATGAGCAAAGACTTCTTCAAGCGTTTTTTGGCTCTGGTTCGGCTTCGTTACAAACTGATCTGGGCGCATGCGCGAACTGGCAACGGCAAAATCGCCATGCTGTTTGCGCTGTATTTGATTGGCGGATTTGTCGCGTTGTTTTTCGCGCTTGGCGGAATGGGAATCGGCTTTGCAATCACGTCAATCGAACCGGAACGAGCCGAATACTTTGCTCGCTGGATGCTGTTTGGTTTGTTCGTCAACAGCATTGGATTAAGCCTGCTGTTCGGAACCGGCACGCGCGCCGCATTTTCCGAAGAAGTCTTGCGGCGTTACCCGCTCGACGCCCGCGAACGATTTTTGGTTCGACAAATCATCGGCATCCTCGACCCAATCTGGTTACTGCTGATTGCCTGCACTTACGGCTTGGCAATTGGCTTTTTGTGGCTGGGTGGCGGCTCCATTTTCAGAACGTTGTTGACCACAACCATCTTCATCGTTGCCAACTATCTGGCGACGATTGTGTTGCTAACTATTGTCGGAATGGTGATGGAAACTCGGCGAGGCTCCGGTGTAATCGGAACCGTAGTGCTGCTGGTCGTCTCTTTCGGTCCGTTGGCGATCGCGCTCCTTATCAATTCCAGAAAGGCCTTCGTCTGGAACGCAATGGATCAACTGTTGAAATTCACTCCGCCCGGAGCCGCCGCCGGAGTCTTGCTTGGCGACACCGCCGCCAACGTCATCGGCAGTTTCATCTTATTGCTGCTCTGGTGTCTGGCGTTATTGTGGATGTTGGAAAAACTGGAAACTCGCCCGCAAACAACTGCTCCGGCAACGACAGCCAACATGGTCTGGCAAGATTACACCGACCAAGTCAGCAAACTGTTCGGACATCGTTATGCGCCGTTGGTCAGCAAAGCTCTGCGCTATCACCTGCGCTGCAACATGATTCGCTTCAGTTTGATCACTGCGCCGGTCATAGTTCTGGCCGGAAAATATATGATCCCGCACAAAGGCCAACAGGGTTATTTCGCCATTTCGCTGGCGATGTTTTTCATCATGAGCAGCGCCACAGCAGCAGCCATGATGTTGAATGCTTTCGGTTACGACGAAGCTGGAATTCGCCGTTACGCGTTTATGCCCATCAACTTTGCGGATGCGCTGCGGGCGATGAATCTTTCTTCTTTGTTGCTACGAGCCGTCGCCGTGTTCATCTCTTTTGCACTCTGGCTGATTTTTTACAGCAGTCAGGTTATTTCGTGGCAAATGCTGGTGATGATGCTTTCAACGGCGTTGGCCAGTTTGTTTTTTTACAACGCGCTGGGGTTTTGGACTTCCATCTTTTCGCCCAAAAGCATGGACTTCGACGCAATGTGGAATAACCGACTTTCTTTCGGTGCGAATGTCGTCGTTATCGGCGGAGTTCTGGTTCCATTTTGGGGATTGATGATGGCGGCAAATCGCTTGGGATTGATGACTTTTTTGCGCTTTTGGTGGGTTCCATTGTTGCTGATGGCGGCTTGCGCTGGCCTTTATGCCTTTTCTTTTTATGCTATAGAAAACCCGCTCAACACTCGCCGTGAACGCTTAATCAATTTGATTGCAGGAGCCAGAGACTAAAAAATGATGATTGCATCTGTTGAAACTGAAACCACCGCTCCGGTTTGGCCCAATCAGCCGACAGCCGCTGTTCGCATTTCCAACCTGACCAAACGCTACAACGAACTGATCGCCGTTGATAATTTGTCTCTGACCGTGCCCACCGGAAAAATGTTTGGATTTTTGGGACCAAATGGCGCAGGCAAAAGCACTACCATTGGCTGCCTGACGGGTTTGATTGACCCAACTTCAGGCAAGATTGAATTGCTCAATCAGGAGTTCAACACCAATTCGATTGCTCTAAAACACAGGATAGGCGTGATGCCGGAAGGCTTGGGATTGTTCGATCATTTATATGCTCATGAATTTCTGGCGTTCAACGCACGAATTTACGGACTGGAAGAATCCACCATCCGCAATCGCGTCGAAGAATTACTGACGGCGATGGATTTGATTTCAGCAACGAACAAACGGCTGGCTGATTTCAGCACAGGCATGCGGAAAAAAGTCGCCTTTGCCGCTTCGATCATTCATCGTCCGGATATTCTTTTTTTGGACGAACCGTTTGAGAGCATTGATCCGGCTGGCGTAGCGATGTTGAAAGACTGGTTACGACGATTTGTCTCTGGCGGGCGAACGGTTTTTATGACGACTCACGTTTTGGAAACCGTTGAGCGATTGTGCGATGACGTGGCAATTATCAATCACGGAAAAATCGCTTGGCGCGGCGACGTGTCTCAACTAATGGTTGGTGGCAAGCTGGAAAGCTCCGGCGAACAGTTTGACACTTTAGAAGCGTTATTTTTGCATTTGGTCGGCGAACGACATGGTGATCTGGGTTGGTTGTAATGGCTAGAACTTCAGAGACAACGTTTGGCGTATGATGCGATGTAAAGGAGCGAAACCATGTACTGTCCAAACTGCGCCACTCCAATAGACGATTCACAAAAATTTTGCCGAGCCTGTGGAGCAAATGTCAGCCTGATTCCTCAAGCATTGTCTGGTAAGTTGCCAGTCGCCGTTGACGAAGAAGAAAATTTCTCTCACGGCAGGCGAAAACACCGCAAGGCTCCATCCATAGAAAAAGCTGCAGGCAATTTTTTCTCAGGCTTGGGATTTGTCGTTGCAGCACTGTTTGTAACGTTTTGGTTCCCTGGCGGACATGCGTGGGGTTGGTCGTTTTTCTTTCCGGCTTTTGCACTCATCGGCGAAGGAGTTGGCCAATATCTCAAAGTAAAAGAGATGGAACGGCAACGCTTGTCTGGCTTTCTTTCTACCGCATCACCGAGAAAAGTCATCACACAAGCCCAGCCCTTAAACCGTATCGCAGAGCCTTCTACACCTACAACATCCGCCCCACGACCACCACAAAGCATTACCGAACACACGACCAAACATCTTGGGTCAAACCAATAGAAGGCGCCCCTCTCTTCTTCAATAGCGCAAATTCAATCTACGCACTTCTTAGAAATTATTTGTCGCTTGCTATGGCAATCCATACTCCACCATTTGCACATAGCAAAATAGGGAACGGCTATAAAACCGTTCCCTATGTGAATCAAATCTCGACAATAAGTTTTGGATGCGCAAATAGGGCGCATTCAGAAGAAGTTATTTCTTCTTGGCGGCTTTCTTGGCCGGTTTCGCGGCTTTCTTGGCCGGAGCCTTTTTCGCTGCTTTCTTGGCTGCCATATTATCTCTCCTTTCTCTTGGTGATAGCATAACCACAAGATGAAGTGTTGATTTATCTCTTGTAGTCTACAGCAAACAACACACTAGATGTGGTTATAAACTCGTTTATCAGGCGTGTCAAGAAAAAAACTTCATCAGCCTACATGGATTGCATGTGACAAGCTCAAAACACCGGGCTAAACTCTGGTGCGTTGTTGATAAGACCGCAATTCGCGCATCATTGTTGATAAAAACCGACAGCCCCATTGATGCGATAACAAACCCAAGGTGAACCTCAGCGATGAATCACCTTCCAAAGCTTCAAGAGGAACCAATGACAAAGAAAGCGTCTCTGATGATTTTATTCTTGGCAGCTATTAGCTTGATGACTTCAGGCTGTTTCAGCGTTGAACAAGAAATTTTGGCTCTTTAGGAATTCGCGTGGTGCGGCCCACATCTTGTGGCTCATAATCCGAACAGGCGATAGCCATCCAGATCAAGGCATAACCGTTGATAGAGATGCTTCAGATTCGTGATTCCATAACAGCGCCGCTTGAGGACTTT
>JANRKX010000007.1:0-58915 GCA_033763255.1 Acidobacteriota bacterium | reverse complement strand
TGGTGAAGGCTTTGCGGAACCACCGGAACGGCGCGAGATTTAGTTTCCAGCCCTGAAAGGGCGACAGACCAAGCCTCGTCCGACGCCCTTTCAGGGCTTGGAGGTCTTTTGCCATTATTTCCGGTGGTTACGCTGCGCTCAACACCGGCTAATATCCGCTGCGCCTCCGGCGCAAAGAAGAAAGATGTGGGTAATGACAAGAATTTGAATGTGTCCCACTCTCTGAATTGAAGGAGCAATAACGATGCAGATTTGGTTGAAGTCGGCGGTGCATGCCGCGTTGTTGAGTTTCGCATTTGCGGCGATGGTGATTGCCGCTGCGCCAAAACTCGGCATGGAAGATATTCCGGAATTGCCCAAACCGGACGGTTCAGGCGATACGCCGGAAATGATCGTGGATTTAGTTCAGGCGGCTCCGGGAACTCCGGCAGCGAAAGCCAACACCATTAAACTGTCCAGCCTGTATGGAAAAGTCACTTTGCTGGATATGTTCTGGTCGAAATGCCCTCATTGCGAAGAGCACGCTCCGCACGTTGTGGCCATTTACAATCAATACCGCGACAAAGGATTTAGCATTTTGGGTCTGGCCACCGACCGCAAAGAAGACCCGGCGGCGGTCAAAAGCGTGAAAGAGTTCTTGACCAAAACCAAAATCAATTACCAGGTCGGATTTATCACCAACGAAGTCGTCGCGTATTACGCCGACAGTCACAATCATGGCGTTCCGCAGATGATTCTGTTCGGAGCGGACGGCAAAATGGTTTTCCGTGAAATCGGCTGGAACGAAAGCATCGAAAAGAAACTGAAAGCCGCCATCGAAGAGCAGCTTGCCAAAGCGCCGCCGGTCAAAGCTCCTGCCAGTTCGTCAGCGCCCGCCGCTCCGGTCAAACCCGGCAGCAAAGCCAGCGCCAAACCGGCGCAGCAAAAAACCAAACGCAGTTAAAGCAATTGGGTACGCTCGCGCCATCGCGGGCAAGCCTTTTTTTCCGTAAGAGGAACAGCGTGATGAGAAATCGGATCAAAACACCTGTCAAAGTTGTGTTGTTGAGTCTTTGTTTTGCGCTGACGGTGATTGGCGCAGCAAGGCCAATTGGACAATCGAAGGTTCCAGAACTGCCGTTGCCGGACGGTTCGGGCGATACGCCGGAAATTGCTGTTGAGATGTATGCGGTTCCGGGCGTCGAATCTGGCGACAAGCTGAAATTGTCCAGTCTGCGCGGCAAAGTCGTGCTGCTGGACATGTTTCTTTCGACCTGTCCGCATTGTCAGGATCACGCTCCGCACATCGTTGCGTTGAACAACAAATACAAATCGCGCGGATTGACGATCATCGGTATGGCGACGGACGATAAACACAATTCTGCCGCCGCCAAAAACGTCGCCAGATACATCAACAGAGCAAAGATCAATTATCCGGTCGGACAGATTTCTTACGATGTCATCGCGTTTTACGCCGATCCGAAAAACTCCGGCGTTCCGTCAATGGTGCTGTTCGGCCCGGACGGCAAAATGGTGTTCCGCGAAACCGGCTGGGACGAAGCGTTGAGCAAACGATTGACTGAAGCAATTGAACAACAATTGGAAAAACTTCCGACCGTCAAACCAGGCAGCAAAGCCAGCGCAAAACCGAAAAAAGAAACATCGAAGTTAGGTTGACCACAAACGAAGGAGAACGAGAACTTGATTCAACGAACCCAAACAATTTTCAATGCTCTTTTGCTAGGCATTTGTCTGTCGTTGGTTGTTGGCGTTGCCGCCACGGCAAACGCTCAGGATTTACCGAAAGCCGACGGTTCAGGCGACATACCGGACATGCTGGTCGAGCTTTACAGTCCAACTGGCGCAGCTAAAAGCGTCAAACTATCCAGCCTGCGCGGCAAAGTGGTGTTAATGGATATTTTCTGGTCGCGGTGTCCGCACTGCGAAGAACATGCGCCGCAGATTGTGCAGCTTTACAATCAATACCGTCAGCGCGGATTCACCGTCATCGGTTTGGCCACCGACCGCAAAGAAAGCAAAGACGATGTGAACAGTCTGAAAAGCTTTTTGGAAAGGACGAAAATCAATTACCCCGTCGGATTTCTGACCGGAGAAATTCGGTTCAGTTATGCCGACCCGAAAGACGCCGGTGTTCCGCAAATCATCGTTTTCGGCGCAGACGGCAAAATGGCGTTGCGCGAAGTCGGTTGGACTCCGGCGCAAGCCGACAAAGTCAAAAAAGCGATTGAAGCCCAGCTTGCCAAAGCTCCCACACGCAAACCCTCAAAGTAATAACAACAAAAACTTTCAAGTGAGGTGCCAGTGACCAAATTTTCTTTTCGCTCGTTCATGTCATCCCGTCATGCTTCTCGAACAATCATGTTTTCCATCGTTGCCGCGTGCGGCTTGATGGCGTGTTTGATCTTTGCCGTCAACACCACCGCCAAAGTAAAAATCGGCGAACAGCCGAAAAGCTCTGTGGCGAAATTTCCGCTGCGAATGTCCACTGGCCGCGAAATCAGCTTGATGGATTTGCGCGGAAAAGTCGCTGTCGTCAACTTTTTCGCGGTCTGGTGTGGCCATTCGCGGCTGCACATTCCCACGTTGACCAAATACGGCGAAGAAGATGCCAAACGCGGTTTGCAAATTGTTGGCCTGGCGGTGGACGACGCTGAAACGACTCCGCAGCGCGTCAGCGAATTCATCGCGCAGATGAAAATCACTTATCCGGTCGGATTGGTCACGGACGACGTGTTCAAAAAGTACGTTGAATCAAAAGACCTGTCGGTTCCGCAAACTCTGGTTTACGCGCGCGATGGCAAATTGGTGGCGCATTTCGTTGGTCATGACGATTCGGTTGCCGCCGAATTGACCGAAACCATCAAACGCGAACTGGACAAGCTATAGCGGATTTAACGTGAGTTGCGGTACAACAGGGATGAGCATCAAGGGCAGGACTTGTCAGTGAGCTTATCCCTTTTCTTTTGACTGGAAACGAAGATGAGAAGAGCAAAGATAGTGGCGACGATTGGCCCGGCGTCGCGTTCGCCCGAAGCGTTGCGCGAACTGATTCTGGCGGGGATGGATGTTGCGCGATTGAACATGTCGCACGGCACGCACGAAGCGCATGCAGAAACGATCAACCATCTGCGAGCGATTGCAGCAGAACTCAACCGTCCGTTGGCGCTGTTGCTGGATTTGTCCGGTCCGAAAATTCGCACAGGCAAATTGAAAGACGGCCAACCGATTCGCTTGCAAGCCGATCAATTGCTGACCATCACCACACGCGACGTGGTTGGCGACGAATCTACGGTTTCGACCAGCTACGCGCCGCTGCCGCAGGACGTGAAAGTCGGCGATCGCATTTTGTTTGCCGATGGATTGATCGCGCTTCGCGTGGAACAGATCACCAAAACCGATGTGACGTGCCGCGTGCTGAACGGCGGCGAATTGGGCGAAAACAAAGGCATCAATTTGCCGGGCGTGAAATTGTCTGCGCCTTCGTTGACGGAAAAAGACCGCGCCGACCTGACCTTCGGGTTGCAGCACAAAGTGGATTACGTCGCATTGTCGTTTGTTCGCAGCGCGCGCGACTGCATCGGGGCCAAAACCCTGATTGAATTTCTGGGTGCAGACACGCCGCTGATCGCCAAGATCGAAAAACGCGAAGCTCTGGACGATCTGGACAACATCATCGCCGCTTGCGATGGCGTGATGGTGGCGCGCGGCGATTTGGGCGTCGAAACCGCCGTCGAAAGCGTTCCTTTTCATCAAAAGCTGATCGTCGCCAAAGCCAATGCCGCTGAAAAACTGGTCATCACCGCGACACAGATGCTGGAATCCATGACTCACGAACCTCGTCCGACGCGCGCCGAAGCTTCCGACGTAGCCAACGCGATTCTGGACGGAACCGACGCCGCGATGCTTTCCGCCGAAACTGCCGCTGGAAATTATCCGGTGGCAGCGGTTGAAACGATGGCGCGCATCATCAGCTTCACCGAAAGCAATTGTCATCAAGGCAATCGTTCGCGCGAACTGATTCACGGCAGCCAAAAAGGAACCGAAGGCCGTGCCATTGCCGAAGCAGCCATTTACGCCGCTCAGGAATTGAACGCCAAGCTGATTGTCGTCTTCAGCAAATCAGGCACGATGGCCCGCCACCTGGCGGCGTTGCGCCCGTCGCAGCGAATCATCGCTTTCACGCCGCACGAAAAAACCTACAACTCGCTGGCGGCGGTTTGGGGACTCGAAGCTTCGTTGCTGGATTTCGAAGGCCACAGCTATGAATTGCTGGCACGCGCCGATGAGTTGTTGATTAAGCGCGGCCTGGCCGTTCGCGGGGAAACGATTGTGGCAATGGCCGGGCGAATTCCAGAACAGCCCAGCCTGTCTTCGATGATGAAACTGCATTCGGTGGGAGAAATTGAAGCCGTAGGCTGAGGCCTCGTTAAGCTGTTCAACGCATTCGCACCAATCGCCCTGGCCTGTTGTCGGAAATGGTTCCTTCGCGGGCAACAACTTCGCCGGAAACAATCGTCGCCAGATAGCCATTCGCTCGTTGAACAAAACGTTTGCCGCCGGCGGGCAAATCGCGCGTCAGTTCTGGTTTCAGCAACTGCAATCTGTCGTAATCAATCACGTTCAAGTCAGCCTTTTTCCCAACCTGCAACAATCCGCGATCCGTCAAGCCAAGATGCCGCGTGTTGCGCGAAGTCAGCATTTCGACAACTCGTTCCAGCGGCAGTTGTTCGCCGCGCTGTCGGTCTCGCGTCCAAAACGCCAGCATCGAAGTCGGAAAGCTGGCATCGCACACTGTGCCGACGTGCGCTCCGGCGTCGCTCAACGCCGCCAGCGCCAGCGGATGATTCAACATCTGGAAAACCACATCCAACGAATTCGGGCCGTAATTGAAAATCGGAAAGTAAATCAGATTGCCGCCGTCGCCCTGCGACAGGTAATCGTAAATCGCTTCGATCGGACGAATGCCGCGCATCTTGGCTTGAACCAAAAACGATTTCGCCAGTTCGGGTTCGTAATCCAATTCGTCGCCAAGCGGGAACATGCGCGCCGCCAGCAAATCAATTTGCGCCAGCAAAATATCCACCAACGGCGGAATCGAAGAGCCGTCGCCCGCCAGTCGTTCGGACTTTTCTGACAAGATTCGCGCTTTGATTTCCGGCTCGCGCATTTTGGCGGCGCGTTCGGCCAGCGGCAGTTTGGAAATGGATTTGAAGGTCGGAAAACCTATGAACGGATGAAAGCTGGCGTCGAGTCCGTTGATGACGCCAATGCCACGCGCGGCGGTTTGCAATCGCATCGGCAAGCCTTTCGCGTCGGATTGTTCGGCGCGCGATTGAATCAGTTTCCACTGTTCGGCTCCGGGTTCGCGTTGCAGCCAGGTCATCGAAAGCGGTCGTCCGGCAGCGGCGGCCATTCCTTCCAGCAAGTCGAATTCAGCGTCAAAGCGTTCCGGCGAGCGCAGCAAATCAAAGTCGGAAACCGCTTGCAGCACGCCGCGGTTTAATCCGCGAAAGGCTTCGGCGATGCCGTTCAATTCGCGCGCGTCGGCTTCGGACGAAGGCGTCCATTTGCCTTCGGCTGTGCGATGGTTGTCGGTGCGTCCGATGGAAAAGCCTGCGGCTCCTGCTTCCAGAGCTTCGCGGACGATGGCGCGCATCGCGGCGATGTCGTCTTCCGTAGCTTTTTCGTTGGCTTCTGCGCGAGCGCCCATCACGAACATGCGAATCGGGTCGTGCGGCGCTTGCACCAGAAAATCCAGCGAGTGCGGAATACGGTCGAGCGCGTCCATAAACTGCGGAAAGCTGGACCATGCCCATCGAATTCCTTCGGCCAACGCCGAACCGGGAATGTCTTCGACGCCTTCCATCAAATTGATTAACCGTTCTTCTTCGCCGGATCGGACGGGCGCAAAACCTACGCCGCAATTTCCCATCACAACGGTGGTCACTCCGTGGTAAATGCTGGGGCTGAAAGTTTCGTCCCAAGTCACCTGCCCGTCGAAGTGTGTGTGAATGTCCACGAAGCCCGGCGTCACAATCGCGCCGCTGGCATCAATGGTTTGCTGCGCCGATTCGGTCAGGTTGCCGATTTCGACAATTCGGCCTTCGCGCACGCCGACATCCGCCGTGAAGCGTTCGCCGCCACTGCCGTCAATCAATGTTCCACCGCTAATTTTCAGATCAAGCATGATTTCCCTTTCTCAATTTACGATTGCCGGGCGAGTTTTTCCGAACTGCGTCGCCTGTTCAAACGCATGCGCCAATTGCAGCACAGCAAAATCCTGTTGCGGGCGTCCGACGATTTGCAATCCGACTGGCAATCCGTCTTTGGTGAATCCGCACGGAACCGAAATCGCAGGCAAACCGGTCAGCGTGATGGCGTAACAACTGGCCATCCAATCAATGTAAGTTTCCAATTTCTGGCCGTTGATTTCATGCACCCAATCCCATTCGACGGGAAACGGCGCGACTTGCGTCACCGGCAACACAAAGAATTCATGTCGCTCCAAAAACGTCAGCACGCGATAATAAAGCTGCGTGCGTTTGAATTCGGCACGCGCCACATCCAACCCCGAAAGTTTCAAGCCCTGTTCAGTGTTCCAGATGACGGTGTCTTTCATCAACGCGCGATGCTTTTTCAAATCTTCGCCGCGAGATAACACCATAGACGACGCGCGTAGCGTTTGGAAAATTTCGTCAGCATCGCGCAAATCCGGTTCGGCGTCTTCGACCTGACAACCCAACGTGGCAAAAACCGAGCGGGATTTGTCTACGGTTTCGCTGATGGCCGATTGAAACGGATACTTCGCCAATTTGCGAGTCCACGCGACACGAACGTTTTTGAAGCAGCGCTCCAGCGGTTGTGAAAACATACAGCCAGGATCGCTCAACGAAATCGGCACGCGCGCATCCGGACCCGCTTGCGCGGACAACAGCAAACCCACATCGGCGACGGTTCGCGCCATCGGCCCCAACACCGCCAGATTCTGCCAGACATTTTCCGAAGGATAAGCAGGTACTCGCCCCGGCGAAGTCCGAAAGCCTACGACATTGCAAAACGCCGCCGGATTCCTGAGCGAACCGCCCAAATCGCTGCCGTCGGCCACCGGCAACATTCCACAAGCCAACGCCGCCGCCGCTCCGCCGCTGCTGCCGCCGGAGCTTTTCGTCAGATCGTAAGGATTGCGCGTTGCGCCGAAGACCGGATTGAAGGTGTGCGAACCGGCTCCGAATTCGGGCGTGTTGGTTTTGCCGATGACGATGGCTCCGGCAGTTTTCATTCGCTGCACCATCAAGGCGTCTTCGGTCGGCACGAAGTCTTTGTAAATTGGCGAACCCAGCGTGGTGCGGATGCCTGCGGTGACAACCAAATCTTTGACGGCGACGGGCAAACCGTGCAGCACGCCAAGTGGATTATTTTTCGCCTGATGATCGTCGGCTTGTCTGGCAGCGCGCAGCGCGGCTTCTTCGCCGATGAATGTGCAAATGGCGTTGACCTTCGGGTTGAGGCGATTGATTTGCGCGACGAAGGCCGTCATCACTTCGACGGCGGAAACTTCTTCTTGACGAATCATCCGCGCCAATTCGACTGCGTCTTTGAAACACAATTCGTTTGCTGATTGCGAGTTCATGGATTTCCTTGCCTGGTACGGAACCGCGCCCGTGAAAGGGCGACAGCGGTGCGCATCATACTTCCATCACAACGGCATCCCAAAGCATTCGGCAAAAGCATTCGGCAAAGAAAAAAAGCAGGCACATCAAATTCGTTTTTGATGTGCCTGCTTTTTGGTTATTCGCCGCGCGAATCGTGCTCAGCGTTCTTTTTTGACGAACTTCAACGAAGCCGAATTGATGCAATATCGCAATCCCGTCGGTCTCGGCCCGTCGTCAAAAACATGTCCCAGATGGGAATCGCAACGGCTGCATAAAACTTCAATTCGATGCATGCCGAAACTGTTGTCGTCGTGCGTGGCAACGTTGGTTTTGTTGATCGTCTGCCAATAACTCGGCCAGCCTGTGCCGGAATCGAATTTGTGTTTGGAACTGAACAACTCCAACCCGCAGCCGATGCACACGTAAACGCCGTCTTCGTGATGATCCCAGTATTCTCCGGTGAAAGCGCGTTCAGTTCCCTTTTGTCGGGCGACGTAAAACTGAATCGGCGTTAATTCCTTTTTCCAATCCTCTTCGGTTTTCACCACTTTTTCGATGGGTTTCCTTTCTTCTTTCCTGCTTTGCTGCTCAACTTTCTTTTTCACCTGTTGGGCGCGGCTGGCGGATTGAGCGGAAAAGAGCCAACCCGCCGCCAGGCAAACAACCAAAACAATGACGATCTTCAACATGACTTAACTCCTTCGGATGGAATCAGGCCTTTTTGTTGTCGGCCTTAGTATCTTCCGGCTTCTTGTCCTGGGGCTTGTCTTCGCCCCAGCCATTGATGACGATCTTGCCGTTTTCAATCGTCAACGATAAGGAAATGATTTCGTTGGAGGTTTTTGTTCCCGCCTGGTCAGTAAAAAGGTAGACGAAATCCTGTTTGAAGACGTTCGGATCGCTTCGATCAACACTCGGCGTAGGATCGGTTTGAATCAATTTCAGGTCTTTGCTTTTGCCCAGCAGACTTTCGGAAAGCGTCTTGGCTTCGGTCGTCAGACGCTGGCGAGCAGCCGTAGACAACATGGCTTCGGCGTCCGTCCATTTGCCTTCGCGGATAAACCCATTGAATGCCGAAAACGCTGCGCCGACCTGTTTCAAATCCTGCAATGAAACTGGCGGCGGCGGCGGTTCCGGCGCGGGTTTGTTGGTTGCCCAACGATACACGCCCCAGGTTCCCATCAAAAAACAAATCGCTACGCACCACAAAATCAACAACAGATATTTGTTTCCGCCTGCCTTGCTCTCCTCGAGTTCGGCGTTGATCTCTGTATCTTCAAAAATTGTTCTCATTGATTCATCCCCAGAAAGAATTTCAGTTGTCTGTAAGTCCAAAGTAGCTGACCCCTGCTCCGAGTGTCAAACTACGATTCAACCTGACGGCAATGCAGCAACAGGAGCAGAACGACCAATCCCGCAAGCTCTTGCAACGCCAATCAAAGCACCGAAATACCGGTTTGCATCTGCCCAACTCGGCGGCTAAGCTTCGCCCTCATTTATTCACATTATCAGTAAAGAACTCCGATTTTATGAGTACGAAAACAACACTTGGCATCTTTGGGTTGGGTACGGTGGGAACAGGCGTGGTGGATTTGCTGCGCGACAATCCGCAATTCGACATTCGAGCGATTTCCGTCCGCGACCGCGCCAAACAACGCGATTTCGATTTTTCCGAGTTTGAAATGAACCAGGATCCATTCAAGCTGGCCGACGATCCCACCATCGAAATCCTGGTCGAAGTCGCTGGAGGAATTGACCCTGCTTACGAAGTCGTCAAACGCGCCATCATCAATGGCAAACACATCGTCACTGCCAACAAGGAAATGATCGCCAAACATGGCCCGGAACTGTTCGCGCTGGCAAATCAATACAAGGTCACGATCTTTTTTGAAGCCGCTGTCGGCGGAGGCATTCCACTGATTTCCACCCTGCAACGTGGTTTGCAAGCGAACAAAGTTTCGCGCGTGGCTGGCATCGTCAATGGCACGACGAATTACATCCTGACCAAGATGGAACGCGAGCAGAAATCCTTTGCCGACGCACTGGCCGAAGCTCAAGCGGCGGGCTTTGCCGAAGCCGACCCCAGTGACGACATCTTGGGGCGCGATGTGGTTTACAAAATCACGATTCTTTCGTCACTGGCGTTTCAGGCTCCGATTGAGGTTGAGAAAATCTACCGACAAGGAATCACCGAAATTACCGATCTGGACATCAAGCTGGCGCGAGAATTCGGCTACCGAATCAAGATGATCGGGCTGGCTCAGCGCGGAGAAAATCCAGGAAACAGTGACGCTCTGGATGTGCGCGTGCATCCGATGTTGGTTCCGTTGACGCATCCGCTGGCCGGAGTTGACGGAGTCAACAACGCCATTTTCATCAGCGGCAGCGCCGTCGGCGAAATCATGTTGATGGGGCCGGGCGCAGGTCGTTATCCAACTGCCAGCGCCGTCGTCGGCGATGTCATCAACATCGCCAGCGCCATAAAATTGCCGGATTTCGCGCAATACTTCCAACTGCCGATCAGCTCGAACGTCAGCCAGGTCATGCCGATTGACGAATCGGAAAATGGTTATTACATCCGGCTGGAAACGCACGATTCACCGGGAGTCATCGGTCATCTGGGATCGGCCTTCGGCAATCACGGGGTCAGCTTGCACAGTTTCACGCAACGTGGAGTAACCGAAGACGGCACGGCGACCATTGTTTTGCTGACGCATCGCGTCAAAGAAAAACAGCTTCAAGCCGCGTTGAAAGAAATCACCGACAACCCGACGACAAAACAAATCGGCGTAGTTTTGCGAGTTTTGAGTTAAGGAGAATCAAAAATGGCTTTGAACGTAATTTATCTGGGAATCAAAGGAGCCGTCATCGCGCTCAATCGCGCAAATGGCCAAGAAATTTGGCGAACGACGTTGAAAGGCGGCGATTTCGTCAATATCGTGCTGGACGGCAATCATCTTTACGCCACAACCAGAGGCGAAATTTTCTGCCTGGACACCAAAACTGGCGAACCTCGCTGGCACAATGAGCTGAAGGGATTGGGATTGGGATTGATCTCCATTGCGACGCCGTCCGGCAGCCAGGTTTTATCGGCTCAGGAAAAAATGATGCGCGATGCCGCCGCAGCAAGCGCTGCCAGTTAAATTACCATGCCCACTGCCCCGCACGTCGTCATTATCGGAGCCGGATTTGGCGGATTGACTGCCACGCAAGCCTTGCGCAAAGCGCCGGTTCGCATCACCGTCGTTGACCGCACGAATCACCACCTGTTCCAGCCTTTGTTGTATCAGGTGGCGATGGCCGGACTTTCCCCCGCCGACATTGCCGCGCCGATTCGCTCGATTCTCCGCAATCAGAAAAACGTGTCTGTGATGTTGGCCGAAGCAACCGGCGTGGATTTCGCCAAACGCGAAGTCCTGCTCGGCGAACAGCGGCTGGCTTACGATTATTTGCTGTTGGCCACCGGCGGGCGCACCAGCTATTTCGGCCACGACGAATGGGAACAGTTCGCTCCGGGTTTGAAGGATTTGGACGACGCCGTCGAAATTCGTCGCCGAGTATTGATGGCCTTTGAAGCCGCCGAAAAAGAATCCGATCCGCAACGCCGAAAAGAATTGCTAACGTTTGTGGTTGTCGGCGGTGGCCCAACAGGAGTCGAGTTGGCCGGTTCGATTGCCGAACTGGCGAAATTCGTGCTGGCCCGCGATTTCCGAACAATTGATCCCGAAGCCGCTGAAATCCTTTTGCTTGAAGGCGGCGAAAAAATCCTGGCCAGCTTTACGCCTGATTTGTCCGAAAGCGCGCTGAAGCAATTGACCGCGCTCGGCGTACGGGTTCGCACTGGCGCACACGTTACGGGAATTGACGAAACCGGCGTGCGGCTTGGCGAAGAAAAGATCAACGCCGCGACAGTCATTTGGGGAGCAGGAGTTCGCGCAACGGCGTTGACGCAATCGCTGGGCGTGGAAATTGATCGCGCCGGTCGCGTTGCTGTTGAAAAGGATTTGAGTTTGCCGAATCTGCCCAATGTTTTCGCCATCGGCGATATGGCCTTGTTACTGCAAGACGGCAAACCGTTGCCGGGTGTCAGCCCTGTAGCCATGCAAATGGGCGAAAACGTCGCTCGCAACATTCAAAACGACCTGAAATCCAAACCGCGCGAAAACTTTGTTTACACAGACAAAGGCAGCATGGCCACCATTGGCCGCAAAGCCGCCATCGCTCATGTCGGCAAATTGAAGTTGTCAGGATTTCCGGCCTGGCTGTTCTGGCTGGGGCTTCACATTTTCTTTTTGATTGGTTTCCGCAATCGCTTTGCGGTGCTGTTCAATTGGGCTTGGTCGTATTTCACCTACGAACGCGGCGCGCGACTGATTACCGGGCGGCGGCTGAGTCTGCGTCCGCGCAAAAAAATCGTCGAAACTGCCGTTCAGCGCGAAGGCGAATACAAGGTGAACTGAAAAGTACAGTTCACCTTTTTGAAAAGCTCATTTCGCCGCCAGTTTGACTTCGCCGCAACTGCCTTTCAGCGTAGCCAGCCATTCCCGCACCAGCGCCACGCCTTCTTTGTGCGACATCGAGCGGCCAATTTCCGGCATCATCTCTTTGGCTTTGGTGGATTCCATGCGGAACAACAAAATAGATTCCGCCGGATTGCCAGGAACCAGATCATATTGATGCCCGCCGGAATAACCCGCCGAATTCGGCATCTTGCACGCGCCCAGCTTTCGCAAATCGGAATGCGTGAAGCTGAAATTCACGCCTGAAGCTTCAGCCGAACCGCCCGGTTGATGGCAGTGCGCGCAGTTGTTATCCAGATAAGCTCGTGCGCGAGCTTCGAGCGAACCGGATTCAGCCTTGTCCCAAGCTGGAACTTTCGGCGCGCTGTCCGCTGTGGGAGCGCCTTTCAAATACCCAAGCTTCGCCCAATAAGCCAATTGATTCGCCGCACCGTCGGCATAAGGAAAATCCTTGTTCAGGTTGCGAGCCTTGGGGCCGATTGGCAGAGTCACTTTGTTGTTGTCGTGACACTGTTTGCATTCGTTGGAGTTGGGAATGATGTAATTGATTTTTTGCACACTGCCGTCGTCGGCTTTGCGAGTGACTTCTGTCGGGCTGGCAACCAGTTCCAAGCGCGCGTCGGTTTGTTCGGCGTTCCACACGTACGGCAATGCGACCCAGCCCGTTTTGCCGTGAACCAGCAACCGCGTTTCGACAATGCGCTCTTTGCCGCCTGCCTCCGTCGCGGGAAAGGCGAACGTCTTGGCCAACACAGTTCCCACCGGAAACTCGAACACGCCGTCTTCGCTGTACTTTGCCGAAGTTCCTGCTGGCATCCAGACAAAGCGGTATTTGTCAGCGTAATCCGAAAACAGCGGTGTGTTCAGGTCGTACGGAACGACGCCTTTATTCGGTGTCAGCGGTTTCGAGCCAGAAACAAACAACTTCCATTCGGAAAGCTGTTTCGGAAACGGCTCTTCGATGAACGACACCACGTCGGTCGAAAACATTCCGCAACTGCCTGTCAGCGTCAGAGCAAATAAACTCAAAACTAAAATGGCAACACGTTTAGAGAGGGATTGCAGGCGAAGTTGCCGTTTCACCGCAGAGGCGCAGAGGCTCGCAGAGGTGGCGCAGAGCCTTTGGCAATCTCTCTGCGCTTCCTCAGCGTTCTCAGCGACTCTGCGGTTGAAAAACTTCGTGACCGACTTCATTTACCGCCTCCGGCTGAACTGGTCATGGATTTCGTTCCGTCCTGCGGCAATGTGATCGCCGTCAACGCGGGCAAAGTGCATTGATGCTTCTTCGCGTCGCGGCTGACTTTTTTGAATTGGTTCGCCGCGTCGAAATTCGCAAAAGTCACTTCGCCATTGTTCTGCAAACAAATCTTCGCGTCGGTCGCTCCGGGTTCAACCATTCCGTCGTACAAAATATCCGGCATAGGCTGGCCGACTGCTTTGGCGACGGCCAGGACGCTTTCCAACCGCGCGTCGGGATTTTTGCCGCTGCCGCCAAATTGGTTGTCGTGAACGTAGACGTTCGACACAAACGGATTGTAGGTTTTGTCTTTGATTTCCTGACTCATCGCCAGATAGCTGATGATGTGCATGTTGGCGGTGTTGTTGTCTTTGATCGTGTTGTTGAACACTTCGACGTTTTTGATGGCCATCACCGAAACGCCCAATCCCGAAGGCAGGTTGTAAACCGTCTGGCTTTTCGGAGCCACATTCGGAGCGTTGTTGCCGACAACTTGATTGTTGTACACGCGCACTTTTTCGCCGCCCTGCACAGGCAAATCCGGCAGGTTGAAAACCAGAATGCCGCCGGAATTGTTCGTCGCGGTGTTTTCATAAACGTCTACGTTTTTGCAGTTTTCGACTTCAAACCCGGCGACGTTACCTTCGGCGCGGTTGCGACGCATGATCGCGTTTTCAGATTGGCCGAGATAGAAGCCCGCGTCGGCAGCGCCTTTAACAAAAGAATCTTCGATCAAAACGTTTTTGCTGGTGACGGGATAAATGCCATAAGGCCCGTTCTTTTCGTTTAGCGCAGCCGTCCATTCCACGCGCACGCGGCGAATGGTGACGTTGGTGCTGCCTTCTGTTTTCAATCCGTCGCCAGCAGCGTCTTCGATGGCGACATCTTCAATCGTGAAGTCGTTGGCTTTGACCAGCATCCCGGCTGAACCGGCGGTTTGGCCTTTGAAGGCAAGCACGGTTTTAGCCATGCCTTTGCCGCGAATGGTGACGCCGTTGGCCGTCAGCGACAAAGTCTTGTCGAATTGAAAGCGGCCTTCGGGCAATTCGATCACGCTGCCTGATTTGGCGGCAATCAATTTTTCCTGCAAGGCTTTTTGAAATTCAGCGGGCGACAGGCTGCTGCTCAAGGCGGCTTCGCCAGTCGGAGCGGAACAGGAATTCATGGCAAATGCGCTTGCCAAAATCAGAGCGGACAACACCAGCGACTTGGGTTTCATATCTCCTCCGGGTAGATGGACTGGTTTTACAACGATTGATTGTGATTTGGTGAATTGCGAAACGACGCGGCCATTTATGCGATGCGCGGTTTAGGCTGTCAAGCCGCGCGGCTGAACAACAAGCGGAAGAGTTGAGGAAGGTATTTCCGAACCAGCCGCACAGATCGTCGAATCTGCACGGCCAACGGAACCGAGCGGAAGTCGTCGTTCGGCGACCAGTCTTCGATGGTGGTCGTCGTCAACACGCGAATGCAAAATCGCAACCGATCTCGCCAACGTTCTTTTGCTTTCAAATGAAACAGCGAGCTTTCAAAAAATCCTGCCGCTTCTTCCTGGCCATCATCTTCTTCGCCTTCTTCGCTTTCTGGCCACAACCGCGAATAAACATCTTCGGCCAAAGCTTTTGTCGCTTCATCGGCAAAAACCCGCTGCCGGATTTCTTCCGGCAATTCGGCGGCCAACAAATCTTGAGCCAGAAACAAACCCAGATGAAGCATCCGCCGACTGCCGGAAAGCGCCGCGCGTTGTTCGATTAACTGCCAGTTCAGTTGGTGACGAAACTGCCGAACGGTTTCGGCGACATCGCAAATCCAGATCAGCCGCGACCACAAATGCTTGGAACCATGCACGCACAAAATCAAAAGCGTGTCTTCGGGAGAAAGCGTGGCAATTGACCGCTGGCAAAACGCTGCCGGCACAGTTCTTTGCCACAGCGATTCGTATTCAAACCGGAAAGAAAAATAATCCGGAACGACGCGCCATTGAATTTCCACCATCACGTCGCGGCCATCATCCGACAACACGTGTTCGCACTGGTAATCCAGAAACGCAGATTCCTGCGACGCGGCAAGCTGCACAAACGGTCGGTATCCGCGAGCGATCAACAAATCTCTGGCCGCCAGCACGTCGCATTTGCGAACCAGTACATCCAGATCAACAAATTCGCGCAGCGCCAGATTGCCGTAAACGGTTTCGGCCAGCACAGGGCCTTTGTACGGAATCGCCCGGATGTTTTGCTGTTGGAAAAGTTGAAGCAGGTTCAGCAGTTCGGCAGAAAGTTGCAGGTTGCGGCGGCTGATGGCGGAAAGAGAGTTTCGCAATCGCTCCTGGATCGGCGGCGTCAAAAATTCAGCGGCGATGGTTTTCAGATGCCAGCACAACAACGGGCTGAGTTTGTGTCGGCTGGCCAATCGAAAAAGATCGTCCCAGTCCAATTGTTGACCGGCCAGCGAGCGGATTCGTTCGGCGGCGCTGGCGTCCAAAATCGTTCGCGCGCAGCAAATCAACAGTTCGTGTTCGGCGCGACCGATGACCGAACTGTGATTGATTGGCGACATGTTCAACAGAGGAACTTATCGGCTGTACTGTTGCGACAATTCACTGACTTTCGCCAGCGCCGTTTGGTGGTTGGCCAATCGTGCGGGAAATTCGGCCAGGAGTTCTTCGGCGATTTGATCGAGCGAATTCGCTCCTGTCATACGCGCCAAGACAAAACTGACAAGCTGGCCGTCATCGTTCAGCGTCGGCGAAAAATCCGAAGCGCGACGACGCAATTGCAGTGGCGACAACGGCGTGCCGAAAAATGTGGATTGCCGAAATTCGGCTTTCACCATTCCCCGCCCCCGAATCGAAGAGTGCCAGTTCCAAACATAGTCTTCAGTCACCAGATTGGCGCTTAACCGAACCTGCACCTCATCGCCGACTTGCACCGACACCGGTTGAAGAAATGGAAACAGCGCGCTGCCATACACCGCCGTGCCACCGCCTGGAGCATTGCTGAAACCGACGCCTTCGGCCAGCAAAGCGTCAAACCACACAAACACTCCATGCGCTTCGCCTGCTTGCTCGACATTCCAGTTAAGGTCTGCGCTGATGTTTGTGGATTCGATGGCTGTGTAATCAAGCTGCGCCCAAAGCTTCGGCTCGGTCAAAAGCTGGTCGGCAGGAACGCGACCTTTGCCCCAGGTGTTCAGCACGAGTTTGCGCGCCGCCTGCATGTTGAATCCGTGATTGTGCATTTCCCACGGTTCGACAAAGTCCGCATACAGTTCCGGCGCGGTGACAATTGCCGCCCACAGCGTGTCCTGTTGCGGAATCAAAACTCCACCCGGAGCCAGATGCCGCTGCCGGGCATCCGCAATCGCGGCGAAATGATGCCCCAGCAACGGCAACACTCCGCGCAGGTCGGACACGATCACGTCCGCGCGTTCGGGCAGAGCGATGTTGGTTGAAAGGCCTTGAATGAACTCAATGCGGTCGGCGTAACCGTTGGCGGCGGCGATTTCTCGCGCAACTTGAATGGCGTCGCTTGGTTCGATGGCAAACACACGTCGCGCGCCAAGCTGACACGCCAGCAACGCGCAAATACCCGTGCCGGTTCCGATGTCCAACACGACGGAACCGGGTTTGACGGATTGCCGCAAGGCCAGGGCGTAAGCGTCCATTCTGACGCGGTCTGCAATCATTGAACCGTAACTGGCTACGCTGTACATAAGGAAGACTGAGTTTGAAAATCTTCGACAATCACGCGGCAAAGTTCCGGCAGAAACTTCGCGTCGGCGTGTGGCGTGACTTTGCGAAACGGGATTTGCCGACATAACCGCCCCAACGAAGTGAACTCCGCTGCACGCATCGGTTTGTCGAGCAGGTAATTTGCGTAGGTGTTGGCCACCAAAGTCATCAACATTCGATTGTCCGGCAAAGTTTCAACAAACGGCGCGCGCGCGTCGCTGCTGCGTTCATCCAACAGATAAATCGCCGCCAACGGCAATGGCTCCGACTGGAATCGCTGGCTGCCGTTCAGCAAATTCAGATAGCGTTTGTCCCAAGTCGGCGTCAGCAACGGCAAAGCGTCTTTCGATCCATACAAAGTTTCAACGGATGAATCCCACAATCGAATGCGCGGATAAGCCGGTCGCACAAAAAAAGCGCCCGACCGTTCGTCCAGCGCCACAATGTCATCGGCCATCGCGTTGTACCCGGCTTTTGAAAACGCCGCTGCGGTCGTGGATTTTCCTGCGCCTGAAGTTCCGACCAGCGCAACTGCTTTCCCATCCACGACCACGGCGCTGGCGTGCAAACACGCCACTCCGCGCAGCCGTAATACCAATCCGAGCACAGGGCCCAGCAAATAAGTCGCCGCATCTTCCAGCGTTTGCGATTCTGGCCACGTCACCCAAAGTTCCGTGCCATTTCGATCAAGAATGAACTCAGTCGAATCGGCATACAGCAACCGCAGATATTCACCATCGGCCAAGTCCCAAGCCTGCATCATCGGCTCGCCTGCATCGTTTTCGTCAGTAGCAACGTAACGAATTTGCGCCGTGTGCAAGGTGCTTTCTCGCCAGACAGGCATTGTTTGCAAACGCACCTGCAAATCCACGCCTGACGTTGGATCAATCGGGAATGCTCCGGGAAGAAAGCTGTCGGACTGTATAACCAATCCGTAAGCAGCACAAAAATTTGTCATATACGCCAGGACTGACGACAGAAGCGGCTAGGTTTTATTCATGCTCCCCCCACCGCCATCAGCCATTCCATTCATATCCACTGCACGGGTGATTTCGCTGATGTTGCCATAAATCACCAGCTTGGGGGTTTGATAAATTTTCCGAGTCGGGTTTTCGGCAGAGTTCTCCGAAGTATTGGTCGCGCTTTCGCGGTTCATAGTCATAGTCTCCAAGTGTGATTGGTGACTGATTGCCGCGGAAACTTTCAGCCAATTAGTTGTGATTCGTTGACGAACCTTCGCTCGTCAACCGTTTGTGATGGCGGTTCAGGTCTTGTTCATCATTCCGCCGCCGCCGTCGGCCATTCCCATCATATCTACGGCCTGAGTAATTTCGCTGATGTTGCCGTACAGTACCAAGTCAGGACTTTGATACGCTTTCTTGTCGCGTTCATCTTCATTCAAGTTGTCTGTGCCGACCGAAGTGTTTGGATACATTGATTTCCTCCTGATGTGACGACTTACCGCTTTGACGCCAGCGCCGCCAGCCAACAATTCAGGCTTAACGGTCGAGCGTTCATCCACAATCGGTAATCGTCAGTTTCTCCCACGCAAGGCGGGATGGCGTTTCGTTCAACAAAATTTGCCAGCATTGGCACAGGGGCAAAGCGATCAATCCAGTGTGATCCGGGATTTCGCAACGTTTCGACAAAGGGGCTGCCCGTCAAAGGCGATTTGGGGCGGGCACAGACTGGTTCCGGTAATATCCCACGCATGCTCGCGCGCAACAACTCTTTTTTCACCAGACAGGGCACGGGCGGCAACGACAATGTAAATTCCAACAACCGCAAATCCGCCAACGGATGCCGGTGTTCAATCGGCGCTCCGGTCACGGCTTCGTCGTGATTTTCAAAATGCTGCGACCACATCGGCGAATCGAGCACACGATAAATTCGCGGGCGCGTCGGATGCTGCGTCTGCCCCTGGTTGAGTTCCTGCCAACGGTCACGCAGATTCAACCGCGCAACAAAATCAGAATTCAGCCAGGCGGGAAATTCCGGTTGCCAGGTTTCGCCGCGCTGCTGTCGCCACCAAGCGCGAAGCCCCACGCGCGGAAATTCCCGTTGTGTCCAACCATATCGCGCCAACTCTACCAGCAGCCTGCCGAATTGCCGCCGTTTGAACAACTCGCCGAAATACCAGTTCGGCAATTCAAAAAAGAACGTGTCGCCATCAGAACCGGTCAGCACGATTCGATGCTGCCGCCCTGATTGCCTGGAAAAATCCAAATGGTGTTTGAAAAACGGATTGTTTTCCGGTTCCGGCAAGCGATAACCAGAGTCGTTGGCTCCGGCAAACGGCAGGTATTCATCCGCCACAAAAAAATGAATCGGGATTTTCAGCTTAGCAGCGACCAAGCCAGCGTAATGCCGCTCTTCGTCGGGAAACAGCCGATCATAAACCGCCGTATGCGCTTCCATCTGAAAGCCGTCTGACCGTTGCGACAACAATTCGTGAGTAATGGCCGCGACAGCGGGCGAATCCAATCCGCCGCTCATTTGTACGCTGACGCGATTTGTCCGCAACCGATCCGCGACAGCGGCGCGCAACAGTTCCAGAAATTGATCAATGTAATCCTGTTTGCGGCGATAGCGAATCAAATCGCCTTCGGGAAGATTCCAGTACCGACGCAACCGAATCTCGCCTGCTGAACAAGTCAGCGTGTGCGCGGGAGGCAGCCGCTGAATGTCAGCGAACACCGTCGTTCGCAAATCCTGATTCGATTCAAAGAGCAAAAAATCGCCGATGGCCTGTTCGTTCAATTCGTCCGAAACTGCCGGATGCAATCGAACGCAATCAAGCGTGTTGCTGAACACGAACTGACCGGCGACTTGAGCGTAAAAAAACGGTTTGATGCCGAAATGGTCGCGCGCGCAAAACAGTTTGCGGGTTCGCCCGTCCCAAATCGCAAAGGCAAAATCGCCGAGCAGATGGTCAACGCAACGTTCGTCCCAAACCTCGTACGCGCTCAGGATCAACTCGGCGTCTGTGACGTTGTTCGCAACTGTCTGGCCTTTGGCGCGAAGCCGCCCAATCAATTCAGTCCGCGCGTCTATGCGAGCGTCCGCCGTGATCCACAGTTCGCCCAAGCCGCACGGCTGGCGTTCGCCGAGCGATTCTTCCGTCGTTTGCAATAACGCATGACCGAATCCGACATTATCAATGACCGAAATGTTCTGTGCGTCCGGCCCGCGAAACGCCAGCGAAGCCGTCATTCGTTGCAGCAGTTTTTTGTCTACCGGACGATTGTCGGAATGACAAACGCCGACAATCCCGCTCAAGGCAATCGAACCTCCGGCGGCAAAATCGCAGCTTCAAACGGCGCGAAACGTCGTTCGACATCGGCCCGATCGTTCAACACCTGCCCAAACAATTCCACCCAGGCGTGAGCCTCCATCGTTTGTCGCTCCTTGCGAACTCCAATGCGAAGTTCGACTTCGATTCCTTCGCCGCGCAACATCCACCACAGCACCAACGATTGCGGCAAACAGTTGGCGGCAAACAAACTGTGACGGGCGGCACTACTTATCAACTGAGCGACAACTTCAGCAAATCGCCTTTCACCGCAGAGGTTTCGCAGAGGTCTTTCAAACAATCTCTGAGCTTCCTCAGCTTTCTTTGCGCCTCTGCGGTGAATTGAAAGCAACGTTGCCTGCGTGCGGCGAAGCCCAAACCAGCGCAACAGCAAAACAACAACCGGCAACAACAGCCAGGCAGTCAGCCACAGCCGTCGTTCGTTGCCAGACATCGCTTTCCATCGCGCCAGTTTGTTCATCCTTGCAACTCCACCAAGCCGTGCGCCAGCAGTTTTTCCAGCAGATCGGTCAAATCCTGGCGCAAGATTTCGGCGGTGACTTCGTATTCGCCGAACAAAGCGTCAAACGCCGATTGAATCGAATCGCTGGCGGTCAACACCTGCCACATTCGCGTCCCCGTTGGGTCGAGTCCGAAATACTGCTCGCTTTTCAGATTCAGCAGCACGGCCTCTTCGCCGATGACGTTGACCAAAGTATCCGGCGGAATGACGATTTTGGCAGCAAACGAAATTGACATAATTTTTTCCATCAACGATCGGTTCAACCCATTCCTCGCAACAATCCTTTGGCGCTCATCATCACCAATCGCGGCTGCGAAGCGACCAGTTTCAAATACATCATCGCCAGATCATCGCGCGTCACAGTGGAAAGCACGTGTTTCAACTGGCCATCAATGAAATCAATCAGCCGGTCGTAATCGTCATCCGAAAATCCGTCCAACACTTTGCGGACCAGCCAGTGCAAATCCAGTTCGCGTTTCAGCCCGCGACTTTCCGCGTTGACTTTGCGCCCTTCCAGAATTGCTTCGACGACGGAGCGCACACCGCGAAAACCTGTCACCACGCCACCAACCGTCGTCACTTTGACTTGCGCGGTGGAATCGCCAACCAGAAACACGCGCGAACTGATTTCCTTCACTTTGGCCGAATACTCGTATTTGTGCATCGGAACCATCGAAGCCTGATATTCCAACGGAGTCCAATCGCGTTCAGCCAAAAACGATTTCAAACTTTCGCTGCCTTCTCTGGGTTCGTCGGAAATCAACCCAACAGCGGCAATGTCATCGGATTCGGGAATCAGCCAGTAAAAATACTTAGTCCGTTCGCGGTCGAACCAGACTTGATAAGTTTCGCGGCTGACATCTTTCGGCAACTTGATGCGAGCTTGCAGCAACGCCGTCTGCATCTGCAAATGTCCGTTGTACGAAGCCGCTTTGGCGACGGCGCTGTACACACCATCTGCGCCGATCAAGTAATCCGCTTTTTCATTCTTGTCTTCGCCGGTTTCCAGGTCTTTGTACCTGACGGCGACGCCGTTCTGCCCGGAAGCGAACGACAAAAAGCGGCGTTTCAGGGAAATCTTGACGCCTGCCTCTTCGGACATTCGCGCCAACATCAGAATCAATTTTTCTCGCGCAATAATCAGGTCGGGACGATCCAACTCCATTTTGGAGCTTCGGGATTTGGAAAACAGATCAATGTGTTTAACTTCGTTGAGAATGATTTCGTGCGGAACGAATCCCAGCACTTCGTTGATTTTGTCCGTCACGATCAGTGTGCGTACTGCCGGGTCAATCGCCGCGGCTCGTTCGTAAACGTCCACTTCGACTCCGGCTTTTGCCAGCAAGTAAGCAGCAAACAACCCTGACGTCGAAGCGCCTGCAATGACAACTTTCATGTTAATGAGCTATTCCGGCGGGGGCCGGTTTTCTCCTTTGGGGTTTTGGAAAAGTTCGTAGTGCGGCCAATATACGTTTGGGGTTATGACCGCGCAAGAATCCGTACAGCTTTTTCTTCACACCTTGTTCTGGCGCGTTTCCCACTTGCCACGGAAACTGATCCAGAACGAAAGCGCGATCAATCGAACATCTAACAGAAAACTTTGTTTGCGGATGTACAGCAGGTCGTAGCGGAATTTTCGATGTGCGACGGAATCTTTGGCGATGAAAATCGTCGCCAAGCTGGTCATTCCTGGACGCACAGTCAGCCGTTCGATGAATCCGCGCACCTGTTCATACTCCAGTCGCTTGCCTGCTTCGTCGTGGATGATTTCGCCGACGGCCAAAGCCCGCGGGCCGACAAAACTCATTTCGCCGCACAGGATGTTGATGATCTGCGGCAATTCATCCAATCCTGTCGCGCGCAACAATCGCCCGACGCGCGTGATGCGTTGGTCGTTTTCCGTCGCCTGCTTCAATCCAAACCTTTTGTCGGCATCGGCAATCATCGTTCGGAATTTCAGTACCGAAAATCGTTTGCCGAATCTTCCCCAACGTTGCTGGCGATAAAAAACCGGGCCGCCGTCTTCCAGCTTGATGAAGATCGCTACCAGCAACGAAACCGGCAGCGAAACCAGCAACATCAACAAAGAAAGAGCAACATCCAGTGGACGCTTCAACGCAGGCTCTCGGTGATTCCGCGAACGGAAGAAAGAGACGAGATCAATGCCGTTTGGACTGGACGGCAAAACAGCTTCGTCGCCAGATGATTGATAAAAATGTGGGTTCATTCCGATTGGTTTTATTTCTTCCTTGCTGCAACTTCGCGCAGTAAATCGTTGTATTGCGCCGTCACTCGGCGACGGTTCAAATGTTCCTCGACGTAGCGCCTGCCGTTATCTCCGAACTGGCGCAATCTTTCAGGTTGACCGGCCAATCGCACAATCGCTTCGGCCATTGCCGCAGGGTCTTCGGGCGGAACGCCTTCGCCGCAATCGGCAGATTGAATCAACGAAGCGATTTCCGAATCCAGCGGAACCGACGCCAGCACAGGCCGCGCACTGGCCATAATCGAATAAGTCTTGCTGGGCACGTTCAATTGCCCAAGTTGTTTGTTCAACGTCACCAACGACAAATCTGCCGCGCCCAACATTTCGGGCAAGACTTCTTTCGATTGCGTAGGCAGGAAGCGAACGTTTCGCAATCCGAGTTCGTTGGTTCGGCTGACCAATCCGGCTTTGGCATTGCCTTCGCCGACGATCAAAAACTGAATGCTTGAATTGTTTTGCAGCAGACGAGCCGTTTCGATCACGTTATCCAGCATGGCAATGAAGCCCAGATTCCCGGCGAACATGACCACGAAATCTCCGTTCAAGCCGTGCGCCGCGCGAAAACTGTTTTGCCGTTCGACCGGACGAATGGCTTCGACGTTTGCCCAGTTCGGAATGACAGCGATCTTTTCGTCGGGCACGCCTTTTCGCAGCAGGTTTTCTTTCATCCCGTCGGACAACACCGTCACTCGTGAAGACGCTCGGTAAATGAATTTTTCCAGGTGTTGAAACGTGCGAATCAGCAGCGGATTGCGAAGCTGGTCAATCAACACCAGGCAATCCGGCCAGACATCTTGCACGTTGAAAACCATCGGCGCTCGCCGCGCCAAGCTGACCAGCCAGCCGGAAAAGCCAACAGTGATCGGTGGATTGATGCACAAAATCACGTCTGGCTTTTCGGCCATCAATCCGCCAACGACCGACATCATCGTGTAGCTCAGATAATTGATGCCGCGCTGAAAGCCGCTGGCGTTCGGCGGCACGTAAACAAACGTTCGCCACAAATCCACGCCATTGAAATTGCTGCGATGAATCAGCTTGCCGCGATATTCCGGCGCAAGTTCTTTGCCGCCGTAATGCGGCATGCTGGTGACAACCGAAACCTGATTGCCCATCGCCACCAGATCGGTCGCCAAATCCGTCACCAACGGTCCCGTGCCAGTCAGGTCAGGGTGAAAGCGCATGTGCAGAATCAAAACCTTCATCTTAAATCGAGTTTCATTGGGCTGTACGGGATCAACCACGGGGAACACGGGGAAAGAAAAAAACTGAGTCTTCGATTCATTCCTCGTAACTGCTCAGTGAGAACCAAAAAGAGATGACGGAACAGACGGAAATAACGGAATGAACGGAATGAGCGGAAATTTCTCTTCCTTCTTTTCCGTTTGTTCAGTTATTTCCGTTTGTTCCGTCATTTTTCCAGCTTTTCATTGCAGACTTATTCGCTGACCTGAGCAGTTACCATTCCCCAATTTATCCCCGTGATCCCCGTGTCCCCCGTGGTTTTCTTTCCGTAACTTAACTGCAAACCGGTCTAATAACTCAGTCGGCTTTTTCCACCAGATAATTGCCGATGGCCAGGACGTCCATCTTCGTTCGCTGGAAACAATCAATAGCTTCTTCGGGTTTGCAGACTACGGGTTCGTTGTCGTTGAACGAGGTGTTAAGCACAACGGGAACCCCGGTCAGCCGGTCGAATTCCGTAATCAATTGCCAGTAACGCGGATTCTGTCGTTGGTTGACGGTTTGCAAACGGCCAGTTCCATCCACGTGCGTCGGCGCAGGAATCACAGAGCGTTTTTCCGGCTTCACCGAATAAGCCATCAACATAAACGGCGACGGATGCGAACGCTCGAAGTATTCGCCGACCCGCTCTTCCAAAATCGAAGGCGCGAACGGACGGAACGATTCACGGTGTTTGACGCGGCTGTTCAGAATGTCTTTCATCTCGGCGCGGCGCGGATCAACGACGATGCTGCGATTGCCCAGCGCGCGCGGGCCGAATTCCAACCGCCCCTGATACCAACCAACGATCTTGCCGTCGGCAATTTTCGCCGCCGTCTCTTTGGCAATCGTGTCGCCCGCAAACTCCGAAATCCTAAATCCTGAATCCTGTCCAAAGCCATCCGAATCTTCTCCCTTGAAAACTCCGGCCCCCAATAAGCGTGCTCCATCACGAAATCGCGCGGCTGCCCCAACACTTGATGCTGCACATAAAAAGCCGAGCCAATCGCCAATCCCGCGTCGCCCGCTGCAGCCTGCACGTAGACTTGCTCAAATGGAGTGCGGTCGAAAATTTTCCCGTTGGCCACGCAGTTGTAAGCCACGCCGCCCGCCAGACAAACGCGCTTCACACCGTGCATTTCGTACAAACGATTCAGCAGCGCCATCACGGAATCTTCCAGCCGCGATTGCAACGAAGCCGCGATGTTGAAATGCCGCTGCTCAACCGGCGCATTGGCTTCACGCGCTGCGCCCAACCGTTTTTCCAGGTGATCGGAAAACAATTTGCCAATCACCGGAATACCTTCTTCCCAAGTGATGTCCGAACCGACTTTGTGGTGAATGAAGTAATCCAAACCCAGATTGAACTTCGGTTTGCCTTTGCCGTCTTCCAACAAAACGATCTTGGCGAATTCATCCTGAAACTCCGGCTGGCCATACGAAGCCAAACCCATCACCTTGAATTCGTCGCCGTAACGCGGAAAACCCAGATACTGCGTCAGTGCGGTGTAAAAAAATCCCAGCGAATGCGGAAAGGCTATGGAACCGTCAATTGTCATGTTTGTGCCGCGCCCGACGCCCCACATAGTGCTGGCAAAATCTCCCAAGCCGTCAACGGACAACAAGGCAGCGTCTTCAAAGCCGGAAACGAAAAACGCGCTGGCCAGATGAGCTTTGTGATGTTCAACGCGCGTGACTTCAGCTTGAAGCGTTGCCGGATCAACATCCAACGCTTTGGCCACGTCTTCCTTGATGCCTGCGAACTTCCCCTGCGGAGCCAATCGCCGCAAAGCCATCTGCGGAATCTTCAAAGCGTACAAAAGCTTCTTATCCAGATTCGCCCGCGTGTCACGAGCAACGGCAATGTGCGTTAACTCTTCGGGTTTGATGCCCGCCGTTTCCAGACAGTATTTGACCGCCTGGCAAGGAAAGCCCGCGCAATGTTTGATGCGATTGAAACGTTCTTCTTCGGCAGCGGCGACGAGTTTTCCGTCGCACACAATCGCCGCCGAAGCGTCCGCGTGATAAGCGTTAATTCCCAGAATGTACATGGTTTTATAAATGCTCGCTCCCTAAAGGTCGCGGTACTGACTTTTCCTTCTCTGCCTGAATCATCATCCTAACAACGTCCGGCATTGTGTGCTGAGCTTGCCAGCCCAACACGCGCGCGGCCTTTGATGGATCGGCTCTACCTGCGTCAATGTCCGCCGGTCGCAACAACGCGGAATCAATTTCAACGTGATTGCGCCAATCCAAACCGCAGGCCGAAAACACCGCAGTCGCAAATTCTTCCAAACTGAATGTCTTACCCGTTGCCACCACGAAATCGTCCGGCGCGTTCTGCTGCAACATCAGCCACATCGCCTGCACGTATTCCGGCGCCCACCCCCAATCGCGTTGAATCGAAAGATTGCCCAGCCGTAATTTTTCCGCGCTGCCAGCGGCGATGCGGCAAGCGGCGGCAACTATCTTTTTGGTGACAAAGCGTTCCGGTCTGAGCGGCGATTCGTGATTGAACAAAATCCCTGAACAAGCGAACAGGTTGTAAGCTTCGCGGTAATTGGCGGTTTCCCAAAAGGCCGTCGCTTTGGCCACGGCATAAGGACTACGCGGATGAAACGGCTGGCTTTCGTTGGCGGCGACATCGCCTGTGTCGCCAAAACATTCGCTGGAACCGGCGTTGTACAAACGAATCGGACGTTCGGTGAAGCGAATCGCTTCCAGCAAATTCAACGCGCCCAGCGCAATGCTTTCCAAAGTTTCAACCGGTTGATGAAACGACAGTCCCACCGAACTTTGCCCCGCCAGATTGTAAGCTTCATCCGGTTTAACCTTCGTCAACACCTGCAGGACGCTGCGAAAATCCGTCAGCGACATGGATTCCAATCGCACCTGCTCACGAATTCCCAACCGTTGCAAATTGCCGAACGAATTGATCTGCGCGTCGCGCGAAGTCCCGAAAACTTCGTAACCTTTACTCAACAAAAGCTGCGCCAGATAAGCGCCGTCCTGCCCTGAGATGCCGCAGATCAATGCTTTCTTCATCGCCTGTAAAATCCAACCGTGTCAGCAGCCCGACCGTAAGGAAGGGCTTGGGATTCATAAGCAACGCCCTTGCTCACACGCGGGCTATTGACACCTGCACAAGAAACTCGTGAACGCGACGCTCGAAATTGTCGAATGAAAAATACTCCAGGCCTTCAGGCACGACTCCGCAAGGTTGATTCAGCGCTTGCCGAATTCCTTGCCGGATTTCATCAGGTTTCGCCGGATTGACCACCTCGCCCAACATTCCTTCGCGCACGGCTTCGTAACCTCCGTCCACGTTGCTGGCGACGACGGGAATGCCAGCGGCCATCGCTTCCAAAAACACAAACCCGAATCCTTCGCCGCGACTGGGCATCACGTAAGCGTCCGCCAGTCTGTAATGATCCAGCTTCTCCGATTCGGCGACGTAGCCGGTAAAAACAATTTTTGCCGAACCGTTCAACCGTCTTGCTTTTTCTTCCAACCGAGCGCGATCATCGCCGTCGCCCATCACCAAATAAGCCAAGTCAGGAACCTCTGTTTGCAAGCTGGGCAGCACGTCCAGAATTTCGTCAAAGCCTTTGTACCGTTCGTTCGCCGACAACCGCCCCATCGTCGCCAGTACTTTCTTTCCCATCAGGCCATATCGTTCCAACAGCACAGAACTTTTTTTGCCGGGCGAATATCGGGTCAGATCAATCGCGTTCGGCATGATGAATTGCTGGCAATCGCGCGGCGCGGCCCAAGCCAGAAATTTTTTCATCGTGACGTTGCTGATCGAAATCACCGAATGGATTCGTTTTGCCAATCGGTTAATCAATCCGATGTGATGCGGTTGCCAGGCGTCAATTCCATAAATCATCAACGCCAATGGAGCTTGATGCCGACGGCTGGCCAGCCACGCGAACGGCAACAGATTGATGTGTCCGCAAATCACCAGATCGAATTTGTCACCGAGTATCGCTTTGTTAAAAACAGCCTGGGCGTATTTCGCTTTGCTGTTCAATCCGCTGGTCACGAAGCCCAGCTTCGCGGGCAACTTGCCCAACTCATCCGGCGCTTGACGCGGAATGGCGACGACTTCGCCGACCAGCGGGCTGCTGCACAACGAAGCCAGGAAGTCGCGGTTGTATTGCGCGATGCCGCCTTTCACGCCGTAAGCGTCTGTCGTTAAAACCAGAATCTTCATAATTTGGAGTGCGGCGTAAAACGATTCTACTGGCGAATTTAGAATTGCCCATTAACCATTCGGCATTAACCATTAGTTGACTGGGTAAAGACGAATTTTTCTACCTATCGAATAATGGGTAATGGTCAATGGTTAATTGCCGCGCTTCTCACCCAATGCCCAAGCGCCACGAACGTCCACAAACGCGACCACGTCAATTGACCGCGCTGAAACTGTTCGACAAGGCGGTTCAAATCCAATTGTGGAAAAATCTCTGCGGCTTGCAGATGTGAAATTCCGTCGGCGACGACTTGCCGCAGAGCGCCGCGCATCCAACGATCCATTGGAAAAACAAAACCTTGCTTCGGGCGATTGGCAATTCCATCGGGCAACAATTCTCCCGCAGCTTCCAGCAGCGAAGTCTTTTGCCCGCTGCCCGCGACTTGCGTCGCTACGCAACATTCCACCAATTCGTGATCCAGCAACGGCACGCGCAATTCCAGCGAATGTGCCATGCTCATCGCATCGCTGTCTCGCAACAGAGTGCCGCGCATATAACCTTGCAACTCCAACAAACTGACCTGAGTTGCGCCGCTTAATCCGGCCAGCGGTTCTTCCAAACCGTAACCGACGGAATCAAAACCCATTCGCAACAACTCGCCGTCTGACCACATTGCGCGCAAAGTGTTGTACCGCTCTGTCAGGTTCAAACCCGCGTCGGTCATTTCCGCCGCGCGTTCGCCTTTGCTGCCACCGCCCGCCGCCAACCGCCGAAAGCTTTTTGGCAACACGCCAGCCAACGCAGACCAACGCTCCATCTGCGGCAACAACGCAAAGCTGCGATAGCCGCCGAATAATTCATCTCCGCCCAAACCTGACAGCACGACTTTGATTCCGTTGCGAGCCACCGCCGACGACACGACATAAGTGTTGACTCCATCGGCGCTGGGCAAATCCATCGCGGCTACAGCTTCGGAAACCATCTCGACGGCTTCGTCATCGCTGAGCAAAACGCGCTGATGGTCTGTTCTATACCGGTTGGCAACTGCTTGCGCGTATTCCGATTCATCAAGCTCCGCGTCTCGAAATCCGACCGTGAAAGTTTTGATCGGCGACGACGAAGCTTGCGCGGCCAGCGCCGTGACAATCGAAGAATCAATGCCGCCGCTTAAAAAACTGGCGACTGGAACATCCGAGAGCAGATGCTCTTCAACCGAACGTTCCAGATGCCGCCGCACTGCGCTGACGGTTTCAGCTTTCGATTGCCTGCTGGTCGAAACCGGATTCGGCGACCAGTACCGACGCTGTTCGATGATCTTGCCATCACGAATTCGCAGCCAATGACCGGCGGGCAATGACTCTACACCTTCGATCAAAGTCAGCGGTTCCGGCAACGAACCGAAACGAACAAAGCCTGCCAAGCCGCGCGGATTCAATCGCCGCTCGATCAGCCCCGACGCCAGCAACGCGCGCACTTCCGAAGCGAAAACGACTCGATGGCCGTCGGCGTGAACGTAAAACGGCTTGATGCCCAACCGGTCGCGCGCGCACCACAGTTCGCCAGCGGCTTCGTCCCAAATCGCCAGCGCGAACATTCCGCGCAACCGCGACAAACATTCGCGTCCCCACACGGCATAAGCCTGCAACACGGTTTCGGTATCGCCGCTCGACCGCCAACCGGTTTCGGGCGCGGGCAACGCGCGGCGAACTTCGCGGTGGTTGTAAATTTCGCCATTGATGACAATCCAGTTTCCGGTTGCCGCATCGCGCATCGGTTGATGGCCAGCGGCGCTCAAATCCTGAATCGCCAACCGAGTGTTGCCCAACCAAACTTCGCTCGCTCCACGAGAAACCAATTCGCAGCCACGATCATCCGGCCCACGATGATGAATCGCGCCAACCATTTGCTTGATTGACGCTTCCGCTTTGATTTGGCCTGCAATGCCTATGATTCCGCACATAACTGGAGCGCGGACGTTTCCGCTGGAGCGCGGACGTCCTCGTCCGCTGCCGGTCCGCGGACGTTCCCGTCCGCCCGTCAAATGAGTTTTTTTCCTTCGATGGTTCGACAGTGAATGACTTGCGGACGAGAACGTCCGCGGACCGGCAGCGGATTACAAATCCGCGCTCCGGCTTAAATCCGCGCTCCGATAACAATCCGCCATTTGCTCAGCCACGCCGTCCCAACTGAATTTCTCTCGCACCCACAGAGCGCCGCGCTCACCCATCGCTCCGGCTTCGTCAGAGCGACTCAGCAAGTACAACATTCGGTCGGCCATCGCTTCGGCAGATTGCTCCACCCAAAACCCACAGCCGACGGATTCCACTTCCGCCCACGGAGTCGTGCGCGTAGTCACAACAGGCGTTCCGGCGGCCAACGCTTCCGCCACGCTCAATCCGAAGTTTTCAGAATCCGAGCACAGCACCAACATTGCCGCGTCGTTCAACAATCGCGCTTTGGCTTCTCCTGCAACCTCGCCAACCCATTCCACTGAATCGGCAACCGAAGCAAACAACGGCTCGATCCGCTTGCGATGACCGCTTTCATCCGGCCCAGCAATCACCAATCGAGCTTCAGAACAACCGGCTTTGATTTGAGCAAACGCTGCCGCCAGCAAATCCAACCGTTTGATCGGATGAATGCGACCAAGAAACACAATCTGTTTTTTGCTTTTCTTCGTGTTTTCTTCGTGTGCCTTCTTGGATGAAATAGCCTCGAACTCAATGCCGTGAGGGATGGTGACAATCGGTTTGTTCAGGTTGTACCCGGCAATCGCTTCGGCTTCGGTGGCCGAAGTCGCATGCAGCAATTTCGCTCCTAACAGGTTTTCGCGCTCCGCCAAATGCCAGGCGATGAATTTGCGCCCGGCTTCGTGATTCATCGCGCCTCGATCCAACATGCCTCTGGGAGAAATCAGGTAAGGCAGGCCGACCTGTCTGGCCGCACGCATCGCAGCCCACACCGTCAAATTCCACAGCCCGTGAATGTGCAGCAAGTCGAAATTGATGGCTTCGGCCACCAACGTTTCGGCCAACCCCTGAACAGCGAAAAAGCGTTTCGGCCAGCGACGTTGAAAGTGTTTGACCGGAACGCCTTCGTAAGTTTGTTGTTCTGTCGAAGCAGGAAAATCTTCCTGTCCGTTTGCCGTCGTCGTAAACACTGAAGCTTCGACGCCTGCGCGACGCAACGCCTGACACAACCCCAAAATGCTGCGCGGCGGCCCGCCATACACAAACGCCGGAGCAAAGTAAGCCGCCACGTGAAGAACTCTCACCGTTGATAAGAAAAGAAGCTATCCGATCGCCATTCTGCGGACGACGGAAATCGTCGAAGATGATTTTTGTGACAACAGGAATCGGTCAACCAACACCGTGACCACTGTCAGATAAACAATCAACGTCGCCGATTGCCCCAGCGTCTTCACCCAGGAACGTTCGAAGATGTACAGACTCAGCCAGAAAATTACCGTGCCGACGGCAATCGCCAATTCTCGATGGACGATCAGCCGGAAAAACAACCCGTACAACAACCCCATCACCACGCCCCAAATCAGAACCGGCACAAACATCCATGGCACGCCAAAATCCAGATACGATTCCGCCGCATAGCCAAACGCGATGCTGGTGTCGTTTTCCGCATTGGTTCCATCGTCTCCGCCTGCGACCCAAATGCCTGAATACTTTCTGACCATTTCGCTGTCTGACCGCAGCCCGGCTTTTTCAGGAAACAAAAATCGAGGCGTGACGACGTGCAACAAAGCCGATTGCAAAATTTCTCCGTCGGTGTGCGGCAATTCTTTGGGAACGCGGCTGACCGCCAGCGCCGGGTAATAAACCACCCACAACCGATCTACCAACGCATCCATTTGATCGGCGACCTGGCCGCCTTCTCCCGATACGAATTTTCCCAGCGCCGCCCCGATGTAACTCAACCGTGTTTCGGTGGAATTGGCGAAGGCTTCGTCAGAAACGAATTTGGATCGGTAATCCACTTTCACCGCCGTCCACAACACCGCCAAAAACAAGGCCGCAGCCGCCATTCCGCCGAACACCGCCCAATGCCGAAAACTTTTCGCGTTAAACCGTTCCAGTAAAACGATGGTCGCAATCGCCAACGGTTCGCGGAACCCGGCAAAAAATCCTGTGATTCCAATGACCACTTCCAAACTCAAAATCAAAACAATCCATGGAGTCTGAAGTTTCGGCCACACCAGTTTACGCAACAGCAAAAACAACAGCGCCAGTCGCAAAAACGACAGAGATATGATCGCTTGAGTAAATCCCGGAATTTGCCAGGCCAGCGCCGACACGCCGCCAACGACTGCAAACGAAACCGCATACCCAATAACCAGCACGCGCAACGACAAGCTTTCCGCCAAAAGCTCGGTTTCAGTTTTGAACGCCCGGTTGAACAGCTTTACCCCGACAACCAGCCCGACCAGCAACGCCACCAAACATCCCATGCCGATCATGACCATCGGGCGGTAATCGCTCATTTCAATCGCTTCCAGCTTTCTGCCGGTCACGCCGTGGTAATACACGCCCAAAAACACCTGCACCCATTGATGCGTAAACGCCAGTTGCAACATCGGCGGGCCGCCGATGTTCGGCAAAAACTGCCAACCCGCCCACAGTACAATCACTCCGGCTGCGCCCAACCAATCGTTTGTGACGAGAAATGCGGCAACAGCTACAGCTAAAACGATTCCGACTAAATTGACGGATTGCCGGGTTGCCGGTTGCTTTAATGCTAATCGAAAATTCATATCGCCTTTTGAAAACTGATTGGGGCAACGGTTTGTGCGGATGCTGTTTTCAGCAATTCGGGCAGCGCGCGGTGATAGGTTTCATAAACATACATCGCGCCGATGACTTGAGCAGGAGCAGCGCCACGTTCAAACCAGCGAGTGACGACCGCTGTGACTTTTTCACGTCCCAGCACGTGGCAGCTAATGGAATCGGGGCTTAAGATCGCGCCTTCGATGCGGCGACGCGCTTCGGGAGTTCGCCAGTAAAATTCATCGGCAATGTAATTCCTGATGCGCGGGCGAGCGGGCAATCCCAACTGAGCGAGCAGAGGCTGAGTTTTCTTCCACAACAATCGCCGCCCGCGTTCCATTTGCAATAACCAGTTCGGCGTCAAAATCGGCACGCCGGTTTTTTGGTTCGGGATCGTGGCAAAACAGGTTGGATATTTTGCCCGCAACCATCGTTCGTGCAGATTCAATTCGCCGCGAACGATCGGCGGCAATCCCTGACAAAAATCGAAAAAAGCGTAATCGGTGAACGGTCGCCGAACGCGAAACCATGCACGCCAGGCTTCTCCCCAACGGTTGGTGGATTGCGGCAATTTGTGGTCGAACAACGCAAATCTGGCGGGTGCGCTTTTCAATTCTTCGACCTTCATTTCGGCCAGCGCCAAAGCTTCCGAATAATCCATGCCGAGTTCGGTTCCGTAATACGGCAATTTGTTCAACACATCAGCCGGAGTCTCAACCTCGTTGAACGTCGGGCCGCTGACCGCATCGCCGATGTAACCGGACAGATGCACATCAATCAGTTCGGCTTGCAGAGGCAATGTTTCCAGGTGCATCAAATCCGTCAAAGCAATCAATCCGTCGGTCTGGTGAATGTACTGAGTGCGCTGTTCCAACCAATCGGTTTTCTCTGATCCGCCTTCGCCGTAAAGCTCCCGAAACAACCATTTCGCGCCAACAGATTTGGCGGCACGTTGCGCGTATCGCTGATCGTCGCAACCGGCAATGCCATAAGTAATCGCTGTCCAGGTGTCGGTTTGCGGAGCCGCTTCAGCCAGAATCGCTCGGCTGTCCAATCCGCCGCTCAAGGTTTGCCCCGCTCGTTTGGCTCCGGCCAAGCGGCGTTTGACGGCCAATTGCCAGCGACGATGAAGCTCTTCGATCAACTCCGGCATTGGCCGCTGTTCAACCGGCGGAATATCCGACCAGCGCCAGTGCCGACGAAACTTTGGCGAGCCGTTTTTCACCGCCACTACCGAAGCGCCCGCCACCATTTTCACAGCGGCGACATTGGTGCGATCTCCCAACCGAAATCCGCCAAAGCTGACCGCTTCCCGAATCGCTTCTGTGTCCGGTTCGGCGGAAACCCCAGGAGCCATCAATACTCCGCGAACGCCTCCGGCAAAGGCGAAACCTTGCGAAGATTGCGCCCAGTACAACGGCAAGCTGCCGAACCGATCATTCAAAATGGTCAATTCGCGTTCGCGGCTGTCCCACAAAACAACCTGATATTCGCCATCGAGTTTGGCAATCGCATCCACTCCATTTGCCAGCAGCTTTTCCAGCAATCGCCGCCGAAACTTGGGGCTGCACGTTTCGGTCGCGTCGGCAAATTCGATCAATCCGCCACAGTCAAACGCCTCGCCCGCCATCCACAACCAATAACGCCCATCGGCGCTGACCGCCGGAGCGTAAACATTTTCGATGTATTGAGCTTCGGGCAATTCCGTCTTTCCAACCATCAGGCCGACGGTCAGATTACCGGATTGCCAAACGGCTTCGGTTTGCCCGGAATGGACTCGTAAAGCTCGCTGCATTGCGCCGATGATCGAATTCCCATTTCGTTTTTCGTCGGCTGATAGCCAGCCGCAGAGCATTGTCATTCCGCTTTCGTTTGCTCCTGCTCAAAAACTGCCAACCATTGATCTGCAAATCGTTCCGGGCTGAACGGCTCGACCGAACGAAAAGCGGCTTGTCCGGCTTGCTCGCGGCGCGAAGTGTTCGACAAAAAATATTCGATCCCTTCGGCCAAAGCCTTTGCTGAAACTTCTGAACAAACCCACCCATCCGACTTGTGCTTAATCAACTCCGGCAACGCTCCGGTAGGAAAGACGACAGATGGAATGCCAGCCTGTTTGGCTTCGACGTTGACCAAACCAAAACCTTCTTTTTGCTCAGGCAGCGAAGGACAACAATGAATCGCGGCGCTTGCCAGCAAGTTCGGCACATCTTCGCGCCAGCCTAGAAAATTTACGCGCCCGATCAAATCCGACTGAGCGGCACGGTCAAGCAGGCTCTGGCGATAACCGGCATACGCAGGCGATTCCCAACCATCAATGTTTCCCACCACGTCCAGGCAAACGTCATAACCTTGTGCCACCAACATCCCAATGGCTTCGATCAACAGGTCGAGCCCTTTGGAAGGAATGATCTGTCCGACATAAATCACCTTGTTGACTTCTCGTATGGCGTCACCTATCTGGCCTTCGTTCGACTGACGGTGCGGAACCGTGTTGTAAATGTAGCTGACTTTTTCCGGCGAAATTCCAAGCCCCAGCAATTCCTGCTTGGTGAATTGCGAATTGCAGATAAACCGATCTGTTACGGAATTGACTGCCCAGCGCCAGATCAATTCATGCCAACGCCCTGTTTCTGGAGCATTGCCCAAACGCAAAATGACTTCGACGCCAATCAATCGCATCAACACCAGCGCAGGCCAATTCCTCAACGCGGCGACAAATTCCGGCAACAACACATGCGTTGGTCGAAAGCGCCAGGCATCCCGCAACAAGCCCAAGCTGGTCATCAACACATCCCACAAAAACTGCGCCAGTTTTACCGGGTTAAACAGCCTCCGCCCAAATCCATACCAGTAATATCCGGTTGACCAACTGGCTCCTATGTTTTCAGCCAACGCGACTATGCGATGGTTTTCCCACGTATTGACGATGCAATGAACTTCGGCTCCGCGATGGCGCAGCGTGCGTAAAACTTCAAACGTCATGCGCTCCAATCCGGCGACAATGACCATCCCGCCGCAACAGGCGATCACGCGCAACCCGGACGGCTGTCGTTCAACACTTTGCTGATGAGTTTCTGGCTTACGCAATTCGTCGTAATACATTCAGGCTATGACAACCGTCTATCCATTCAAAACTTGAATGCTGCTTGATCGCTTCGTTGAAATACGCCACCGAACCAGGGTTGCGATGCGGCTGATTGGGCGGCACAGTCGTGTCGTGAAGACAAACCACCCCGCCGGGAACCAACCGCCGGAGCGTGATTCCCCAATCGGTTTCCAACCCCGAATACGAATGATCGCCGTCAACAAAAACAAAGTCGCATTGCTGTGGCATGTCGTTTTCAACTTCATGGCTGAAACCTTTCAGGAACACGATTTTTGCCAGCACGCCCTGACGACCAAGTTCGCGGCGACAAATCGAAAAACAGGGATGTTCTTTTCCCGGCGGCGATTCCCAAGGGTCAACGCAAACCAGCTTGCCGTCTTCGGCCAACACCTGAGCAATCACGCCCGCCGAAACTCCCATGTGCGTGCCGATTTCCAATGCCGCTTTTCGCCCGCTGGCATGCTTTCTCAAACACTCAAGTTCGGCAGCAATGGTTTGCGAATAAGCACGGTAAAGATGCGCGGCATGCAGCACGTTCAAAATTCGCGGCCTGCGATTCAACCAGGCTGGCAATGGAAGATTCATTCTTTTCTTTCGCTGACGAATTCAGGCCAACGCGCTTGTTACCGCGCGCGGGATTGATTTGGCGACCGCTCGACAGGCAGCCAGCAAACCTTTGGTCGCAGCCGCAAACGAATACTCATCCGCTTTCGCGCGACAGGCGGCGGAGTATGAGTGCCCGTTGGCGATTCGTTGCCGTACTCGCTCAAGCGCGATTCGCAATTCCGCGACATCGCCCATCGAAAAGATTTCGCCGGTTTCGCCCGGCACGATCAAATCGGGCGCGCAGCCTACGCGGTCGCTGACAATGCACGGCAATCCCGTCGCTAAAGCTTCGTTGACCGCCAAACCCCAGGTTTCGCTTTCGCTGGGCAGCACCAAACAATCGGCAACGGCAAAGGCGCGAACAATTTCTGACTGGTTCAAAAATCCTGCCCAAGTAACGCGCACGCCTAATCGCTCAGCTTCGGCTCGACACTCGGCTTCCAACGGCCCGGCTCCGGCAATCAGCAATACCGCCGGTACGGAACAGGGAGCGGTAGCGACCTGGTTCTTGCCAATATGGCTATCCTGAAAAACCGGGGCGCTACCGCTTACCGTTCCGTACCGTTGCCACTCCGCACAAGCCAGCGCCTGAATCAGGTCAAGCGGGCGTTTTTTCCATTCCAGCTTTCCGGCAAACAACACGACAAAATCATCCGCGCCGAGTCCGAATGCCTGGCGTGCGGCGATTCTTCTCGCCGGAGTTTGAAACTCTGCCGCAGCCTGAGCAAAAAACTGATTGTCTACGCAATGCGGCGACGCAAAGACGCGATCTGCCGCCGCTCCGAAATGCCGCAAGTAATCGTGAGCGCGCTTGCCCACGGCCAGATAGCCATCAAACTGGCGCAACAAAAAACCGGTCTTGGTTTCCCAGACCGGCCTGCGCCAACCTTTCGGAGCACTGTTCAAATTTGTGTCGCCTCGATAAAGCACCGGAACTCTCAACCGCCGACAAGCCCACAACGCTCGCAACTGCGTGACGGAATGCCAGCCATGCAGCAACACGACATCGGGCTGAGCCTGCTGCATTGCTTCGACAATTTCCGGCACGTTGACTCCCCAAAAACTGTCGCTGTGAATGTTGCCGCCCGCTTGCGATTGGCGAACGACAAGGCAGCGATAACCTTCGATCAGCGGCACATCCCAGTCAAAAGCTTTTCCAAACCCAACGCCTTGCTGTTCGGCAGTCGGCTGCGTCGCGTACAAAACAGTTAATTCCAGATCAAAGCAATTGGCTGCAATGAATCGAAACCACGGCGCAAAGTATTGCGCCGGATGCGTCATCACGATGGTCAGTTTGATCGGCGGCATCATGTTCGTAGTTCCGCCTTCAGGCGGTTGCGTTCAATTGTCGAGCCTGCCGCCTGAAGGCGGAACTACGAACGCCATCAAAGACTTCCGCCAATTTTCCCGCCAACGATTCAGCCGAAAATTCTTTGACTTCGTCCATCGCCACATCCGCCGGGTCGTAAACCGGATTGGCCACCAACGCGGCGAGTTCATCATAAATCGCTTCGACGCGAGATTCCGCGCGCGCTGAATCTCCGTAAGTCACGACTCGCACCGAAGGCGGTTTCGCCGCTCGGCGCAAGATTTCAACCACGCTGCTGGCTTCGTGATACAGCGCCAGAATCGGGCGCGCAGCCAGCAAGCCGGGATACAGTTTGCTGGCGGTGTAATGCCTCTCGCTGCTGCCCAGCATCAAAATCGCGCTGGCCTGAGTCTGCACGGTCAGCGCGTCCAGATAATCAATGCGCGGAGCCAATTCAGTCACGCAATCGGCAACGCCAATCTCCCGCGCCACCGGCAACACTCGCAGTTTTTCAAGAATCTGTTCATCCACGAAGGCACACGAAGGTTCACGAAGATGGTGGGAAGGAGTGACAGAGGGAGAGAGGGAAAAACCGTCCGCTATTCCCTCCTTCTCTCTTTCCCTCTTTCTCTCCTTCGTGTTTTCTTCGTGTGGCTTCGTGGACGAAAAATTTTCTATCTTGATAGCTTGATTGCTTGTGCCGAAAAAGTGCAGCCGCAACTTTTGGTAAAGCTCTGGCTGGCGGACTTTCAACAAAGCCGCAGCCTTCAATAACGCTCGCAGTGTTTCAAAGCCCAGCGGCAACAAAGTTCCCACATAACATAAGTGGCAAAGCCCGTCGGCAGGATCGAAGTAAGGATTGGCTCGCGGCTGATTTCGCAATTGAGTGAAATCCGCTGGTTCGCCACCGAGCGGAATCGCCAGATACAGCTTATCGTCGAAACCAGCATACCGCTCTCGGATCGCTTCGTAGGTTCCGGCAGAAACCGCCGTGATGGCGTCAGCCGCGCGCGCGGCCATCGGCTCCAGTTTCGTCGCAACAAAGCGGCTCAACCGACTTTTGAAATCCGGCTGACCATTCGCTCCACCGCCAACCGTCAATCCCCACGACCCCACCCACGGGTCCTGGTAATCCAGCACGAAGGGAATGCCGAATCGCCGTTTCAACATCGGCCCCAGCAGAGCCGGATAGCTGGGGTAAATCGTGATGAAAAGAACGTCGAAGCGTTCGCGCCGGAGCAATTCCGCGCAGGTTTGATAAAGCCCGCGCATCGCTCGCAATCCCAAATCGCCAACGCCCAACCGCCGAGTCGTTTCGACCTGCCAGGCTCGGCTGCGAACCACGCGCAAATCCGACGGAACCAACTCCGCCAAGCCCGGATCCAATCGGCTTTCATAATCTCGCGGGTCTACTGTGACGATGACAGGCTCCCAGCCAAACGTCGCCAGATGCGGAGCCAGCAACCGAACGCGATGCGTTCCCGCGCTGGTGTCAGGCGGGAAATGCGGACTGACCATCAGAACTCGCTTCATTAACTCAGTGCTTGCGTTTGGTATTCAACATGTCGCTTCAGCTTTAGGAATGGCTCTTCGTAAAGCTTGAAACTTGCATAAGCCACAAGATAAGTGCTTCCAATTCCAAGTAAGGTATAACCGGTAAAACCTCCTTGGTGCCCGTAGTAATAGGCAACTAGAAATCCGACTCCTTGCAGAACGTACAGGCCATATGAAATTTTGCCTGTAAAAGTAAGAAATCGGCATCCAACAAGACGGCAAATCCAACTGTCAGATCGAGCACAAACCAATAAGCCAACAACGCAGGCAAAAAACATTGGCATAAACGAGAGTTTGACGATCTGAACAAGGTAAAGCCCCTGTCCGCCATAATTGATCCACATAAACGGCAGCAGCAAACCCAATACCAATGCTCCAAAGACAAAACCTCGACGATAACGAGAAAGACTAAATCTGGGTTCCCAAACCGCGAGAACACAACCAGCTATCAATGAGTCAAGACGAGTAAGGGTGAAATAGTACGTGGCATAGCCCAAATCCAAAAAAACTACGCGGTTGATAATTGCCAGCACAACGATGACCAGCATCACCCACAACAAATGACGTAAATTTAAATAGTGAACAAAAAATGGCCACAGCAGGTAAAAATGCTCTTCAACAGCCAAGCTCCAAAAATGAACCGGTCCATGTACCTTATAGCCAAAAGTGAAAGCGACATTCGGCAAATAAGACCAAAACCATAATTGCGAACTGGCAGGTGCAATAGGTTGCCCATTCAAACTTGGGACAATCACAAAATACAAAAGCAAAAATCCGTAATAGAGAGGAAAGATTCTCAGCACACGGCGCACGTAAAAGTTACGAAAATAGTCGGGCGAACCTTTGGCACTGAGTAGAATTCGAGTTATCAAAAAACCTGACAGTACAAAAAACAGATCAACTCCTAATTGACCCAAAGAAGCAGTCCTTGCCAAAAACCTTGTAAGCGAGTTACTCACGGGCGCACCACTCTGAAACGTGTGCAACCACAACACCATCAAAATGGCGATACCTCGTAATCCGTCAAGAACAGGTATGTGTTTTCTCATCTGCCGTTATTAACCAAAGCCTGATAAAGCTGCTCGTATTCACTCACAATCGCCTGATCGCTGAAGCGAAATTCGGCTTCACGTCGGCATTCGCGGCGATCCAGTTCCGGCAGGCGTTCGACCAGCGCGGCCATTTCTTCAACCGTGTCGCAAACAAAGCCGGTACGCCCTTCGGCGATGCCTTCGGGGACGCCGCCTTGTCGAAAAGCGATGATCGGGGTTCCGCACAACAACGCTTCGGGCAACACAACGGGAAACGGTTCCAGCCATTCAATCGGCAACAACATTGCTGCAGCCGTTCCCAGCAATTCGTTTTTTTGTTCGTTGTTCACCGTGCCGATATAGCTGATGAGTTTGCCGTCAATTTGCGGTTCGATTTCTCGGTGAAAGTAATCCAGTTCTTCAGGCAAGGTTGAAAGATTCCCGGCAATTCGCAGCGGACGATTCACTCGACGGGCGACTTCGATGGCGGAATGCAGACCTTTGCAACGTTCCAGGCGACCCAAAAACACCAGCGGCGCAATCGTCGGGTCAACATCCGCATTGAAGCGGTATTCGCCGACCGGCGCGCAGTTATAAATCACGCTCCAATCGCCGCCGCCCGGCAGCCCTGTGTCGCGTATGACTTCGCTGACGGCGGTGAAATGCATTCGCCGTGCGCCCAACCGTTCAACAAAACGCATGTTCGCCGGATTGACTCGGCGCATGTAAGTTTGCACTTTCGGCACGTCCCAGCGCAGTACTCCGGTCAGGTAAGCCAGCCGCCCGAAGTTGTGAATGACATCGAATTTGCCTTTGTCGCGCAAAAACCGCGCCGTCAGCAGAGCCGTGTTGCGAACGTTACTCCATCGAGTCCATTCGCCTTCGCGCCCGAAGGTTTCCAACTTGCCCGAAGTTTTTGAACCGGGCGCAGCCCACATCGTGACTTCGTGGCCGCGCGCGTAAAGCCCATCGGCCAGGTCGGCGATGACTCGTTCGATGCCGCCGTAATGTTCCGGCGGCACTTTGATGTAGGGGTCCATTAACAAAAGAATTCGCATAACTGGAGCGCGGACTTGCAGTCCGCCGGGTTCGCGGACGTTCCCGTCCGCACGTCAATCTTTGGTATTTAACTTTGAAAAGGGCATTTTGTGACGGGCGGACGGAACGTCCGCGAACCGGCAGCGGATTACAAATCCGCGCTCCGGCTGTTTACCGCCTTCAACAACGCCCCTCGCCCTTCTGCGTGCTGCCAATGCCAACGGCGCTTGGCCGATTCCCAAGCGGCCACTTTCGCCGCGCGGAGCAGTTCTTTGTTTTCCGCCCATCGCTTCAATCCGGCGGCCAGCGCAGCCACATCGCCCGGTTGATACAGCAGCGCGGCATTTCCCAAATCCAAAGCCAGCGGACGTTGCCCCGGCGTATCTGTGAAGACCACAGCCAAACCCGCCAGCATGTAGGTAAAAGCTTTGTTCGTCAGACAGACGGCTCGATTGAAAACGTGTGCTTGCTCCAACGCCAAGCCGACATCGTAACCTCGGCAGCTTTCCACCATCGCGTCGGGATTGATCGGTTCGTGATGAATCAGCCGTAAACCCGGCGCAGTGTCAGCCGCCAACCGTTGCAAACTTTCCAGATAACCGGCGACCGGATTTCCGCGCAGATGCAATTCAACCGCGATGTCAGCCAAACCAGCAGCTTGAATCACGTCTTCCAATCCGCGCTGAGGGCCGATGGTCTGGCTGAACCAGTACAACCGCAGAGCTTCGCCCGGCGCGCGTGAAAAATCCGGCGCGCGATCAGGCAGCGGAAAAGTGTTGTGAATGGGAATCGGATTAACGCCGTATTTGTCACGATAGGCCGCAGCCATTGCTGCGCTGCCAGTGGTCAAAAAAGCGGCTCCGGGCAAAATGTCGCGTTCGATGCGTTCGGCCAGCGCGTGGGACAAATCGGCGTCCGGATTGCTGTCCTGTTCTGCGCTGTGAAAATCTTCCAGGTCTAAAGCATACGGTGTGTTCGTGCGACGCCCCGCCATTGCCACCGCGGCCAAAGCTCCGGTCGTGCCTCCGTAAAACAAATCAGTCGGTTCGGCCAAAGCCACCGCCAGCAATTCGCTGTGGACTCGGCCATACCCGCTGGCCGCAACGTGCAATGGCAACTGAGCCGGAGAAACGAACTTCGCCAATTTTCGCGCGGCTTTGTATCGCAATCCGGTTTTCAGATAAGTCACGCGCGCGCTGATGCGGTCGTAATCCACAACCGTCCAACGCCACGTGCGCGAACGGCGAACTTCTTCATCGGTTTTGGTCGCCCATTCGACGTGGCGAGTGCTAATCATTCGGACTTCGTAACCGGCTTCGGCAAAAGCGTCGGCGGCTTTCAGCATACGCGGACAGGTAGAAAGATGACCGGCGGTGACGACCGTGATGCGTTTGGCCACAGCGGAAAAGTCGCTCAGAGTTGGTAAAGCTCCTGATAATCAGCGGCGATTTCATCCATTGTTCGGGCGGCAGGAAGTTTGGTTCGCCAGCGATCAATCGTTTCGCCGGGATTGGTGGCGACTTCGGCCAGCACTTCGGCCAGAGCGCGCCAGTCGCCGGGTTTGACCAATCGTCCGTTGACTCCATCTGTCACCAATTCCGCCAGACCTCCGATGGCAGTGCCGATGACAGGCGTGCCAACGGCGTGGGCTTCGATGGCGACGGTCGGGCCGCCTTCCAAACACAACGACGGACAACACAGCACGTCGTACCCTGCCAGCACAGCCGGAACGTCTTCAGCCGAAACTGCCGGAGCGAAAGAAACTGACGCGCGATTGCCAATCAGAGTTTTGATTCCGTTGACCAGCGATTGTTCGGCGGGGCTTTTGACCGGGCCACGAAATTCCACGCTGAGCGGCAGACTTTCCGGCAAACTGGCAACGGCTCGCGCCAAATCCTTCACGCCCTTGATCGCTTCGAATCGGCCAAGATAACCAACCTTGATCGTGTCAGTAGCCCGCGCGTAAGCAAGGGCTTCGGCTCCACTATTAAAGCCCTTGCTTACGCGCGGGCTACTGACACTTTTCCAACTCAACCCTAACCGATTCAGCGCCAGCTTTTCGCGCGGCGCTCCGTTGGCAGCGACGGCGTTGAGCGCCCATTCGGTCAACAAAACAAACTTGTCGGCGGTTTCCAGCAACTCTCGCTGCATGGTTTGGTTGCGAGCGATCTGGTTGCTCATTCCCAAAGCCGTCCCAAACTTGCCCGGCAAATTTCGCGCGACGCCGCCAATTTCAGACGGGATGTTGCCAATCATCGTCGCTGCGCTTTTCGACAAGCCGCGATGTTGTAATTCGCAAGCGGCGCATTTTGACGGTTGGCAAACGCCGTCGCACAGAGTTTCACCCCATTGCATCATCGAACCTCGCTGGCAGATGTACCCCAGCCCGCTGGTGTGACTGGTGACGATGACGCGCGCGTTTGCGGCTTTGGCGGCTTTCAATTCAGCAATTCCCAAACCAGTAACGAACGAATGAAAGTGGACAACATCGGGTCGTTGGTCGAACAGCCAGCGGTGAAAGGTTTCTGCTCCACGAACTGTTGCGCGGCCTTGCGCTTCTTCGCGCGTCGGAGCGGCAGGAATTGGATACCGAAACACCGGCACGCCATCGTGTTCATAAACTTTTTCGTGGGCGTTCACCGGATCGTCTGAAATGAAAGGCGCGGCAATCAAAACTTCGTGACCGGCGGCGCTCAATCGTTGGCTCAACCCGGCGACGTAAATTTCCGAACCGCCAATACTTTCAGGAAAATACCAGCCTAGTGCGTGAATAATCTTCAAGTTGCGATTTCAAAAACACCTAAAATTACGAATGGCCCATCTTTTCCCATTGACTCACAGGTGGCGTCTGACGACCAAGCACAGCTCTCCAGTCGGAGATCAAAAACTCTCCTTTGGCATCGCGCGGAGTTCCGGCAAACCTGTCTCGGCGCGGCTGGCGCAGATAACGCAGCCAATCGCCAAACGACAAATTCATGTGCTGAATTCGCATTCGCGCCAGTTGCCAACGTCCGGCTTTCAAATCCAGGTACGTCGCTTTGGCCAGCAAAAAGACTCGATTGCGTTTGGCCTGTTCCAGGTCTTCACCGGTCAGCGGACATTCCGGCGACATCAACGCGCGCCAGACTTCGCCCGGAACCATTGCATATTCACGCAAAGCTTTTTCGCTCTGCATTTCCTGTCCCGAATGCACTCGATACCAAAACAAATCAGCAGGCAACAGCAGCACGTTGTACCGTGCGCAAGCTCTTAACCAGAAAATGTTGTCCGAACCAACGCCCAAATCTTCAAAGCCGCCGAGTTCGCGCAACACGTCGGTTCTGAACAACGCACCAGCCGGCCCGGCGTTGAACATTCCGAACCCCAAAAACTCTCGCTGGTAACACATCTTCGGCGTCAACAGCATTGGGCAAGGCCCGCCTTGCCAATAAGCTGCTCCGCTCAGTCCCAACCCAGCGCGCGGTTCGGCTTCCATCGGCGCAACCATCACGGCCAGGCAGTGCGGATACATCAGATCGTCGGAATCGTGATACTTGATGTATTTGCCTTGCGCCAACGTCATCGCGTAGTTGCGATTGGGGAATTGCCCAAGATTGGTTTCGTTGACGACGACGCGGATGCGCGCGTCTTGTTTGGAGTATTGTTTGGCAATTTCGACGCTGTCGTCGGTGGAACGGTCGTCCACGATGATCAGTTCAAAATCGGTGAACGTCTGCCAAAGCACGCTTTCAATCGCGGCAGAGAGAAACTTTTCGCGGTTGTAACAGGTCATCAAGACACTGACCAAGGGAGTTTTCATTTTGGAGTGCGGCGATTCGTCGCCGCTTTCGTGTTCGCGTTTCAAGCTATTCTTCCAACAGAAGAGGTTCGGTCAAGAAAGCCAAAGCTGCGCCGAGCCGCAGCACCCCAAAGGCTTCGCCGATACGAAATTTTCATTTACCTGACTCTCTTTCCTTTCATCAGCCGAATGCCGTAACGGATGGGAAACACGACGGCATTGGGAATCCATGGATTGTCCAGGCGGCTGCCGTAATGCAGCGTTACATCTTTCGGGCGAGGCCGCCGCAATTCCCTGTACCGGGCAAAAAGCGATTGGTAATCGGCAACTCGTTCGCGGATGTCGAACTGTTCGACGACAACTTGCCGAGCGGCGCGGCTCATCGTTTCCAACCGGTCACGGTTGCGGGCAAGTTCGGCAATCGCCGAGGCAAAACCGTCAATGTCGCCGACTTCGGGAGTGAATCCCGTAACGCCGGAAGCGACGACTTCGGGCACGCCGGATTTTAGATTGCTGACGACCGGAACCAACCCAACGCCCATCGCTTCGAGCAGCGCCACCGGAAATCCTTCGGCGCGTGTGGGCAAAACAAACACATCGTGTTCGGCGCTGTGCGCCATCACGTCGGCATTCGGCAGGTTTCCCAGATAATGAATTCTGCTGCCGGCACTCCATTGCTGTTTCAATTCTTCCCCCGAAGGCCCGTCGCCAATAATCGTCCATTCAACTTCTACGCCGGAATCCAGCAACTGCCGATCTATTTGTGGAAGATCGAAGATTCCCTTCCCTTCTCCCAAACGCCCGACAAACAATGCACGCAATCTGCCGGTTGAGGCCGACCGGATTTTGGCTGGAATCGGGATGCCATAGCGCAGATGAAAAATCGTGTCGCGCCTTTGCGGCAGCATTTGAACCAACGTTTCGTAAACCGCACGGCTATATGCGATGTAAACATCCGTCACCGGTTCATGCTTTACCGCCAAACCGTAGTAGTAGTCATAATCCGCGTGAACAATCTGGTAAGTGGCGTAACCGGTATCAATCGCCGCAGCCATTGCCAATTCAATCCAGTCATTCGTCACCAGCACCCCATCTCCATCCGGCAAAGCTTTCGCTAATCGGCGCAGGACACTGCGAAGATTTTCGATCGGCATTCGATGTTCAAAACTGATTTGCCATTCAGCAGGCAGCGGGCGATTGAACCGCGTGTCGGTATCCAGGTAGTTGTGCGTCAGCAAGGCGCAATGCTGGAAATCATCCGGGCGGCGATGTTGCAACAGATTGGCGATGATGCTGATGACACCACCCAATTTGTCAGGCGCGACGTAAACCAGATTTGGAGGCGACGTTTTCATGCGATCTGGGGCGCGGAAGTCCACGTCCGCTACTGGAGCGCGGACGTTCCGTCCGCCTGGTCCGCGGACTTCCAGTCCGCCCGTCAATGGTTTTATCAATTCTTTTACCGGAGAGGAGCGGACGGGAACGTCCGCGAACCAGGCGGATTACAAATCCGCGCTCCGGCTAATGCGCGCTCCGACGAGAAACGTGCGCGTTGACGCGATCAGGTTCGTTGACGGTCAGTTCCGGCGCGCCGGTCAACCAGAATTCCGCCGCCTCGACACCTTGCGCGAAACTGTGATCCTGATTCGATACTTCATACTTCCACGCTCCGAACCGGCCACGACTCAGCACATTGCGTTCGGCGAAAGCGGGCAGCAACTGGTTCAAAGCTTCGTCACGACGAAGCGAAGGCGTCGGGTAGCCGTGTTCTAAGCGCCGATACCAAGTGTGATGAACCGTCTGGCGGTCGGCAATCAACCGCGTGTTTAGCATTCCTTGAATCGCTTCTTCGATGACGGTTTCGCGCTTGACGGGTTTGTGAACCGATTCCGACACTTCGACCATTAGCGACCAGTACCTGCCAATGTCCGGCACGTTGTTCGGCGAATAGTGCGAAAACACAGTCGCGCGATAAAACGGCGAATCGGATTCTGGAAAGTACATCCAGCATTTTTTGCGTAGCGATTCCGGCGGCTGCCCCTTCAGCGCGGCTCCGATGATGTGCGTCGAAGAATGCCGCAACAGTTTGGCAGCTTCGCCAAGCTCTTCAGTCAGATCGCTCAACTCGACCAACACATCCAGCGGAATGCTGCTGACCAACCGGCGGTAGCGAATGCGTTCGCCGTTGTCGAAATAGGCAATGTGGCTGGCGGTGTCGAGCTTCGTCAGTTTGTGTCGCATCTTCAGTTTGGCCGGATGAACGGATTCCAGTTTGCGAGCCAGCGCGCGCCAGACGGCCCCGGTTCCGCCGTGTGTCGGGAAGCGAAATTGATTGTTCGGCCCCCACGAAACATCGTCGCGGTTTCGCATGACGTTTTCGATCACACGTTCCAGATCAACCGTCGCCACTCGTTCGCCAATCCAGATTCGACTCAACTCTTCGGGCGGATAAGCCCAGACCTTGAAGTTATAAGGCCGCATGAAAACCGCCGCGATGCCTTCGCCAAAGACTGCGTCAATCCATTCGCCGAAGTTTTCGGGACTGCGTTCTTGTTTCAATCGCAACAATCCACGCACGCATTGCCAGCGTTCTTCCAGCGGCAACCGATGCAGGTTCAGTTGAAACGGATACGGCACGAATGTGTCGCGCAGCCAGACCCACGATTCGCGTTCGTGATACAGCCAGCCTTCGACGCCGAGCAGTTCATCCATCAAATCATCGAAGTAATCGTAATGACTGAATTGCACGTGCCCGCCCAAATCCCACGTGAAACCGTGTTCGTCGGTGACGGAACCGGCCAAACCGCCAGCTTCGGCAGAGGCTTCGCACAGCAACCAGTCACGGTGCTCCAACTGACTCAATCGCCAGGCTGCGCCGAGTCCCGTTGGGCCAGCGCCGATAATCAAGATGTCTGTTTCAAGCGGCATAGAAGGAATAAAGCAGTTGATGGCGTTGCCACAGATGCGCGGGCGTCAGGTGTTCGGCATAACATCGCTGCGAAGCTTCCTTCATTCCCGCCAATTCTTCGTGGGTCAGCGTAAACATCGTTTCCAACCCGGCGGCAATCACTTCGGGATGCAAATCCGGCAACATCACACAGCCTGCGCCCAAATCGCGAAAGGTTTTGTTGCCACCAGTCGCGTGCAACAACAAAGGTTTGCCTGCTTCCAGAGCTTCAATCGTCGAAAGATCGAACAGGCTGAAGCGATTGACGTTGACGACAAAATCCACTGCCGCCAGCAACGACGAAACATCGGCAACTCGCCCCAAAGCATGAACGCGCGCATGCTTCGGCAGTTTGTCAGGGTCAGGGCCGGCAATCACCAGCTTTCCCGGCGACTCGGATTCGGGTGGCAAGTGAGGCAAAGCGGCAAACAAGGCATCCAACCCGCGATAGGGTTGGTCGTTTCCAAGATACAATCCCAGCGGAACGTCGGCGGGCAATTTCCATTCAGCGCGCAATGCCGCTCGGCTCACATTCTTTTTTTGCGGCGCAGTTCCGGCGGCTCCGGTCATCAAATAAGTGACATTGGACAGGCATTCGCCGAAGCGTGGATCAATCCGCAGAAACTCTTCGCCAGCTTCGGCGCACGGCAAAATCAACTGATCCACGTTTCGCCAGACGGTCAATTCGCGTTCGACCCAACGTTGCACGTCAGGAAACTGAAGCACTTCGCGCCAATCGCGTTCGGGAACTCCCCAACACCAGGCGAAATACAGCGCCACCGGAAACGGCGTGTGAATCATCATCCAGATTTTTTGGCAGACTTTTTGGTCAGGCAGCCGATGTTCCAACAAATGCTCCGAAACCAACGGATCGTGCGTGAACAAAACGCGCGCATCCGGCGAAGCCAACGCCAACTGAATGGTTTCGGCGGCGGATGCAATGGTTTGTTCTGCGACGTTGTTGAACATCGAATGCAATTGGCCACCCAACGTCTGCAATTCGATTTCGCTGGGACGGTAAAACGTAGGCGCGCCCAGCACTGACCTTTTAAGCTTCCCGGCTTCTTTTCGCAGCTTTTCAGTTAACGTAGGTTTGCGTTTCGGTTGCGGAATCGCGCGCGGCGGAAACAGGACTTCGTGTTCGCTCGGTTCGATGCGCGCGGAGGCCAGTTGATCCAGATACCCCGCCGGGCCTCCGAGTCGTGCCAATGGTGGGCCAATGTGTATGACTTTCATTTGCGGTACAGGATGAAGGAATTGCAGAACACGCCGTAAGTTTTGAATTGCTGCGCGCCCCATTCAGGATGTTCGTCAAGAAATTCATGGAAAGCACGGGCTTCGCCTTTGTTCGGATTGCCTTTGTAATGAAACCAGTCGTCGAACAGGATCAACGCGCCGTCCTGCAAAATCGGCGCAACGCCGTCGAGCGTCAGCTTGGTGGATTCGTACAAGTCGCAATCAATGTGCAGCAGCGCGACTTTGTCGTATTTGGCGGGGATCGTCGCCGGAATGGTTTCGTCGTACCAACCGGATTCGATCAGCGGAGCGGGCAGTTCGCAGGCGGCGAACAAATCGAACACCACTTGCGGAGTCACGGGCGCTCCCATCGGCAACAGCGGATGCCAACCGTGATTCGTCGCGCAATCGCCCGCTTGCCAACGCGCGTGCTGTTCGGTGTCGGGCGGCAATCCGCGAAACGAATCAAAGCCGACAAAACGCCTGGCCATTCCTTTGTCGTCGAAGCTGTGCCCTTTGGCCAGCAACGCCAAACTGATGCCGGTGAACACGCCAAACTCCAGGACATCGCCGGGCACGGCTTCGTAATTGACGTAATCAATCGCCGCCATAAACGCATCGGAGCGGCGGTCGCGCCGAATGATTTGCGTCGTCACGCTTTGTTCGGGCGCTCCCAGAATCAACCGGCGCGACTGGCTCAAGGTTTTTCTCAGGTATCTGCGAACCATTACTCAGATCAAAAAGAACTCCGATGACCCAGATAGCCTTTTCAACCGCAGAGACGCGGAGAACGCTGAGGAAGCGCAGAGATCAAGAAAAACTCTGCGAAACCTCTGCGGCTCTCTGCGCCTCGGCGGTGAAAAAGAACGTTTGGTCTATCTGCCAATGGAAGCTCCCAATGCAGCGCCAAGCTTTCGCACTTCCCATTGACAATCAATGTGGACGAAGCCTTTTCGCTGGCTGTCCAGTTGGTACAGGTGCGATCCGCCGGGATCAACCGAAAATGAAAACGCCGGTTCCTGTAAATCCAGCACTTCGGAATCGTTCCACAAACACATCGCCACGTGGAACGTGTCGGCCAGCAAACAGTTCGCGGGCAGAAACACATCGGCTTCGTATTCGCCCGCTTTGGTCGGAGCTTCCAGATTCACGTCCCAGGTGTTCGACGTGAACAGCGGCAATCCGTCGGCGGACAAAATGCCTATTCCCATTCGTGTTCCCGGCGCGTCTTCGGGCAGCACGAAATGCAATCGAACCAGAAACGGTTCGGTGCAAACCGGTTCGTCCATCGGATGGCCGTTCACGTCGCAAATCTTTGCCGACAGAAACTGCGGATGACCGGTACGACTGCGAGCGACATAAATTTCGCCGCTGCCTTCGCGCAGGTAATTGGAAATCATCGCGCGCGGTTGACCGTTGCCGATCAGTCGCCCGTTTTCCAGCACAAGGACTTTGGAACAGAGCCGTTCGACCGCAGCCATGTTGTGGCTAACGAAAATCACCGTGCGACCGCTCTCGGCGACTTCGCCCATTTTGCCCAGACATTTTTTCTGAAACTGCGCGTCGCCGACCGACAGCACTTCGTCCACGATCAGAATTTCCGGTTCCAGATGCGCCGCGACAGCAAACGCTAGCCGCATGTACATCCCGCTGGAATAAAACTTGACCGGCGTGTCCAGAAACTTGCCGACTCCGGCGAAGTCAACGATCTCGTCGAATTTGCGAGTTATTTCGGCGCGACGCATGCCCAAAATCGCACCGTTCAAAAAGATGTTTTCGCGCCCGGTCAGTTCGGGATGAAAACCCGTGCCGACTTCCAACAAACTGCCTACGCGACCGTGAATTCCTATGCGGCCTTCGGTCGGTTCGGAAATGCGCGACAGAATTTTCAGCAGCGTGCTTTTGCCTGCGCCGTTGTGGCCGATTATGCCGACGACTTCGCCGTGATGAATGTCGAACGAAACGTCTTTCAACGCCCAAATGGTTTCGGTCGCCATTCCCGGAAAGCCGTTCGCCGAAAACCGTTTTTTCAGCGCGCGCAACGGAGCCGCCATTGCATCGGTCAACACGTCGCGCAGCGTCTTGTTGATTTCGCGCTTGCCGATGCGAAATTCCTTGCCCAGCCCTTCGCAAAAAATGACTCGTTTGCTCATCTCAGTTGCAGTAGCAAGCAGCTAAATAAAGACAGAAAACTCTGAAACAGGATTGACATGATTTTTTCCAGGATGAGCAAGATTCAAAATCTGCCAACCAGTTTCGGTGTTGAGGATTCTGTAAATCCTGCCGGAAATCGTGTTCATCCTGTCGAAAAAATTGCGTTCTGCCTGACGGCTTTTCCTGCTCAGTACAAATTCAAACTATGTCCGCGAATTTCTTTTCCATTCGCTTGAAGTAAAACGCTCCGCCGACCAGCAGCAGCAGCGAAGCCGCCGCCGAAACCAGCATCATCGGGCCGGGTTTGGTTTCGGAATTCAGCAACGCCCAGCGAAAACCTTCGATCACGCCGACCATCGGATTGATGCCGTACAACGTTCGCCACGGTTCGCTGAGCAGCGTGCTTGGATAAGCAATCGGCGTGGCCAGCATCCAGAATTGCGTGATGAACGGAACCACATACCGCACGTCGCGGTATTGCACGTTCAGCGCCGACAGCCACAGCCCCACGCCAAGCGCCGTCACCAGCGCCAGCAACAAAAAGACCGGCAACCAGATGACGTTCACCGTTGGCACAATGCCGTAATACAACATCATCAACAGCAACACTCCGAACGACAGCGTGAAATCAATCACTCCGGCCAGTACGGTCGAAATGGGAATGACCAAACGCGGAAAGTAAATTTTGGTGATGAGGTTGGAATTGCCGACCAGACTGCTAGACGATTGGCTCAGGCCGTTGGCAAAAAACGTCCAGGGAACCAGCGCCGCAAAAGAAAAAATCGGGTACGGAATGTCGCCGGAAGAAATGCCGGCCAGTCGTCCGAAGAACACGCTGAACACGACCATCGTGAAAAACGGCTGGATGATCGCCCAGGCCGCGCCAAGCGCAGTTTGTTTGTAGCGCACCTTGATGTCGCGCCAGGTCAGGAAATAAAGAAGTTCACGATAAACCCACAACTCGCCGAGTTTCAGCGAAACCCAGCCTTTGGCAGGTTCAATCAACAGGAAAGGAATGTCGGAGTCTTGATCGGGGCGGTCTGCCACCAACTCATTATTTTGCATATTCGGCACCATCGCGTAATCAGAGTGAAGGTCTGAAACACAACTCCACCAGCAATCCGTCTCGGCGTCAAACAGGCGAGGAGCCGAACGGATTCACACGCGCACAATTTCGCACGCAATGGCGAAAAACTTCGCCATTCAAAAATCAGGTAGTGATGTTTTGGAAATTAACGGGGGCAGGACGAAACGCGGGTCAAGCGGGGAGGAAGCTACGGGTATTTTTTTCAACCGTAGAAGGTTTCGACGCCTTCATCCAAATCGCCACAACACGTTTCTTTATCGGCTGACAGGAGTTCGGTGAAAAGACACACCAATCCATTACAAAAAACCGTAAAGGAAACCCCGTGTTAAGGCGGCGATTTCTTATATCAAATAATTCCAAGTATTGAAGGAATTTTTTTAGAGCGATGGAGTCTGGTGATTTGGTTCACGGTGTCTTCATACCTGATCGCCGGTTGGCTCTAACCGGCTGAGTTGTTGCTGCAAAAATTGTCGCTCCGGTTCGGTGCAGTTACAGGCAAGCGCCGTTCGGTAATACTCCGTGGCTTTTTGGCCGTCGCCCGCCTGTCGCCATAAATCAGCCAGCACCGCAAACAACAAGTGATAGTTTCGCAACGCAGGATGCGTTTCGATGTCGGCCAGCAATCGGATGCCAGCCGCTGCGCCTTGCCAACGCGCCACCGCCACGGCGCGATTGAGCAGCACAATCGGCGAAGGGTCGAGTTGATAAAGCTGTTGGTACAGCGCGGCAATCGCCTGCCAATCGGTTTCAGCATCGCTGTTTGCCGCAACATGCAAAGCCGCAATTTCGGCTTGCAGGTGATACCGCGTCAAAGCTTCGCCCGCCGCCGCCTGCCCCAGATCCCGCAATCCCGCCGCGATCAACCGGCGATCCCACAACGAACGATCCTGCTCCGCCAGCAATGCCAGCGCGCCGCCGTCTTTGGTGCGAGCAGGCAAACGAGCCGCTTGCAGCATCATCAACGCCAACAACGCATGCACTTGTGGAACGTTCGTGCGCGGATGCGCGGCCAGCAATTGTCCCAACCGAATGGCTTCGACACACAAATCTTCGCGCAACAGATTTTCGCCTTGCGTTGCGCTGTACCCTTCGTTGAACAGCAGATATACCACGTGCAGAACGGCCTCTAATCGTTCCGGCAGTTGACTGGCAGCGGGCAAATCCAGCGTGATGGCCCGATCCCGAATCTGTTTTTTCGCGCGAACAATTCGTTTGGCGATGGCTCCTTCCTGCGCCAGCAAAGCACGTGCGATTTCCGTTACGCTGAATCCGCAAGCGACTTTCAGCGTCAAAGCCAGTTGGGCTTCGCGCGGAATCGCCGGATGACAACACATCAACATCATCGCCAGTTGGTCGTCGGTTTCGCCGCTTTCGACAACAGGAAGTTCCGCTGTGCTCTGCGGCAAAACGCGCTCCAACTCGGTTTGTTTCTGCGACCAGACGGTTTCGCGGCGAATCAAATCCATCGCGCGATTTTTGGCGACTTGCGTCAACCACGCGGCGGGATTTTCCGGCATTCCTTGAAACGGCCAGGTTTGCAACGCGCGAATCAACGCATCCTGTACCACGTCTTCGGCCAGTTGCAGGTTGTGCGAACCGAACACGCGCGTCAGCGACGCCACGATCTTTGCCGAATGATGACGAAACAAATGGTCTACCATACTGTCTGGCAACCCGCTCGGCAAAATACCGGCAACCGGTTTGGCATCATCGAATGAAGTCATAAATCGTCTGGCAGCAACGTTCACATCGTTGAACGCTTCAACACGAAACGTCCGAACTCTCTCCACGAACCGTCTTTGTTACGCACGGCATCAACGACTTCCAACTGCTTTCCGGCGTCAAACAGTTTGTACACAGACTTGCCTTCTTCGGTTGCCGGTTCACCCCAAAACGCCGTCAATGTGTCGGCTTCGAGTTGCCCCTTGATCGGATAGATGTGGCTTTGCGAATCGAACCAACGCGCTTCGAACTGTGCGCCTTCGGTTTGGCGATAATAAGCGTGACCTTCAAACATCGGCTGGCCACTGGCGGTTTCGACGCGCACGGTCAGACGAGTGAACTTTCCATTCAGCACACGTTCCCACTGCAATCGTTGAACCGCCGACTGGCCCAAAAACTTGCCTTCGCCAGACCAGTTCCCTTCCCAACGAGCCAACGGCGAAGCGGCAGGTTTGACAGGTTGCGATTGCTGGGGCGCTGAAACATTCAGCACCACCAGTAAGAAAACAAAAACAGCTTTCAACATAAGACTGACCCCTCTCAGAAAATGGGTGGGAACAGGTTCTGAACCTGTTCCACCAGTTTTCATTGTTTGCGGGCGTTGCCTAGCAACCTGAACAACTGCTCAAGGAAGCTCGATTTCGCGGACTTCGACTGTTCCGTATTCCAGGTGCGGACATTGGCGAGCAATGTCCACCGCTTGATCGTAATTGTCCGCGATGATTTCAAAAAAACCACCGATGACTTCCTTGCTTTCGGTGTACGGCCCGTCCGAAATGCTGATCTGGCCAGCCGCACGTCGCAGCACGCGGCCTTCACCATCGGCGAGTTTTTTGCCAGCCGTCAGCTTTCCGGCTTGCTCCATTTCCTGTTTCCAGGCGGAATACTTTTGAACGATGGCCTGCATGTCATCGGCGCTCATGTCTTGAAACGATTCCGGGTTTTCGTGCAACAACAGCATGTAATTGGGCATTGGTTAGTTCTCCTTGTAAATGAAAGTTTCGCGCAGCTTGATTGCCTTGCAATCGTATGACGAACGCAACGAATCCGGCTGGACAAAAAAGCAGAAAATTTTTTCTTCAACCTTGCGCGACGGCGGCCTGGCATGAGATTCCAGACCGGACAATCTTTACTGACAAAAAGGATCAACCAGACTCGCAATGAAAATCTTCCATCATCTGCTTTCCGGTTTCAGCCGCGAATTGCTCGTGCTGCTGACGGTGATAGCCATCTCCGTGTTCTTCACCGCGTGTCGGCAGCAATCCGCCGCCGACTGGCCGGGCATGAAAAAAATGATCCGGGAAAAGTTTCCCGAAGTGCGGCAGATTCCTCCTGCCAAACTCAGCGAATGGCTGACGCAATCGCAACCGCCGCTTTTGTTTGACGCTCGCGCGCCCAAGGAATACGCCGTCAGCCATTTGCTGAATGCGAAACCGGCGGAAAACGAACAGCAGGCGCTCGACCAGTTGAAAGACACGCCCAAAGATCGGCAGATCGTCATTTATTGTTCGGTGGGGTATCGGTCGTCCGTGCTCGCGCAGCAATTGCAACAAGCCGGGTTCACCAACGTCTTCAATCTGGAAGGTTCCATCTTTGAATGGGCCAACGAAGGCAGACCTGTGTATCAAGGCAACCAGAAGGTCAAAACCGTTCACCCCTTCGACCAAAAGTGGGGAAAATATCTGAATCGAGACTTGTGGTCATCGTTGTCGCCAGCGGATCAATGAATAAGAAATTGCACGGCTATAAACGTACGAATGGGCAACCTTGCGATTGCCCATTCGTCAGTAAATTTAGTTGGTGGCCAGGGAGGGAATTGAACCCCCGACACGCGGATTTTCAGTCCGCTGCTCTACCAACTGAGCTACCTGGCCAAAAAACGAAGGCGCATACTACTGACAGAGTCTGGGTCTGTCAACAAGCCTCTCAAGTTTTGCCGAATCATCGTTTTCCGAACTCGACAGCAGGCGCAGAATGCTCACAAAGTCGCTGAAAGCACCGCCGAAAACTCTTAAAAGTTACGTTAATTGACACTGTTCGTCACGCGCCGCTACAATGCCTGCCATCACAAACAAGGAGATTCTTTTATTATGTTTGGACTTGGTTATCCTGAAATGATCATCATTTTGATCATCGTTCTGCTGCTTTTTGGTGGCAAAAAATTGCCTTCGCTGGCCAAAGGTCTGGGCGAAAGCATTCGTAGCTTCAAACAAGGTGTTGCCACAGGCGATGCTGAAGAAGAAAAGAAAGACACCCCGAAAAGCGCCTGATCGGGTCGGTTCAAGCGCAGCCGGATTATTTCCGGTGAGCCTTGCTCCCGACCAATTCAATTTTGCCGCTTCGCCGCGCATTCGTTTCCTGATTCCGGCGGTCACGCACCCCGTCAATTTGAGCCTGTACCAAGCTCGTGCTACCCACCGAGATGTCTCGCAAACGTCACAACCACAGCCAGCGACCTCGCCAGCATTCGGGTTATACCGGAGCGGCTGGCTACCACGCCTATCAAGTTGACGTTCCTGCACAAACGACGTCTCGTACTGAACTCGTTCGACTGTTGCGCGGCGGCGAAGACACTTTCCTGGAACTCAAAGTCCGATACAGCAACGCTGAAAAAATCACGGCGGAAATCATCGCGCTGGCCAACACCGCTGGTGGAGCAATCATTTTCGGCGTCAACGATCAATTACGAATCGAAGGCGTTGAAAACCCCGAAGATGTCGAAGAGCAGTTGCGCGACATTTGCGCCAACCAGATTCAGCCGCCAGTGTTTCCTTACATCAACAAAGTCGCGTTCGACAGCGGACGCCGTGTTGTCGTGCTGGAAATTGACGCCGCTGACCGGCCTCATCGCACGCTGGACGACCGTTTTTACCTGCGCGAAGGCGCGATTAAACGCGAAGCTTCGCGCGAAGAACTGTCCCGCATCTATCACGAATTGCATCGAACCGGGTTTGAGCAAGTCCCGGTGTTTCAATCCAACATCGAAACCGACATTGACGAATCGCTGCTGTGGAGTTACGTCCGAGCGGTCAATCCCGGCTATTGGGGAGAAACGAGCAAAGGTTATCCGAATGACGCCGTGCTGCGCGAAATGGGATTGGCCGTCAAAATCGAAGACGACTGGTTGCCGACAGTCGGTGGATTGTTGCTGTTTGGCTTGAACGAACGGGTTTCGAAATTACTGCCGCGTGCAGACATTTTAGTAACTCGATACAGTGGCTCGCCGCAAAAAGATCGAACGTCGCCAGCCGTCGAACAGGTTCGATTGAGCGGCAATTTGCTGCGACAAGCCGATGGTGCGCTGAATTTCCTTAAGCGGTATGTGGATTTGCTGGACGCGCGCCCATCGCGCAAAGCCCGAGAAAACGGTTCGCCGCAAAGCGTCGAAGAAATTTTTGCCGACTCTTATGGCCAGTTCGTTCACAGCCGAGCCGGTTATCACCGCGCGGCGATCATCGAAGCCCTGACCAATCTGCTGGTTCACCGCGACCTGAGCGCGCGTGACCGCCAATCACAGATCAACGTTTATGACGACAGTCTGGAATTCATCAATCCGGCTCAGCAGGGCGAACTGCCTTTGACTTCACTTCGGTACGGATTGAGCTTTCCGCCAAACCCTCGTTTGAAAGCGATCTTCACCAACCGGCATTACGGCGCGTCAGTTTCTGCCGAACCGGTCAACGGCGGTGTGCCGATGGCCAGCGCAGAAAGCATCAACTTCGCTCGCCGCGCGCCCGATGGCCCAAGCCTGACGAACAACGAATTCAAACTGAAATTTTATGGACTGCTGCTCAGTACAGGACAAAAGCTGATAACTTGAATGATTTGAAAATTTAACTCACCGTGCGATTGAACTTTGTTGTGACCAAACAAGAAAGGCAATCACACGGTGAAAGACATTCGCTCTTTAGAGCAAACGTTGGGGCAAC
>JANRKX010000006.1:0-15143 GCA_033763255.1 Acidobacteriota bacterium | reverse complement strand
CGATGGGAATCGTCGCTGGCTTGGTCAACCTCCGAGCACTGAAACGAATTTCTCAAAGAACAGGCGTTGAGTTCTAAAGCAAGCGAGCCAACAGGCTTTTATCGCCTTTCGACCTTCGCGCCTTATCACGCAACAGGTTTTCTGAAACAGGATGTTTTCGGAATGACTGGCACTCAATTCCGATCGGAACAGCCCCGAAATAAATGGTCTTGCAAACCCTGTTAGAAATCTTGTTTTACCTGTCCCAACAACATCTCAGGTTTTTTTCCTGATTTAGCAGTCTGGCTTTTTGGCGGGACAGGACAAAATCGCATGAACGAGAATTCGACAAACATGGTTGAACCCGGAAAGTTCGGGAAGCTTTTGATTTCGCTTCCTTGGATGATGCGCTACCCGATGTGGTGTGCGGGGGAATGGTTGCGTCAACTGAAGTCTCCGGAAGATTTGCATCTGGTTCTGGTCATTGGCAACCATTTCGAGCCTTCCTGGAAAAGCACTGGCGGACTTTGGGATTGGGGAACTCAGGAACGACGATTGGAAGATTGGCGGCGCAAAGCAGCGGCAATTGGCCGCGCCGTGACCGATAGCGATGGCACTCCGTTTCGCCACACGAACTTCTTTCCCGCCGAGCAATATCACGAAGGGCTGATGAATCAACTCGCCGAATTACAGGCAGATGGTTTTGGCGAGGTCGAGGTTCATTTGCATCACGGTGTGGAAAAACCGGACACCGCTGAAAACTTGCGCCGGACGTTGGTGGAATTCCGTGACGTGAGCGCCGAACGACATAAACTGCTTTCGCGTTTTTCTGATAGCGATATGCCTCGTTATGCTTTCATTCATGGCAATTTTAGTTTGGCGAACATGGATGGCGGGCGAAATTGCGGCGTGGACGAAGAGATGCAGATTCTGGCCGACACCGGGTGTTACGCCGATATGACTTTGCCTGCGTTTCCTTACCGTTCTCAGCCTCCGAAAGTGAACGCAATTTATCAATGTGGAAAACCATTGTATGAACGTGCCCCTCATTGGAATGGGACTGACGTCACTGTTGGCGATTCGTTGACTTTGCCGCTGATAGTGATGGGGCCGGTGATCTGTGATTGGCGCCAACGGCGGAGTGGGATTCCATTTCCCAGAATTGATTACGGAGCGTTGACGGCCAAATATCCGCTGGATTTAGGGCGTATTCAGAACTGGCGACGATCTGGCATTTCCGTTCGCGGACGCGAAAATTGGGTTTTCATGAAAGTGTTTTGCCATGGTTTTTTCGACTATGACCAGGACGCCGTGATCGGAGAAACCATGCGCCGTTCTTTGTCAGAAATCATGGAACATTCCGAACGCACGGGAGAATTCAAACTTCATTTTGCCAGCGCCCGCGAAGCCTTCAACATGATTCTTGCCGCCGTAGATGGCAAAGAAGGCAATCCTCACCTTTACCGTGATTACCAACTCCGCACGATCATGCAGAACAACGTTGTGACGGCTCCGGCAGTCGAACCCCGCCTTGAAGCCGTCGCTTAGAACTAAAATTAGTTGAGCAGTATGAACATGGAACGATTGATGATCCGGTTACTGACACTCCTGTTGCTGGTTTTTGTCGCTGGCTGGCTGGTGGCCGGCTCGTTTCGTCACGAAGCGTCGAAAGCAGCGACTCTCTCAGCTCCTGCCACGCCTGAACTGCCGCGCATCACGCTGAACACCGATTATGTTTTGCCGACTGGGAAAGTTATTCCGGTTAATGCGGGCGGCGATTTTCAGGCTGCGCTCAATCGCGCCTTGCCCGGAGATGTCATCTCGCTGAAAGCAGGAGCAGTGTTCAAAGGCAATTTCATCTTGCCGCCCAAACGCGGAACAGGCTGGATAGTGATTCGTAGTTCGACTCCCGACGCCGAATTTCCATCGCCGGGGACTCGCGTCAGTCCGCAACAATCCGGGTTGATGGCCAAAATCATCACTCCCAATACAAGCCCGGCGATTGCGACCGCGCCTAGCGTACAGCATTATCGGCTGATCGGTTTGGAAATTGGGATTCAAGCTGGCGTGAAAACCAATTACGGAATTGTCGCGTTGGGCGACGGTTCTGCTGCCCAGAATTCTCAGGCACTTGTTCCTTCGGATTTGATCGTGGATCGTTGCTACATTCACGGCAACGACAAAGGCGATGTTTCGCGCGGCATTGCGCTGAACAGCGCGCGCACGGCGGTGATTGATTCATACATTTCAGAATGCCACGCCGTCGGATTGGACACGCAGGCTATCTGCGGATGGAACGGCCCCGGCCCTTTCAAGATCGTCAACAATTATCTGGAAGGCGCGGCGGAAAACTTCATGCTGGGCGGTGCTGATCCCAAAGTTCCCCGATTGATTCCTTCGGACATCGAATTTCGCCGCAACCATCTTTACAAACCGCTTCGCTGGAAAGCCGATCACGCCGAATACGCCGGAGTTCATTGGTCAATCAAAAACCTCTTTGAACTGAAAAACGCCCAACGAGTTTTGATCGAAGGGAATGTTTTTGAACACAACTGGGCGGATGCTCAGGACGGATTTGCCCTGGTTTGGAAAAGCACAAACCAGGACGGCACGGCTCCGTGGTCTGTGACGCGCGATGTGACCTTCGTCAACAATCTGATTCGCCACAGCGGCGCAGGCGTGAACCTGTTGGGACGCGATACGGATCAGCCTGGCGATGCAACTCAGCGCATCTTGATTCGTAACAATTTGTGGGAAGACATTGACGGCGGAAAATGGGGCAAAACGCACGGTCGTTTTTTTCAGATCAGCGACACGCCTGATGTGGTTGTGGATCACAATACAGTATTGCAAACCGGGACTTTGATTACCGCTTACGGCCTGCCGAACACAGGATTCGTGTACACAAATAATTTGAGCTACCACGGCGAATACGGCGTCAAAGGGGACGGCGCGGCGACGGGCAAAGGAACCATCGTTCAGTATTTTCCTGGCGTGATGTTTGCCCGCAATGTTTTGGTGGGCGGAACGAGTGGAAATTATCCGGCTGGAAACCTTTTTCCTAGAACCTTTGCCGAAGTCGGCGTGATTGATCGAAGCGGTGATTTCCGGTTGACGCTGCTCAAACCGTATCTGGCCAGTGGAACCGACGGAAAAGACATCGGATGTGATCTGGCGGCTTTGGCAAAGGCGATTGCCGGAGTTTCAAGAAAAGAAATGTAGCAAAGGTTTTCTGCCAACATTTGATTGCGATAAAATGCCGTCTGCGCGGTGAACCCATCTGTTATTGAGAAAGGAAACGATTGTGAAACCGGTTCTGCGGCTGGTCATTTTGTTGTGCCTCACGTTTATCGGCGCGGTAAATTCATATTTTGCCGCTCGTGCGCAATCGCCAAGGTTGCGTCCGCCGACAAGAATTCCTGAACAATTTAACGCTACAGCGGCATTACCAGAATTGCCACGTGTGCTGCTCAACACGGCTTATGTCGAACCGACAGGACGAATCCTGCATGTGGGGCAAGGCGGCGATTTGCAAGAAGCGATCAATTCCGCTCAATCGGGCGATGTCATTACCCTGCAACCCGGCGCGGTTTTTGTCGGCAACTTCGAGCTACCCGCCAGAAGCTCCCAACCCGGCCTTACCAATGAATGGATCACCATTCGCCCGGCGGTTTCGGAATACTGCCTGCCTTTTCCTGAAAACCGCATCACGCCGGAGTTTTCCGACGTGTTGCCCAAAATCATTTCGCCGAATGGTTTTGCCGCCATCAGAACTTTGCCTGGCGCGCATCATTACCGTTTGGTTGGTTTGGAAATCAGTCTTTCTGAAAATGAACAATACAGCAGTGGACTGGTTTTGTTGGGCGATGGATCCGCGGCGCAAAACACGTTTGACGGAATACCTTACGATTTAATCGTTGACCGCTGTTATATCCATGGAAACAAAAACGGCGACATCGCCAGAGGCGTCGCACTGAATTCCGCGCGGAGTTCGGTGATTGATTCGTACATTTCCGAAGTTCACGGCAGGGAATTCGACACTCAAGCCATCGGTGGTTGGAATGGCCCAGGCCCGTTCAAGATCGTCAACAACTACCTGGAGGCTTCGGGAGAAAACATCATGTTTGGCGGTGGTGATCCGTCCGTTTTTGGATTGATTCCCGCCGACATTGAAATCCGCAGCAATCATTTCTTCAAACCGTATAGTTGGCGTGTCGGAGCGCCTGAATACGAAGGCATTGATTGGTCGGTCAAAAACCTGTTGGAACTGAAAAATTCCCAGCGTGTGTTGATCGAAGGCAATATCTTTGAAAACAATTGGGTGGATTCTCAAGATGGATTTGCGGTGATTTTCAAAAGCACGAATCAGGATGGAACCGCTCCGTGGTCTGTGACGCTGGATGTGACCTTTGTCAATAACATCATCCGAAACACCGACGGCGGAATAAATCTGCTTGGGTATGACGAAGACCAACCCGGCGATTACATGAAGCGTGTTTTGATTCGTAACAATTTGTGGGAAAACATTGACGGCGAACGGTTTGGCGGCATTCCAGGCAGGTTTTTGCAACTCAGCATCACGCCGGATGTGATTGTGGATCACAACACGGTTCTGCATTCCGGGAACGTGATTTCGACTTACGGAATGCCGAGTCCGAACTTCGTTTACACAAACAATCTGAGCGCCCACAACGAATTCGGCGTCAAAGGCGATGGCGAAGGCACAGGCAATGGCACGTTGAATATGTTCCTGCCCAATGCCGTGTTTATGAAAAATCTGCTGGCAGGCGGCCCCAGTGATGTTTATCCGCCGGACAATTTCTTTCCGGCTTCGTTGAGCGAGGTTCGCTTTGTTGATCCTGCGAATGGAAATTACCGACTGGCCGCCAACAGTCCTTTCAAACAAGCGGGCGCGGATGGAAAAGACCTGGGATGCGATTTTGATGCGTTGACCAAAGCGATTCATAAGGTGGTCATTCTCAGATCATTGCCCGATTCAGACTCGGCTCCGAAAATTCTTTGCGGCAGAGCCGGTCTCGCGCCTGATTTACAACGCTAAATCAGAGCGAGCACTATTGAGACACTCTTTTCAACAGGATGAGCAAGATTTTCGGCAGGATTTACAGGCTACTCAATTTCGACAATGTTCCGGTCGAGTTTGAATCCTGTTAATCCTGAAGAAAATCCTGGCAATCCTGTTTGAAAGTTTTTGTTCTGATTTAGCTCCTGCTCAAATTTTATGACCCGGAACTCCCTCACCGATGCCCATTTCATTTGATTCACCACCCCGCCGCGCGAATCTGTGGTTGATGGTTTTCGCGCTAGTCGGTGCGTCGTTGGTTTGGCTGTATCCCGATGCTGAACAACAGGATTCTGCGAATCATTTCCTGTTTTCGCGTTGGGCGGCGATTCATCCTGTCTATTTCGTCAGCGTGTGGGCAAGGCCATTGTTCACGCTGATTTATTTTCTCCCTTCGCAATTCGGCTACCCGGCGGCCAAGCTGTTCACTGTTGGGATTGGTTTGATTACTGCCTGGCAAACGTTTCGTCTGGCTGAAGGGCTGAAACTTCGTCGAGCGGAAATGATCGTTCCGCTGTTGTGGTTACAGCCCGCGCTTTTCGCGCTCAGTTCAGAGGTCATGACGGAAATGCTGTTTGCTTTGCTGTTCGTCGTTGCGCTCAGGCTGCATCTGGCTGGAAAAATTACTGCCGGAATGCTGGTCGCTTCGTTGCTGATTCTGGTCAGACCCGAAGGCTTTTTTATCGGGGTACTCTGGGGATTTTGGATTTTGGATTTTGGATTTTGGATTCGACGGCCGGTAGGCAGGGAAATTCAAAATCCAAAATCTAAAATTCAAATTCTTCGTTGCCTATTGCTGGCCAGCGGTATGGTCGTTTGGTGGTTGGCAGCACTGGCCATTACAGGAGACAAGCTCTGGATCGTCCATAACTGGCCGCACGACTGGCAGGTTGACGGCCAGGCCAACGGTACAGGGCCGATTTGGTGGTACGCTGCACAACTTCCTTTGATCGCAGGTTTGCCCTTGTTCGTCCCATTTTTGGTTGGGCTTTGGGATTTGCTGCGCCACCGTAAGCTTGGTTTTGCTACGTCATCGTTTTTGATGTTGTTCGGTATGCACTCGTTGATGTTCGTTTTCGGATGGTTCGGATCGGCAGGATACGCCCGATACTTTGTTTGCATTTCGCCTGTGATTGCCCTGATCTCGTTGGTTGGATGGAACGAATTGGCTGACAAATGGTCGAGACGATGGCTACAAGCTGCTGGCCTAACATTGGCGGCTCTGACGTGTTTGGTTTACGTGGACTCAATTCGATTCAGTCGTGATGCGTTTGCAGTCAAAGCCATGAGCGATTGGATTCATCTTTTTCACCCGGAGCTTTTCAAGGTCAGCGAAGGAACCCATTACACGCGATTGATTAGCAGTCAGGTGTACCCGCGTGTTTTATTTGACCGCGACCCGCTGGAGAATGCTTCCTTCACGGCGAATCGAGAACACAACCTGAATCTAATCCGTCATTCGCCCGAAGGCACGTTGGTGTTGTGGGAAGATGACACCGGTCCAAAATGGTTTCGGTTACAAGCAGATGACTTTCAAGATGCCGGGTATGAATTGCTGAAATCCCAGGAATTTAAGCTGCAAGGGTATTTTGTCCGACTGCCGTGGAGCCGTTTCGGCGGCTGGCGATTGCAGCGTATGCACTGGTTGTACAAACGACCGCGTTCCCAGCCATGAGCATGGCAGGTTTTAACGAAAGAAATTTCTCGAATTGGCCATCCACAACCAACCTGAGCGCCTGTTGTGTGCAACAAAGGCGGCGGGCGTAAGAGATTGATCTGAGCAGAATTAAAACGATTGCCAGTCTGTCAATCGTTTGTGTAAGATTCGCCTGCCCATTCAAATGGCATCGAAATTCGTAGCGAACAATGAAGTTGATTCACTTCAAATCAACTCCTCACATTCAAGCTCAAGTGAATATCGTTTTTCGAGCGCGGGTTTTCCTGTGTTCGATTTGTATAAATGCTTTCTCGCCCCACTGGCCGACCTGAACTGTCGGTCAGGCTCATAGCAAATTGAAAAAGATTTGACGACGCAGTCAGGCCGGAGCAACGGGTTCTTTATGACTTTGCAAGCCTGATTATCAGCCCAATTGTATGTTCGTTGCCGGTTTGTTGTTACGATGACAACACTTGTTTCATCGGCGGCGACTTCAAAAGTGTAAACGCAGCATTTCTAACTGGTTTACCTGGAAGGACTTTTCGGAGGAATTTTATGATCCAGCAAACTCTTCGACGTTTTATCAACCTCACATTTGTCGTTTGCGCGTTGGCGATGTTCGGAACGGTGGTTTTCGCCCAGTATCCGATTGGCCAGAGCAGCGTTGGCGACATGAAACCCGGAAGCGTGTTGTTTTACAGCCGCTATTCCAGCAACCCTGCCAACCCGGCAATGGGCGACACGCAAATCAACATTACCAACGTCAATCAGAGCGCGGCGGCTCAGGTGCATTTGTTTATGGTTGATGGCGCGACTTGTTCGATTGCCGATTCGTTTGTCGGATTGACGCCGAACCAAACTGCCAGCTTTTTGGTCAGCGATTACGATCCGGGTATCAGCGGATACATCGTTGCTGTGGCAGTCGGCGGAGGCGGTCCAACTCAATTCAATCACTTGATCGGTTCGGAATTCATCCGCGAAACCAACGGCATCACTGCTTATCTGCAAGCGATGACCGTCGCCAAACGTTCTGCCGGAGATGTTCAGCCGGACGGCAATGGCCAGACGGCGCTGAATTTCAATGGCGTTGATTACGAACAGCTTCCTAATTCGGTGGCGGTTTCGACATTCAACAGCCAGTCGGTTGATTCCAGCATGCTGTCACTTTTCAGCCCCTCGACCAATTTGATGATTGGTGGAGTGGTTTCAGCCAGCGTTTTCACCTTGCTGTACAACGACGCCGAAGTGGCCTTGTCCAGCAGCTTCACCGTCAACTGCTATCTCTACAATTCATTTGTGGCGTTGTTTAATCGCGGCGGCGGCATCAACCGTCACGTTCCTTCGGGACGAACTGGCTGGATTCGTATGACTTCCAGCAGCCGTCCGCTTCTCGGTTCGGTGTTTGGCAAAGGCCCGGTGTTTGTCGGCGGTCACAACCTGCACGCGCTGTCGTTGTTGTCGTCTTATTCGATCATCGTTCCTTCGTTCTAAAAAAGTTACACGAAGATGATCTGGAATGCGGGATGGAGAGCTTAGGCTTTTCATCCCGCATTTTTTGTCTTCATTTGATCGTGGCGTTTGGGGCAAAGCGGTGCGGCCTGATACTCTTGGCCAAAGAGGAATCCCAATGAACTTTATCTTCAATCTGGCTTACCGCGAAATGCGAGCTTCGTGGCATCGGTTGCTGTTTTTCTTTATCTGCATTGCCATCGGTGTCGGCTCAATCGTCGCGTTGCGCTCGTTGGTTCAAAACCTGAAAACCGCATTGGTCGGCGATGCTCGTTCATTGATGACGGCTGATGTGCATGTGTCGTCCAACGCCGCCTGGAGCGAGGAAACCAAAGCCGCGTTGGAACGTGCGTACGCTTCGCCGCTGGTTGTGGCTCACATTGATGTGCTGGAAACGGCGACGATGGCGCGTTCAGGCGAAGACTGGCTGGGCACTCCGAAGATGGTCGAACTGAAAGCCGTCCAGCCGGGCTTTCCTTTTTACGGCGAAATGATCCTGGCCGAAGGGCAAAAATTTTCCTACGACTTGTTGAAAGAGCGAGGCGCGCTGGTCAAGCAGAATTTGCTGACTGCGCTGGGCATGAAAGTCGGCGAGTCGCTGAAAATAGGCAACCTGGAGTTCACAATTCGCGGCGTGATTGAACAGGAGCCGGGCAATTCGATGAATGCGTTCAGCATCGGTCCGCGTGTGATGATTTCGTATGAAGATGCCGTCGCCGCCGGTTTGACGACATTCGGCAGCCGAGCGCGGTATCGCGTGCTGTTCAAAACCCGCGATGGCGAAATGGATAAATTGGTGACTCAGCTACGCGATGAAATCAAATCTCAGCCGGGCGTGGTTGTGCGGTCATTTCGGTTTTCGCAGGATCGGCTGACCGAATCACTGACTCAGGTGGAAGATTATTTAAGCTTGATCGGATTGGTGATTTTGGTGTTGGGCGGAATTGGAATTTCCAGTGTCACGCGCGTATTCGTCCAGCAAAAGATGAAGACCATTGCGATCTTGAAAACTCTGGGCGGTCGTAATTCCCGTGTGCTGGGAGCTTATTTGGTTCAAGTGATGGCTTTGGGAGTGGTGGGCAGTTTGTTCGGATTGGTGTTGGCGCAATTGTTGGCGTGGATTTTGCCGAAATACTTCGTTGGGATTTTGCCTGCCAGCGTCGAAATCCGTTTGACGTGGCAGGCCGCGCTGCAAGGTTTCAGCATTGGTTTGCTGGTGTCGCTGCTGTTTTCTTTGTTGCCGTTGCTACAAATCCGGCAGATCAAACCGATTCTGGTATTACGAAGCTCCGAAGTGTCAGGCGGAAAGAAATTCGACCTGGTTCGGATCGCGGTTGGCATTCTGGTTGTCGCCGGGTTGATGGCGATTTCAAGCTGGCAAGCCGGTTCGTTCAAAATCGGCGGCATTTTTTTGATCGCTCTGGCGGTGATGACTTTGGTGTTGAATCTGACGGCGACCGCATTGATGAAATTCGTTCGCGGATTTCGCCGCGTGCCTTCGTTCACCGTGCGACAAGGCATCAACAGCCTTTATCGTCCGGGCAATCAAACTCGAATCATTTTGATGGCGGTCGGCTTGGGAGTGTTTTTTGTCGTCGGCGTACGGTCGTTGCAATTGAATCTGCGTTACGAACTCGGCGTTGACCTGGAAAGCTTCAAAGCAGATATGTACCTGATAGACATTCAGCGCGACCAGCGACCAGCCGTCGAAGAAGCCGTCACCAAATTCACCGGCAACAAGCCGGAAATCATTCCGACCATTCGCGCTCGCATTGCGGCAATCAATGGCAGCGAAGTGAACCTGGAGCGGCCTCGCTCCGGCGACAACAGCCGCGAAAATCGCAGCCAGAATCGGGGCATGCTCGGACGCGAATACGTGCTGACTTATCGAGCGAAACTCGACGACAACGAAAAAGTCATTGCCGGAAATTTCTGGGATTCGACGCCTTCAGCGGAGCCGGAAGTTTCCATCGAAGAATTGATGCACGACGAACTCCGTTTGAACGTCGGCGACGCGATGACTTTTGACGTGCTGGGGCGAAAGATCACCGCGCGCGTTACCAACATTCGCCAGGTTGATTGGCGAAACGCCCGAACGGGTTTTCTGGTTGTTTTCCGACCGGGTTCGTTGGACGACGCTCCGGCGATGTTCATCAGCGCGATTAAAGGCCCGGCGGAAACCTCCGCGCGCGCTCAATTGCAGCGCGAATTGGTGGACAAAGCACCGAACATTTCCGTAGTGGATGTGCGCGACATCATCGAAATCGCTCGCGGCATAGTGCAAAAAGTTTCGCTGGCGGTTTCCTTTGTCGGCGGCTTCGTCTTCCTCAGCGGTATGTTGATTCTGATTGGTTCGATTGCGATGACGAAATTCCATCGGCTGTATGAATCGGCGATTCTGAAAACGCTCGGCGCAAAAAAGAAACTGATCGTCTGGACTCTGCTGGTTGAATACGGCGTGCTGGGTTTGCTGGCCGGATTGATTGGTTCAACTGCGGCAATTGGTTTGACGTGGGCGATTGCCGAAGAAGCGTTGAAGATCAAGTGGCGCTTTATTCCTTCGGTCAATCTGATTGGCGTCGTAGCAACTTTGGCCGTAGTCGTTCTGGTGGGCGTGCTATCAAGCTGGGACGTGATGGTCAAGAAACCGCTGGGGATTTTGAGAAATGAATAGAGACCTGACTTTACAGTTGCTCGAAGCGCACCAACCCACCGACGCGCACGAAGCGCGAATGCTGGCAGACATCAAACAGTTCGTCAGCCGATACGACAACTTTCATTCGCGTCGGCAACTGGCCGGACATCTGACTGGTTCGGCTTGGGTTGTCAGCGAAGATCGTTCGCACGTTTTGCTGACTTATCACGGCAAGTTCGATTGCTGGGTGCAGCTTGGCGGCCACGTCGAAGACGACGCCGACATGCTCAGCGCGGCTTGGCGTGAAGCTTGCGAAGAATCCGGATTGCCGAATGTACGCTCGCTGAGCGATCAAATCTTTGATGTAGACGTTCACGCCATCCCAGCCAATCCGAAAGAACCCGCGCACTTTCATTACGACATTCGATTTTTGTTTTCGGCGGATCGAACCGCGCCGCTGGTTGTCAGTAGCGAATCGAAAGACCTGGCCTGGGTGGAACTTGAAAAGATTGCCGATCTGACTTCCGAAGAATCCGTCTTGCGAATGGTTCGCAAGAGTCTGGCGAGATGAAAGCTATTGACCTTGCAACCGCTCAATTCGAGCGAGAGCTTTATTCAGCAATTCAGTAAGCTCCTCTGCCTTTGTTTCAAGTCTATGGCTGGCTGCCAGAGCTTCGATAATGTCAGCGTGTACTTCTTTTTCCAGATAGTGTTTTTTGCGGTAGGCAACAAGTTGCGGACGGTTGAGGCGCAGTCTTTCCAAATGAAATTCACCTATTGCCGACAACGGAATTAAACGCCCATCTGCGTTTTCGGCAAGGTGTTCTTGAACATTATCTTTAAGTGGGTGAAGCAGGCGGCGTGGATTGGAGGTGGGGTTTTCTGCTGGCCAAAAATCGTGCTTGAATTTATTGCAGGCGCTACAGCAATAAATCAGATTTTCTTGTTCGTCTGTTCCGCCGAAAGCACGTGGTTGAAAGTGGTCAATCTCAAGCTGGCTGCCAGATTCATTTTCATGGACGCGGCAATACCCGCAACAAAGGTTGAATTGTTGTCGGATGCTTTCCCTGATTTCGTCTGAAATCGCCATTCGCGCCACTATCAGATGGAGGCCTGACTGTATTTTCTGGCTGTTTCGTACTCGGCTTGCAGCGCCTGACTCTCAGCCTGAAATTGAGCCAATTGTGACCTAACGCGCGCCAGCAATGATTCGCGTTTGGCGATGATGGCTTCGAGCATTGCATTCTGCATTCGAACATCGGCCAGATTTTTTTGTCCGCCTTCAATGTTCTTTTCCAACTCTTCCATTGCCGGACGCAACCGCTCTTCTTCTTCACTATCTAATTCATTCAGAAAAAGGGTCAACTCTTGTTCTTCGGTTTCAGTCAACGTGCTTTCAAACCGACGCTTCCACAAATCGTCGAACCGGTTCTGTTTTTCTGCTGTCCACATAAATGCTCCTTTTTCTTTTGCCAAGGTTGGGTAATTAAAGGTTGCGACGTGCAATTCTGTCAATGTTCTGATTGGCTATGCAAATGAGTTGCGAGGCCTTGCTTTGTTTTTTCAACGCTCTACAATCCGCATCTCGCACGTAACTTCAAATTCACTTTCTGACATATTCACAGCATGACTTTTGAAATCTGGTTCCAATCCATTCACGCGGACATTCCAGTCCAATCTGCAAACTCAGTTCTGAAGCTCACCGAAGAAGGTGGCACAATTCCGTTCATCGCCCGGTATCGCAAAGAGCAAACGGGCAATCTTGACGAAGTTGCCATCGCCAACGTCATCAATGCCAAAGAGCGTTGGGATGAAATCATCAAACGGCAGACCTTCATCGTTGAAGAGATCGAACGGCAAGGAAAGCTGACCGAAGAACTGAAAGAGCAGATTATGTCTGCCTTCAATCTGGACACGCTGGAAGACCTTTATCTGCCTTACAAACAGAAACGCAAAACCAAAGCGACCATCGCCAAAGAAGCTGGCTTGGAACCATTGGCCATTTGGATTTGGGACGTGGCTCACTCGCTGGCGACGCCCGAACCCGGACAAACGCTGGAAGCTTTCGCGCTGGCGTTTTACAACGCCGAAAAGAACATCAACGACACGGCAGCAGCCATCAGCGGCGCTCAGGACATTTTGACCGAGCGGTTGGCTGAAACGATTGAACTGCGCGAACACACTCGCAAAACCGTCTTTGAACGCGGCGTTGGCAAAACTGCCAAAGCTGAAAAAGCCAAACCCGCCAGCAAATTTGAACGCTACTTTGATTACTTCGAACCAATTCAATCGTTGCTGAAACCTGAAGCTTCGCATCGTTATCTGGCGATGCGTCGCGGTTGGATGGAAGAAGAACTGACATTGACCATCGGCGCTGCGCCAGAAGACGCCGACTTCGATTTGATTCTGCAAGGCCGGTTTGAATCCGAGGCTTGCCCTGCGACTGCCGAATGCGAACAGCCGATCAAAGACGTGTTGCAGAAATCGGCGCGCATGGCTTTGAAAGCTTACGTCTTGCCAAGCATCGAAACCGAAGTTCATCGCTCGCTGAAAGACGTTGCCGACGAAGCCGCGATCAAGGTCTTCGCCGAAAACGTCCGCAAGCTGCTGCTGGCCGCGCCATTCGGAGCCAAAGCCGTGCTCGGCGTTGACCCAGGCATTCGCACAGGCTGCAAACTGGCCGTGGTTGACGATTCCGGCAAATACGTCGCCAGCGATGTCATTCATCTGCAATCGCAACACGAACAGGAACGCGCCAAAAAACTTTTGGCCGAAGTCGTCAACAACGCCAGCATCCGCGCCATCGCTGTCGGCAACGGAACCGCCGGACGCGAAACCGAAAGTTTTGTCCGCGAAGCGTTGAAAGAATCGGGTTTGACCACGCCCGTCGTTATGGTCAACGAATCCGGCGCGAGCATTTACTCCGCCAGCGATGTCGCGCGCGAAGAATTCCCCGATCTGGATTTGACCGTGCGAGGAGCCATTTCCATCGCTCGACGGTTGCAAGACCCGCTGGCCGAACTGGTTAAAACCGATCCCAAGAGTATCGGCGTTGGTCAGTACCAACATGACGTGAATCAACCTGCGTTGAAAAAGTCTCTGGATTTGGTCGTGGATGTTTGCGTGAACTCCGTTGGTGTGAATCTGAACACGGCGTCATCGCATTTGCTGGCGCGAGTTTCAGGCATTGGCCCTTCGATGGCGAAAAAGATCGTCGAACATCGCGGCACAAAAGGCTTGTTTGAATCGCGCCAACAACTGCTGGAAATCCCGCGCTTCAGCGCGAAGGTGTTTGAACAGGCGGCGGGCTTTTTGCGAATCCCGAACTCTGCACATCCGCTGGACAACACCGGTGTTCACCCTGAACGTTACCCCGCGTTGGAGCAACTGGCCGCGCGCTTAGGCAAAGGCGTCGGCGAATTGACGGGCAGCGGCGTCGAATTGGTCAAACAGGCTGAAGACCTGAAAGCCGAAGTCGGCGATTTCACTTTCACGGACATCATCTCCGAACTGGCCAAACCCGGACGCGATCCGCGCGAAGAGTTTTCGGCCTTCGCCTTCCGCGAAGACATTCATCAAGTCAGCGATTTGGCGGCGGGGATGATTTGTCCGGGCATCGTCACCAACGTGACGAACTTCGGCGCGTTCGTTGACATAGGCGTCCATCAGGACGGCCTGGTTCACATTTCGCAATTGAGCAACAGATTCGTCAAAGACCCGCGCGAAGTCGTCAATCCCGGCGACCGCGTGACGGTGCGCGTGCTGGAAGTGAATCTGGAAAAAAATCAGATTGCCTTGACGATGAAAAGCGACGCGGAAACTTCGCGCCAGATGCCGCGCGACCGGCAAGCCGAACCGCGCGAACGCGGACAAGACCGTCGTCAGGATCGTGGCCGCGACAATCGCCGTGATAACAGGCAGGACAACCGGCAAGACCGAAGACCGCCGCGCCCGGAAAAGCCTAGCTTCAACAATCCCTTCGCGGAGCAGTTGGCGAAGTTCAAAAAGTAAAATCGTTTGCAGTCAGCGTTCCGATTGATAGGGTAATGAAATAAAGAGAGGGTGTGGGACAGGTTTTTAACCTTGTCATTACCCACATCTTTCTTCTTTGCGCCGGAGGCGCAGCGGATATTAGCCGGTGATGAGCGCAGCGTAACCACCGGAAATAATGGCAAAAGACCTCCAAGCCCTGAAAGGGCGTCGGACGAGGCTTGGTCTGTCGCCCTTTCAGGGCTGGAAACTAAATCTCGCGCCGTTCCGGTGGTTCCGCAAAGCCTTCACCA
>JANRKX010000005.1:0-70262 GCA_033763255.1 Acidobacteriota bacterium | reverse complement strand
CTTTCTTTACAATAATTATCTCACTCTTGCTGACTATTAAACAGTAAATTGGAAAAGGCTTCTGAACCATCATGATTAAAGAAGCATCTTATAGTACACATGTAATGCTGTTTATTCATTTTAGATTTAGTCTCCTTAGTTTAGTGCCGGACTTACCGGGAATGAAAAGGGGTTACTTCAATTTTAGCATCCACTCAACAATTGCCTTCTTGTCGGCTTCAGAAATATCTGGAAAACTCGCGGGCATAGGCTTCTTCAAATCATAGGCACGCGCATCATCCAAAATCTTCAATAAATCTTCCGGAGTGCGCCTTGGCTTGTCAGCCAACCCTTTCAACGGCGGGCTATCAAGATCAGGATTTCCCTCGCCATTGGCTCCGTGGCAATCGGCACAGCTTTCGACATAAGCAGCCGGCGCAACAGCAGCGACAGCGCCTGCGGCTCCGGCCATTGCCGTTGTCGCGCCTATCACCTGCGGCTCAAACGGAGTCTTGAAAAAGGCTTGAGCCTCTTCATCTTGCTTCTTCAACTTTTCGGCGAATTCCGGATTGTTGCGATCCTGATGCTTGGCCAAAAAAATCAAACCGACTGCGCCGCCAATCGTCAGCAACAACACCATACTGGCAATCGGGCGTTTGAACGGATTGCGTTCGGCTTTGCGATCCAGAAATGGCAGCAGAAACAGCGCGCCAAAAACCAAAGCAGGTAAAACCGCTGTCGGAATAATCGCCCAACTGCCAGGAAACCATTTCAGCAATTGAAACAGCGGCATGAAATACCATGGCGGACGCGCCAGATAATCCGACGAAGGATCGGCAACCGGCCCAAGTTCAGCGGGCATTGTCATCGCCAAATAAACCAGCGTCACAAAAACAACCAGCATGGCCACAGAATCGAAAAAGACCTGCTTCGGAAAGAAACGATCAACTTTTTTGTCATCTTTGTTGTGATAGGGGCCAGCCGGGCCGGCTTTGCGAAACAGCGCCACGTGCAATCCCGCCAGTAAAGCCAGCAGCAGCGGCAGCAGAAAAACGTGCGTGGTGAAAAAACGCGACAGCGTGACCGTCGAAAGCTCCGTGCCGCCAAGCATGATCTTTTGCTGCATCGGGCCGACAACCGGGATTTCTCCGGCAATCGAAGTTCCGACTTTCGTGCCGAAATAAGCCGCTTGATCCCAGGTCAGTAAATATCCCGTGAAGCCGAATCCCAAAACGAGTAACAGCATCACGACACCGATCACCCAAACCAATTCGCGTTTCTGTTTGTAAGCTCCGTACAGAAACGTCTGCGCCAGATGAACGACTGCCAAAATGACCATCGCGCTGGAAGCGTAATGATGAATCCCGCGTAGCAACGCTCCGCCAGGAACGACTTTTTGAATGTAAGCGACGCTGGCGTGAGCGTGATCGGCTGTCGGAACGTAATACAAGGTCATGGCGATTCCGGTCGCAACTTGAACGGCAAACAAAAACAGCAACGCGCTACCGAAGACATAAGCCCATCGAGCGCCGCCGCGAATCGGTTCGTTCATCGCTTCGTCAGCCAAAGCCTTGACGCCAGTACGTTCGTCCACCCAATCAACAAGTTGTTCAACTTTGGATTTGTCAGCCATATCAGCTCAAGACCTCCTTTTGAGCAATGCCCTGTTTGAAATCCTGATACCGAACTTTCAGCACATCGCCTTCAACTTTGTATTCCAGCGCATCCAATCCGCGCGGAGTTGGGCCGCCTTGCGCGGCTCCGGCGACATCCCATTTACTGTCGTGACAAGCACAGATAAACACATCGTCTTTGGCGTTGACCGTGCAACCCAGATGTGGGCAAACGGCAGTGAACACCGTGACTTTTTCGCCACTACGAATCACCCAGACAGCGCGTTGCGCCTGGAATTTCCCCCAGCCCGCATCTTGGGAAACAACGACGTTTTTCTTGACGGGGTTGCCTTCGGGAATATCCGATACAGGCCCAAGATCAGACCAGTTTTCTGCTCCGGCAGCCGACAAAGCGGGCGAAACGGCAAACCGTCCGATGTTGACGCCGAGCACGGCAGAAATTCCTGCGGCAATCAATCCGGAAAGAACTCCCAGAAACGATCGGCGTTCGTTGTTGTCTTCTGTTGATTGATGATCTGACATGTAAAACGATCCTCCTGAGTAAGTAGTCGAGCAAATGTTTTCGGGTAAAATGAGCGAATGAGAACGCCGACCAAATTCATCAAGTCGCTCACTGAGGCGCAGCAACAGCGTCTCAAAGAGATTCAAAAAAGTGATCCTACGCATCGCATTCGAATGCGGGCGCACGCCGTGCTGCTTAGCGCGCGTGGATATTCCTTAGATCAAATTGCTGACATCTACCAACAAGATCGTGACCGAGTCAGCCTCTGGTTGGATTGGTGGGAAGAGTATCAGTACGACGGTCTTGCCGATGATCCCAAGAGCGGTCGTCCGGCGACGCTGGCCGACGAGGAATCTCAAAAAAAACATTCGACATCGTAGCCAAGACTCCGCGCTGTTTGAAAACTGCCTGTCAGCAAATTGAAAAAGAACTGGGCAAGAGCCTCAGCCGCGACACTCTCAAACGGGCGCTCAAAGCAGCAGGCTACACCTGGAAACGAGCGCGCCGCAGCTTGAAAACGATGCGCAATGAAAAAGACTTTCGCAGGGCGCAAAAGCATTTAGCCAAGCTACGCAAGGCTTGCGCTGACAAAGGCCATGATTTCGATCTGATTTACTTTGACGAAACCGGGTTCACGCTGACGCCTTGCATCCCTTACGCCTGGCAAGCTCCGGGACAAACCTTGGAACTCCCAAGCGCCTCATCGCCCCGTTTGAACGTGCTTGGATTTCTCAACCTTTGTGGCGACTTTCAATCGTATCTGACCGAAGGCTCGGTCAACTCGGAATTCGTCATTCACTGCTTTGACGACTACTGCGCGCAACTGACCAAGCCTTGCTTGATCGTCATTGATAATGCGCCGATGCACCGAAGCGCGGCTTTTGAAGCCAGGCTCAAAAAGTGGGAAGAAGATGGAATGTATCTTCTGTTTCTGCCACCATACTGCCCGGAATTGAATTTGATCGAAATCCTCTGGCGGAAACTGAAATACGAATGGTTGCCGCTGTCGGCTTATGAATCATTCAAACAACTTTCGGAAACGCTCGAAGAAACACTGAAAGAAGTTGGAGCTAAATACCTACTTTCTTTTGCTTGAGTGCTTATCAGAAACGGTTACACTTCCAACCTGACAGACACACTTCGTGACGCGGAAACCTGAGTTCGAGTGCCCAGTCACAGGTCTAAGCAATTGCTGTTCGGAACTGCATTTTGATTTTAGAAATCTCTGTGGTTGAAAGAGGCGCAATTCTTATCTCGACAGCCGATTTTTGCAAACGCGAATGAACCAATTTTCGTGTCCGAAAATGGCGAGACTACACGGCTTGGCTCCGCTACACTTCGACTATGGTTATGGATCACAAAAGTTGTTACCAGGCAGTGCTGACACACGACACGCGGTTCGACGGAGTTTTCTTTGTCGGAGTTTCGAGCACAAAGATTTATTGCCGAACGGTTTGCACGGCAAAAACTCCGCGCAGTGAAAACTGCAAATTCTTTTCGACGGCTGCTTCGGCTGAACAATCCGGTTTTCGCCCTTGCCTGCTTTGCCGACCGGAACTTGCGCCGGGCAATGCGCGAACTGACGCCGTCAGCCGATTGGTAGCTTCGGCAATCAATCGCATTGAAGACGGTTCGTTGACCGAAAAACGACTGGATGAATTCGCAGCCGAAATGGGAGTCACCGACCGCCATTTGCGCCGAGTGCTGCAAACTGAATTGGGCGTCTCGCCAATCGCGCTGATTCAAACTCAACGATTGTTGTTAGCCAAAAGACTGTTGACCGACACCGATTTGCCGATTACCGAAATTGCTTTTGCCAGTGGCTTTGCCAGTCTTCGCCGCTTCAACGCGCTGTTCAAAGAACGTTATCGGTTGAACCCAACTGAGTTGAGAAAGACGCGCGCGGCTTCGACCAGCGAAACTCTGGTTTGCGAATTGGCCTACCGCCCGCCACTGGATTGGCAATCGTTGATGGATTATCTGAAAGCTCGCGCGCTGGCCGGAGTTGAAAGCGTCGAAGGAAATCGTTATCTGCGAACCGTCGCTATTGATAATCACCTTGGATGGATCGCCGTTGAACCTTCGACAACGAAAACAGTATTGCAAGTGGAGATTTCGGCTTCGTTGGCAAAAGCCTTGCTGCCTGTACTGGCGGGCGTCAAACGAGTTTTCGATCTGAAAGCCGAACCGTTGGCAATCGCTGGGCAGTTGGGCGAACTGGCTGCGGCGAATCCCGGCTTGCGCGTCGCCGGAGCTTTCAACGGATTTGAAATCGCTGTCCGAGCGATTCTTGGTCAACAAGTCAGCGTCAAATCCGCGACGACTTTGGCCGGTCGTTACGTCGCCAAATTTGGCGAGCCTGTGGAAACACCGCTTGCGGCCCCGCTTGCAGTATTAACGCATTTGTCACCGAAGCCTGAACGAGTCGCGGCTGCTGATTTGTCTGAACTGACTTCGCTTGGAATCATTGGCGCACGCGCAAAATCAATCATCGCTCTGGCCGAAGCTGTCGCCATCGGCAAGCTGAGCCTTTCACCCGGCGGCAACGTCGAACAAACGATGGAACAGTTGAAACAACTTCCGGGTATTGGCGAATGGACGGCTCAATACGTGGCGATGCGTGCGCTGTCGTGGCCGGACGCTTTTCCGCACACAGACCTTGGAGTTTACAAAGCTCTTGGCACGAACAAACCCAAACGAGTTTTGGAAATTGCAGAAGCCTGGCGTCCCTGGCGAGCTTACGCCGTTATGCACCTTTGGAAATCTTTGGAAAAATCGGAGGGAGAAAAATGACGACTTACTACACTCGAATCGAAAGCCCGATTGAATCGCTGCTGCTGGCTTCGGACGGCGAATCATTGACCAGTTTGTTTATGATGACGCAACGCCACGGCCCGTATTTCAGCGAGACCTGGAAGCTCGATGACAACGCCAAGCCTTTTGCCGAAGCTCGCAAACAACTGGCTGCTTACTTTGCCGGTGATCTGACCGAGTTTGATCTGCCGATGAAAATGATCGGCACAGAGTTTCAAAAGACCGTCTGGCGAGAATTGCTGAACATCCCGTTTGGCGCGACGATCAGTTACGGCGAACTGGCAGAGCGCGTCGGAAATTCCAACGCTTCGCGCGCAGTCGGCGCAGCCAACGGTCGCAACCCGATTTCGATCATAGTTCCTTGCCACCGCGTCATCGGTTCAAATGGCAAACTGACCGGTTACGGCGGCGGCATGGAACGCAAAGAATGGTTGCTGGCTCACGAAAGCAAGCGCAGGTAATCGCCTCAGTTTTTCTTTTGCGGGCTTTGCCACAAGACATTGACGATCATCCATTTGCCGTCAAATTTGGCCAAATGAAAATAATCAGTTCCCCATTCGGCCACCAGCTTGGCAGTGGCCGTCTGGTCTTGCGCTTCGTAAACGGTGATTTCTTTGGGCGCGTCTTTTCGCAACTTGCCTTCCTTGTTCCAGGTTTTGGCCAGTTGAACCAGTTGATCGAAAGTCATCACAGAAGCTGGACGATAGGCAGCATCAGCAGGTGGACGATAAAACCCCAGCTTGGTCAGTTTGGGATGGACGCTGCGTTCGATGCGTTCGGGCTGGACGTTGTACACGCCTTCGACGTAATCCAGCACGGCCAATCGCACGGCTTCTTTGTCGTTGTTCGCCTGTTGAGCAAACGATGGAACCGCAAACAAACCTGTCAGCGTCAGACAGGCAATCATCAACAAAATTTTCTTTTTCATAGTTCCTCTTTTTTGAAGTTTGGGTTTAACGCGCAACTGCGTTGGCGTTTTTGTAGCTGCCATATTTCAACCAACTCAAAGCCGGTTGTTGGCCGCCAAGTGATTCGGAAATGATTTCCGGCACGATCTTCAATCCGTTCGCGCCGTTGGTGAACACCACCAGGCCGAACTGCTGTTTGTCATACATCACGACGTAAGCCTTCATGTTTCCGTTGTCGCCCCAATGCCAATAAGCCAGCCCATCGTTGGTGGTTTGCAGTCCCCAGCCAAGTCCCCACGAAAGCGAAGCTGATAATTTTTCAGGAGCTTTGAGCGTGTTGTTTGTGCCGCTTTCACTGACCTGGATTTGCGGGGCCAGCATCTGCCGTTTGGTCGCGGGTTTCAGCCCAGAGCCTTTGGCGATGGCAACCAGAAACTTGCCAAAATCCTGAGCCGTCGTTCGCAAACTGGCTGCGGCGTTGTGTTTGGTGGATTTGTTTTGGCCTGTCATCTGGCCATCGTTGCTGTGGCTGAATGCGTGCTGAGCGACATAACTTTCCTGCCAGACGTAACTGCTGTCGTTCATTCCCAGCGGAACGAACACCATTCGTTTCATGAAATTATTGAAGTCTTCGCCGGTGATTTTTTCGACGACTTTGGATAGGTACACAAAACCTTCGCCGGAATAGCTGAACCGTTCGCCAGGCGTGAAGTGAATCGTCAACGGATTGTTCTGCCGTCGCCAATTGGGAAATCCCGGGCGGTGGCTGAGCACGTGCCGCGCCGTGATCTGATTGATTCGCGCGTCTTCGCCAACGTCATAATTGCCGGGCAGGTATTTTGTCAGCGGAGCGTCAAGATCAAGTTTGCCTTCATCCACCAGTTTCAACACGGCATAAGCGAACACTGGTTTGCTCAAACTGGCAGCTTCAAACACTGTGTTGTCGGCAACAGGCTCTTTGGTTTGAGCATTCTTCACGCCAAAACCTTTGTGCCAGACGAGTGCGCCTTTTTGAATGAGCGCGATGGAAAGCCCAGGCACTTTTCCTTCTTCCATCAACTTTGGAATGGCAGCGATCAGCCGTTCGATGATCTGTTCCTTTTTGGCTTTTGCACGCAACGGAACGACAGCCTGTTCCTGCGCGAATGTGCCACCAATTCCCAAAACCAAACAGATTCCACTCAACAGGAAGCGAAATTTCGCAGACATTGAAAACTACCTCTGAATTTGTTGAAAGATGAGCAAGAGAGTTCTTAATCACGTGTGGTCAACTACTCAACGTTCCGATTGGCTAATCGGTTTCTGCTATTTCGCACTTACGTTCGCACAACCTGACAATTCAAATAGACCTGCACATCTTGTGAACCCACCAATCCATTTCGTACACTCAGCGTTGAAGTAATCCCAACCTATTCAACGCGGAGATCAAAGCGGAATGATTATTCTTCACGCGGGGTTTCAGGAAAAACACCTGCTGCTGTGGGGCGAAACAGCGCCTTCAGAACCATTTACTGCCAAACGCTCGTCCAAAAAGAAAAGCGATAAACCTGCGCGCCTGATTTACGACGCAGGCGCAGACGGTTTGTTGACAGCCCTTTCGGAATTTCTGTCCGGCATCAAAATCGAAAAAAGCGAATTTGAAAACGTCTCCCTCTGGTTGCCGACGGTGGATGGCCAGCCGGTGGCTTCCAGCGTGTTGATTGCCGATCCGCCCGAATCCAAATCGCCACCGGTGTTGGCTGCGTGGACAGTGACGGCGTTGCCACTGGCCACAGTCGAAGCGATTGAATTGCTGAGCCTGTGCGCGGACAAGTCTCTGCTTTCGCCTGGGGTCGTCGCCGGTTTGGATTTGGCGTATTGGGCGATGGCCATGCGCTTTGCCGGAGCCATGACCGTTCGTCAACAGTTGTTACCCGCCGTCGTCAAAGAAGACGACAAACATCACGCGCGTTGGTTGCCGGTATTCGTTGGGCCGGACGCTGAACGAGCAGCCAAGCTCGCGCGAGTGATGCCGCACGTTTGCCGCGCAATGTCTGCCGCCGATGTGACCACTCCGCCAGACAATGCCGCCGCTGGACTGTTAGCTGACTTTGTTGGATTGATCGTGGATTTTCTGGCGCGCGTTGACCGCGAAAACCAGCCAACCAAAAAACGAAGTTTCAATTCGTTGCACGATCAATGGCTGAACGCGCTGCGGACGATGAACAGCGAATTGGCCGGAAAAGAAACCGAGCTTTTGCAATTTGCCGCGCAAACGCGCGATTGGCGACGCCCTGTTGAGGTGACGACTTCCAGCCCGTTCCGTCTGTGCTTTCGCTTGGAAGAACCTATCGAACCGAAAACAGAACTCGCCCCGTCTGCCCGTCGCTCCGTCTCTGCGTCCAGCAATCAATGGCACGTCCGATATTTGCTGCAATCCGCAGACGATCCCAGCTTGTTGATTCCGGTCGCCGACGTCTGGAACGCCAAAGCAAAGCAGGCCGCCGTGTTGAAACGTCCCAACTTCAACGCGCGCGAATTCCTGCTGTCTTCATTGGGACAAGCGGCCAGCATCAGCCCGCACATCGAACAAAGTTTGAAATCATCCGCGCCCGCCGGTTACGACCTGGATTCGACCGCGGCGTTCGAGTTTCTGCAGGAAAAGGCATGGTTGCTGGAACAGTCCGGCTTCAACGTCATGCTTCCGGCGTGGTGGACTCGCAAAGGAACCAAGCTGCGATTGAGCGCCCGCGCCAATGTCAAAAGCCCGAAATTGCAGGGCGGCGGCGGATTGTCACTGAGCGAAATAATCAAGTTCGATTACGAAGTCGCGCTGGGCGATGAAACGCTGTCGCTGAAAGAACTGGAAGCGCTGGCCAAGTTGAAAGAACCGCTGGTCAGAATTCGCGGCCAGTGGGTTCAGTTGTCCGCCGAAGAAATTCAAACCGCCATCGAGTTTTGGAAAAAGAAAGCTACAGGCAAAGCCAGCGTCCGCGAATTGGTTCACATGTCGTTGGGAGTCGGCGGCAAAGGCAAATCTGTCAAAGGTATCGCGTTTGAAGGCGTCAACGCCGACGGCTGGATCGGCGATTTGCTGGCGCAATTGGACGGGCGTAAAGCTTTTCAGGAATTGGAACCGGCGAAAAATTTCAACGGCACGTTGCGACCTTATCAAACGCGCGGTTCGTCGTGGTTGTCTTTCCTGACCGACATTGGGTTTGGGGCCTGTCTGGCCGACGACATGGGATTGGGCAAAACCATTCAGACTCTGACCAAAATTCAGCGCGACTGGCAATCCGGCGACAAGAAAACTCGGCGGCCAGTGTTGCTGGTGTGCCCGATGTCTGTGATGGGCAACTGGCAAAAAGAAGCTGCGCGGTTCACGCCCGATCTGCCGGTGATGATTCATCACGGATTGACGCGAGCCAAAGGCGCAGCATTCAAAAAAGAAGCCGCCAAACACGCCATCGTCATTTCCAGTTATTCATTATTGCACCGCGATCAGGCCATTCTGGAAGGTATGGACTGGCAAGGCATCATTCTGGATGAAGCCCAGAACATCAAAAACGCCGAAACCAAACAATCCAAAGCCGCGCGTTCGTTGAAGTCCGAATACCGCGCAGCGTTGACTGGGACACCGGTTGAAAACAACGTAGGCGATTTGTGGTCGGTTATGGAATTCCTGAATCCGGGCTTTCTGGGAACGCAGGCCGAATTCAAACGAAACTTCTTTATGCCGATTCAGACTCAGCGCGACGAACAGGCGACGGCTCAATTGAAACGACTGACTTCGCCATTCATTTTGCGCCGGTTGAAAACCGACAAAACGATCATCAGCGATTTGCCGGAAAAGATGGAGATGAAAACGTTCTGCACGCTGACCAAAGAACAGGCTTCGCTGTACGCAGCCGTCGCCGAAGACGCGGGCAAATCGCTGGAAAGCAGCGATGGCATTCAGCGCAAAGGATTGGTGCTGGCGACGCTCATGAAATTGAAACAGGTCTGCAATCATCCGGCGCAATTTCTGGGCGATAACTCGGCGATTCCCGGACGTTCGGGCAAGCTGGCACGGTTGACTGAAATGCTGGAAGAGGTGCTGGCTTCAAACGAACGCGCGCTGATCTTCACGCAGTTCACCGAAATGGGCGGAATCATCCAGCGGTATTTGCAGGAAAATTTTGGTCACGAAGTCCTGTTTCTGCATGGCGGCGTTACACAGAAAAACCGCGTCCGAATGGTTGAACGCTTCCAGAAAAACACGCCGGGTTCGCCGCCCGTGTTCATTCTGTCGCTGAAAGCCGGAGGAACCGGATTGAATCTGACGGCGGCCAATCACGTTTTTCACTTTGATCGTTGGTGGAATCCGGCGGTGGAAAATCAGGCTACAGACCGCGCTTTCCGCATTGGCCAGCAGCGCAATGTGCAGGTTCATAAATTCCTGTGCGCTGGAACTCTGGAAGAAAAGATTGACGAAATGATTGAACGCAAAAGCGAAATCGCTTCCAGCATTGTTGGCACAGGCGAAGGCTGGTTGACAGAACTTTCGACAAAAGAATTGAAAAACCTGTTCGCGTTGCGCGCTGACGCAATCGGCGAATAGTTCAACCAAGGAGATTCCGATGGGCAGATACGGACGTTACGACGACGATGGTTATAGATACGGTTATTACAGTTATCGAAAGAAGATCAAAGCGACAGGCGGCATCAAGGCTCAATCGAAGCGTGGCGCATTCGGCGAAACGTGGTGGGCAAAACGTTGGATCGGCACGCTGGAAAGTTTCAACATTGGCGAGCGGCTGAATCGCGGAAAGTCTTACGCGCGCAGCGGTCAGGTGCTTTCGATTGACATCACCAAAGGCCAGGTCAAATCCAGAGTGCAGGGTTCGTTCAACGATCCGTACAAAATTACGATCAAGTTGAAAGAACTGGATGCGTCGAATTGGGGCAAGATAACTTCGGCGCTGGGCAGCCAGGCAATCTTTGCCGCGAAGTTGATGGCCGGAGAAATGCCGCAGGAAATCGAACAGGTTTTTCAATCCAACAGCCTGTCGCTGTTCCCTGAAAAGCTGCGCGATTTAGAAACGGATTGTTCCTGTCCCGATTGGTCGAATCCGTGCAAACACATCGCGGCGGTGTATTTTTTGCTGGCCGAAGAATTCGACCGCGACCCATTTTTGCTGTTCAAACTGCGCGGTCTGGAGCGCGAAGAGTTAATCGCCGCGCTGGGCAAATTCACCAGAAGCGCAACCGAAGCTGCGGATGAATCCGTCGCAGAAACCGCATTGCCGCCAGAGCCATTGACCGCCAAAGCCAACAGTTTTTGGCAAGGCGGCGTTTTCCCCGAAAACATTTTTGGCGAAGTCCGCATTCCGCCGGTCAATGCTGCGTTGATTACTCGACTGGGCAATTTCCCATTCTGGCGAGGCGAAGAAGCCTTCTCAGAAGCGATGGATTCCATTTACTCGAAGGCTTCAACCGAAGGGTTGAACGTATTTTGAGTTCGCAGGATTTTTGCCTGACGGCTTGTCTAATTCGAAGCTGCTTTCCATACAGAACCGTCGGCATAGTCTATGCTTTGTACAATCACGCTTTCCGAATATAAGTTCTGCGACTTTTTGCCCGCCCTGGCTGCATCAACTGTGCCGGTCGGAGAAGTCGAAGTGCGCATGATCACATTTTTGGTTTTGCCTGGACCAATCTTTATTTCACTGACGAACCGCCGACGCCCCAACTCTCGTTCAGTGGCTGGATCAGAGAAAACATAATCCCAGGCAAGCTTGCGAATATCCTTCTTTCCAATGTTCTTGATTTTTACTTCATAGACATAAACAACGGAAGTTCCGCTGGGGCTTGTTTTAGGTCTGCTATACGGCTCTTGTCTGGTCGGCATCCCCTGTTCGCTCAGTCTTTCATTTAGTCTTTCCCGCTCTCTACGCGCCTGCTCTTCTCTGTCACGCTCCTTTTGGGCTTCGATCTGGTCTTGATCCAGCGCGGCATTGTAAAGGTCCATACGCCATTTCTTTTGAATGACCACAACACTGAGTTTTGCAGATGGATCGGACTGAACCTGTGTTGCAGCATTTGAGGCGAATAAAACCAGCATAAATGCGGAAGCTAGAATTTTCATAGCGAGACCTCCTAAAAGTTGTTTTTGCCAGTTACTCTCGGCCCCAAACTGCATCAATTTCTTCTTTGGTCAATTCAGGAACTCTTTCACCTGCTCTCGCCCGGTTTCGGTTTCGTCGTAACGAATCGTTTGCACGCCGGATTCGCGCACGAATTTGACCATGCGCGGATCAACATACGCCAGCCGCTCCCAATTCAAATTGTGCGCGACGGCTTCACCGGGATAACCCGGATGGCCAAGATTGCGAATCTCTGCGTCGTTGAAAGCGAGATGGCCGACTATCAGGTATTCGCCGTCGGTTGCTGCTTTCAGCGCGTTCATCACATCGGCGACATAATCACCCGGATGTTTGCGATCTGCGGGGCTGGCGTTTGGCAGCTTCAACCTTCCGCCGATGCGCCGCGTGTCAATCAACCGATTCTGGCGACACCATTCGCCGAACTTTTCAGCTAAACCCGGCACGACATTCACGGTTCCCATGTGCGTGTCGGCGTAACGAATGTCGAAACCAAGCTTTCGCGCTTTGTCCAGTTGCGCCTGCAATTCGATCAAGGCTTCGTCGGCTTTGGCGTTGGCTCTGACGCCGTCGTTGGTTTGGTAAAGATAGCCTTTGCCATCCAGCAGCGACGGAACTTTTTTGCGCGGAGCCACCGATCCCCATTTGACGTTGTCCCATTCCGAAGTCAGATCGCAGTGCAGCCCGAAACAAATGCCTTTTTCCTTCGCCATCATCTTGGCGGCTTCTTCGACAAAAGGAGTCGCGGCCAGCACCGAGACGTTTTTCAGAATTCCTTTTTTGAAGCATTCCAGCGTGGCTCGGTTCAGGCTGCGCGTGCAGCCCAGATCGTCGCCGCGAGTAATCAACCGAACCTTTGACCCGGTTTGATTGAACAGATTCAAAGCTGGCAAAGCGGCCAGCGAATTTTGCAAAAACGTTCGTCGTTCCATCGGTCACTCCTTCGTGATGGTTTCGTCCAGGTTTAACAGCACTCGCGCGACGGCAGTCCACGCGGCCAGTTCTTCCATCCGCACGTTTTTGGGCAAGGCGAAAGCTTTGTCAGGATCGTTTGTCGCCAGATTCCAGGCGTTCAAATCTCCGGCCAAAAAACGCTCGCGCTGGCGGTTGAACAAACCAAGCAATTCGCTCAACTCAGTTTCGGGCGGTTGCCGAGACAGCACACGACGAAATCCGTAAACCGCTCGCTGACGATCAGTCGCGCCACCTTCGCTGACAACTTTCAACGCCAGAGCGCGAGCGGCTTCGACAAACAAAGTTTCGTTGAGCGTCGTCAATGCTTGCAGCGGAGAATTCGACCGCGTGCGCCGAACACAGGAAATGTCTCCGGTTGGCGCGTCAAAACTTTGCAGCATCGGGTATGGAACCGAGCGGTAACGGAATGTGTACAAGGCTCTGCGATAACGATTTTCGCCTTTCTCTTCTTTCCAAACTTTCGGGCCGTAACTGAACGGACGATCAAACAAAAAGCTCGGCGCTGGCGGATAAACGCTGGCTCCGCCGATTTTCGGGTTCAACAATCCGCTGACGGAAAGCGCAATATCTCTGACAAGTTCGGCGTCTACGCGAAAGCGAGGGCCGCGTGCGAGCAGGCGATTTTGCGGATCATCAGATGCCAGATGTTGGATGTTAGATTTTAGGTTTTGAGTTCGTGAGTTAATCGAAGAGCTTTGTTTGTAAGTCGCCGATGTGACGATCAAACGGTGAATACGCTTCAAGCTCCAAGCCGCTGGTGCGGAACCGGGAGCGGTAGCGACTGGGTTGGTTTCAGCGACGCGAGCTTCAGCAGGAACCCGGTCGCTACCGCTCCCGGTTCCGTAACGCGCATCCATCAACTCGACCGCCAGCCAATCCAACAACTCACGATGCGAAGGCGCGGGGCTTTGCGAGCCGAAATCTTCTGAAGTTTCCAGCAAGCCGATTCCAAAATAAGCCTGCCAGATGCGGTTGACGATGCTGCGCGCGGTTGTTGGCGAATTGCGATCCACCAACCAACGAGCAAACGTCAGACGATCCGGTTTGGCGTTTTCAGGCAGCGGATGCAGAAACGCCGGAACTCCGGGCGTGACGGTTTTGTCAGGGCGCAGAAAATCTCCGCGTTTCAGCAAATGGCTTTCGCGCAACTCGGCGCGTTCGTTCAGCACCAGTTGAGTCGAACCTTCTGGGTGTTCCGCCAACAGCCGCGCGATTTCGGCATTAGTTTCGCGCCAATCGCTGACAGTCGTTCGCCAGTAACTGAACACAGCAGAAGTTTGAGCTTCAGTGCGTTCGTTTTGCGAGGTTGAAAGAATTTCCCGAACGACGGCTGGCAGCGGATCCGCGACAGCGTTTGGCGCGGTCGTGTACGACAACCGCATGCGTCCGGGTTGATTTTGCTGGTTGTCGTTGTTGTTCCAACCGCCGTGGTTTTGGCTGATGTTGAAGGTCAACAGAATATCGCCCGTCATCGTAATCGGCTTTTCGAGGGTGAAGACTGCTTTGCGTGGTTGATTGCGTAACGCCGGGCCGGCGTCAATCGTCCAGGCTGTTTCGTTCTTTCCGTCAATCGCAAATTCAACCGGGCCGACAGTGCGACGCCTGCCGCTTTGATCGTCGAAGATCGCTTCCAGGTCGCGTTCGGGCACAGAAACGTCAGCCGTGGCTTTGGCAAATTTCAGTTTGGTGATTTTCTTTGGGTCATTGGCGGGTGCGGCGGTGGCTTCAAATTCGGTGATTGCACACGAACCCGTGATCGAACGTCCGGGGCCGTTGCGCGGCAAGTTCGGATCGTTCATCAGCTCCAACCTGAAAGCGGTGATGTTTTGCACGTCGGTTTTCAGCGTCATTTTGACTTTGTGCTGAACCGGCGCGTAACCATCGGACAAAAACGATTTGTCAGGTTGAGGCAAATAACGTTGGCCACCAGTTGAGATTTCATCCACTTCAGGCTGAAAGATCGTCCACGTCGGCTGGTTGTTTTTGATCGAAGCTTCCCACGCGCTCAAACGCTGTTGCCAGTCTGGCGAATGATGTTGCAACTCGGTTTCAAGCTCGCGCACTCGGCGGAAAACCTCGGCGCGCTTCTTATGCTCGGCGGGCGTGTAAACGGCGACGTTCGACTCGTGCGAGTTATTCAGGAAGGCAAACATTCGGTAATAGTCTTCCTGTTTTATCGGGTCGAATTTGTGGTTGTGGCATTGCGCGCATTGAATCGTCAGACCCAGAACTGATTTGCCGACAGCGTCCATTCGGTCGAACATCGCTTCCATTCGGAACTGTTCGGGATCAACGCCACCTTCCTGGTTAATCATTGAATTCCGCAAAAAGCCTGTGGCCACAAACTGATCCTGCGTCGGGTTTGGCAACAGGTCTCCTGCAATTTGTTCGATGATGAATTGATCGTAAGGCTTGTCGGCGTTCAGCGCGTTAATCACCCAGTCGCGGTAAAACCAGACCGAACGAGATTTGTCTTTTTCATAACCATCCGAATCAGCGTACCGCGCAGCGTCCAACCACAACCGTCCCCAGCGTTCGCCGTAATGCGGCGAATTCAACAACCGATCCACCTGTTTTTCGTAAACGTTCGGGGATTTGTCGGCCAGAAAAGCGTCAACTTCGGCAATCGTCGGCGGCAAACCGATCAGGTCAAGGCTCAGGCGGCGCAGCAAAGTCGCGCGGTCGGCTTCTGGTGAAGGCGTCAGCTTTTCTTTTTCGAGCCGAGCTAAAACGAAAGCATCAATCGGATTTTTTACCCAAACTGTTTGAGATACTTTGGGAGTTATGGGTCTGATGGGAGCAGTGAAAGCCCAATGCTTGGGGATTGCGGATTGGGAATTGCGGATTACAGATTCGTTTTCCGGCCAGTTCGCTCCCTCTTCGATCCAAAGTCGAAGAAGTTCGATCTGTTCAAGTCTGAGTGATTCGCCGCCAAGCGGCATACGCTTTTCGCCGCCTTCGCCGCGAACTCGATGCAGCAAACGGCTGTTGCGCGCATCGCCGGGAACAATGACTGCGCCAGAAATGCCGCCCTTCATCGCGGAGGCTTTGTTGTCGAGTCGGAGCTGGCCTTTGGCAGTTTGCTCGCCGTGGCAGGATTGGCAATGCGCGCGAAAGATCGGCTGAATGTCGCGGGCAAAATCCACTTTGGCGCTTTGAGCCGAAGAAGAACGTAACGCAAACAAACCGCTGACAGCGACGAAGACAATGAACAGCTTCAACCAGAATCGAGTCGTCATAAACGGATCACTCCACAGGCTATTTTTGATTTTTACCTTGTAGCTGCTCCGCCTTTCCGCCGCGCTAGCGGCGATTGAATTTCACCGTGGGTTTCAACCCACGGTGAAAGCGATATTTGGCTTTGCGTCGCGTCAGCGACGACTGAATTCAAGCGTCACTAACGTGACGCAAAGTCCCTCTCGCTCTTACCCGGCGTTGAAACGCCGGGCTAAAGTCAGCCGTCGCTAACGCGACGAAGAGGGGCAAGCAGCTACTTTGCTTTTTGCCTTTTGATTTCACTGAGCCGTGTATCCGCCGTCCACCATCAAATGCGTTCCGGTGATAAACGACGCTTCGTCCGAAGCCAGGAACAGAATCGGCAACGCGACTTCGCGCGGAACGCCGGGACGGTTCAGCAAATGCTTTGCGCCTTCAATGGCTTTGAATTCGTCCATCGTGATGTCTGCTTGCGCGCAATGTTTTTCCGAAGCTTGCGTGATGATCGTTCCCGGACAGACGGCGTTGACGCGAATGCCGAACTCCGCCAAATCCATAGCCATGTTTTTCGTCATCTGAATGATCGCCGCTTTCGTTGCGCTGTAGCTGACAAAATGCGGTTGCGCGATGAAGCTGGACATCGAACCCAAATTGACGATAGAGCCTCCTGAACTGACGCCGTTCTTCTTCATCGCCTCGCTGGCGTAACGGCTGACCAGCGCAGTACCAATGACGTTGACACCCAGACTGCGCTGCCAATCTTCGACCGTCGCTTCCAATCCCTTCAGAACAAACGCTGCGGCGTTGTTGACCAAAATGTCTACACGGCCAAACGCGCGCAGCGCTTCGTCGGTCAGTTTTTGCGCGTCGGCTTCTTTGGAAATGTCCGCGTAAACGAAAATCGCGTGGCCGCCAGCAGCTTTGATTTCCGCCGCCGTCGCTTCGCCGCCGGTTTGGTCAATGTCGCCGATGACGACTTTCGCGCCTTCTTCGGCAAACAAAATGGCGGTAGCCTGGCCAATGCCAGCGCCTCCGCCGGTGATAATTGCAACTTTGTCTTTTAGCCGGTTGCTCATTCGAAGTCTCGTTTCCTGGTTTGAATGTATTTCAAATCGGCCACCAGCGCGGGGGAATTGCCTGAAGCCCACAAGCCTATGAAATTGCCCGTGCCGGTGTTCGCGTCGCTGGGAACTTTCAGGTCAGGCATGTTTTTTCCGTTGATGAAGACAGCCGTGAACAGCGCATCCACTACGACTCGGACGTTGATCCATTCGTCAACCAAATGCGAAGGCAGTGCGACTTCGGCAGAACTCGAACCGTAACGAATAGTCAGTTTCGGCGACGAAGCGTTGGCGACAACGTCGAATGAAACCACTTCGCATTGAGTTTGGTCTGTCGCTCGAATTACTAAACCGGCAGTTTGATTGATGGCGGCGATGCTCAGATCAAATTTGGCAACCGGCAATTCGACGGCTTCAAACAAAGCCAGGCTTTTAGAATTGCCAGAACTGGAAGCATTGCCGCCGCTGGCTTCCAATCGAACCGCCTCTTTGCCTTTGTGATGAAGATTACTGGCCGTCAGATTGAAACAACGCCAATTCGTCCCGGCGGCAATCTTCCACAAATCCACTTTGCGAGGAATGGTTCCCGGATCGCTGATTCCTACGCCCAGATACAGCAGTTTGGCGGCATCAGCGAAAAGCTTTTTGATCCCAGCCATTAGCCCTCTCAATACGTCGCGCGTCCGCCAGTCATATCAAAGGTGAAGCCGGTCGTGAAGCTGGTTCCCGGCGAAACGATGAACGTCGCCAGATGAGCGATTTCATCCAGTTCGCCGCAACGCTTCATAGGGATTTTATCGGTCATGTATTGCACCTGCTGTGCAGGCAGAGCCGCAACCATCGGCGTGCGAATCACTGCCGGAGCCAGCGCGTTCACGGTGATTCCGGTTTCGGCGTATTCTTTGCCTTGAACTTTAGCCATGCCGATGACGGCGGCTTTGGATGATGAATACGCCAGCATTCCGGCGTTGCCTTCTTTGCCCGACACCGAAGCGATGTGCAGGATGCGTCCGTAATTGTGTTTCAACATCCACGGCAACGCGGCTTTCGCGGTCAGGAACGAACCAACGACGTTGACTTCAAAGACGAAGCGGAAATCCGTCAGATCAACTTCGTGAGTTTTGATGTTGGTTTTGCCTGTCACTCCGGCGCTGTTGACCAGAATGTCCACGCGACCGAATTGAGCGCCGATCTGGTCAATGACGTTTTTGACCTGAGCTTCGTCCGTGACGTTGACGGCATAGCCCGAAGCGTTCGCGCCGACTTCTTTCGCCGCTGCCTGCGTGACTTCGGCGTTCATATCCAACAGCGCGACGGATGCGCCTTCGCCGTGGAGTTTTTTGGCGATGGCCAAGCCCAAACCTGAAGCTCCGCCGGTGATGACTGCAACTTGTCCTGAAAATGAACTGCTCATTACTAAATGAATGCTCCTCTAGGAAAAGGTGTGACAATTTCCCAAATTGTCACACCGAATGATTTACGCCGTGATGACACGATGCGGATCAATGACGAATTTCTTGGCCGCGCCTTTGTCGAAATCTTTGTAACCTTTGGGCGCGTCGTCCAGCGAGATGACCTGAACGTTGACGGCTTTGGCGACGTTGATCTTTCCGTACAAGATCGCCTGCATCAACTGGCGATGGTATTTCATGACAGGGCACTGACCGGTCATGAAATGATGCGATTTCGCCCAGCCCAATCCGATGCGAATTCCCAGCTTGCCGATCTTGGCGTCGTCATCAATTCCGCCCGGATCGCCTGTGACGTACAAACCCGGAATGCCTATGCCGCCGCCCGCGCGAGTGACTTCCATCAACGAATTCAACACCGTCGCCGGAGCTTCTGTGCCTGAGCCTGCGCCGTGACCGCGCGCTTCAAAGCCTACGCAATCCACAGCGCAATCTACTTCAGGAACGCCGACGATTTGCTCGATCTGTTCGGCCACGCTGGCATTTTTGTTCGACACGTCAACGGTTTCGCAGCCGAACTTGCGAGCCTGTTTCAACCGTTCGGGAATCAAATCGCCGACGATGACACAAGCCGCTCCGAGCAATTGCGCCGACGCCGCGCAGGCCAATCCGACCGGGCCGCCTCCGGCAATGTAAACAATCGAACCCGGCCCGACTCCGGCAGTGACTGCGCCGTGATAACCGGTCGGCAAAATGTCAGACAGGCAAGTCAGGTCTTTGATCTTGGCCATCGCGCGGTCTTTGTCCGGGAACTTCAGCAAGTTGAAATCAGCATAAGGAACCATGACGTATTCGGCCTGTCCGCCGATCCATCCGCCCATATCCACGTAACCGTAAGCAGCTCCGGGACGCGCCGGATTGACGCTCAAACAAACGCCGGTCAGCCCGGCCTTGCAATTGCGGCAACGTCCGCAGGCGATGTTGAACGGAACCGAAACCAAGTCGCCGACTCTGATAAATTCCACGTCGCGTCCGGCTTCGATCACTTCACCGGTGATTTCGTGACCGAGGATCAAGCCTTCGGGCGCAGTCGTTCGTCCGCGAACCATGTGCTGGTCGCTGCCGCAGATGTTGGTTGATACGACTTTCAGAATGACGCCGTGATTGCATTTGCGTTTGCCCAAGGCCAGCTTGGGAAAATCAATGCTTTGAACTTCTACAACTCCGGGTTTGATGTAAGCCACACCACGATTGTCAGCCATAGCGTTAGTCCTCTCTTGATGGAAATACGGCTTGATTGATAGTTCGACCGGGCGGATGCCGACCGCTTAGTTGGTAAATTTCAGATTGAAATTTGGACGCGCGAACTATAACGACCAATGTCATGGCAGACAAGATGATTGAGTAATGTAAACGACAGCAGTGATTAAAAAAGTGAATTGACAGAATTAGAACCCGATGCTTTAATGCGCCCCGCTAGCTCATTAAAGCGCCCTCGATCTGACCTTCCCCGTAGTCAATCGGAAACACATCTTCACAAAGCATCCTAAAGCTTGTGTTTCGTTCCGAGTTGGCAATCTCCCAAATCCTGAATTTCAATTTTTCGTTTTTTTTCAGAACTGATTGAGCCGTAGGCGTGCGCGAGCATCGCCGAAACCTCAATGCGCCTGCCCGGCTGGATTTGCACAAACAACGCCAACCGCCCGGTGAAGTGCGCGCAATTACAGATTTACCAAATGGAGAAAATCATGGTGCCAACTTATTCGTCTGCTTAGCCGACAAAACTATATCAACAGCTTCAATCAAATAAATTCATTCGTAGATCAAATCGAATCGTCCAATAACCACAGAATAGTTTTCGCTGCTTCTACACACACACATCTTGGTTTTCAGCCCCGCCCGTTCAAGCCCCACGGCAGCCCCGGTTCACCACCGGGAAGAATAAACATTTCCCCTTCTCGATTTGGAGCGACGAATCCAGCTTTGAAAACCCGATCAGCTTTGAATGGACGTAGCCGAAAAATGCGCCCCTGATGGCGTTTATGGCGCACGTCCGTCGTGTAGGAGAAAAGTATGTGTTTGAAGAAAGCTACGCGAGCTTCCTTGCTCTCTTTTGTGTGTGTGTTAGCAGCTTTCAGTCTTGTTTCCGCAACCAGCGTTATCATTCCCAGCGATGATCAAATGATCATCGGAGCGCGAGCCATTGTCAGAGGTCAGGTAGTCGCCATCAATGGCGGCCTGGATCAACAACATCAAGGCATCTTTACGTATGTCACGCTGCGTGTTCAGGAAGTTTTCAAAGGAAAACTCACTCAGGGCGACATCATCATCAAAGAACCCGGCGGCCAGTTCGGCAACAAAGGCAGTCTGATTTTCGGCACGGCGGAATTCAAAGTCGGCGAAGACGTTCTGCTGTTTTTGGACACCTGGCCGGATGGTAGTTTGCGCGTTTACAACTGGTTTCTGGGCAAATACTCAATAATTGGCAGTCGCACTCCAAGTGGGCAAATGATCGTTCGCAACGCCGCGCAAAGCAATGTCAGCGTGGTTGGTCGTTCACAGACCGGCACGATTACAGACCGCTCTGACTGGGTTACGTTTGCGACAATGTTGCGTTCACGTATTGCCGCGACTAAAACCTCTTCGGCCAAACACGAAGAAACCTTTTTCAAAAGCGTCGCCGTGCGAACCCAACCGGTTGAAATCAATGGCGGTTCGGGGCTTGGGCCGACACAGAACTTTACTTTCATCAATCCCAACCGGCCTCCACGCTGGTTTGAACCGGACAACGGGCAGTCAGTCACCTTCAAAATCAATCCTGCGGGCGCCCCCAATGGAACCATTTTCAATGATGTAGCTGCGGCAATGAACGCCTGGTCAAGTGTCAGCGGTTCGGCGATTCGTGTCGTCAACGGAGGCTCAACCAACAACTGCGGCTTGCTGGTGCTGGATGGTGAAAACACAATCTCGTTCAACAACTGCGACAACTATTCGCCGTTTTCGCCACCGGCAGGCGGCGGGTGTTCGGGCATTTTGGCGGCGGCAGGAATCATCAGCTACGACTTATGGCAAACGCGGGTCGTCAACGGAATTACGTTTTACCGTGCGCTGGAAGGCAATTTGTCCTTCAACCCTTACGCAAGCTGCTATTTCAGCAACGCCTGCAACGTGCAGGAAATTGCCACGCACGAACTCGGCCACGCGCTGGGAGTCGGCCACTCGCTGGATTCCGATGCGACTATGTATGCCTACGCGCATTTCGACGGTCGCTGCGCCAGCTTGCGAACGGACGATGCCAATTCAATGCGGTTTATTTATCCCGGAACCGGCGGCGGAGGTGGCGGCGGCGTAACGCCAGTGAGCATCACGACAACCAGTTTGCCGACGCCGCAACTCGGCAGTTTTTATTCGCAAACCGTCAGCGCAACAGGCGGAACCCCGCCCTACACCTGGAGCGTTTCCGCCGGAGCTTTGCCGTCAGGTTTGAACCTATCCACATCCGGGACGATTTCTGGCACACCGGTTCAAGCCGGGACTTTCACCTTCACCTTGATGGTCAGGGATGCGGCGAACGCGACCAGTACGCGCAGTTTCACGCTACAGGTCAACCTTACCTGCAATTATTCAGTCAGCCCGACCACATTCACCATTGCAGCCAATGGAGGCAGCGGAACTGTCAACGTTACTGTAGCTTCCGGCTGTTCCTGGTCGTCGAGCAATTCCAATTCCTGGATAACGGTTCAAACATCTTCGGGCAATGGCAATGGTTCGGTGACGTTCACGGTTGCAGCCAACTCGGGAGCAACTCGCACTGGAACGATCACCGTCGCCAATCAATCAGTTACCATCACTCAAAACGGTCAGACCGGCGGAACCACCACTCAAGGCTTGCAGTTTTATCCGCTTCCTTATCCTGTGCGGCTTTTTGAAACCAGACCCGGTTTGCCGGGCTGCGTAAACATCGGAACGCCGATTCAAGGCCAATCACCGCGAAGTCTAAACGGAAGAGGTGCCTGTAATGGTGTCAGCATTCCCGCCAATGCCCAGGCCATTGCAGGCAATTTCACGGCCATCAACTCGACCAACACTCCAGGTTACGGAACGGTTTACCCGACCGGTGGTTCGCCGCCCAATGTGGCCAACGTCAATTACAAAGCTTCTTCGGCGATTGGCAATTCGTTCATCACAGCATTAAATGCCAGCGGTCAATTCAGCATTTTTACCTCTTCGACTGTGGATGCTGTGATTGACATTACAGGTTATTTCGCGCCGCCGGGTGCAGGCGGCTTGTATTACCATCCGCTGCCCAAACCGGTTCGCTTGCTGGACACGCGGCCAGGCCAAAGCGGTTGCGACACGCCCGGAACGCCAATCAATGGCAGAAGCTTCGTCTCAAAAAGTGCTCGTGTGTTTTGCGACGGCGTTACCATTCCAGCGGCGGCTCGTGCCGTCACAGGAAATTTCGCTGTGGTAAATCAGTTGAACAACTTCGGCTTCGGAGCGGTTTATCCGACCGGCGTGGCAGTGCCGCAAACCTCGAATGTTAATTACGATCCTTATGGCGTCAGCAGCAGTTCGTTTGTCAGCGGATTGAGTTCTGGCGGACAGTTCAACATTTACGTCTTTTCCACTGTGCATGCTGTGGTAGACATCTCCGGTTATTTCAGCACCGAAGCCGTAGATGTGAACGGAACCGGATTGCTATATCAACCGCTTCAAACTCCGATGCGCTTACTCGACACGCGAGCGGGTTTCCAGGCTTGCGACACACCGGGACAGCCGATTCCAACTCAAACAACTCGCACGCAATATGCTCGCACAAGCTGTTACGGCATGACGATTCCCAGCACGGCGATGGCCATCGCCGGCAACTTTGCCATCGTCAACGAGCTTCCGAATTACGGCTTCGGAACGTTGTATCCAACCGGCAACAGCTTGCCTGTTGTGTCGAATATCAACTACGTGCCGTTTGAAGTCAGAAGCAATTCGTTCATCACAGGCTTGAGCGGGAGCGGTCATTTCAACATCTATCCGTTCTCAACTCTTCACGTAGTGATAGACGTTGCGGGCTACTTCGCTCCGTAACAAATTGCTGGCAACAATGAGAAGAGCCGCGCGAAAATTTCTTCTCGCGCGGCTCTTCCTGTTTTTGGCAGGCGTTTTATAGTCCAGCCCACTTCTGGCAGCCTACTTCTGCCCAACAATCAATGCCGCTTTGACCGAAACATCAAAGCTTGCCCCCTGCCGTTCACGATCAATAATTTTGCCAAGTTGTTGCTGAACCTGTCCGCGAGTTTCCGAATCCGGCAAAAACGCCATCCAACCATCCAGAAACGATGATGCAATCAGCGGGGAGCCGAAAAATTCATCGCCATTACTGAAATCAAGCCGCTCATTTTTAGCCACGCTGCGAACCTTGCTCAGTCCGGCGTCGAGCGCCATTGTTTCAGCATTGCCCACGGTCAACGGTTCAGAGATCAATCGTTCCACTTCAGGTGAATGGCCAACCAGATCGAGGTCATAAAGAGCTTCCCAGTAAATCGAAAAGAACTCGCCGAAGCTCCCCTGCGTAGCCAGCTTAAGCACAATCGTTCCGCCTTTTTTGGTTACGCGAACCAATTCATCCAAGGCATCTTCGATTTCAGCGACTGGCAACATCGAAAAATCTCCAACGACCAGATCGAATTCGCCAACCGGGAACGACAAATTCTTCAGAGAACTTGCGTGAAACTCAGTCCGGTTCGGCTTTTTGATGTCGGCTTTGCCGCGAGCCAGAATCAATTTTTCTTCGCTGGGATCAATCCCAACGACGGCGACTTTCGCGCCCAGTCGCAAAGAAAGATCAACCGCGTAACCGCCGGTCCCGCAAAGAGCATCCAGAAACTTTCCTTCTTTGGGAAACTCGATCTCTTCGTCCACCATACGGTCGAAGATTTCGCGCCACATCGGCGCAACATACAGGTCGTAAATATACGCCAACTCTTTGGCGTCGTGTTTTATGCTTTGCAATCTTCAATACCTCAGCTTTTGTTTTTGAGCAGTTTGCGAATCAAATCTACCAACTTGTCACATCCATCCAGCAAAACGTCTGTCGTCGGCTTGCCATAACGCTTTTCGTAATCGGCAATCGTCGAACGAACGTCAGCTTGGGTCATTGATTCGTGATTGATGGTCAACGCGATGACAGGTTTCTGCGCCAGCAGTTCAAGAATCTGAATTTCACGTTCCAGCGGACTCATCGGGTAATCATCAAAACCGTCGTAGACCTTTCGCGCAGGCGCGTGCTGCAAAATCACGCCGTCAACTCGCCCGGCGGCAATCAACTCAAAGCCTCCGGGATAAGCCGGATGTGCAATGCTGCCCTGCCCTTCCAGCAGAATCACTTGAGGTTGTTCATTACGCCAGGCTTCGTAAACAGCGTGCTCGATTTCGCCTGTGACGAAATCATTGACCAGCGAATCCAGCAACAAACCATACTTCACCCCCTGCAGCCACGAGGTTTGCCCCGTGCCTATCAACTCGCTTTTGATGCCAGCGGCGTTCAGGGCTTGGTTGAGTTTGACGGCAGTTGTGCGTTTGCCAATTGCCGAATCGGTTCCGAGCACAGCCAGCTTCAACGCTTTCACTTCTTCGATCTTGCCGGTGAAAAAATGTAGCTGCGAACGCGGCGGCGTTCGGCGAACATCTCGAATGATCACGTTATTGTGTTCTGCCAAAGCGATGAATTCCGGATCGTCCGAAAGAAATTCGTGCAAGCCGCTATCAATGTTCAACCCGTGTTCCATTGCCCGCTCAACAGCATCACGCGCAGAATCCGGCAACTTGCCTCCGTCGGGAGCCAGGCCAATGACAAAAAACTGTGGGCGTTTGGCCAACGATTCAATCGCGTCGCTGAAGCTGGCAAAAATCGGAATGCCGTTTGGTTTTCCGTCCAAAACTTCGCCAGCGTCGCGCCCGGATTTGGTTGAATCAATCACGCCAGCGACTTGATACCGCGCCGTGAACCGCACCAAACCGTTGGCAGTCTTGCCAACCGGAGTGGCGAAAAAGCCTTCGCAATAAACAATTGCTGAACCGTCCATAAAAATCCTTTTGAAAATGAGTTTTCGAGTGGCTGGCCATCATCCACATTTGGCCAAATGCTGGCAAGAAGTGTTGCCTTGTCGCCCGAACTACGTACATACTTCGCAGCCACTTCTGGCGGTAATCAAATTCACTTCAAAGGCGAACTCAATGAAAACACTGGCTCTCGCTTCCTCTTTTGTGCTGGCGCTTCTGCTAACTGGCTTTGGCAACAGCCAACAAACAACTCAACAACCAAAAGGTTTTTCGATTCCGCTGATTGACCTTTCCGAAGAAAAACAGCGACAAGTCGCCGTTGACCGCGAGCAGGGTCAATATCTTGGCCACCCGACAACCGTATTGCTGGAAGACAAAAAAACTATCATCGCCGTATACCCCAAAGGCCATGGGCGCGGAGCCATCATTATGAAACGTTCGACCGATGGTGGCCTGACCTGGTCGGATCGGCTACCGACGCCGAAAAGCTGGGAAACGTCGCTGGAAACGCCAACCATTCATCGCGTGATTGATCGGCGAGGCAAAAAACGACTGATTGTCTTTTCGGGCTTGTATCCAATTCGGATGGCGTTTTCCGAAGACGACGGGCAATCGTGGAGCGAACTGAAACCAATTGGAGATTTTGGCGGCATCGTGGCAATGGGATCAGTCGAGCGGTTAAAAAACGGAGATTACGTTGCACTCTTTCACGACGACGGGCGGTTCTTTCGCAAAGACGGCAAGAATTCCAAGTTTATGACACTGTACCAAACCATCTCGAAAGATGGCGGGATGACCTGGGGCGAACCGCAGGAATTGTTCAAATCCGACCAGATTCATTTATGCGAACCCGGCGTGATTCGTTCGCCGAACGGCAAGCAACTGGCGATGTTGCTGCGCGAAAATCGCCGCGTGAAAAATTCCTTTGTGATGTTTTCCAACGACGAAGCCAAAACCTGGAGCCAGCCCGTTGAACTTCCGGCTTCGCTGACCGGCGACCGACACACAGGCAAATACTCCAAAGACGGGCGGCTGTTCATTTCTTTCCGCGATATGGCGCATGAAACTCCAACCAAAGGCGATTGGGTCGGATGGGTTGGCCGTTACGAAGACATTGCCAAACAACGCGAAGGCCAATATCGCGTCCGCCTGATGGACAATCACAAAAACAAATCCGGCTGGGAAGCCGATTGCGCGTATCCCGGAGTTGAAATCTTGCCTGACGGGTCATTTGTCACGACAACTTACGGACACTGGATTCCGAACGAAGCGCCATACATTGTCAGCATTCGGTTGAAACTGAAAGAACTGGATGACAAGGCCAGGACGGCCAAGCCGTAAAATCCGGCAGGCTTTTACACTTTCATGGCATTGGCGGGCGTGCTAAATTTTGACTATGCGAAACAGACGAACAGCCGTACGAAGGATTATTACTCCTGAAGAAGTGGTGTCCGGTTACCAGCAAGGGTATTTTCCAATGTCGCGCGGCAAGTACGGAGAAATAGACTGGTTCATGTCCGAACCGCGAACGATCATTCCGCTGGATGATCGCTTTCGCGTGCGTCGTTCGCTGCGACAGGCAATGCGTAAAACCGACTGCGAAGTCAGAATAAATTCCAACTTCCCTGCCGTCATACGAGCCTGCGCTCGCCACGACGAAGTCCATCCCGAAGAAGTCTGGCTGAGCGAAGATATGATTGCTTTGTACGTGGAGCTTCACCGGCGCGGGTTCGCGCATTCGGTGGAAGTCTGGCAACACGGGCAAATGGCCGCCGGACTTTACGGAGTTTCAATGAAGTCGGCTTTTTTTGGCGAATCAATGTTCACGCGAATCAGTTTCGGTTCGCAAATCGCGTTGGCAGTTTTGGCCGACCGATTGCGCCAGCGAAAATACAATCTTTTCGACGCGCAAATGCGGACTCCGCATATCGCCCATTTCGGCGCGATAGATTTGACTCACAGCGAATATCTGGCGTTGCTGTCCGAAGCAATGCTGGAAGATCGCAAGTTTGTTGACTGAATCGTCAACGGCGCAAGGCTGATGCACTGCGCCATTAACCGTAGTAGGAGGATAAAACCATGCAAGCAGAAAGATACGTTCGATCAGGGAGCTATATCGGCGAACAACTCAAAACCGATCTGAATTCGATCAAAGGATTGGTGATAGCGGTTTTCGCCGGATTGCTGTTGATGTTTCTGGGATTTCGCGCTCTGCCGGTGGAAAGCACTCCGCTGCTGGCCAAAGTCATGTGCTTGCTCAGCCTTTCGATTGCGGCAGGCGGAGTCGGCGCTTATCTGGGTCGCAACATTCAGAGTCTGATCGCCGCCATAGGGCTTTTCATTCTGGCAATCGTCGGGATGTTTGTCGTTCGCGCGGCTGGTGGCGGCTATCTGGCCGTCGGGTTATTGATGGGTTGGAGCACGATTTTCGGAATGATGATTGGGCCGTTCCTGTCTTACGCCATCAGCGAAGAAGGTCCCGGCATCGTCATTCAATCCCTGACCGGCACAACTGCCGTGATGATGATCACCGGAATTGTCGCCATGACTTCGGGCATTAACTTTTCGGCGCTGGGGCCGATTCTGCTTATTGGCGTGCTGGGGTTGGTCGTGGCCGGATTGGTGGGAATGTTCGTTCGCTTTTCGCGGACCGTCAACATTGTCTATTCAATCTTCGGCATCGTCATTTTTTCCGGCTTGTTCCTCTTCAAGTTTTTCCGTTTGAGCCAGAGCGAAAACACTTGGGAAGCCGCTGTTGCTCACGCGATGAGCATTTACGTCACTTTCGTCAACTTCTTCATCAGCTTGCTGCAACTGTTGCTGGCGGTGAAGCGACGGTAAACCAAATGGAAAGAGAGAGGGACGGAAAAGCAAAGCAATTCTTTCACTCCGTCCCTCGACTCTCAATCCCTCAATCCTGGCCTTAGCCCAATAACGTTAAGTTAAGCCTTGAACATTAACCATTGGCCATTACACATTACCCATTAACTGTCAGGGTAAAGAGCTTTTTCTACCTGTCGAATAATGGTTAATGGCGAATGGTCAATGGTTAATTTTATCGTTGAATCCTTAACTTAACGTCATTGGGCCTTAGCCAGCCAAAGCCGCCTGCCACAGCGCGTGAGCCACTTCGGGATGAACGATGTCGCTGTGAGCGCCTGAAAAACCGCCGCCATTTTTAATCACGTTGCTGCTTTCCAGATTGTAAATCCTGCCGGGTTTGAAGCTGTATTGTTCGCCGACTGGTTTCATCACCAAGCCTTCAGCAATGTTATCTACACCTTGAATGCCGAACGCGCCGAGCGCGCCGATCTTTGGCATTTCAGAGCCAAAAGAAACCTGCCCGGCGACTCCCGCTCCTATTTTGTAAAACGTCCCGACAGCGCGGTCGTGTTCGGATTGCGTCGTCACAATCGCGCCTTTGACACAGTTTTTTTTCAGCAGCGGATTGAAATAGCCTGGTTTGCCGCCGTCAAATTTGACGCTGGGACTGTAAGCCCAAATCGAAAGCGCGCCTTGCGCCAAAGTAATCGAACTGACAGGCTTCAGCAGCGGCGAATCGGCTGGCTTTCCGGCGGCCATCGCCGTCACGACGATGCAGCCGAAACTGTGCCCCATCAAATGAAAATCCACCTGCCGCCCGGCATCGGCAGCGATTTGCTGCATCGTCCGCAGCAAGCTGTTTGCGCCGCTTTCGCCAAATGTTCGCGCGCGGCTTTTCATTTCCCAAAAACTGAACGTTCGCAACGGCGAAAGCAGATTGCCGAAAAACGACATCTTGCTGAAACTGCCGGTTTCCAAATCCATCTGCTCCTGTTCTACGGCTTCGCGGAAAATCTGATCGGGATCAACGCTCGCCTGATCGGCGTCAATCGCCGCCGACTCCGAACCGCTGCTGAATCCCAACAAATTGCCGAGCGCCACATACGCCTGCCGAACGTCATCCGGCAACGAATCGTGTTCATCCAGCGCGGCAGTCAAAATCGTTTCAAGCTGTTTGCGAATTTCCGGCGTATCGCCCAACCGAGCAGCGTAATCATCCACCGCCGCCGCGACGATCTTTCCGGCTTCGCTGTTCGGGTCGAAACCGAAAGAACCGTCATCATCTTCGTCGCCCCAAGGCAGACTCGGCCAGTGCAATCCAACCAATAAAGGTTTGAAGCCCGGTCGTTTTTTCTTCATCGCCTCGATGTCTGCGGGAACCGTGAACAGGTTCGGCATCCAACGATCATATTGATTGATAGCAGCGGGAACATCGCCCATCCAGCCGTGACTCATGATAATCACGTCGGTGTAACCGCCGGTTTTGAATTCGTCGAGCATGACACTGCTCGAAACGCCTTCTTGGCCGCCGAAGCGTTCGTTGCCATCTTTGTCGTAATTGACCAGATAGTACTGAAACTGAGTTCCGGGAACAGGTCTGATAAGCATGGTTTTCTCCTTTTGAGTGTGGGGAACACAAGCGAAACGCCTGCGTTTTCCGGCTTAGCCGTTGTTTCGCCAGATGATTTCTTCGTTGGTGCTGTAAAACACTTTTTCCAGTTCTGGCGGCCATTGATGTCGTTTCTTTCGCAATCGTTCGATGGTTTTCAGGTCGCCGATTTCCGCCAGCGCCTGCAAGGCTTTGGTTCGCAGATACAAACCGGATTTCGACTTACTGCTTTCTTTTTTGGTGATGATGTTTTCTTCGCAAAGTGCGACAGCTTCAAACTCGCTTTTCCAAAATTCGCAGTTCGGCGGATGCAAATAGCCGATGGCCAAAATCGCGCGCCCTTTTTGCTGATATGGAGCGTCGGGCGATTTCAGCATGCTTTCGACAAACTCTCTGGCCTTTTCGTTGGGATGGCGAATCTGACCGACCAGATAGATCAATTGCTCGCGTCGTTCACTGAATTTGACTTGATCGTTCAGGCTTCCTTTTTCGATCAATGGCAAAATGGCGCTTCGCATCACACGCTCAGGGTCGAGTGAAGACAGCGCATCTGTAATCGCCCAGCGGATGGTTTCGTCTGTGGTTTCATCCAGAAATGCTTCGAGCAATTTGCCGTGCGCATCGCCGTCTCTCAAATCGCCAAGGGCAAATGCCGCCATCGAAGCCAGTCCATCGTTTACAGTTTCATCTCCACTGCCGCTCGCTGGCGAATTTGACTGCTTCATTCGCGTTTCGAGCGAACGAATCTCCGCCTGACCGCCGCGAATCCATTCCTGAACCAATGCTTCGAGTTCGGGGCAAATTCGACGAAGCTCCAGAGTGAATTCGTTGTCAGGTTGGTTCCTCGGCGGCAACAGTCGCCGCAACGCTCTGCCCGCAGCCTGTCGAATTCCTCCATATTCAAAATCCGGGCGGTTGTTGGAATTGACGCGCGTTTTTTCCATCGCAATGCGCGTCAGAAACCGCACGATTTCCAGGCGTCGCAACCGGCCAAGCGATTCGACGGCTCGCAACCGCTGAAACGATCGCGGTTCGTTTTCGCTGTTGCTGCGCCAGATCAAAGCGTCAACGATCATTGATTCGACATAACTCGATTCTCCGTGAGTCCCCAATTTGGATTTGGGCAGGGCTGATTCGGTTTTGCCGTTCAACTGAGCTTCAAGCAAACAGCGCGCAGCCAGAAAAACCTGCTCGCCGTCTTTCAGCGAAGTCGAATAAGCGATTTTTTCCAACAGGTCTTTCGGTTCGTTTACCATTCCAGCCAACAAAGTCAGCGTGTCATCCCAGCGACGCAGATGACTGATGCGCCCAAGCCCGGCGGTGATTTCTTCCCAACGTTTGGAATTGTTTTGGATTTTCAGGTATTGCGCGCAGCAATACGCCTGATAAGCCGAGTACAAAAACCTGACGGAATCGCCGCCAGCATTGGCCAGCAAATCTTTGTCAATCAGATGCTCCAGCATTTCTTCCAATTGGTATTCACGGTTGTCGCGGACTTTGGCAATCAGTTCCAGCGCATCTTTGATCGGCAGGTTCGGTTCGCTGGTCATCTGCATGCGATAAGCCAACAAATACAACGTATCCAGCGCACGCGCTTGCAAGCCGCGTTTGGTTGGCAGGTTGCGAACTTTGTCTTCGATGATGTCCTGCAAAACGCTGACGCGGTTTCGCGGAAACTCATCTTTCAGCGATTGCCGTATCAACTGAACAAACATCCATGGCATTCCGGCCAAATCAAAAAGCTGAGTTTCTTCCAGTTCGCGGCGAAGTTTAAGCAATGCTCTTTCTGCTGATGACGGTTCGGATTCAGGATTTGTTTCCAGTCGCAACTTTTCTTCTTTTGCAGTGCTGTCAGCCAAAAAACGAATGATGCGCCGACGACTGAGCGGCTGCACATCCATCACGTGCGTGGCATCGGTTTTCTCCCATCCCCAGAAACCGCGCGTCATCGTGATGACACAAGGATGTTGCGGAAACTCCGTTTTCAGAAAACTCAGTTCCCTCAGCAAAGACCGTCGCTGGCTTTCAGACAGGTCATCGCCGTGATCGAAAAAGAAACGAAACTTGCGCTGCGAATCGCGCAACATCTTGTCCATTTCATTTTCGGTCAGATCGCCCGGCCAAAATTCATTCAAACTGTCGGTCAGCAGCTTCAAGTAAGAAGGAACCGCTCCCGAAGCCAGCACGCGCGGCTGCAAATCCACGTAAATCGGCAGCACCTGGTTTTGCGAATTGGTTAGCAAAGATTTTGCCGCTGTTTCTCTAACCAGCCATTTCAAAGCGGTCGAACGCGCCGTGCCTCGTTGTCCCGTGACGGCAATCAGCAGAGGTTCTTTGCCACCATTGCGTTCCAGCAAAGTCTGAAGCTGGCTGTGAAGATCAATTCGTCCGTGCATTGGCAGAACCAGATTTTCCCAGCTCGAGGTGATTTGCTCCCCCACCAACATGACTGCTTCCAGCGGCAGGTTTCCGTAATTCCAACTAGGTCGAAAATCCAGCGATTCGGTGATCGCTCGCAATGCTTCGCGCTCTCGATTGGCGGTGAACAATCTCCCGTTCGGCGTTCGCATAAACAGCACGGGAATCGTCCAGCTATCCAGCAAATTGTCCTGGTCGAAGGAAAACAATCGAGAACGATTCAGCGCCAGATCAATCACGCCTTCGCGCAGCAAATTTGAGTAAAACTTTTCGACCAGTTCGCGCGCCATCTCCATCGGCACTTGATCCTGCATGGCCACGACCGCCGGAAAACCAGCCGCAACCAGTTTTGGCCCCAAACCGGCAAACGGGCTGGGATTGCGTTCATCGAATTTCGTCGTGTCGCAAGCAGACAAAAACACCAAACGCGGCAAAGTTCCTCGATGCGCCAGGTACGCGACAATCAAATCATCAGGAATTTTGTCAGTCGTGCCGTCTTCTTTTTCGAGCAGCAACAACGTCGCACGTCGAAACTTCGCGCGTGAAGGCGCAGGCTTTGGCGCTTCGTCTGTTGCTTCTCCTTCAGGTAGAGCAGAATCAACAACCGGCGGACTGACCTGCACGCGCTCGAACACCCCGTGACCGAGGAAATGCAGCACGTGATGATTGAACTGATTCTGAATGTTTTTGATCGAGGTGTTGCCGGGCAACAAATGAAACTTCGGCGAAGCCTTCAGCAGCTTTTTCAATTCGTCGCTGATTCCAGTTTGGCCGGGCATGACTGAAACTTCGATGTCGGGAATGTCTTTTACGGCTTCGTAAAACGCCCGAACTTCTTCTTCGACTTTGATCGCCGTCAAACCGGGTTCATCGGAATCGTCGGTTTCAATTGGCGCATTGGCTTCGCGCGGCGGCAGCAAATCGCTGGGGCTGGAAATCGCCAGCAATACGGTCAACGGTCGAGCGTCGGGGTTCAATTGCGTTTCGCCAAACTGCAATCGCGTGAAGCGCGAAAACGGCGTTTGTTCGTAATTGGCCAGCGAACGCCATTTTTCATCCAGCAGCACAAACAATCGCTCCCAGCGAAAACGGTGAAGCTCGGCGCACTCTTCAGAAATCCACAACTGCACGCGAAGCTTTTTGTCTTTTCGGGATTGCGCTCGCCCCCAGGCTTTTTGAAGAGCGTTTTGCAATGTCTGTTCGGCAATGCTTCCTTGAGCGGCGGCGTCAGCATTCAGAAACAGCAGTTGATAAAGATACTGGCCGTAACTTCGACTTCCTTCATCTCGGCGACGAATCAATTCCTGTTCTTCGGCATCGCCGATTTTGATTCGCTGCTTGTGCCAACTGCCGTCATCAAGCTCGGCTTCGACGCGGTAAAAATCGCCATCCTGCGGACCAAGTATGCGAATGCGAATCCAGCAAAAATCACTTTCCGGCTGAATGCTCACTGCAAATCTCCTTTCCGTAATCGAACTGCCGGATCGCCAAACAAGATAAACGTTTCGGCATCGTTGCGCGCCAGCCACAGGCTGGCCAAATCTGCGTCAGACGCCTTGCCGTCTTCGATCAAACCGGTCATCTGGCGAGAAAGTTCGTTGGCGCGATTACTGAAACCGACCAACGCATGGCCGAGCGGTCGTCCACTGAGAATCGTCCAGAAAGCGTCTTCAAAGGGTTGCAACTGTTTCCCTGCTCCGGCTGTGACAATCGAAGTCTGCCAGGCACGTTCGACGTGGCCGAAAATTCCCAGCGCGCCGCCTTTCGGATGGCTCAGCATCGCTTGCGGCAAGCGTGAAAAAAGAGGCTTGTCCGGCACGACCGGCTGCTCGTTTTTTTGCAGCTTGAAGCGATTCACATCTGGAGTTCCCGCACCGTAACAGGCAAAGAAAAAGCAGATCATTCCGAAAACGTCGGCGTCAGATGGTAAATCGCTTGCGGCCAGATAATGTTCCGGCTTCAAAGCTCCGGCTGTGATGCCGAAATAATCCTGACACAGCAATGCTCCTTGCGCGCTGGCCTGCCGTTCGTCGCCGTTCGGCCACGCAAGCCCATGGCTGGCGGTAAACAACAACGAAGGTGCAGGTTTGCCTTTGCCGCGCTTGAAAATATCCAACAGCGCCTGCTTTTTGGATTCTTCAGGAGCCAGATAGCGCCGGTTGTAAATCAGCGATTCGTTCGTCTTCAGCCGTTTGTAGATTTTGGTTTGCTGGTCGTCGGCCAACGGTTTGACAAGCAATTCAGAACTGAGCTTGGTTGCGCCGTCGTTTTTCTGGCGTGGGCCAAAGAAAACGATGTCTTTGTTGGTCGGCGCTTTTTTGGCCTTCTCTTCGTACTCTATCACGCTGTTGACGTAGTTCGTGTAATCCTCGACCTTGTCAAAAAACAGCCGCCCGACTGCATAACCAGCCGCCAGCAAATGACCGAACTTGAACGGAATTTTTTCAGGACTGCCGACCAACAGAATGTAATACGGCATGCAGGTGGGATTGACTGTGGCGAAATCGGCTTTGTTTTGAATCAACCAGTCGCGTGCATTTTCGCCATTGTAGTTTTCAATCCATTTGACGATTTTGTCTGGCGCGTCGGCTTCAAACTCATCGCGGATCATTCGCAATCGCCGCTCGAACAATGGGCGCATTGCTTTTTTGACCGCCGGGTCTTCATCTTTGTGAAAGACAATTGCCCATCCGGTTTCGCCGAATTCCAAAGGATCAACGCCTTGCGGCAACCCCAAAACTTCCTGCGAGGATTTCGCCTGACGCCGTTTGACGGCCAGGTCTCTGGCGGATTCTTCCGCCGTCGGTTGAAACTCGCGCATCATCTTCGCCGCGTCGGCCAGCGGGATCGGCGGAGTCAGATATTGACCGGTTGCGCCGTTGATGCCATTGATAATCACCAGATTATCCAGGTTCAGATTGTCGTCTTGATTAGTTGGATTATTGCCTGTGACAGTCATGAAAATGCCTCCGGGAAGATTGGATTGATGATTCAAATTGCGAATCGGAAACGGCTGAGTCAATCAATAAAAGCTTGGGGTCACGACGGCGCGCAGTATACTCCAACCTCTTTTTCGGTCAATTGAATTGTTCGCCGTTTGGTTTCAAGATTGCGCGCGGCGATCACCTGCTCGCCAACAATTTATACACATTCAACAAGGAGAATTTATGAACTGTCCGAAATGCGGAACTCAGTTGCCGAATGATGCCAGGTTTTGCAGCGTCTGCGGTTCCAATATCACAGCCCAGCCGGGCACATACGCACAAACTCCGGCTGGCGGAATCAAAATTGACTCTGACGGACGCGGCAGCGGTCGCGGATACAGTTTCGACATTCAACACGCCGGAGCTTTCGCGCTGGCCGTCATCCAGTTGCAAGCCGGACAATCAATTCAGGCCGAAGCTGGCGCGATGGTTTCGATGTCCGGCAACATCGAGCTGCAATCTCAAATGAAAGGCGGTTTGATGGGCGCATTCAAACGCATGGTCGGCGGCGAATCGGCATTTGTTTCGACCTTCACTGCTCACGGCGGCCCCGGCGAAGTCACGTTCGCTCCGGGTTCTCCCGGCGACATTGCCGCCATCGAAATGAATAACCAGTTGTTCAACGTGCAATCGTCTTCGTATCTGGCGGGCGACATTGGCTTGCAGGTCAACACCAACTGGGGCGGCGGTCGGACGTTTTTCAGCGGTGAAGGCTTGTTCGTGCTGCAGGTGCAAGGCAGCGGATTGTTGCTGGTTTCGTCGTTCGGTTCGATTCATCGCAAACGGCTGAGTCCAGGCGAACGCTACGTCGTTGACACCGGCCATCTGGTCGCCTGGGAGTCTTACATGCCTTACGAGCTTCGCCGCGCCGCGCAAGCCGGTTGGCTGCGTAGTCTGGTCAGCGGCGAAGGCATTGTCGCCGAATTCACAGGCCCCGGCGAAATCCTGATTCAAACTCGCAACCTGGCCGCGTTTGCCGGAATGTTGAAACCTTTCTTCCCGTCTCAATCCGGCAGCGGCAGCACCATCGGCAATTTGTTCGGCGAGTAATTTCCACTTGCCCTACTCATTTCATGGCTGCGAATGTAAACTCCGCGAACCCATTTGCACTTTTCGTCGCGCTTCAAACGACGACCCAAACCATTTTCAACCGATTTAAGGAGACTCCATGAGTGAAACGACTTCCCGGAGAAGTTTTGTCAAAACCGGCGTGGCTGCCGCCGGAACTGCTGCTATTTACCACCGCAATGTTCACGCGCGAATTCTGGGCGCGAATGATCGCATTAACCTGGGCTTTATTGGCGTCGGCGGACGTGGCAGATCGCTGCTGGGCGATTTTTCGCGCGCCATTGAAACCAACCCGGCCCAGATCGTCGCGGTCTGCGACACTTATCGCAAACGGCTTGGCCAGGCAGAACAACGTCTGGCGGAAAACAAACAGCCTAAGCCTGAATTTTCGACGCTGGATTACCGCGAAGTCATCGCCCGCAAAGACATTGATGCCGTCGTCATCGCCACACCCGATCACTGGCACGCTCCGATTGCCATCGCCGCAATGCAGGCGGGCAAAGACGTGTATTGCGAAAAGCCTATGACGCGCACCGTCGAAGAGGCCAAGAAGTTTTACGAAGCCTCCAAAGCCACCAACCGCGTCGTGCAGATCGGTTCGCAAACCACGTCCAGCGACCAATGGTGGAAAGCGCGCAAAGCAATTGCCGACGGCATGATCGGCCAGCTTTTGATGAGTCAGGGTTCGTATCATCGCAACTCCATCGAAGGCGAATGGAATTACACGATTGACCCGAACGCCAGCCCAAATGGTAAAGGCGACGATTACATTGACTGGAAGATGTGGCTTGGCAACGCCCCATCACGCCCGTTCAGCGCCGAACGTTTCTTCCGTTTCCGCAAGTATTGGGATTATTCGGGTGGCATCGCCACGGACTTGTTCTATCACGTTGTAGCTCCGCTCAACCTGTGCTGGGGCGAAGCGCAATTCCCACACAAGGTCATGGCTTCGGGCGGAACGTACGTGTTCAAAGATGGCCGCGAAGTGCCTGACACGTTCCACTTGATCGCCGAATTCCCGAAAGGCCATTCGCTGGTTTTGAGCAGTTCGATGGCCAACAGCCAGCACATTCCCGGACTGATTCGCGGTCACGAAGGCACGATCATGATGGTTCCTCAAGGCGCATTCGAAGGTCGCGTGGATCACATCACGGTTACACCGGAACGCATCGCCAAAAAGAAATTCATCGAAAAATACGGCAGCGAAGAAGTCAAATTGATGACCGAAAAACGCGAGACGCATTACGAAAATTTCCTGCGCTGCGTTAAGACACGCGAAAAGACAGTGCTTGATCCGCTGACGGCTTACAAAGCGATGACGACGATCGCGATGTCTGTTCAGTCTTACCGCGAAGGCCGTGTGCTGTATTTCAACGAAGCCACGCAAAAAGTCACAGACAAACCCATCGAAGCCATGCAGGCAAAAGTCTAGGCAAGTCTGGGGAAGTCGAAGAAAGTCCCGACTTCTCAAGACTTCCCCAGACTCTTTCCAATGCAAACCACCGAACAAACTCCTTCACTCACACGCGGCTTTGTGGAAAGGGCAAATTATTCATTGCCTGCCGCACACGGTTTCGCCAATTGACACCACCGGAGCGGACGACAGTTTTGACGCTGGATTTCTTAACGGATGGCTGGACAACCAACCGCCGCTTGGGTGTTTGCGGCTGGGAAATTTATGTGGGGCGCTTTCGACAACAGGATTGGGCGGCGTGGCCACGTTTCCAACACGGCAACGCGCAGAAGAGTTATTGGCTCAGTTCAAATAACACGACGCGGCGATCCTCCCCCAAGTATCGCCGCGCAGTGCTTATCCCGATTGAAATTTCTTGGAATCGGGGCGGGCGCATTGTTACACCGAAGTAGCAGAAATTGAATCCCGAATGACAAGTTTTCACAACTTTTTAACAGCCTCTGCGGGAAATCGGTGATGCTCGATGCGATCCGGATTCTTTGGTTGACTTTGAAGTCCGGCAAGTTAAGATACCGGCTACTTCAAATTGCTCGTTCGCAGATTGAAAAACTTATACGTTGCAACGTCAGCCTGACGGCTTATCGAAGCATCGCTGTGCCGCGCCAGCCCCCTGGCCGCCAAACCACCATTTAGCAAATTGTCACCCCGGATGATGATAAACCTTCGATTCACGGAGTACCGAGATATGACGCCGAAGTCAAAGTTTGTCAGCCTCTTTCTTTTGTTTGCTCTGCTTACCACGCAATTCCAGTTTCCTGCCTTGGCCGCTCACACAGAGCCTTACGCCAAATTCGACACAATCACAGGCAGTGTTTCCGGCAAAGTCGTATTGGGCGAAGCGGGAAAAAAATTTCCTCAAACCGAAACCCATCTCAGGCCACCAGTTGCAGGCGTGAAAGCGCGCCTGACCAATCTGGAAACCGGAACGTCACGAACAATAACCACTGACGCCAAAGGCGAATATAGATTTCCGCTTGTGCCAATGGGCAATTACAAAGTCGAAATCTTCCGCGAAGGTTATTACTTGGTGAACGAAGACGAGATTTCGCAAAAAACCGTCACCGTCAAACTCAACGACCTGACAAAATATCTGCCGGACGCGCAAATGGTTCAAGGCGTCAAGCCACCGCCAGCAATTGCCGCCACACAAACGCCAACTCCCAAGCCAACTCCTGCGCCACAGACAGCGCCGGTTGCCAAAGAAGGTTACGCGGGTCAATTGGCCAATCTGACTGATTCCACTCGCCGGTCAAATGCTGACGAACAAATGGTTGCGTTGATGCCGCTGGCGAACATTCGCAGTTTCGATGATCTGGCGACATTGGCTGCCGGAGTCGCACCGCCCCCGCAAGTCAAAGGCGTTGCCGGACCGGGTATCGGCGCAGGCATTGGCACTGCCGGGCAATTTTCGGTCAACGGAGCGCGCGCGCGATCTAACAATTTCACAGTGGATGGTTCGGACAACAACGACGAAGACGTGGGCGTTCGGCGGCAAGGATTTGTCGCGCTGGTTCCGCAATCCGTCGAATCGGTCAAAGAAATTCAGATCGTCACGCATCTGTGGGACGCCGAACACGGTCGCAGCATTGGTTCGCAGGTCAATGCCGTTTCCAAATCCGGCACGAATCAGGTTCACGGCTCGGTATATGACTTTTTCAATCATTCATCGCTGAACGCGCGAAACTTTTTTGATTACTCGGCGAAAAATGCTCAACCATACCAATTAGATGCGCTGGCGATTGGTAGCTTCGTCAACGGCCAACCGGCCAATACGCGACGCATTCCGGTCAGACTGGACGGCCAGCAAATCGTTTTGCCTAATCCGTCGCAAGACAAAGATCAGTTTCAACGCAATCAAGGCGGCGGAACAATTGGTTTCCCAATACTGAAAGAGCGCACATTCTTTTTTGGTTCGTTTGAACAACAGAACATCAAGGCTCGCCAGGAAACGCACTTCGCCGTGCCTACAGTTGCTCAACGCGGCTTTTTGGGCTTTGGCGCTACAGGCTTTACGGCGACTGATCGCCTGAATCGTCGCCAGACGTTTTTCCCGACTTTCATCGCAGGCGATTCGGTGATGTCGCTTTTTCCTTTCCCGAATAACCCGATTGGGCCTTATGGCGAAAACACGTTTACTCAAGTCTTGCCCTCCGACGCCAACGCGACGATTTATTCGTTGAAGCTGGATCACAACTTCAACCTGTTTTCGCAAGCGACTCATGCGCTAACGGCTCGCTACAATTTCACCGACGACGAAAAACAGGTTCCGGTCGTAGGCGGCGCGCTTTTTTCCGGCGTTATCCCCAGTGTTCGAACTCAGAACCTGTCGCTGTTTTTATCCAGTCAATTTTCAGGCTCGCGCGCCAATCAGTTCCGAGCCAGTTATGGTCGAACTGCATTGACGTTTGCCGAACTGCGCGATTCATTTTTACAACAATCGCGTTTTTTGCCGCAGGAGCCTTACCTGCTGAATGCGCGACGGTTGTTGAACCTGAGTTCCCCGCCAAGCGACGGCTCTCCGCCACAATTCGTCAGTTACGCAAGCAGCAGCGCAAATTTCACCGCCGATGGAAACCTTGGGCCGATTGGACAACTGGTCGTTTCGCCCTTCAGTCCGCTGGGGCTGGACGTGTACCTGTTCCCACAAGCGCGCGCGAATAACACGATTCAAATCGCTGACACGTTGAGCCTGTTTCGCGCCGAACATTCGTATAAATTCGGTTTCGACATTCGCCGCACGCAGCTCAACAGCTTTTTGAATCGCAACTATCGCCCGCAGGTCGTTTTCGGTGGTTCACCGGATTTGACGAACCTGTTCGATCAGGCACCTTTGCAAAACATCAGTCAGTTCGGCCCGACGCCCGGTTATTTCAGCGGAGCCGATCTGGCCTCGCTGGGAATTCCAACCGGAATTTTTCAATCGCTGGCCATTGGAGCGCCAAATTCGTCAATCGGATTAAGGCTCTGGCAGTTGAACTTTTTCGCCAACGACAACTGGCGAGCCAGACGAGGACTGACGCTGGATTACGGGCTTCGTTACGAACTGAACACTGTTCCGCGTGAAGTCAATTCGCGCATTGAAAACACCTTTGCGTTGAACAATCTGCCAACCGCCGACAACACACTGAGAATTCGCGCAGGATTGAGCAATCAGGTATTGAGCAATCAGGATTTGCTCAATTCTTACACTGCGACGATCAATTCGCTGCGGCAAACCTTCAACGGGCGCGATTCCATTTTCGATCCTGATCGCAATAACTTTGGCGGCCACATCGGTTTCGCCTGGGATCCGATGGCGGCCAGCCCGACTCAATCCGGCAAAACCGCTATTCGCGGCGGCATCGGAGCTTACTATGACCTAACGCTGGGCAGCGTGGTCAGTCAGTCGCGCAACGTCTTTCCGAATTTTGTGCCATTTAATGCCGACGCCGGTTCGTTCGCTTATTTCCAGCAACTGTTTTTTCAACCGGGCGAAACCGGGACACAGGCAATTTACAACCCTGGCTTCATTCCAATTGATGTGGTCAATCCCAACGGAAACTTTACCCGTTTCCCGCTGATTCAAAACGGCCAGCTCAATGCGATTCAGTTGCCGTCGGGAGTGCTGCCCCAAGTGCTGGGTTTACTGTTCAATCCGGCAAACACTAATCCAATTTCCAATGGAATCCGTCTGCCATCGGGCGGCGGGCTGGCTTACACGCTTCCCGACAACAACCTGCGAGCACCATACACGCTGCAATTCAACCTGCAAGTTGAGCGGGAGTTGTTTAATGACCTGCTGCTCAACGTAGCGTACGTCGGGACGCGAGGCATCAAGCTAACGCGGTTCAGAACTCCCAATGGCGGCCCGAATTCCATCACCTTACCGATTGACCCATTGGGCTTGAACACCAATTCGCTTCAAGCGATTGCTTTGCCGCCGCTGAGCAACATTGCCACCGGAAGCTTTCAGCGACCGAATCCAAACCTGGGAGCATTCACGATTTTCGATTCATCGGCTGCTTCCATCTATCATTCGCTGCAAACGACTGCGACCAAACGCTTTTCGCAAGGCTATCAACTCACCGCGGCTTACACGTGGTCACACGCGATTGACGACGTTTCGGATGTCTTCGACGTTGCCGGAGCGTTTGTCTTGCCGCAGGACGACCGTGCATTGCAATTGGAACGAGGCAACGCCAATTTCGACATCCGTCACCGACTTGCGATGAGCCTGATCGGAAACTTGCCGTTCACCGGCCGCTTCAACTCGGCAAAAGGCGCAAAAGGCGCCGTGCTTGGCGGCTGGCAGTTTTCATCGCTGCTGACTTACCAAACCGGCCAGCCTTTCACCGTCAACACCGGGTTGGACGTGAACATGGATGGCAACCTGACCGACCGGTTGCATACCTTGAACGGATTGACGGTAATGGATGATCGTCGCGTTAAGTTGCAGTTGGAAACGACCTCGGTGAATTTGCTGGCGCCGCTTGGCTCGAATGGCCGCATCGGTCGCAACACATTCCGCGCCAGCGGGGTTGGTCGAACTGACCTGGCAATCGTCAAGAATTTTCAACTGGGCGGCAGTCATTACATCGTGTTTCGCACCGAAGCGTTTAATCTATTCAATCGCACGCAATTCGGAGTTCCCGTGCGAATTCTGGAAGCGCCGAGTTTTGGCCAATCGGTGGATACACAGATTGCGCCGCGCCAGATTCAATTTGCGTTGAAGTATGTTTTTTAGCGGAAGTAGACAGCAGACAGTAGACAGTAGTGATAAACGAAGGTTCTTTTCCCGCTCGTCGTTTTGCTTTGACTGTTTTATTTTTGGGTTCGTAGACAAACTAAACCAACTGTGGTTTCGGCAAAAACCTACTGCCTACTGCCTACTGCCTACTTCCAGAAAATAAAATCTTAAGGGAGAAATACATTCATTATGAGTCAGATCGAAAAGGTTCACGCCCGCGAAATCCTCGATTCGCGTGGCAATCCGACCGTCGAGGCTGAAGTTACGTTGGACAGTGGAATCATTGGCCGGGCCGCAGTGCCTTCGGGCGCTTCGACCGGTGAAAACGAAGCCGTTGAATTGCGCGATGGCGACAAGTTTCGTTACCTGGGCAAAGGCGTAAAGCTGGCGGTTGAAAACGTCAACAAGAACATCGCCAACGCTCTGGTGGACAAAGATGCTTTCAATCAGGCCGAAATTGATCGGCTGATGATCGAACTGGACGACACGCCGAACAAATCCAAACTCGGCGCGAATGCGATTCTGGCGGTTTCGATGGCGACCGCACGCGCAGCAGCGGCTGATTTGGAAATTCCGCTCTATCGTTACATCGGCGGAACGAACGCGCGCACTTTGCCTACGCCGATGATGAACATCATCAACGGCGGCGCTCACGCCGACAACAACGTGGATTTTCAGGAGTTCATGATCGTTCCGGCAGGCGCTCCTAATTTCGCCGAAGCTCTGCGCTGGGGCGCTGAAGTTTTCCATACGCTGAAAAGCGTGTTGAAATCGCGCGGTTATTCGACAGCAGTCGGCGACGAAGGCGGATTCGCTCCAAGCCTGAAATCCAACGACGAAGCGATCGAAGTCATTCTGAAAGCCATCGAAGACGCCGGATACAAAGCGGGCGAAGAAATAGCCATCGCTCTCGATCCGGCTAGTTCGGAGTTTTTCACCGAAGGCCATTATGTCTTCAAAAAATCCGATGGGCGTAAACTGACTTCGGCAGAGATGGTGGATTACTGGGTCAACTGGGTGAAGCAATATCCGATCATTTCCATCGAAGACGGTCTGGCCGAAAACGATTGGGAAGGTTGGGGCGCAATTACCGAACAACTCGGCGACACTGTTCAATTGGTCGGCGACGATTTGTTTGTCACCAACACGGTTTATCTGGAACGCGGCATCGAAGAAGTCGTCGCCAATTCGATTCTGATCAAAGTCAACCAGATCGGCACGCTCACCGAAACGCTGGATGCAATTGAACTGGCGCGAACGAACAATTACACGGCAATTGCGTCGCATCGTTCGGGTGAAACCGAAGACGCCTTCATTGCGGATTTGGCTGTCGCCACCAATTGCGGTCAGATCAAAACCGGTTCGGCGTCGCGCACGGATCGCATCGCCAAATACAACCAACTGCTTCGCATAGAGGAAGAACTCGGCGAATCGGCTCGTTACGGCGGTTTTTCGTCGTTTTATCAGCTTGAGCTTGGGCAATTGAATTTCCCTGTCAAAGTGAAATCCGCTCGCCGCTAAGCTTACGGGTGGGGCAATTTGCAGAAATTGCCCCTTTTCCCCCTTTCTAAAAAACTTTGCCATCCACAGCCGGTAAAGTTTCATCAAAGAGCTTGCCCTTTGATTTTTCAGGAGAACAATTCAATGCCAAACACGATAAAAACGTTTTCGTGCTCTTTTGCTCTGTTACTGATTTTTTGTCTCAGCTTCGCCAAAGCTTCGGCTCAAGACACTGTGACCGGCGCGTTTGAAGGAACTGTCACCGATAACATCACAGGACTGGCCATTGAAGGCGCAACCGCCGAAATCACCAATGTCGAAACCGGCATCACTGCCTCCAAATTGACCGACGCCAGAGGACGGTTTTATCAAGGTCTGCTGCTGCCTGCGCTGTACAAAATTCGTGTCACCAAAACCGGCTACTTGCCAAACGAAACCTTTCAACGTTTGAAAATCGCGCGCACTGGCGAAGTCGTTCCCGTGCCCGTTGGCCTTGATCCTGCTCCGGCGACTGCCCCGCCAACGACGCCGCCGACTACGCCACCAACTCCTCCAACAACTCCGCCTGCGCCAATTCCGCCAGCAGCGGCAGCGACGGCGGCTGGCAACGAAGTCCGCAGTTCGATCAACACTTTGGACGCGCGACGAAGCGGATCGTTCAGCGAAACAGATGTGACGGCGCTGCCGTTGGGCGGCACGACTTTCACGCGAAGCTTCGACGAACTGGCCTTGCTCTTGCCCGGCGTAGCGCCTCCGCCGCAAACGCTCGGCAGCGTGGCCGGTCCCGGTCAAGGCGCTGGCGTTGGAACTTCAGGACAGTTTTCGGTCAACGGACTTCGTTCACGAGCAAACAATTTTACGGTGGACGGTTCGGATAATAACGACGACGACATTGGCGTACGCCGACAGGGATTTCTTTCGCTGGTTCCCCAACCGATTGAATCCATACGCGAATATCAGGTGATTACCTTGCTGGCTCCGGCACAGTTTGGCCGCAACTTCGGAGCCAACGTCAACGCCGTTTCCAAATCCGGCGGCAATCAGATTCACGGCAACCTGTACAGCTTTTTCAATTCCAGTCAGTTGAACGCGCGCAACCCGTTCGACTCAGCCAATGGCAACGATCTGATTCGAGTGGCGGCAAACAACGGCAATGGCGCGTTGATGGATGGACAACCGCTACAAGTTCGCAATCACAGCGGCGGCGAAGATTCCTTCACGTTGGCCAAGTTCGGCGCAACGCTGGGCGGGCCAATTCGGCGCGAAAGCACTTTTTACTTTTTCTCGCTCGAAACACAGCGCATCAACGCCACGAAGGAAGAAAACTTTGCCGTGCCTACGATTGAACAGCGAGGCATTTTCGGTTCCGGCGCTTCGGGCGTCAGCAGCAATCCGTTTTCGCCCGGAACCGCCGTTCGCACTCGCCCGACCAGCACAGGCGGCGATGCGTTTTTCAGCCTCTTCCCTTTTGCCAATAACCCAAGCGGAATTTACGGAGCCAACACTTACACACAGGTGTTGCCAGCCAGTGGGCGCGGCGTAGTCGGTTCGGTCAAGCTGGATCACAACTTCAAACTCAGCAACCGCGCGCAAAGCCTGACCGGTCGTTACAACGTCACCGATGATTGGCGCGAAATTTCCAAAACCGGCGAAGCAATTTTTTCAACGTTACGGCCGGAAGTTCGCGCGCAAAACCTGTCACTGTTTTTCAACAGCCAGTTGAGTGACCGCGTATTCAATCAAGTGCGCGCATCGTATGGCCGCACTCGATTGCTGTTCCGCGAAGTTCGGCCTTGCACAGTGACGGACGGCGCATTTTCCAACGATTGTTTGTTGCCTAGCGACCGTTTCCCCAACGAACCGTTTTTGTTGAATCGAACTTCGACGACAAATCAGACGGTTCCCGGCGTCGTCTCACAAACTCCGATCACCTATTCACGAGTGATTTTCAATAACGCACCGGTTCATACCGAAACCGATTTGGGGCCGATTGGACAGGTTCAAATCGCCGGCTTCAGCCCGCTGGGCGTGGACGTTTACAATTTTCCGCAAAGCCGCGTGAACAACACTTATCAACTGGCCGATGTGCTGACGGCGCGCGTCGGCGATCAAAGCCTGGCATTCGGAGCGGACATTCGCCGTTCGGAACTCAACAGCAATTTGCCGCGCACTTCGCGCCCGTTCGTGACATTCAACGGAGCGCCGCCGCTTTTTTCCGGCAACTTTTTCAAACCCGAAGACCTGGCTTCGACAGGCGCGCCAAGCAATTTCTTTTTGACGCTGACAAACACCGGCGCTGCTCCTGTGGAATCGGCAGCAGATTTGAGTTTGCGGTTTTACCAACTGAACTTTTTCGCGCAGAACGATTGGCGGATTTTGCCGAACCTGAGTCTGGCTTTGGGGCTGCGCTATGAAACCAACTCCACGCCGCGCGAATCCAACAATCGAATCGAACAAACATTCAACAGCGCGGCGCTTGATCTGGTTCCGGGCTTGCGAACATTCACCGGCAACCGCGACCAAATTTTTCAACCGGACAGAAACAACCTGGCTCCGCGTGTCAGCGCAGCTTTTTCGCCAAGCTGGTTCGGCAAAGACCGCACGACGGTTTTTCGTGGCGGATTCGGCATGTTCTTCGATCAGATTCTGGGCGCGGTCGTCAGCCAATCTCGCAATGTTTATCCGACGTTTTTGCCTATGAACTTCGGCGGACTGTTCGCGCAAACCGACGATGTGCGGCTGCGTTATGTCAATCCTGCGACCACCAGCTTGCAAGGAGTTCCGCTGGTTCGCGGCCTCAACCAATTGAACCTGCCGCTCAACGCAGGACTGGTGCAATTGTTGAATCAGAATTTCCCACCGGCCTTCGGACTGACCTTGCCGTCTGAACGATTGAATCTGCCAAACGCTTTTCATTACACCTTCGCCATTGAACAACAACTCAGCCGCGAACTGACTGTGTCATTCGCTTATGTAGGAACGAGCGGCAGAAGCCTGCTGCGGTTCACCACACCGAATCTGGGTTCAGCGACAAACATTTTGCCGACTCGATTTGCGGCGGTCGGAATCGAACCGCGAGTGTTTGGTCGCGCTTGCGTTCCGTCCATCAATCCGATTCCCGACGACAGAGTCGGAGCGTCACAAACTTTCTGCCCCGGCAGACCGGTTTCGGGCATTGGCGCGGTAAACATTTTTGAAACGACCGGGCACTCACTTTACGATTCGTTGCAGGTGGAATTGCGAAGCCGGTTTCGCCAATCGCTTCAGCTTCAAGCGTCGTATGTGTTCTCGAACGCGCGTGATGACGTGTCGGAAGCTTTTGATCTGGCTGGCTCGTCTTCGCTGCCGCAAAACAGTACGAAGCTGGACAACGAACGCGGCGCGGCCAATTTCGATATTCGCCATCGTGGAACTTTTGCGGCGATTTACAGCCCGAACGAACTCAAAGACAAACTGGCTTCGATGGGTTGGTTGCTGAACGGTTTGCAAGTTGCGGCAATCGGTCGCGTGCAATCCGCTCAACCGTTCACAGTCAATTCTGTGTACGACGTGAATCTGGATGGCAATCTGACCGACCGATTGAATTCCACAGACGGATTGCGCGTCAGCAATGACGGTCGCCAGCCTATTGTTGTGCAAACGGCAAACGTCACTCCTCTGCTGGCAGCCACCGGAAGCGACGGGCAGATTGGCCGCAACGCTTTTCGCGCAGGTGGGCTGTTTGAATTCGACCTGGCCGTCAGCAAGGCATTCACTTTTACCGGCAGTCGCAAGATTGTTTTCCGCGCCGACTTTTTCAATTTGTTCAATCGTGCGAATTACGGAATCCCTGTGCGATTGCTGGAAGCGCCCGGTTTCGGCAAAGCCGTCAATACGGTCTCGCCCGGTTTGCGCGTGCAATTCAGTTTGAAGTTTGAGTTCTGATAGGAGGCTTTATGTTGTTCAACCGTTTTTCCTGGTCGAACCGAATCTTGCTGGCGCTGTTATTGCTGGCAGGCTGCTTGTTCGCTGCGCGCCAACAATCGGCGCATGAACTGCGTCAACCTGCTGTGAAACCTGCCGGAATTCAATTTGCCGCACGGCCATTGCCAGATGTGCGAGTGCTGCACGCGACAACTTTGCTGCCAAACGGTCAGGTGCTGGTCGCGGGCGGCAGCGCCAACGGTTCGGATAATTCAGCGACCAATTCAGCGTTTTTGTACACTCCAACCACAGGTTTGTGGACGGAAATCGCCGGAATGAAAGTCAGCCGAAAAGGTCATTTCGCCGCTCTGTTGCAAAACGGAAAGGTGCTGGTCGGCGGCGGCAAAAACTCGAACGGCATTTTGACTTCGGCGGAGTTATTCGACCCAGCCACGCAAAGCTGGACGCTGACAGGTTCGATGACCAAATCGCGCTTTCGCGCGTCGGCATCGTTGCTGTCCTACGCTTCAAATGCTGTCGGCAATTCGCGTAATGGATTTGTCCTGGCCGTTGGCGGTGAAAGCGATAACTCAACCATTCTGGACACGGCGGAGCATTACGATCCAGCCGCAGGAATCTGGAAACAAACTGCAACCAAACTCTTTCAATCGCGCGTGGCTCACACCGCAACTTTGCTGACCAACGGAGATTTGCTGGTCACGGGCGGTCATGCCACGCCATTCAATCCTCTGACTTCGGCGGAAATTTACGATCCGCTGACCGACAAATGGAAAACAACAGACAGTTTGAAAACCGCGCGGTTCGGCCACAGCGCAACCTTGCTGGCGAATGGGCAGGTGCTGGTTGCCGGAGGAATTGCCACCAACGGAACGGCGCTCGATTCGGCAGAAACATTCGATCTGGCGACGCGCAAATGGACAGTCGAGCCAAATAAAATGACGACACTTCGCGCATTCCACACCGCGTCGTTGTTACCGACCGGAACCGTATTCGTACTGGGTGGATTTACTTCGCTACAAGGCGAAGGCTCGAACAAAGGCGAAATTTATTCGCCAACCAACAAGCAATGGATTGCAGCAGGAACTTTTGGCGAAATGCGCGGCGCGCACACAGCCACGTTGTTGGCGAATGCTCGCGTGCTGGCAATCGGCGGAGCTTCGTCGGCGTCGCTGATCAGCGCGTTGGCGACAGCGGAATTGCACGATCCGGCGGTCGGTCAATGGCTGACGCAAATCAACTCTCCGAATCAATCGCGTTACAACCACACGGCCACGTTGCTGGCCAACGGCAAAGTGCTGGTCGCGGGCGGCAGCGATTTCAACGGCGCAATGCGTTTTGCAGAGCTTTACGATCCGGCAACCGATACCTGGACGCGAACCGGCGATATGCTGACTTCCAGAACCAGTCACACGGCAACACTGCTTCGCAACGGAAAAGTTCTGGTGACAGGCGGAGTTCAAGCCGGTGGTTCAATTTTGGATTCGGCGGAATTGTTTGATCCCGCAACTGGCGCGTGGTCTGCAACCACCAACCTGATGCCCAACAAACGCACTGACCATACGGCAACATTGATGGCCGATGGCAGAGTGTTGGTCACAGGCGGATGGAACCTGTCGCCGAGCACGAACATTCTGAAAACCTGCGACATTTATGACCCTGCTGCCAATTCGTGGACAAGCGTCAACGGCATGAATCAAGCGCGACGGTTTCATACAGCTACGCTGTTATATGACGGGCGGCTGTTGGTAGTCGGCGGCGACACGACACCAACGCTGATGACTTCGGAAACGTTCGATCCGGCAACCGGACGTTGGACTCAGCAAACCAGCACAATGCACGTCGGCCATTATCGCCACACAGCGACATTGCTGCCGAACGGCAGAGTGCTGATCGTTTCTGGCCTGCAATCCAGCAGCGGATTGCCTACAGCATATTCCGGCAGCGCGAATTTGTTTGATCCGGCGGGACAAGGAAAATGGGATTCAGTGACTGCGCCGAACGGACGCGACGGCCACACGGCGACGCTACTGCCGAATGGCAAAGCGTTGATCGTGGGCGGATACACCATTCAATCCAGTGGCGGCAGCGGAAGCGCTATCAACAACGTGGACGCCGTTGAATTGTATGATCCCGGCAAAGGAACCTCTGTGCCTTTCAGCGGAACAACCAACATCACATTTCCGCGCGATGGGCATTCGGCGACATTGTTGCCAAACGGCAGAGTCCTGGTTGTTGGCGGACGCGCGCAAACCACTGCTTCCAACGGCAGCACGGTTGAGGTGCTGATCAATCAAGTAGAGCTTTACGACATCGGGTTGAATGCCTTGCCAACGGTCGCCCCCGCCATCACCAGCGTCAATTGGAACGGCAGCGGTAACGCGGCCTGTATTTCCGGCATACGCTTTCAAGGCGGCGGCGAAGCAGCCAGCGGCAACGCAAACAGTTCCAACGCGAATTATCCTGTTGTGCAATTGATGCGACTGGATAATGAGCAAATCTATTTTCTGTCGCCAGACGCCAATTCGACTCAATGCACATTCAAGGGCTGGTCGAACAACAGCTACGCTTCGCTGACTGTTCCGGCGACGACCTTGCCGGGAACGAATAACAACCTGCTGCCCGGCCCGGCGATGATGACCGTGTTCAGCAACGGTGTGCCGAGTTCGCGCGCGTTCATTCTTGCGCCCGGAGCGGCTCTGGGCGGAGGCGTCGTTTCGCTGGCCAATTTGATTGGACGCATTCACACAGTCGCAGATTCCGGTTTGCAAGTGAACGTCGAGCTTCGCTCTTCGACCGGCGAAGTTCGCAACATACAGTCTGGACCGAACGGCGAATTCGTTTTTGAAGACGTTCCGACCAAAACTGCCGACACGGCAGCAACCGATTTGTCGCCAAGCCAGATTACTGAAGACGGTCCGACAACGACCGTTACCGTCACCGGCAACGGTTTTACATCGAACTCAGTCGTATTGTTTAACGGCCAACAACTGGCAACGACACTGCTTTCTTCCACGCAAGTTCGCGGCACAGTGCTTTCGCAATTGATTCAAAATCCTGGCTTCGCCAGCATCGTAGTGCGAACCATCATCGGCAACGAAGTCATCAACACGGCTCCGTTGATTTTACAGATTACGGCATCGTCGCCGGCAACTCGGCCAAATATCACCAGCTTGTCTCCGGCATCTACTGTTGTAAACGTTTCGCCCGGAACCATCACCATCAACGGAACCAACTTATTGAACGGAACGACTCAGGTGCTTTGGAACGGGCAAGCGCGCGAAATCCAAACCAGCCAATCCACTTCGACCAAGCTTGTGTTTGCCGCCAACTCAGCGGATTTCACTAAACCTGGCACGGCTTCGGTGCAAGTCGTCAATGCAGGCGGCACATCGAACACATCTCCGTTCACAATCACGGCAACGCCGATTCCAACTATCAGCAGCCTGAGTCCGTCATCCACCATCGTCGGCACAACGTTGTCAGAAATCACGATCGCCGGAACCAACTTGATTAACGCCAACGGCACAACACAAGTGCTGTGGAATGGCCAAAGCCGCACGATCAACGCCAACAGTTCGTCAGCAACCAAACTGATTTTCATCCCACTGACCAGCGACTTTTTGACCGTAGGCACGGCGACGGTTCGCGTGCTGCACACCACTGCCGGGGTGCAGACGTTTTCCAACATCCTCAGCTTCTCAATCAACCAGCAACCAGTTCCGACGATCTCCAGTTTGACGCCGACTTCGACGACCGTACCAATCACGACGAACAACTCGATTCTGGATTTACCTGTCGGCGTGATCGGAAGCAATTTCGCCAGCAACTCCGTCGTCCGCATCAACGGCAAACAATTGACAACCACGTTCGTCAATTCGACGCGACTGAACGTCAACGTCCCCGGCGCGTTGATCGCCACGCAAACCAGTTTGAATTTTTCGGTGCTGAATCCAACAACGAATCTGACATCGAACGTCGTGTCGTTTCCAATCAATCGCACTACGCCGGACACAGTTGGTTCTGTGCTGGCTTACCCGCTGTACAATTCGACCTGTACGACAACCGGAACCGCCGTCAACTGTTCGACCAACACTACGATTTCGATCACCAACACCAATGCTCAGCAAACTGCGCGCGTGCGATTTTTCTTTGTCGAAGCCACAACCGGCATCGCCAACAACATCATTCGCACGATCAACCCGAATCAAACGCTGACGTTTTTGGCTTCGGATGTGAACCCTTCGCAACGCGGTTATGTGCTGGCCGTGGCGATCAACAATTCCAATTGCCCGACGGTATTCAATTTCCTTCGCGGTTCTGAAACTGTGACGACCATCGTCAACCAGCGCACATACAGCGGTTCAGTCAACGCCATTCCGATACGAGGCATTGTCGCCCCGACCTGCACAGCGTCGTCAACTTCTGCAACCTTGAGCTTCAACGGCAGCGGTTACGACCGTTTTCCCAGTCAGGTCGTCGCGGACAACGTGACAACTTCCAGCAGTTCCACCGGCACGTTGCTGGTGGTCAATGCGGTTGGCGGCAATTTGGTGGGCAGCAATCGAGCCAGCAATTTCGCCGCGCCTGGCACGTTGCTGGGACAAGTCGTGGACGCTTCGCTCAATTCGTTTTCGTTCACAGACAGCACCACGTCGTCGCAAATCTTTACGGAATTGAGCCGCGCCTATCCGCGAACTTCGCCAAGCTTCGATCAAATCATTCCGTCCGGCCAAACCGGTAAACTGGCGATGTATGCCGGGCCGGGGCTTTTCGGCATGACTCTGTTCAGAAGCGTCAGCGGCAATTCGGCGACGTTACTGCGAACCGTTGCATTCAAAACTCCAACGGTCGTGATTCCGGTCAACAATTTCGTCATCACGTTTACCGATGATCGAAACGATGCCGGAACTCAGCCAGCCAACATCGAACGCGAAATCAGCCAGCCCATCAATTCGGTACAAACTAAAACCGGCGAAGCAATTTTTTCCGCGACTTCCGCGAATGCGCCGACGACAACATTCGCCGGCAACATTGTTCAGCAGCAACAACCCGGAGCACCGATCAGTTACACCATCACTCCAAGCGGCAAAATTGCGACCGGCGAACCAATTGTCTTTGTGCCGCAATCCAGAACCGTGACGCCCGGAGGCAGCGGAACAATTTCATTCAACCAAACAGCCGAAAGCCCTGAGCAGGCAGTCAACAATAATTTTTGCGGCCAGACTTCACCCGGCCTGAGCATCGCAGGCAGATTAAGCATGCCGGTGGGCTACACTTCGGAATTGATTCCGGTCAATTTGCACCTGACCAACAACAGAGCGCCAAGCTGTCAATTGCTCACCGACGTGCAAACAACCAGCCTGGCAAATAGCGGCAATTACGTTGTTCCTGACGATTTGATGGACGATGTGTTGGGATTGGAAGGCAGTTACGAAATCACTCCAACCGACAACCGCTTTTTGTTCAGTTCTCAGGCAATGGGACAAGAAGGCGAAACGACAGTTCTAGTTCCGCCTTTGACTGGAGCTTCGCTGGGTTGGAATTTCAGCGCCACTGCGGCAAGTGTTTGCCCTTCGGCAGCATCGCTTTCGGCGACGGCGAATGGCGTGGCCGACCTGCAAACCTGTGCCGGTCAACCGATCAACTTGTCTGTTCCGGCAGTTCCGAACGCGACGACTTACACCTGGATTTTGCCTGGAAACACGATGGTCGCCGGGCGAACTCCTACCATCAACAACCCAACAACCGGAACGTACAGAGTTCAAGTTTCCGTGCCTTCGTGTGCGATTGTCGAAGCTTCGGTGCAAGTGACAGTCAATCCAACAGCCAGCGCCAACGCCGGAACCGATCAATCCAAAGCGAAAACCGGCGAAAGTACGAGCTTTAATTTGGCAGGCCTGGTTTCTGCCGGAGCAACCGTTGTTTGGTCGCAAATCAGCAGCACAGGCGACGCCGAAGCAACCATCGCGGATCGCAGCAGCGTGACTTCGCAGGTCAACGTCACCGGAACCGGAACTGTGACGTTGCAATTGACTGCTGCCAGCCAGACCGATTGCGGAACTGCCAACGACACAGTGGTGCTGACAGTCAGCAATCAAGTGCTGTGTCCGACGGTTGGTGGCGTGTCGCTGCCAAGCGCCTTGCCCGGTGCTGACGTAAGCATCACCGGAACAAATTTCACCGGCGCAACCGACGTGCGATTCAACGGCCTGCAAGCCGTATTCAGCGTCGTCAACGATACAACCATCAACGCAACCGTTCCGCCCGGAGCCACAAGCGGCCCGATAACTGTCAGCAAAACCGGCTGCACAGACGCCGCAATGAGCATCAACATTTTGCCGAGTTACGAAGCTGACGTGACTCCGCGCCCGACCGGCAACGGCAATGGAATTGTGACCGTCGCCGATTGGGTGCAAATAGGTTTGTTCATCGCCAATCCCGGTTTGGCCAAAGCGGGCAGCGAATTTCAACGCGCAGACTGCGCTCCGTTGGCGACTTCGGGCGACGGCCAATTGACGATGAGCGATTGGGTTCAGGCCGGGCGATTTGCGGCGGCGCTTGATCCGATTCCGTCAGCGGGCGGCCAAGCCTCAACGGCTTCATTGAGCGGCTTGTCAATTCCCCATCGCTCTTCGCTGTTTGCGGTTCGCAACTTGGATGAACTGAGACAACATGAAGTGCCTGCAACAGTTCGACTGGCCACGTTGAATCATCAAGCAATGATTTTTCTTGATGCCACAGGCGAAGAAAACGCAGTCGGTTTCAGCCTGACTTTCGACCGCACGAAATGGCGAATCGTTTCCGTCACGCGCGGAACCGATGCCGAAAATGCAATGTTCAACGTCAGCAACCTGAAAATCGCCGACAACAGTGTTGGCGTGGGCGTGGCGCTGAAAGCCGGGCAAACCTGGCAATTCGGCGAACGCCAACTTGCGGTCATCAACTTCGCGCCTGTTGCTGAAAACTCCGGCGAACTGAACGAACTGGCTTTCGCAGATTTTCCGATTGCACGCGAAGTCGTCAGCGAAAAAGCTTCGCCGCTGCTCGCCGGGTTCAAAGTAAACGGCGTCGAACAATTGTCCGTAACTCCATCTGTGGATTTCGGTTTAGCGGAAATGCTGCCCGGCCAAGTGGCACTAGCCGCGTTAAGCTCTCACGATCTTCAACGACGTTTGCCGCCTGCGCGCGAAACTCGCTGGCAAATCATGTTGCGCGACAGTTCAGGCGTCGAACATCGTATTCACTTCTTTGACGCTTCGTCGGAGCAAGTGCAATTCCAAATTCCTTATGAAACCAGTGCAGGAATCGCCACAGTGTTCATCAAATCATCAACCGGTTGGACTGGCGTTGGTTCGCTGATGATTGGCCAACGATAGGCGTGGGACAATTTTCCAAATTGTCCCACAACCCTGAACAGGAAACTTTATGCTGAAATTTGTTCTGACCAATTGCCTGCTGCTGACCGCCGCGATTATAGGTTTCGGCCTGCGAAGCTCCGCCAGCCAAACCGAAAAGCCTGAACTGATTTTGCAAAACGGTCACAGCGAGCGAAGCGACGGGTTGGCGTTTTCACCGGATGGACGTTATCTGGCATCAGCAAGCACCGATTCGACTATTCGTATTTGGGATGCAACGACTGGCCACGAATTGCGCGTGCTGACTGGCCACGCCGGAGCGGTAAGAACCGTGGCGTTCAGTACCGACGGCAAATTATTGGCTTCTGGCGGAACTGACGGCAAAGCCAAAATTTGGGATGTCGTTACCGGGCGCGAACTGGCGAATCTGGCTGGTCACAAAGGCCGCATCAACGTGCTGGCTTTCAGCCGCGACGGAAAGCTGTTGGCTTCTGGCGGCGTGGATAATTCGATCAAGCTTTGGGATGTGACGGCTCAGACCAATGCGCGAATTCTGGATGGTCACAACGGTTGGGTAACGGCGCTGGTGTTCAGCGCCGACGGCCAGCAACTAATTTCAGGCAGCGCAGACAAATCCATCAAGTTTTGGGAAGTTTCAACCGGCCAAGCCACGCAAACCATCGCCGCGCATAGAGAAGCCATTAGCAGTTTGACCATCAATTCAACCGGCGAATTGCTGGCTTCGGGCGGAGCAGATTCCGTTGTGCGCTGTTGGCGCTTGCCACGACTCGGCGCCGAATCAGATTACAGCTTCAACTTCCCTGCTGGCCGAATTGTCGCGCTGAGTTTCAGCAACGACAGCAGGCAAATTCTTGCTGCGTCTAGCGAGCGAGTGAGCCAACGCTTCGATCTGACCTCGCGTGCCGCAACGCAAATCTCAAATGAATCTGAACGCCTGGAAAAATATGAAGCGGCGACGTTTTCGCCCAACGGCCAATCTCTGGCACTGAGCGTTGGAACACGCGACCTGGAAGTTCGCTCGCTGAACAATTTCAACAACATCGTCAAACTCACCAGCCGAACCAATCCCGTTCGTGCCGTTGCGTTCAGCGATGACGGTCGCTGGTTTGCCACTGGCAATCAAGATACTAGCGTCACATTGTGGGACGCCTTTGCTGGAAGAGTGATTGGTAACTTCGCTGGGAATGCAGGCAGCGTCAACACAGTTGCTTTCAGCCCTGACAATCAGGTTCTGGCTTCGGGAAGTCGCGGTGGAATCATTCGTTTATTGAATGTCATCGCTGCCAACGAAATTCGCCGCTGGCAAGCTCACGAGGACGGCATCAATACTCTGCTGTTTTCCGCCGACGGCGAACAGTTGCTGACGTGCAGCGCCGATCAAACAATCAAAGTCTGGGACGCCACAACCGGTAATCTGACTTCAACGCTCAAAAGCCACGCACGCGAAATCAATTCGCTCTGTCTAAGCCCGGATGGCAGATTTCTGGCTTCCGGTTCTGCCGATGGAATCGTTAAAGTTTGGGACACTTCCAACTGGCGCGAGCTTCGTTCACTGACAGCACACGCTGCGGCAGTTTTCTCTCTGGCATTCAGCAACGACGGCAAATTGCTGGCATCTGGCTCAGCCGACAAAACCGCCAAACTTTGGCAAAGCTCCGATTGGCAACTTTCCAAAACGCTCACAGATTCAGCTTCGATTCAAAGCCTGAACTTTTCCACTGACGACAAAACGCTGGCGACAGGAAACTTGCAATCCGTTATCAGCCTCTGGAATGTATCAACAGCATCACTCATTCGCTCGCTCAGCGGAGCTTCGGGCAGCGCAAACAGCTTGAGTTTCAGCGAAGACGGCAGCCGACTGGTTTCCGCGCACGAAGACGGTAGTCTGCGAATTTGGGATGCCACGAAAGGCGAATTGATGGTGACTGCGGTTTCGTTGCGAGAAAGTTCGGACTGGCTGGTAGTCACTCCGGAAGGTTTATTCGATGGTTCGCCAGATGCATGGCCACAAATTCTGTGGCGATTCGGCAAAACAACATTCAACGTTTCTCCGGTCGAAATTTTCTTCAACGAATTTTTCCACCCTGACCTGTTGTCGGATGTGCTGGCCGGAAAGCAGCCGAAACCTAAAAACGAAATCACGCAAATTGATCGTCGTCAGCCACAGGTTCGCTTGCTGATCGGCGATGAAACCTCAGTCGCATTGAGGCAACCAGCCATCAGCAATCAGCAAGTCATCAATGTCAAAATCGAAGTAGCCGAAGCCGCCGCAGGCAGCGGCGCACAAGATATACGACTGTTTCGCAACGGAGCCTTGTTCAAAGTCTGGCGTGGCGATGCGCTGAAGGGTCAACGCATCGCCGTATTACAAACTCAGATTCCGATCATCGCCGGAGAAAATCGGCTGACGGCCTACGCCTTCAACCGCGACAACGTCAAAAGCCTGGACGCCAATCGTTTTGTGACAGGCGCTGACACCTTGCGGCGGCGCGGCACTCTGCGAATCGTTTCCATAGGCATCAATCAATACTCCAATGCCAACTACAATCTACGATTTGCCACAGCCGACGCGCGCGATTTTTCCGAAGAGTTGTGGAAACGACAAATGGAATTGAGCCGTTTTTCAAACGTTGAACTCATCACACTGTACGATGAACAGGCGACCAGAGCAGGCATTTTGACTACCCTGGAAAAGCTGAAAGCCGCCCAGCCGGAAGACACAGTGATTGTTTATTTCGCCGGTCATGGTTTGGCTGTCGAGCCTCGCTTTTACTTGATTCCTTATGATCTGGGCTATCAGGGGAAACGCGAATCGCTGACCGAAGCTGCGTTTCGTCGCGTGATCGCCAACAGCATTTCCGATCAGGATTTGATCAAAACGTTTGAAGGCATTGACGCTGGGCATTTGTTGCTGGTTATTGACGCCTGCAATTCCGGTCAGGCGCTGGAATCTGACGAAATACGACGCGGGCCGATGAATTCAAAAGGACTGGCTCAACTGGCTTACGAAAAAGGAATTCACATCTTGACGGCTTCTCAGAGTTATCAGGCGGCGCTGGAAAACAAAGAGCTTGGACACGGGTATTTGACTTATGCGTTGATCGAAAGCGGATTGCGAAAACTGGAAGCCGACCATCGTCCGCGTAATGGACAAATTGTAGTTCGAGAATGGCTGACTTACGCGACTGACAAAGTTCCCCGCATGCAGGAAGCCAAATACAAAGACAAAGCTAAAGAAGGCGAGCGTATTTTGAAGCGCAAAAATTCCGCCCAACTGACGCCGAAAGTGAAACCGGAAGCGCAACGACCACGTGCGTTTTATCGCCGAGAAACCGAAGCTCAGCCAATGGTTATCACGCAAACAACGCCCCCCAAATAAAGCAAAAGCCTTCGCCGAAATGATGAAACTTCGACGAAGGCTTTTTGATTGGGCGAACTGAAATCCTTACGTGCCCGATTGCCAACTGTTCATGTACTCGACCATTTCAGGGGTCAGAACATCCAGTTTGACGTTCATCGCCGCCAGTTTCAGGCTGGCGATTTCGTTGTCCACTTCTTCGGGCAGGACGTGAATCTTCGCTTCCAACTTGCCTTTGTTTTTGACCAGGTATTCAGCCGACAACGCCTGGTTGGCAAAGCTCATATCCATAACGCTGGCCGGGTGACCTTCGGCGGCGGCCAGATTCACCAAGCGGCCTTCGCCAAGTACGATAACGCTGCCGCCGTCTTTACGGGAGTATTCTTCGACAAAAGGACGCAGCGTTTTGACATCGGTCGAAATGGATTTCAGCCCCACCAAATTCAATTCCAGATCGAAGTGACCGGAGTTGCAGACAATCGCGCCGCTCTTCATTTTGGCAAAATGCGGAGTGTCTACGACGTGACGGTTGCCGGTGACTGTGATGAAGATGTCCCCAATCGCAGCCGCATCGTTCATCTGCAACACACGGAAACCGTCCATCACCGCTTCCAGAGCTTTGATCGGGTTGATTTCGGTGACAACAACGTTCGCGCCTAGTCCGCGAGCACGCATCGCCACGCCTTTGCCGCACCAGCCGTAACCGACCACGACCACGGTTTTACCAGCCAGCAAAATGTTTGTCGCGCGAATCACGCCATCAATCGTGCTCTGGCCAGTACCGTAACGGTTGTCGAAAAAGTGTTTGGTCTGAGCGTCGTTGACCGCAATCGCCGGGAAACTCAGAACGCCGTCTTTCAGCATAGCTTTCAGGCGGACGATCCCGGTCGTAGTTTCTTCAGTCGTGCCGATGATGTCTTTAATCAGTTCGGGACGTTCCTGAACCATTGTCGCCACAACGTCGGAACCGTCGTCAATAATCAATTGCGGTTTGTGATCCAGCGCAATGCGGACATGCTTGACGTAAGTGTCTGTGGATTCGCCTTTGATGGCGTAAACCGAAATTCCGTAATGCTTGACCAGCGCGGCGGCCACATCGTCCTGCGTGCTGAGCGGGTTGGACGCAATCAGCACAGCATCGGCTCCGGCAGCGGCAAAAGCGCGTGCCAGGTTTGCCGTTTCGGTGGTGACGTGCGCGCACGCGACCATACGCAATCCGGCCAGCGGTTTTTCTTTGTCGAATCGTTCGCGGATCATCCGCAACACAGGCATTTCGCGTTCTGCCCATTCAATTCGTTTTTTGCCTTCATCGGCCAAGCCGATGTCTTTGATTTCGCAACTAACTTCCACTTTTAACTCCCTCTTTGAAGAAAGAGTGTGACAATTTTTCAAATCGTCACACCTTCAATAATTCGTAGCTGATGTTTGATGGCAGTAACTGTGGGACAACTTGAAAAGTTGTCCCACGATTTTGACTAGCTCAGCCCGGCGTCAGAACGCAGCTTGGCGGCCTTGTCAGTTTTTTCCCAGCTAAAGCCGTCTTCCGTGCGACCGAAGTGGCCGAACGCAGCCGTCTGCTGATAAATCGGACGGCGCAGGTCGAGCGTTTCGATGATACCTTTCGGCGTCAGATTGAAATTGGCGCGAACGATTTCAGCCAGCTTGTCTTCGTCAGTTTTCGCCGTGCCGAAACAATCCACATACACCGAAACCGGTTCAGCAACGCCGATGGCATAAGCCAATTGCACTTCGCAACGGTCGGCAATGCCTGCCGCCACAATGTTTTTGGCAATGTACCGAGCCATATAACAAGCCGAACGATCCACCTTTGTCGGGTCTTTGCCGGAAAACGCACCGCCGCCGTGCGGAGCCGCTCCGCCGTAAGTGTCAACGATGATTTTTCGTCCGGTCAGCCCTGTGTCTCCCTGCGGGCCTCCGGTGACGAAACGCCCAGTCGGATTGACGTAAATTTTGGTGTTGGCGTCCAGCAGATTTGCCGGGATGGTGGGTTTGATGACGTGGTCAATCACGTCTTCACGAATCTGTTCAGCGGTGGCGTCGGGGCCGTGCTGCGAAGAAATGACGACAGCATCCACACGAACAGGCTTGCCGTCTTTGTATTCCACCGTCACCTGAGATTTGCCGTCGGCTCTCAAGTAAGGCAGCGTGCCGTCGCGGCGAACTTCGCTGAGTTTGCGAACCAGATGGTGGGCCAATTGAATCGGCAGCGGCATCAATTCAGTTGTTTCGTTCGAGGCGTAACCAAACATCAAACCTTGGTCGCCTGCACCACCGGTGTCCACGCCCATTGCAATGTCGGGGGATTGAGTGTTGATCGCATTGATCACCGCGCAGGTGTCGCAATCGAAACCGTATTTCGCGCGGTCGTAACCGATTTTGCGAACGGCTTCGCGCGCAACTTTTTGATAATCCACGCGCGCGGTGGTGGTGATTTCGCCACTGATGACGATCAAACCGGTCGTCGCCAGAGTTTCACAGGCCACACGGCCTTTCGGGTCTTCGGCCAGAACCGCATCCAAAATCGCATCCGAAATTTGATCGCAGATTTTATCGGGGTGCCCCTCTGTCACGGACTCAGAGGTAAACAAAAAACTTCCGTGTTGTTTCACTTAAAAAGCCTCCTCAGCAGAATGTAGAGCAAGCTGCCCGCTTGCTGTTAAGCGGGAACAGGCAGATTGCCCGCCCCACATCAGGTTTTTGGTTTCTTTGAGATGTATAGATTGCGTCAGCGTAGCTATTAGTACCCTTCAAAGTCGCAGAGGATTGCATGCGGCTCTCTGGGGTGTCAAGGAAAGGACATTTTCAAGACAAACTATTTGCGTCGAATCAGGGCCTGGAAGGGTTTTGCCGGTCGCGGGCGAAATATCCCTGCCGGGTTTTGATGGTAATGTCGCCTTCGCGTTTGGCGGCGTCCCCAGTCAATGACAGGCTGACGCGGCGAAAGCGTCCGTCACGCGAATTGTTGGCAGGCGTGTAACCGATGCTGTACCGAACGCGCAAATGACCGATCAAATCCGCCAACCGTTGATTGACGTTCAGCGCATCGGCAACCAGAACTTCCCCACCAGTCGGCTCGGCAAATTCGTCCACGCGAACCGTCCAGTTGTACTTTTCGGCTCGGCCACGCATGAACATTTTCAACGTCTTCGAGTTCTCTCCGCCAATCGTCAATCCGCACACCACAGTACTGTGTTCCAGCAGACGTTCATTGACCTGAGAAATCGTCGGATTCGTAAAACTGTGCATCGTGGCAATGTTGTCGGTGACAACGATGATGACTCGACGGCTCAATCGGTCATTGGCTTTATCCATCTGCAAGACAGCCTCATTCAGAGCCGTGTGAGTCGAAGTGCCAACGCCGACAAACGACGTTTCCAGCGTTTTGCCAATCTGGTCAACGATCTTTGTTCGGTCGCGCGTGAATTCCTGCAACAGCCGCGTTTTGTCTGCAAAAGTCATCAAGGCGACTTCATCTTCCGGGCGCAGGTATTGCAGCGCCTGCAAAGCACCGTTGCGAATCTCTTGAATCACTGGCCGCACGCTGGCGCTCAAATCGAGCAACAGCAAAATCGAAAGCGGCAACCGATCCTGACTAAAATGAACTATCTCCTGTTTAACGCCGTCTTCCATCAGCACAAAATCTTCGCGGCGTAGCGTGTTGATGACTTTGCCGTCTTTCTTTTTCAACACCTGAGCGTCCAGCACCACCAGATCGGTGTTGATCTTGACGATGTCCGAAGTTGTCGTGGGTGGTTCCTGAGCGTGAACCGACACCGAGGTCAGCGCCAACATCAAAACCAACCAAATTGTGTTCTTCGTCAGGTTCATGATTAAGAAGCGGCTTCAGTCATCTTTAGGCCATCTTTAGGCCATCGCGCACGGTTGCGCCCGTAAAGCTCGGTCAGGTCGGCCAGTCGTTGCCGAAATTCCGGCGTCAATTGATCTGCTCGGAATCGCCAACTCCAGTTGCCGCTTTCGCGCGCCGGAGTGTTCATTCTGGCTTCACTGCCGCAACCCAGCACATCTTGCAGCGGAATAATCGCCGTGTCGGCAACCGAAGCCAGCGCCAGGCGAATGAAATCCCAATTCAATTCTTTGCCGTCAGTGCCAAGATACTTGATCGCAAACTCCTGCTCGCTAAGCTCCGCCTTGCCGTCGAGCGATTCGGCGGCTTTTGTCGAAAACCATCCGAGTGTCGTGTCGTTGTCGTGCGTGCCCGTATACACCACACAGTTTCGCTCATAACTGTAAGGTTTCAGTTTGTCGGCATCCGGGTCTTTTCCAAACGAAAACTGCAAAACTCGCATTCCGGGCAGGTTGAACTGCTCTCGTAAAGCATCCACTTCAGGAGTAATCAATCCCAAATCTTCGGCGATGATCGGCAACTTGCCAGCTTCGTCGGCAAAGGCGTTTTTGATGGCGTTGAATAAATCCGCTCCCGGCCCAAGCTCCCACTTGCCATTGACCGCAGTCGTTTCTGTCGCCGGAACCGCCCAATACTTCTCAAAGCCGCGAAAATGATCGAGCCGGACAATATCCACAGCCGACAAAGCAGATCGAATGCGTTTCAGCCACCATTGATAACCGTCATTCGCCATCAACTCCCAACGATAAAGCGGGTTGCCCCACAACTGCCCGGTTTCGCTGAAATAGTCCGGCGGAACTCCCGCGACCGAAGTCGGATTGCCTTCTTTATCAAGATGAAAAAGTTGCGGACTCGCCCAAACATCTGCCGAATCGTGAGCCACGAAAATCGGAATGTCGCCAATGATCTTGACGCCTTTGCCATTGGCATAAGCCGCCAGAGCCAGCCACTGTTTGAAAAACAAATACTGCCAGAATTTATGCCGACTGATTTCAGCCGCATGATTTTCGCGAAAAAAATGCAGCGCCTTGTCTTCGCGGTCGCGCAGATAAGGTTCCCACGTCGTCCATCCCTGACCATTGTGGGCGTCTTTGATCGCCCGAAAAGTCGCGTAATCCTCCAGCCACCAAGCCGCTTGTTCGGCAAATTTCAGATAATCAGATTTGGCATCTTCGTCAGCCAGTTCGATAAATGCTGAGTGAGCTTTAGCCAGCAAATTGGTTTTGAGTTCAATGACCGCGCCGTAATCCACAGCATTTGTCGGAAGCTTCGCCAGATCATCCAAATCCGAATCCAGCAGCAAGCCTTCTTCGACCAGCGAATCAAGGCAAATCAAAAGCGGATTTCCGGCAAAGGCGGAAAAACATTGATACGGCGAATCGCCATATCCCGTCGGCCCAAGCGGCAAAACCTGCCACAAACTTTGGCCGGTCGCTTCCAGAAAGTCCACAAAGTCATAGGCAGCTTGCCCAAGATCGCCAATGCCGCCTTCGCCCGGCAGAGAAGTTGGGTGCAGCAAAATCCCGCTAGCCCTGGTAAAACTCATTCGTTCGCGGCCTCCAAAAGTAAATCAAAATTTTTCGACGGTGATTCTACGCAGACTCTAAACCACACGACACATCTGAACCAGCTTTCGGCATCGGCGAAACGTAAACCATGGTGAATCGCTCACGCGGATCGGTGCTTTCGGCAAAAGGACGCTCCGGCTCGCTCAGCTTCACTACCCAGGCGTGACCATCGTTGAATTCAGTTGATTCAGGGTTTCGGCTGACACCGAAACAAACTTTGGCCGGGATTCCATAACCGTTCAGCAATCGGTAAACGATCAGCGATTGCTGAACGCATTTACCCCATTCAACCGGAAACCCGATCACAAAAGCAGCAAACCGCGCAATCTTTTCTTCGTCAGAAAGCTCCCAGCCAGACTGTTTAGGCAAATACATTTGCTCAACCGCCGACAAGGCTGAAGCGAATTGAGGCGACAGCACACGTTCGGGCAGTTGCCGCCTGACCAATCGAGCAGCTTTAATCGCTCTGGCCAGCAGCAGGTAATTTTCCCACTCGAAAATGTATCGGTAAAACTTCAGCAGGTGTTTCATCTTGCCACCTCAAGGTGCGGCAGATTATGCCATAACGGGCTTGTGGGACAATTTTTCAAATTGCCACGTATTTCTCCACTTGCTCGCAGTGCCACCTAACTGCAAGTTCATCACTCAACAAGCGTTCAGGAAATCAGCGGAAGATTCAAAAAGCGGACGCGGGTTGTTATACTCCCCGCGCCGCAAAAAGCAGTACAACGATCACATCAAAAATGGGGACGAGGAGATGAAGAGGAAATTCTTGCTTGGAATGTTGGCTATCGCCATTCTGTCGCTGACTGTGGCGTTGCCAGGCACAAATGCTCAAAAAGGCACTGCCGATATTGATGTACAACATTACAAAATTGACGCTGAGTTGATTCCTGCCGAACAACTGTTGCGAGCCAAAACCGAAGTCAGATTCATACCACAAGCCGACACTCGCACAGTCGTCTTTGAAATGAACGGTTCGCTGGCAATCAGAACCATCGTGCGCACGGATGTTCCGTCAGCGATCGGCGCGACAACTGCTCCGACAATCACTTCACCTCAATCGCCGTCATTGACTCGCGGCGCGGGCAAACCCGGCGAAGCTAAAACAGCGGCCCCAACCAAAACCAGCTTAAACAAAGACACGCAAACCAAAACTGCTCCAACAAAAGGCAGTCAACCCGCCGCGTCAAAAGACGCCGTACAGGAAGTTCCCGGCCTGCAATTCATTCAGGACGCTCGCGAAAATATGAATGTTCGCGTTGATCTGGGCAGCGTCGCTCAAGCCGGTAAGCCTGTGACATTGGTGTTCGAATACGAAGGCGCACTCGAATCCGCTCAAGGCGGGCCGATTTCCACACGGCTGGCTTTTGTTGGCGATGCTGGCTCGTATTTGTTTTATGCCGCTCGTTGGTTTCCGTTTCATGAATATGCCGCCGACCGCGCGACCTATGAAATCAATCTGAAAGTTCCGAAAGACACCATGGTTGCCGGATACAGCGAACAGCCAGTCTCAGCCGTTCCGCTGGTTGATCCCAAAACCAAAGCCGAGTTTTCGACCTATTCTTTTGTCAGCACCAAACCGGTTTTGCCGGGCAGTTTCGCCGCTGGCAAATACTTGATTCGATCTGCGAATTTTGGCGGCTTCACTGTGGATTTTTATGTCAAAGCCGGTGACGAAAAATGGGCTGACCACACGATGGAAGTTGTCGGCAAACATCTGGAATTTTATTCGGCCAAGTTTGGTCGCTATGCGTTCGGCAACAAACTGATTATTGCTGAAACCGACGAAGACACACTGGAAACTTATTCCGGCCCTGGCACGATGTTCGTCTCGCCTCGTGCGCTGGCTTCAGGCATTGACGAAAAACTGGCGCGCGAAGTCGCGTATCAATGGTGGGGACAAACCGTCGGACTGAAATCATTTGACGACACCTGGCTGTCGCAAGGGCTGGCTCAATACAGCACGCTGCTTTTCTTGAAACAGGAAGCAAACGAATCGCAGTTTCAGCAGGCGCTTCAAGCAGAACTGGAAAAGGCGCTGGCGTTTGAACAATCTTCTTCGATTCGCAACGCCCCGAAACAGCTTGACGACCAAACACCTGCGTTTCGTTCCATAGTCTTTAACAAAGGCGCACTGGTTTTGAACATGCTGCGGCAACTGCTGACCGAAGAAAAATTCGACAAGATGCTGCGCGATTATTACGCGCAGTACAGCGGCAAAAACATCACTCTGGATGAATTTGAAGCCTTTGCTTCAAAAACTGCCGGACGAGATATGCGCTTCTTTTTTGGCCAGTGGATTGATTCAACAGGCGTCCCGGAATTTCGCGCCGAATACCGCATGCTGCGAACCAAAGACGGCCAGTTCCGAATTCCCGGAACAGTCAAACAGGATTTAGACACGTTTGAAATGCCTGTGGACATCGTCCTGAAAACTGAAGCCGGCAACGAGCGGCTGACTCTGATGATGAAAGGCACCTCTTCAGATTTCGACATCACCACCAAGAGCAATCCAGTTGAAGTGATCGTTGATCCTGACACAAAACTCTTGCGAAGCTCTGAAACTTTGCGCGAAGGCGTCATCGTCCGTCGCGGCATTGAGCATTTCCGAGAACAGGAATATATCGAGGCCGAGCAACAATTTCAGGCCGCCGTCAAACTCAACCGCGGTAATTCGTGGGCCTGGTACAATCTTGGACTGCTGTATATGGCTCAGCGCAACTGGAAAAAGGCGCTTGACGCTTTCGAACAAACGCTGAATGGCAACCTGCGCCCTGATTGGGTGGAAGTTTGGTCATACATTTACAGCGGCAATTGCTGGGATATGGTCGGACAACGCGAACGCGCCGTCACCGAATATAACAAGGCAATCACCAACGGCAACAATTACGACAACGCTCAGGAATCGGCCAAGACGTTTCTGGCGGAACCTTTCGGCAAAAAGAAAGCTGCTCCTTCGAGCAGCGAAACAAACTAAATGATCCTTCGGAAGCCAGCGATTCGATATTTGTAGCTGGCTTCCCTACCAATCTATGCGTAAATTCTTTTCGGCATTTTTTTTACCGCTTTTCGCCATCGCGTTTTTGACTGCGGCTGTTCCGCAAACTTTCACTCAACTCACGCAAAACAACAAACCGGCTCACGAAGCCGCTCCGCCGTCGGTTTCTTATCACTATAAATTTGAAAACGAACGATTTACGACCCCACTGCAAGAACTGGAATTTGACGGCAGCGGTCGGGGTCAATTTCGCTTCAAAAAGAAAGAAAGCGAAGAAATCGTCAACGACCTGACCGTTTCTTCGCCTGTGTTATCACAGATTCAATCCTTGTTCAGCCAATTGAATTTTCTTGCCAGCCAAGGAAGCTATCAGCATAAAAAAGACTTCTCGCATCTGGGCACAGTGACCATTTCGCAAACCCAAAACGGCAAAGAGCGAACCGTCAAATTCAACTACTCCGATAACCCGGCAATGAACCAATTGCGCGAAATCTTTCAAAACATCGTCACGCAAGAAACTCGTTTTTTTGAACTCGAAACAGTTCGCGCAACCGACCCGCTTTCGACTCCGGCACAAATGCGAATTCTGGACGACGACTTGAAATCCAAACGAATCGCCGATCCTCAACGCTTCGTCCCACTGCTAAAAGACCTGAAACTCGACGAAGGCGTCCCGCTCATCACCCGCAACCACGCCGAACGCTTGCTCCAACGAATCAGCAAAGAGAAGTAACCGCGCACGACTCAATTTATCCGCACCAATCTAAAATTATCCACAGTGGCCAGACTGCCGCTTGCCACTGAACCGTTCGCCTGAGCGAAAAAGCCCACCTGACTGGCTGCGCCGGGAACGACAAACTGGAATCGGACAGTGGTTGACCGTGTGATGTTGGTAAATGGAACGGATGGCCCTGAAACGACGTTTCCGCCTTCATCGAACCTGACGCCTAAGGTCAACCGTGTAGTCGAAGTAGCAGTGATGTCGGCTGAAACTTCAAACGTCGCTCCGGGCGTCAATCGCACCCATTGCAGAATCGAAGCCGGAGAGTAGGTCGAAGTCGGGGTCAATCGCGCAACTCCATTGGCAAAGCTGATCGCTCCCGTCGTCGTCCAATTCGCACCAGCCTGATCGAAATTTGGATTCAGAATTGTTCCGTCATTGCCCACTGGCGGAGTCGGTGTTGGAGTCGGCGTGGGTGTCGGAGTCGGCGTCGGTGTGGCTCCGGGCGGAACCCAGGGCGAAGTCAGGTTGTAAACAAAATTGGCCGAATGATTCGCTGCCAAGTAGTTGAATTCAACCCAGCCCGGATTGGGATAATAAGTCGTAAAACCAATGCGCGGTCCAGGTGATTGCACGGTTACACGATAATTGTCCCCGCCTGGTATGCTGCTCAACCGGTAATACCCACTTCGATCTGTTCGGGCAAACCCACCCTGCGAACCGGCTAAGATGACGCTATATCCTTCAAGTCCTCTGCCGTCGCGGTCGGTCAAACGACCGGTGATAGAAAAGCTCGGAGCTTCAAGAGTTTGTGCTTGTGTCACGTTTGAATAGCCGGATGCCCCGTCAGCGTTGAACGCTCTGACTCTGTATCTGAACAAGGTATTTGGAGATAAGGAACGATCAGCATAATTTGTTGCATCAGCTGGAAGAGATGCGATTTCAACGAAGTTTGAACAGTTCTGCCCTATGCATCGCTCAACGTTGAAGCCAGTCTCGTTGCTTGCAGCATCCTGCCAAGCCAGAACGACTTGATTCCAGTCAGCGTCAACCACAGCCAAATTGGTTGGAATGATAGGCAGATTGGTCAAAGCTCCGCGAATCACTCGCAAATGAATACGCATAGTGCTGTAAGGCGCTTGCGGCACATAACCGGAGTAAGCCAAAACAGCGACTCCATTGCGCGAAGCAATCGTAGGATGGTTTTCAGAAAGAGGAGTATCAGCAATGGCAAAACCTTGAGGATCCTGAACCTCTCCGTTAACTCCTATTCGCGTGCCAAAAATATCTCCACGCCTTGTGGGCCAAAAAGCTTCTTTTTTAGGATCAACCCAGGCAGCTAGAAAACTTCCTTCCCCGACAATAACTGGCCAAAAGCCTTGCAAAGAAAGGGAAAAACTGGGGCCAGCAAAAGAGCCGTCAGCTTTTACTCGGCGCCCAAATATCCCGCCAAGGTTGTCTGGGTCAGCAGTTAAAGTTTTGGAGCCATAAACGGCGAGCACTTCGTTCCCATTATTCGCAAGTTGTAGCCCATGACAACCAGCAACAGGTAGAAAATCGGAAATGCTAAATAGGCTTGTTGAAGCGCCATTTGCTGAAATGAAAACGCCCTGAGCGCATGGCGGGGATATCGGCTTCACAGAAGATGCCCCTTCATTTGTCCAGGCAACCAGCCAGTTATCCCTTAGCGCAATGACATTTGGGTATGCCTGAATTTGAAGCGTAGTTGAGCCTAACAACTCTCCATCTGCTCTTATACGAACTGCATTCGCAACATCGGCCTGACTGACAACAACTAAAAATTGATCATTCAAAGCTGCAACGTTGGGGTTTACACCTTGTGAAACAACAAACTCATCTTCAAACGGTAAACCAAGTGAACTCAGCCTACGGCCATAGACAAGAGCGTACCCTGGAACACCTGAAGGGGTTTGAGATTTTTCCCAAACAACCAAAAAAGTTTCTCCATTCCAAGCAACTTTTGGATTTTTCAACCCTGGATGGCCACTATAGAAATCGGGAAAAAGAATTTCTGAAATGATGGGCTGAAGACTTCACATCAGGGCGAAAATCTCCTATGCAGGTTTTGCCAAAAACTTTGCACCAGGAGGATCACCCCGATGTGTTCGTTTCGTTTTACCATCTCA
>JANRKX010000004.1:0-68906 GCA_033763255.1 Acidobacteriota bacterium | reverse complement strand
CAGCCTTGAGCCGGGTTTCAACTTCTTTTCGGAATGTCTTTGAGATGGTAAAACGAAACGAACACATCGGGGTGATCCTCCTGGTGCAAAGTTTTTGGCAAAACCTGCATAGGAGATTTTCGCCCTGATGTGAAGTCTTCAACCCATCATTTCAGAAATTCTTTTTCCCGATTTCTATAACTCGGCTTCAGTACCTATTTAATGCGTATTGTACCTATATCCTCCGCCAGCGCGCATCCGGCCCCCGCCCCAGACATTCGAGTCTTTCCGCTTGTCGTTCTTCGCGCAAGATGCGGCGGATCAGGTCAACGCCGACATGTGGGCAGCGATGGTTTACCGGCGCGCGGCTGTCTCCAGCAACACCTGCCCCGGTCGCGCTACCGTCATCTTGCCGTCGTCCAGCGCCACCGTTGACGATCACGTAGCGGAAGCCTTCGGCGTACAGCGCAGAATCGCTACTTTGTCGCGCACTCGTTCAGTTCGTGGGCGGCTCGTCAATCCAGTTTTGCAATTGCTGTTTCGGCAGCAGGCCAACAAAGTCTTTCTGATTGCGGGTGACGACGATATGGTTTCCGGCGCTCACCGAGCGCGGCGATCATCACATCGGCGTAGCGTTTTCGGCTGGCGTGTTGTTTGAGCAGCGCCGCCAGCACAGTGGCGCTTGCCTGGTCGGGAAAGACAATTCTGAAGCGCCGCAAGACGCGCATCTCTTTCAGCAACTGTGAGTGCGCAAACTCGAATTGCGCGGGCGTGGCTTTCAACGCAAATTCACACCTGCCGCGCAGGACTTCGGCCACGACGACGGAGGGAAGCGCGATTTGGCCGCGCGGAATCCGCTCTAACCAGGCTTGCAGCATCGGGTGCGCTTGGTTGTGATGACGCAGGATGTTTGAATCCCAAAGAAACATGATCAGGCCCCGGCCATGTGCGCATCACGGCGGCGTTCGATTTCGTCAAACAATTCATCCAGTGTCGGGTCATCGCGGAAGACACCGAAGTCCGGCCATTCTTCTTCAAAGGTGGTGTATTCAGCCGTGCCATAGGAATTTTGTGCTGACAGTGTGGGTGCAGGAGCTTCAATGTGGATTACTTCGGTGTGGCGCAGTCGTTCGGCCAGACGCGCTTTGACGGCAGCAATCGCCTGTTCTCGCGTTTCCGCTTCGGCTATGCAGTCAGGCCAGCCTTGCACCATCGCCTGCCAGTGTGATGTCGGCTCTTTGGTGATGACTACTGCGTATTCCATAAACTTTCCTCCAATAATTCGTCTGTTATTTGCAGAATATCACGCGAACGAAATTTTGAAGAAGCCGATGATCTAAGTCTTCATCGCAGAGTCGCAATCCCAAGTAATACTTGGCCTGGTCGCTCTCCCGTCATCTTGCCGCCATCTAGCACGACCGTGCCGTTGACGATGACGAAGCTGACACCTTCGGCGTATTGGTGCGGATCGGCAAACGTTGCTCGGTCAATGATGCGCGCCGGATCGAAGATGGCGATGTCGGCTTTCATTCCCGGACGCAGTAAGCCGCGATCACTCAAGCCAAAGCGTTGCGCGGGAAGCGAAGTCATTTTGCGAATGGCCTCTTCCAAACTCAGCGCGCGTTTTTCTCGAACGTACACGCCCAGCACTCGCGCAAACGTGCCGTAACTGCGCGGATGCGGGACTCCGCGTTTGGGAATTTCGACGCCGCCGTCCGACGCCACCATCGTCAGCGGGTCTTTCAGGATGCGAACCAAGTCTTCTTCGTTGATGGCGTGAAAGATGGCAGATGCGCCGCCACGGGCAACAAGTTCCAGCGTGGTTTCCGCAGCGTCTTCAAACGAAGTCGAACGTCCGCGCGCTTTGGTAATCTCCGCCAGATTCTTTCCTTCCAGGCTTTGATCCCATGAACAGCGCGCGATGTAAACGTTTTTCGAGTCGCCGCCACCACGATCAAACTTGATGCTTTCGATGACGGCAGCTTTGATTTTCGCTCGCGTGGCTGGGTCCGCCAGTCGTTTGACCAATTCGCGCTGGCCGCCTTCCTGCGCCCATTGCGGCAATAGCGCGACAAGTCCCGTGCTGGAAGCGGTGTAAGGATATTGGTCAATCGTCACGTCTACGCCGCGCGCGCGGGCTTCGGCAACCAGTCGCAAAGTGTCTACACTGCGCCCCCAGTTACCTTTGCCGACGATTTTGTGATGGGTGACTTGGGTGGGCAATCCGCCACCTTCGCCGATGGCAATTGTTTCGGCGACGCTTTTCAGCACGTTCGCCGCTTCGTCGCGCATGTGCGAAGTGTGAATGCCGCCCATTCGACCGGCGATTTTGGCCAGTTCGATGACTTCTTCAGTCGGAGTGTAATTGCCCGGCACGTAAAACAAACCGGTGCTCAAACCCAGCGCGCCCTGCTCCATCGCTTCTTTGGTCAACGCCTTCATCTTTTCAATTTCTTCAGGCGTAGCTTTGCGATTGACCAGGCCGATGACTTTTTCGCGGATGGAGCCTTGTCCAACCAGCGCGCCCATGTTGATGGCGATGCGAGTTTGCGTCAGACGATCAAAAAATGGTTTCAGTGGCAAAGGCGAACTGCCATCGGGGCCTTCGATGGCTGTGGTCACGCCTTGCCGAATGTAGTTTTCGGCTTTGGTTTCTTCAAAAATTTGCCGCCGAGCGTGCGAGTGAGTATCAATGAAACCCGGCGCGACGATTTGATTGTTGGCTTCGATGACTCGTTTGGCTGTGGCTCCGGCAAGATTTCCAACCGCCGCAATCGTGTCTCCACGCAGGGCAACATCTCCGCGAAACCAGGCGTTGCCAGCGCCGTCAACAATGCGCCCGTTGCGAATGAGTACGTCGTAAGTTTGAGTTTGCGCGGATTGCAGCGCGGGAAAGGAAAGAATCAGAAAGCAAAGAAGAGTTTGAAACGCAGCTTTCATTTGGGAGCCTCGCTTATCGTGTTCGTTATCGCGTTCGTAGTTCCGCCTTCAGGCGGTTGCAGGCGCGCGCTGCCGCCTGAAGGCGGAACTACAAACATGGTTGTCACCAAAGCAGCTTCAAGCCGAATTGAAGCTGTCTTGGCGCATTCGCCTGTGAAGTGATCTGGCCAAACGTTGTCGAAGTCACGCTGGTGTTCGGACCACCAAAGCGCGGCGTGTTGAAGGCGTTCAATGCTTCGACGCGGAATTGCACAGCCATTCGCTCCAACGGGCGGAACTGTTTGAACAACGACAAATCAAAGCTCTTGATGCCGTCGTTGCGAATGTTCACCGTCGGGCCTACGTTGCCGAAAGTGAATGCCGCCGGTTGCGAATACACACTGGTGTCGAAGTAACGGTTCAGCCGTTCGTCCACCTTGCCGGTCAGATTGGCGTCTCTGCCGTTGGTGTTCGGGCGCGTCAGCGGGTTGAACAATCCGGCAGTGTTGTTGGCGGTGATGGTCAACGGCGTGCCGCTTTGGAAAGTGGTGATGCCATTGAATTGCCAGCCGCCGATGACGGCATCCACCGCACTGGAAGTTTTCGATCCGAACTTGCGGCCTTTGCCAAACGGCAGTTCATACAGGTAACTGACGACAAAACGATGAGCAATATCAATCGTTGCCAAACCTCGGCTGGCGCGCAGGTTGTAACTGTCCTGATGCGACAAACCTTCTTCGATGTTTTTCGCCCAGGTGTAATTGCCGTCAATCATCATGCCTTTCGCCAGTTTCTTGCCGAAAGTGATTTGCAGCGCGTGATAGTTGGACGAAGCTCCGCTGGAATAGAGCGGCGTCAGCGTGGTGAATTGCGGGTACGGACGCAACAACTGTCCGCGGCTGGTTGTGCGCGACGTGAAAAAGCCCAGTGTGCCAAGTCCGAAAAACGGATTGGGAACTGACTGGTTCAATTGCGAACCCAGCGCCAGATGTTTTGGATCAAGCTGGTTCAGGTTTAAACCACCTTCGCCGTTACGCGACAATTGCAATCCGCGCGTGCCGACGTAGGCGACTTCCACGTTTGCCTGCCAAGGCAATTGACGCTGAATGTTCAAATTCCATTGCTGGCTCCAGGGCGTGATGGTGTCTTGCAGCACTGATTCCAGGTTGCCGCCAACTTGCGTCAACAATCCGTCGGCAGCGCCCGGCAACGCGCGGAAACCATTCGGGTAAGGATTCCGCAGCAGGTTGAACGGCGTGATGCCATCCACAGTCGTTTGCCACGGATATTCGATGCGGAACCCAAACGGCCCAACAGTTCCCTGAGCAGCCTGATTCGACGGCCCAAAGATGTGCGAATACCCCGCGCGCACGACGGTTTTGTCATTGACCTGATAAGCCAAGCCCAAACGCGGAGCGAGGTTGTTGGTGTCTTTGAAGTATTGATGACGCGGGTTGTCACCCACTCCGACAAAACTGACGCCGCCTTTCAAGTTAGGAAAATCCGTCTGCCGCGACGCCAATGGCGAAGGCGCGTTCAGATCGAAAAAGTTCATGCGATTGTAACGTTCGGTGCGCGGCGAATCGTAATCGTAACGAATGCCCAGATTCAGCGTCAGTTTGTTGTTCACCCGCCAATCGTCTTGCGCGTAACCGGCGTAATAAAAGCTCTGCGCTGCGACGTTTTTCCAACCTTGAATCAGCGTATTGCCGGTCGAACCGGTTCCGAGCAGGAAGGATGCAAAGCCAAGCCCGGCGCTGCTGCTGGCGGTGTTCGGATTGGGGCCTTGCGTCATCCCGGCGTTAAAACCAAAGGTTCCGGCGTTGCGCGCTTCCCAAACGTTGACGCGGATCATTCGGATTTCGCCGCCGAACTTCCAGTTGTGGTTGCCGATGGTTTTCGTCACGGTGTTGACGAACGGGTAGCTCATAAACGCATTGAAGCGGTGATCGTTGCCTCCCAAGCCGGTCATTCCGGCAACGCTAACGGCTGGGAACATCTGGCGATCCACCACACCGTCAATCGAAGCTGGCAGCCCCAGGCTGGATGGTTTGAAACCCAAACCCTGATTCGAGAAAACGAACAGCGTTCGGGCAAAACCCAAACGCGAAGTCCAAACCGTCGTTGGCGAAAGCGTCTTGGAGTATTCGGCCACGAAATTGCGCGCGCGGTTTTCCTGAATGACACGGCCTTCGGCAATAGTAATCGCTTCGGGGAAGGCTTTCAGCGGCACGTCTTCGGTGTATCGGTGCGAATAGCGCGCAAAAAAGCTTTGCGTTTCGGAAATGCGGTGGTCAATGCGGAAATCGTAATTGTCCAGATTGGTTTGGGTCGAACCGCTGGCAAGGTAATTGTTCGCGTTGGTATTGGCATCGCCCGGCTGATTCGGCAGCGGATAAAACTTCAAAATGTTCAGCGCCACAGGATCAATCAGGTTTGTTGGAATTTTGTTGTCCGTGAATTGATCGCGGATGAATCCGCCCGAAGGGTTGGCGCGAGTCGTAAACGGATTGAAAACGCGAATCAACGCTCCAGCCTGGTTGAAGGTCTTGGAAAAATCGCCGTTGCGTTGTTCGACAGTCGGCACTGTGCGAATGCTTCTGGCGAAATTGCGCGCGCGTAAACCTTCAAACGACCCCATGAAAAAGGTTTTGTCTTTTATGATTCTTCCGGTGGCGTGGCCGCCGAATTGGCTGCGTTTGAAACTGCCGAGTTCGCGCCCAGCGCGGTTTTCAAACCAGTTGTTGGCGTCAAAGACTGAATTCCGCAGGAATTCGTATGCGCTGCCGTGAAACTGGTTCGTGCCGGATTTGAACACCACGTTGAGCACGCTGCCCAGACTGCGGCCAAATTCCGCCGGATACGTCGCGCCCATCACCTTGAATTCCTGAATCGCATCCACCGACGGGAAAATCGAAATTCCGGTGAAGCCATTGACCGTCGGGAACGAAGCCGTCACGCCGTCAATCACAGTGTCCATCATGGTCGGACGCGCGCCGTTCACCGAATAACTCATCTGGTTGTAGTTGTTGCCGATGCTGCCCGAAACGCCCGGCGTCAGGAAAATCAGCGAATACACGTTTCGCGTGTTCAGCGGCAATTCCAGAATGCGGCGATTGTCCACCACTTTGCCCAACACAGAACTGGTGGTTTCCAGCACAGGAGTTTGCGCTGTGACTTCGACGGTTTCCGAAACCTGTCCAACTTCCAGCGTGAAATCGGCGCCCAGGCTTTGCTGAATTTGCAGCACCAAATTGTTGCGAACGGCGCTGCGGAAACCTGTCATGCGAGCTTCGACGCGATACTGGCCAACGGTCAGCGGCGGCGAGTTGTAATAACCGTCGCTGTTCGTTGTCACCGTGACCTGTTTGTTGGTTTGCACTTCGGTGATTATGACCTGTGCGCCGGAAATGACTTCGCCGTTGGAGTTTTTCACTGTGCCAACGATGGTTCCCGTGAACGATTGAGCCGACGCCATTGCCGACAAGCAGCACACGACGGCCAGGATGAGCAAGCAGAAGAAGGGGTGCTTTTTCATATTGAGCCTCTCTTGCCATTCAGTTACGAAATGGCGGTTGGATTGGCGCGGAACAGGGAGCGGTAGCGACCGAGTTGCGCCGTGAAGATGGCCTCACGATTCCCCCAAGTCGCTACCGCTCCTTGTTCCGTATCATTTACTCCTTGGCCAACGAGCCGTAAGTTTCCGGGCGTCGGTCGCGGAAAAATTGCCAGGTGTTGCGGACTTCGCGGATTGTATCCAGATTCAAATCAGCGACAACCAGCGAGTCTTCGTCGCGTTTGGCTTCGGCCAAAAACTGGCCGCGCGGATCGCAGAAATAACTCTGACCGTAAAACTCGCCTATGTTCCATGGAGCTTCAACGCCTACGCGATTGATCGCGCCGATGAAATAACCGTTGGCTACGGCGTGCGCGGGCTGTTCCAGCTTCCACAGGTATTCGCTCAAACCGGCAACAGTCGCCGAAGGATTGAAGACAATTTCGGCTCCGTTCAAACCCAAAGCCCGCGCGCCTTCAGGGAAATGCCGGTCGTAGCAAATGTAAACTCCGATGCGCGCAAAGGCCGTGTCGAAACACGGATAGCCAAGATTGCCCGGCTTGAAATAGAACTTTTCCCAGAATCCCGGCGCGACGTGCGGGATGTGATTCTTGCGGTACTTGCCCAGATATTTGCCGTCGGCGTCAATCACGGCGGCGGTGTTGTAATAAACGCCGGTGATTTCTTCTTCGTAAATCGGCACGACGATGACCATGCCGTATTGTTTGGCCAGTTCCTGCATCAGCTTTGTGGTTTCACCGTCTGGAATCTTTTCAACAGCTTCGTACCATTTGGTTTGCTGTTCGGCGCAGAAATAAGGCGTGGTGAAAACTTCCTGCATGCACAAAATTTGCACACCTTGATTGGCCGCTTGCTCGATAAAGCCAAGATGTTTATCAATGTTCAGCCGCTTGATCTCCGCCATCGAGGCGTCAGTCGGCGCGGCGTTCCTTGCCTGAATCAATCCACACTTAACAATTCGTGCCATGACTTCTCCTTTTTTCTTTTCAACGCAAAGACGCGAAGCAGCAAAGTCGCAAAGGTGTTTTCTTGCGCCTTTGCCTCTTTGCGCCATTGCGTTTCAACTTGCCAATGCTTCGGACTTTGGCGGGAAGGTTTGCATCAAGACAAAATGAATCGCCGCCGAAGCCCCAAAGCCAACAAACCAACCGTAATCGTAAAGCGGTTTCAGCGCCGGAATGACCAAACCAATCCACGCCAAGCCGCAACCAACCAGCGTCGCCGCTACAGCCCGCCAGTTCCAACCGCCGGAGTAACTGTAAGCTCCGCGCGTTCGATACAAATCTCCGAGCGCCAATTCTTTGTTTCGCACCAACCAGTAATCGGCAATCAAGACTCCGGCAATTGAACCCAGTCCGCCCGAATAACCATTCAACCAAGTGAAGATGTAAGCCGAAGGATCGGCCAACAGCTTCCACGGCTGCATCAAAATTCCGATGATGCCGGTAATCAGGCCGCCAGTGCGGAACGAAATCAGCTTCGGAAAAGCATTGGCGAAATCATTTGCCGGAGAAACTACGTTGGCTGCAATGTTCACCGCCAGCGTAGCCACTACCGCCGTGAACATCGAAACAGCAATGACAAAAACACTGTCGAATTGGCCGACGACTTTCAGCGGATCCCACAACTCGGTCGCTTTCATGTTTGGATAAATGACAATCGCCGCCGAAGTAATCATCACGCCCATCGCGGCAAACACTGTCATCGTCGTTGGCAGCGCAACCACCTGCCCGATGGTTTGTTCGCGCTGGCTGCGGCCAAAGCGCGTGAAATCGGGCATGTTCAAACTCAACGTCGCCCAAAATCCGATCATCGCCGTCAACGAAGGAATGAACACCGGCCAGAATTCGGCGAAAGTGTTGAACTTGCCCGTTTCGCTCAGCAATGTTCCCAATCCACCCGCTCTCCAAATCGCCCAACCCAGCAGCAAGGCCGTCATCACCAACACATAAGGCGCAGCCCAGTTTTCAACCGCTCGTAACAAATCCATGCCGCGATAAATGATCCAGATGTTCATCCCCCAAAACAGCAAAAACGAAATCCAGGCCGTGGGCGTATGCCCGCCAACGGCTCCACCCAGCAACGTTTGCCAACCGGGAATGATCGCTTTGAACAACGTGTGCAGAGCTTCGCCGCCGATCCACGCCTGAATGCCAAACCATCCGCAAGCGACAATCGCACGCATCAAAGCAGGCAGGTTCGATCCGTAAACTCCATAAGCCGCTCGCGCAAAAACCGGAAATGGAATGCCGTATTTCGTACCCGGATGCGAGTTCAGCAAAATCGGAATCAGCACAATCGTATTGCCCAGCAGAATGGTGACGAGCGCCTGCCACCAATTCATCCCTGCGGCGATCAATCCTGAAGCGAGCATATAAGTCGGAATGCAATGCGCCATCGAAACCCACAGCGCGGCGAAGTTGTAAGTCGTCCAATCGCGTTTGACGACCGGAACTGGGGCAAGGTCTTCGTTGTAAAGCGGGCTGGAGTTTATGGTCGAATAATCGCGCAACTCAACACGGCCATCGGAGTGAAGAATGGTTTCGGAATCGTGTGATGTTTGTTGGGGCATCGCTAATGTCCTTTAGGATTTCAAAATCTCTCGTGCGCGCACTTTGAACGCCGCTGTCGAATGTGGCAAATGTTTTTGGACGATCAGTCGCAATTCGTTCAGCAAATCTGGTTCTGACTTTGCTATGCGAGCGGCGACGGTCATTGCAAAGGCTCGCACGGCGGCTGGCTGGTCAGCGTTGTCAATGAAATCAACGCTGTGCGCGTAAACTCTGCCCATCAACCGTTTGGGAATTTCGATGTATTGCAGCAAACGCATGATGTTCCGATTGATGGCGTCGTGCTGGTCTTCGCGGTCCAGACAATCCAGCAGCTTCGGCAAATACGGCAGGATCAATTTCGGATGCCGCTCCGCGCAATAATTCATCGGCCAGGCGGCGCGTTGCGTCAGGCGATAGTCTCCGGCAAAAAACACCTTCATCAGTTCGGCAAAACGTTCCGGGTCTTCGCCGATGAATTCGACAATGGCCATGGTTCGCTGTTTGGAATGCCCGCTCATCAGGACTTGCCGGATGTCCATAGTTTCTTATGCCGCTCGTTTTGCTTTCGGAGAAGCTTTCGCCTCAACTCGTTTTGAGCCGGAGGGTGAGGCGTTGATTCTGAAAATTTTGGCCAATAACCCGGACAGAGCGATGTCTGTTTTCAACTGCGGCCAATACAAACCGGAGCCAGCGCCTAGAATTTCAATTTCCGCCAGTTCCTTTGGTTTTGCTTCCTGTAACCCCTGAAGCAAATACGGTGGAATCATCACTGTCATTCCATTTGCCAAATCCCCACGAGAGATAGTATCGGAAGTTGTGGAAATTGATCTCTGAAGAATGCACCGCGTATCCTTGTTGAAAGCAGTAAAACAATCGGCTCATCGCGCGTTGCGATGAGTTTCACCAACGAGGATACGCGATGAACAAACCATATCAGGATTCGACTTTTTCGACTAATGAAAGTGGCGGTGATCCGCTGGAGGCGCTGGCTCGGCAAGGCGCTCGGCAGATGTTGCAGGCGGCGCTCGAAGCCGAAGTCGGCGAATACTTGCAGCGTCCGCGATATGAGCGAGGGGAGGCGGCAGAGCATCGAGGCTATCGCAACGGCTCTTTGCCGGAGCGCAAATTGATTTTGGGCAGCGGCGCGATTTCGATCAAAGTCCCGCGCGTGAGCGATGAGCCGGCCGGCGAGCGTTTTCAATCCAAACTGATCAAGCCTTATCAAAAGCGTTCGCAGACGGTCGAGGAACTGTTTCCCAAGCTGTTCATTGAAGGTTTGGCGACGCGGGATTTCGAGCCTGCCTTGCGGTCGTTGCTGGGAGCGGATTCGGCGCTGTCGCCTTCGACGGTCTCGCGGTTGAATTTGCCCGAAGCTCCGTACGCTTGCAGGGTTCAGCAATCGGCTTCCAGCGGCAGCGAATTTACTTTTTCGCTGCCCGTCAGCCGCGAAGCCACTTTCAGCCGCGAAAGCATTACGCCGACAACAATCAACGCCGCGCCGATGCCGCGCCAAAAACTCAGCGTTTCTCCGAACACATAATAAGCAAACACGGCAGCCGTCGCCGGTTCCAGAGCGTACAGAATCACGGCGTGCGTTGGATTGACGCGGCTTTGCGCCCAGGTTTGCAGCAACGCCGCCACAAACGTCACCATCACAGCCATATAACCAATCTGCCAAATAAACTGGCGATCAATTGGATTCGGTCTGGTTTCCAAGCCCAACGCTCTTAAGACAAACAACACGGTCAAAGCAAGAACAGCGACGGTCATTACTTGAAACGCGGCCAGAGTTCGCACGTCGCCCGCTGCGGCAAAGGCGCTGGTGGCCGCAATGTGCGAAGCCCAGGCGACAGCCGCCAGTAAGACAAGCACATCTCCCCAGTTGATGGCTTCGCCGCTGCGCGGAAAGCTGAGCAAGGTGAATCCGGCAATCGCCACAGCCAGGCCGGTCAGGTGATCGCGCGTCGGTTTAACTTTGAACAACGCAAACCCGATCAATGGCGTGAACACCAGATACAGCCCGGTGATGAATCCGGCTTTTGAAGCTTGCGTGAAGTTCAATCCGAGAACGTAAAAGGCTATGCCGGTAAAACTCAGCAGGCCGAGCAGCACCCCTTGTTTGACCTGACGCAAACTCGCCCGGCGCAAATGCCCTGAAAACACCACAGCGAAACAAATGGCCGCAATGCCAAATCGCAGGCTGGTGTAAAACGCAGGCGAATGCGCGGCGAGAATTTCTTTGGTGACAACGTGCGAAGTTCCCCACATCAGCGCCAGCGCAACCAGCGCCACATCCGACACCCAGCCTGCTGATTCTGACGATTGAGTTGTTTTTGAATTGCTCATCTTGTCCTGGTGCGACAATTTTTGCACTTACTCGTTTTTGAAATACGGCTGCACCGCGACGGGCTGCCCAACCGCGCTCATTGCCGATTCCAACAATTGCCTGACCGAAGCGATGGCGTGTTCTTTTGCCGTTTTGATGATTTCCGGCGAATTGCCCAACTTTTCCAGTTCGGGACGCACCATCTGTTCGGTCGTGTCTTCCAGTTGGTTGCCGGTCATCGTTTCCGTTCGCAGAAAATCCAGATTGCGGATGATTTCCGCTTTCGATAGGTCAGGATCAATCGAAAGGATTTTGACATCTGGCAGCGGCACGCGCAGTTCCTGCTTTCGTTCGTCATAACTCATACGCCCCTGGTCAATGTCTTTCAGATTGACGGCGTAATAAATCGTCGCCGGAACGATGCGAATGACTTCGGCGTCGCCGTACCATTGAACGTCGCGCTGGCGAACAACGGCTTGAACATACGCGCGAGTCGTCACCAGACTGGTGTCGCGTTCCAACCGCAGCAAAGTCGTTTTGGCCGTCGAAACGATCTTTTCGCCCGGCCAGAAAAAATCGCCAAAGCCTTTGCGCGTGTAAAGCATCCCAGCCAGAACCAACGCTGCCAACGCAACGACAAAGCTGGCAATCGCCGTTAGCTTCCAAAGTTTCCCAGATGAAGTTGGTTCGTTCATCGTCATCTCCCGCGCTTACTCCAACTGTCCAAGTTCTCGCGCAAATGGATTGCTGTTTTGCCAGCCGGTGCGGCCTGTTTGCCGGAACTGCTCCAATCGGCGAATGGTGATTTCGCAAAAGACCGGGTCAATATCCATCGTCAGGCATTGGCGTCCGGTCAGTTCCGCCGCCAGCAAAGTCGTCCCCGAGTGCGAAAAAAAATCCAGCACGACATCGCTCGGCGAAGAACTGGCTTCGACAATGCGCCGAATTGCCTTCAACGGTTTTTGCGCGTAACAACCGTTGACGTTTTCTTCCATTCGATAAAAGACCTGCTGAACGTCAATCCAGACGTTGCCTGCTCGTAAAGTGTCGGAGCGGCCTCGTGCGGAGTTTTCGGTCAGTTCGCCGCCGACTTGTTTGTAATAACCTTTGACGGCTTTTGGAATGTCCGTGTACTGGGGCGTGAAATGCGGATCGCCTTTGGCGTAACACAGCAATTCCTGACGAACGCTCATCCAGTTTTTCTGAGTCCCATAACCGCGCTGGTTTCGCAGTGTGATGAAGCTGCGCGAACGAAATCCGGTGTCGCGCATCATCAACATCAATTCGGGCAATGGAGCGAAACCCGCTCTTTGATCGGCTCCGATCCATAAATACAAACTGCTGTCGGCGGCCAAAACCGATTCGGTGTTTTCAACGACCTTTCTGCACCAAGCAATAAATTCCTCAACGTGGCGTTGCTGAAAGGCTACGAAGTTATACGGCAAATCGTGAATCGCCAGCGACGCTTTTCGTCTGACGCAAAGTTTCCGCACGTCGCTCGCTTCGGCGGCGTCCAGACAACCGACTCGATGCCCGTTGACCGAATCGCGCCAAACTTCGCCAGGCTTCAACCGGCAGAACGGCAACAACCTTTGCCGAAGGTCTTCGTCACGATCCAGTCGCGCCAAAAGATGTTTGAGCATAAGTCGCGTTCATTTGTCCTGAGTGAACTTGGAAGCTTTTTTGCGATAACCGCGCGCGGCCAGATCAGCCAGATGTTGCGTCGAAAATCGTTCGCGGGATTTTTCTTCACGTTCACGCAGCGCCAACCAGCCGAGCGCGTACGGCAACATGAAATAATGCAGCTTGCCTCCGGCGGCTTCGAAAATGTGCGACAACAACATGACGATGATTTGCGCTCCGGCTCCGGCGGCGATGGGTTGAACCGTTGTCGGTTCGCCGATGTAGCGCGCTCCCAGCAAGTGCATCGGTTCGTAATTCAAAAAGACAAACAGCAACAATCCGGCAAAAAAACTGGCCAGCGAGGAAATGTCGTCTTTGCGCCAGGCGATCATCAAACTGACAAAAATGATGGCTGTAATGACCAGCACCAGCGATGGCGCAAACACCGGACGCGACCACGTAACAGTTCGCCCACGCGAAACAATGCCGACGATAAACGACATTGCCAGCACAATTCCGCACAAAACATAAAACAATTTCCATTCATCGCGCGGCGCGCGAGCCGAGCGCAAATCGGCGTACCAGAAGGCGAACACGGCAACGATGCCGCCTTCAAACACTCCCTGACAGATCAATGACGGAACGGCGGACAGGCTAGAGCCAAACAGCGTGACCGGAGCAACCCTGTTGAGTTCTCCAAAAAACGCGCCGAATTTCCCCACGACGTTCAACCCCGCTCCGAGTCCGAACATCATCAAAAAGCGGCGATCCTGTTTGTAGTAAACAAAGTACGAGGCGACGGCCAGGCTGACGACCATCAGAATCAAACGGGTTTCGTAATACCCCGTCTGATCGAAATTCCTGAGCATCAAATAGTCCATAGTGAATTTCCGCGTGCCAAGTTTTGGGGGCAACTGGTTTGCGCCTATTTACAAACGATGCCTTGTGACTTGTATTTGCGAAGCGCGATTCTACTCGCTCAGCCCGTGAGGGCAAGCCGTTTCACAGAGTTCAGGAAAATGCTTGCCAGCGAATGACGCAGATGAACGCAGTTATTGGCAAAGGTTTCCGACCTTTTCATTCTGCCAATTTCACGCCTGCGCTTCCTGATGCGAACGAGAAGTAATCATCAAAATCAGAGTCAGCGCGCTGAGCATGGTTGCGACAACCGTCCACGTCATCACCTGTGCGCCTTGAGATTCAAAAAACTGGCCGATCAAACGCGGCCAGAACATTCCGCCTGCCGAAGCTCCCACCAAAAAAAGCCCGGTGACTTTGCCAGACAGATGCAATCGGTTTTGAGCAAAGCCGAACATGCTGGGAAACACCGGCGCGACCGAAGCTCCGAATCCCAGAGCGCAAACCCAAACCACCGTTGCCGAAGTCGGAAACACCAGCAAGCCAATGGCAAACAGCGTCGCCAATCCCATAAAAAACAGCACCAGCGGCAAGGCCGCAAATCGCATGGAAAGCCAGATGGTCGCCAAACGCCCAGCAGTGAACGCCGCCCAAAACGCCGAGTTGATTTTGTAAGCTTCCTGCGTGGCAATGCCCTGTTTGACCGAATAACTGAAAATCCAGCCCATAACGCTGGCTTCCGCGCCGACTTCCAGAAAGAAGTAAACAACCAGAAGACCAAGCAGCAATGCCGGAACCGCCGCGTTCACTTCTTCGTGGTGTTCTGTTCGCGGTCGCGGGCTGGCCGAAGCCAGCGTCAACAAAATCGGCGGCACACTCAGCAAAGCCAGCGTCCAATAAGCCAGCCGCAATCCGTCGGCGCGATTAGCAAACAGCGAAACGAACATTGGCGCCAAAAATCCGCCCAAGCCAAACGCAAAATGCAGCACGCTCATAAACGGTCGGACGCGGTCGCCGTGTTCCATGACGATCAGGGCGTTGCCGCCTACGTTGATAGAAGCCGACGCCAGCCCTATGCACACCGAAAGCACGACCAGCGCCAAAAGCTGGCTCGACATTGGCAGCAAAGCCATCGCCACCGCCGAAGCCAGCAACGATGCCGCCAACACCGGATGCCCGGTGACTTTGTCGTACACGCGCCCGATCACCCACGAACCGACCATCGTCCCCAAGGCTCGCGCGACAAACAGATTGCTGATCTGTTTCATCTCCACATGAGTTTGCGCTGCCAGCGCGGGCAACGTTGGGCCAATGGAACCGGAAATCAAACCAAGCGCGATAAACGCCAATGAGTAAAGAATTGTTTTAGACATAAACAAAACATCCACGAAATCACACAAAGATTCACGAAGAGAAAACCGTCTTCGTGTCGCTTCGTGCTCTTCGTGGATTGTTGAAGGAATCGCAACCGTACAGCTTAAAGAACAGCCCTCGCCATTTCAGCAACGTGCCGGCCAATCGAAAGACAGGCCGTCAGCCCGGGCGATTCCATGCCGATCAAGTGAATCACCTGCGGCCAGCGCGGGTCATGTTCGATCACCCAGTCGGCAATCGTGTGAACGTGTTCGGGCGTCAAACGTGGCCGGATGCCGGTGTAACTCAAACGCAAATCTTCCAGCCGCAAACTCGGACACATGATTTTGGCCAGTTCGTAATGCTCTTCCAGCGGAGTGCGGTCGCTTTCGTAATCATCCTTGCTCTGGCGGTAACGAGCATTCGGCCCAATCTGCAAAGTTCCGCCCGTGGTGCGCGTGAAATGAACTCCTAAACCGTGACCGGTCGGCATCGGCAGGGGATAAACCAATCCGTTGACGATGTGGCTGCGGCTGGGAATGATTTCGGCATATTCACCGCGGCAAGGGTAAACCGTGTGCTTGTCGTAACCGAACATTCGCGCAACTTCGTCAGAAAACAATCCGGCAGAGTTGATGACCACGCGCGCCTGCACTTCTTCGCGTTCGGTGCGAATGGTCGTCAATCCGTTGTTGACTTCGGCTCCGATGACTTTGGTGCTGGTCAATATGTGCGCGCCGTTTGATTGCGCCACGCGCGCCAGCGTTTTGACCAGTTCTTCGGCTTCGACAATGCCTGTGTTCGGCGAATGAATCGCAATCGGCGAAGCGATGTTCGGTTCAATCCTCTGAATTTCCTTGCCGTCAATGATTCGCAAATCATCCACGCCGTTCAGCTCGGCGCGACGAATCAAATCTTCCAGTTGGGGCAAATGATCTTCGCTGTCGGCGACAATCAGCTTGCCGATGCGCTGGTGAGGCACGCCGTGTTTGGCGCAAAACTCATACAGCATCGGCACGCCGCGCACGCAATGAACCGCTTTCAGCGAACCGGCCTTGTAATAAATTCCGCGATGAATGACTCCGCTGTTGCGCGTCGAAGTGCCCAAGCCGAGTCGCGGCAAGGCCTCGAGCAAGAATACGTCTTCGGCAAAACGCGAGACTTCGGCGGCGATTGCCGCGCCGATGACTCCGCCGCCGACGATGACTATGTTTGCAGTGCTTTCCTGATTCATTTTGAGTTGATGAGCTTAGCTTTGAGTTCTTCCCAAGGAATGCCTTCGTTGGGTGATTGAGCATACGCTGCAAGGCGGCGTTCAATTTCCTGTATTACTTTTACTTTGTCAGTCAGAGCATCCATTTCGCGCGAAGGAAACTGTCTTCTCCACTCCGCTTCGTAATTGTGAAACGGATTCGTCTGCAGATCGCGCAACGCGCGCCAAAATGGCAACGCGATTTGAAGATGCGAGTCGGAAATCGAAAAGACTGCTTCGCGCACTCGCCCTGAAACTCGTTCGCTGATTTCACTAATTGTCAGCCCCGCTTTTTCGCCGGCGTTTACAAAAACAAACTCGTATTCGTTGGGCTGCTCATTCCAGCGAACGACTGATTTCGTTTCTGATTCAGACCAGGACAGGAAGTCGTAGAGCGCGTTGATCAATTCAGCAATCGAATCATAAGGCGTGTAAGATGGAGAAAAGCTCAACGTCTGTTCGGGTGACTCCAAACGGACAGTCATCCAGCCGCTTTTCACCGCTTCGAATCGAACTTTCAAGCTTCCCATACTGCACACCTCATTTGTGACTCAAGCTCACGCGCTCAACGCGGAGTGCTTTTCCAGTCTCTTCGTCAACGTCCACGATCAAGCCGTTCAGCTTGATGTTGCCTTCGCTCGGCTCAAAACGCGGAGCGATGCCTTTCAGAAAGCGTTCGATGACGATGCCGGTTTGCATGCCGATGACTCCATCGTGCGGTCCGGTCATTCCCAGATCGGTCAGGTACGCTGTGCCACCGGGGAAAACCTGCTCGTCGGCGGTTTGCACGTGCGTGTGGGTGCCGACGACGGCGGAAACCCTGCCGTCCAGATAACGCCCCATCGCCATTTTTTCGGCAGTCGTTTCGGCGTGCATATCCACCAAAATGATTTTCACCGAAGGTTCCAGCGCGGCAAGTTGCGTATCAACACAGCGAAACGGATCGTCCGAAGGCGGCATAAACGCGCGGCCTTGCAGATTGATGACGGCGACGGGAATGCCTTTGACCTTGCCAACCCAACGGCCTTTGCCCGGCACTCCGGGAGCGTAATTGGCCGGACGCAACAAGCGCGGTTCGCGTTCGATGTATTCCAGAATCTCTTTTTTGTCGAAGATGTGGTTGCCGGAAGTCATGACATCAACTCCGGCGGCAAAGAGGTCTTCGGCGATGCGCGGCGTGATGGAAAAACCTCCGGCGGCGTTTTCGACGTTCGAGACGACGAAATCAATTTCGCGCTGGGAACGAAGATCGAACAAACGTTCCTCCAGCACACGACGACCCGCGCGCGCCATGGTGTCGCCGGTCAACAAAACTCTGAACATTGGGGTTGAAAGGCCTTTCTAAGCCAGCATCGTTGGTTGTCGGTGATGATGCCGGACGTGACTTTGTGCGAGATCAAAAGCTCAAGGACTTCCACGTGGCCGTGTCAGAAGCCTCATTTGAACCTGTTCAAAAACAGGTGGGTGACCTTAGCTCCGCGGCAACGGATTCTCGCGCTGTGGCGAGCGTTCCAGCCTGCAGAAAGTTGCATCGGCCCCCGATCAAATGAATAGGAACAAATTGAAGTGCTCCCACCACTAACTTTGCAGAAGTCCTATGACGCGCCGAATACTATGCCCGCAGTCGCGGAACCGTCAATATGCCAATCGAAGATTTTTCGTTAAAACAACGCCGCCACATTGCTTGACCGTCCTGAAGCCGTTGGCTATCCTCACGCCTTTTCAAACGAGCAATAATTTTTGATTTTCAGCAAGGAGATTTTTCCAATGGGTATTCCCGCAACTCAGATTCGCAAAGGCATGGTCATTTTGCACAATGGCGTGCTGCATCGCATTGTCGAATTTCATCACCACACGCCCGGCAACCTGCGCGCGATGGTGCAAGCCAAGATGCGTAACTTGAAAACCGGTTCGACAATGGAAAACCGTTTTCGCTCCAACGAAGACGTAGAGCGCGTGGTGTTGGACGATCAGGAAATGACTTACCTGTACAACGATTCCGCCGGGTATCATTTTATGAACACTGAAAGCTACGAACAGGTTTCGCTGAGCGCCGATGATCTGGGCGATATGGCCGGGTATCTGCTGCCCGAAACCGTCATCAACGTGCAGTTTTACGAAGGCTCGCCCATCGGCATTGATATTCCAGCCGTCGTCGAATTGACCGTCATTGAAACCGAACCCGAAGTCAAAGGAGCCACAGTCAGCAACGTCGGCAAACCGGCGAAGCTCGACACCGGCATCACAATTCAGGTTCCCGCCTTTATCAAAGAAGGCGACAAGATTCGAGTGGACACCACCGAAGGCCGGTATATGGAACGCGCCAAGTAATCAGGTGGCAGGTCGTAGGTTGCAGGTGACAGCTTTTATGCCTGCAACCTGTAACCCACCACCTACCACCTGCCATGCTTTACAGCCTACTTTACACGCTGGCTTTCTTCGCGCTCCTGCCTTACTTCGCTTATCAAGCCGTTTTCAATCGAAAGTATCTTGGCAATCTGAAAGGCCGTTTGTGGTTGACGCCGTTTACCGCCGATTCACGTCCGGCGATTTGGCTGCATGCTGTTTCGGTTGGAGAAACGCTGGCGGCCAAGCCATTGATCGCGGCACTGCGCCAGCGATTTCCGAATCATCGGTTGGTGATTTCGACAACGACAATGACCGGTCAGGCTATCGCTCAACAACAAATCGCCGAGGCCGATGCCGTTTGCTACTTCCCGTTTGACTGGCGCTTCACCGTGCGACGGGCGCTCGATGCCGTGCAGCCGGAAATTGTCGTGTTGATGGAATCGGAGTTGTGGTTGAACTTCTTGACGGTTTGTCGCCATCGGCAAATTCCCACAATTGTCGTCAACGGCAGAATTTCGGATAGGTCTTTTCCGCGTTCGCAAAAATTCGGCTTCTTTGTTCGCAAACTGTATCTGTTGGCGATCCGGTTTTTGATGCAAAGCCAGCTTGATGCCGAGCGCGCCATTAAACTCGGAGCGCCAGCCGATCAAGTTTCAGTCAGCGGCAATCTGAAATACGACCTCAATGACTCCGGCGATTCGCCGAAGCTGACTGAAATCGCTCGGCAGTTGGATGAATACTTCGCTTTGAGTTCTTCGCGTTTGATCGTCGCTGGCAGCACCTGCGACGACGAAGAAGGAATCATTCTGGAAGCTTTTGGGCGGTTGCGCTCGGAAAAAGAAACGGAAGACGTTCGGCTGCTAATTGCTCCCAGACACCCGGAACGATTCCAATTGGTGAAAACGGCTCACGAATTTCCCGGCGGAATGATTCCGCGTTCGCTGCTTGATCCGTCAATTCCCTGGGATTCCTCTGAAAGTGAAGAGCTTTATAAAGAAACGGCCAAGCGGGTCGGCGTGATCGTGCTGGATTCGATTGGCGAACTGGCTGCGCTTTATCGGTTTGCATCAATCGTGTTTGTCGGCGGCAGCTTGATTACCAAAGGCGGGCACAACATTCTGGAACCGGCGTTGTACGCCAAACCGATCATCGTCGGGCCGCACATGCAGAACTTCCGCGAAATCACGAACGAGTTTTTGCGCCGAGAAGCCTTGATTCAATTGCGCGCGACCGAAGCCAACGAACAGGTTGCGGAACTCAGTCGGGTATTTGTCGAATTGCTGCGCGATCAACATCTCGCCGGACAATTTGGCGCAAACGCTCGCCAAACCATGGAAGACAATCGCGGCGCAACAACGCGAACCGTTGCCGCAATCGCCGAATTGATAGACCGTCCGCCCACGCGATAAATCGGAGAAACTTTTATGAAAACAACTGAATCCGCTTCGCCAACTACTACCGCTCAGTTTGCCCGGCGCTTATTCCGCGAATTGCATCTGGCGATTCTGCAACACGAAACGGGAGCATTGACTGGCAATGTCGAATCGGTTCATGACATGCGAGTCGGCATTCGTCGGTTGCGCGTGGCGATGAACAATTTCGCCATTTGCTTTCACCAACCGGAACGGCGACGTTGGCGATCGAAACTTGAAAATCTGGCTGCGACGCTTGGCAAAATCCGCGATCTGGATGTGATGATTGAAGCTCTGAAACGGCAGGCTGAAACTCGAACGGCATCGGATCGAGTAGCGATTACGTCTTTTGTCAGCCGCTTGCGAGTTCGGCGACGCCGCGCTTTGCAAAATCTGAAAAGCTATTTCAGCGGCGAAGAATATCTGGAATTCAAACAAGGTTTTTCCGCCGACGCCAACCAATCTCCCGCCCCAAAACCCGAAAGCGACGCGCAATGAGCAAACCGCTGAAAGTTAAAACCGTGTCTGCGGACGCGCCGATTCAAACGACCGCCGTCAAAATCCTGCAAACCCGGCTGGAAGAATTTTATTCGCACTGGACTGATTTACACCAAACGCCCTCGCCGGAACAGCTTCACAATTTAAGAATTTCCGGCAAACGGCTGCGTTACAGCGCCGAACAATTGCGCGAGCTTTTCCCGGATCGGTTGGCGCTGTTGATTGAACTGCTCAAACGCGGCCAGGATTTGCTGGGCGAGATTCAGGACTGCGTGACTCAACGCGCGGTGATCGAAACCGAATTAACCCGATTGCGACAGCAAAAGCCGTTACGTTCTGACAGTTCCGCGCTGAAAAAACTGCTCAATGATTACGACCAGCGGCAATCAATGCTGTTCAGTCAATTCAGGGAAATCTGGATGGGGCTGGCTGCACCAAAATTCCGATCTAGTGTGAAAGCGATGGTCAGAGGAACTTTTGCCGAAAAACGCGGCTGAGATCGCCGCCAAAATCGGCAATTGACTTGGCCGGAAAGGCTGTGCTACTTAAACCTCAGCTTGCACGTGGGTTTGGTCTTTATCAATTCTTTACCTGAGTCTTCCCGTTCCGACTCCGCGCAAGGTTTTTGCCGTTTTGATTTAATCGTCAGTCACCAGTTTTCGTTGTCTTACGCTTAGACCTTTTCGACTTAACCGTCGCTCGCTTATTTTTCCGTTGCCTGTATTTACTTTACTTTGAACCACCAACGCATCCCGGGGAGAAATGTAACGGTGCGAAGCACAATCATTTTTTCAGCCCTTTTACTTTTGGTCGTCGGACTGGGTTCCGCCAACGCTCAATCTGAAAAACCGGATTCGAGCCAGCCGAATTCGCAGTCTGCCCAGACGCCGCCACAATCGAAACCACAACCGAAATCCGGCGAATTGGCCGAACCGAAAGCTCAGTTGCCGCAAGACAAACCGCTTGGCGCGGCAGGCGCTTCGCGCGACAAACGCAAACCGTCAACGGAAGACGCCGAATTCATGGTTATTCGTGACCGCTGGCGAATTGGAGTTCCCGACGATCCGCGTTTCAAAAAAGGCGACCTCAAAAATCCGTATCGCCAGAATGTGTTGAAAGGCGATTATCCGATCATCGGCAACGACATCTTCATGAACATCTCGCTGGCCAGCGAGAGCGATTTCACCGTGCGCCGCATTCCTGTCCCGCAGGATGTCAGTTCGCAACGCCCTGGCAGCTTTGAATTTTTCGGTCGCGGGCGCCAGGAAATTTTCAATCAAAACTTCGTCTTTTCGATGGATTTGTTCAAAGGCGACGCTTCGTTCAAACCTGTGGATTGGCGGTTCAAAATCACTGGCATTGCCAATTTCAACCTGCTGAATGTTCGAGAAAACGGCATCACCAACATTGATGTGAGACGAGGCACGCTTCGCCGGGACGGTTTTAATTCCATCGAAGAAGTGTTTTTTGAATATCGGCTGGGCGACACGACAAAAGTCCTGCCCTTTCTGCGCGGCAAAGGCAGCCAGGGTGGCCGCTCGCCGGAATTCGACACGACTTCCATTCGCGTAGGCATTCAACCGTTCACCAGCGATTTTCGCGGCTTCATTTTCAGCGACTCGAATCTGGGCGCGCGGCTGTTCGGCAATTTCAAAAACAACCGCTGGCAATACAATCTGGCTTATTTCCACATGCTGGAAAAAGACACCAACAGCGGATTGAACACCATCAATTTTGCCGAAACTGATTTCCGCAACCAGCAGGTTTACATCGCCAACGTCTTTCGCCAGGACACTTTCGTCAAAGGCTACACAACGCAATTCAGCCTGCATTACAACGACGACCGCCCGACGACTGAATATGACCAGAACGGCTTTCTTGTTCGTCCGGCGCGAATTGGCAGGGTGACTCAGCACAGAATCCGATCGGGGTATTTCGGCTGGGCTGGCGACGGGCATTTCGGTCGCATGAACATCACACACGCTGCTTATCAGGTGATTGGCCGCGACACTTTCAACCAACTCGCCAATCGAGCCACACGCATCAACGCGCAAATGGCCGCCGCCGAACTTTCGATTGATTACGATTACATTCGTTATCGCGTCGGAGCGTTTTACAGTTCGGGCGACGCCAATCCGCTGGACGACACCGGCAGAGGTTTCGACTCGATTCTGGACAATACGACGTTTGCGGGCGGTAAATTCAGTTTCTGGAATTCGCAGGCTATGCGATTGACGCAAACCGGCGTCGCGCTGGTCGAACCGCGCAGCCTGATTCCGTCGCTTCGCAGCAGCAAAATCCAGGGACAATCCAATTTCGTCAATCCGGGACTGACGTTGTACAACGCCGGAATTGACGTGGACGTGACGCCAAAATTGCGCGGCTTTTTGAATTACAACTATCTGCGATTCAACCGCACTGAACCGCTGGAATTGGGACTGTTTCAACCGGCGATTCGCCACGAAATCGGTCACGACCTGGGTGTAGGTTTCATTTATCGTCCGCTGCTGAACGAAAACATAGTCATTGTCGGCGGAGCATCGGGACTTCGCCCCGGCGTCGGTTTCACAGACATTTTCAGTTCCAACTGCAACGGCACGCCGCTGGGCTGCGGCGCAGGGCCGCCGACGCTGTGGGCGGCATTCGTGACGGTGAAGTTCGTTTACTAAATCCAACGGCGCTTTTGTCACCGTAACCGACGAAGAATTGCATCCCTATTCACACTCAACTTACTTCACTGGAGGATTTCAATGTCACCCGAAACGGTCACTCAAGTCGTCAACACTTATTTCGATGCCATCTGCAATTTGAATTGCGAAGGCTGGATCGCCACTTTCGCCGCAGATGCTGTCAGTCACGAACCGGGCAATCCGCCGCTGGCCGGTCACGATATGTTGCGAGCCTTTTTCAACGGAGTCGCAGGCGGATTTGAAACCATCGAAATGCGCCCCAGAGAAATTTATGTCGTCGGCAATGAAGCCGGCGTCAAATGGGCTGCCAGCGGATTGGGCAAAACCGGTCGTCAGGTCAGCTTTGAAGGCATAGACATTTTCACGCTCAACGACGACGGCAAAATTCAAACCTTGAAAGCGTATTGGGATCCGGCGGCGATGATGGCTCAATTGATGGGCTGAAAAGTCACGCACGACAACCAGCCCGCCTGCACAGTTTGCGCGGCTGGTTGCTGATCCGTTTTCTGAAAATTCCCGATTTCCCCCGCAAGAGTTTCACCGCATCCCACGCAATCCGAGAAAGTTGAAGCTATGAATCAAGCCAAGACCATCAAGCGCGTCAAACTTCTGTTCCTGTTGTGTCTCTTCATCGCATTGGCAGTTGGATTTTCGCTGGCCAATCGCGGAACCACCGAAGCCGTTTCGCGCATCGCCGTCGGCCACAAAGCAACAACGGAATTTGAGCAACAGGCTCCGGCGGCTCAGCGAGCGAAGAAAGTCAATCCGCAAAGCGCCGGTTGCATCGTTTGCCACACCGGCACGGAATCCATGCACGTGGATGGTGACGACGATCTGGATATTGGCTGCGCTGATTGTCATGGAGGCAATCCGGCGGAAACTCAGGATAAGAAAAAAGCCCACGTGCAGCCGCGTTTCCCTGAGTTGTGGAAATCCACAGCCAACCCGAAACAACTGGCGGCGACGTGGTTGAAAGAAAGCGCCGAGTTCGTTCGCTTCGTCAATCCCGGAGATTTTCGCGCGGCTGATCTGGCTTGCGGCAAATGCCACGAACGCGAAGTCGCATGGTCGAAGAAAAACATGATGACTCACGGCGGCATGCTGTGGGGAGCGGCGCTTTACAACAACGGAGCTTATCCATTGAAAGACGCGCATTTCGGCGAAAGTTACAGCCGCGAAGGCGAACCGCAGGCGATGTTCACCGTTCCGGCTCCAACCGCCGAAGAAACTTTGAAAAAAGGCGTCCTGCCTTACTTGATGCCGCTGCCTCGTTGGGAAGTCATGCAGCCCGGAAACATCTTGCGCGTGTTTGAACGCGGCGGCGAATTGAAAGGCCTGCCGTCGGACATCGGCGTTCCCAACCTGCTGGAGCTTCCCGGCAAACCGGAAGTGAAATTGAGCGACAGAGGTTTAGGAACTCGACTGAGAACCGATCCGGTCTTTTTAGGTTTGCAGAAAACGCGATTGCTCGACCCGCTGCTTTCGATGCCGGGCACGAATGACAATCCGGGCGATTATCGCCAATCCGGCTGCACGGCTTGCCACGTGGTTTATGCCAACGACCGCGACCCCAAACATTCGGCGCAATTCGCCAAGTTCGGCAACCTGGGACAAACCCAAACTGCTGACCCAACCATTCCGAAAAATGAATCCGGCCATCCGATCAAACATCAAATGGTGTTGGGCGCGCCGTCCAGCACCTGCATGACCTGCCACATTCATCCCGGCGGAAACATGCTGACCAGTTATTACGGAATGATCTGGTGGGACAACGAAACCGACGGCAATTTGATGTACCCGGCTCGCCAGCCTGACTTAAGTTCTGAGCAAAAAGACGAGATTCAAAATCGCAATCCCGAAGGTTCGGCAATGCGCGGGCTGTGGGGGCAGGACAAAAACTTCCTGAATAACATCTGGACGGACGTGAATCCGAAAGCCAAGCGCACGCAGTTCGGCGATTTTCACGGACACGGCTGGGTTTTCCGCAACGTCTACAAAACCGACCGCAAAGGAAACATGCTGTCTTCGCGCGGAACGAAGATCGCGCCGGACGATCCCGACAAATTCAAAAAAGCCGTTCACATGGAAGACGTGCATCAAAAAGTCGGCATGCAATGCGCCGATTGCCACGTCAGCCAGGACGTTCACGGCAACGGCAACCTGTACAACGAACCTCGCGCGGCAGTGCAGATTGATTGCATAGATTGTCACGGCACGATCAACGCTCCGGCCAGTTTGGTAGCTTCCGGGCCGTCGGCGGGAACCGCGCGGTTCAAAGGCAAAATTATCACCGTTCCCAAAGACCTGACGCGCATCAAGACTCGCAACGAACGCGGACGCACGGTGGCGATGTTCCAGCGCATCAACGCCGAAACCAAACGGAACGTGATTGGCGACGACGGCACGCCGGAACTCGACAAAGACGGCAAGCCGAAAGAAGTCACTTTGCGACCGGGCGACATAGTTCAAAACTCGCTGGTGACTCCTGGCAAATGGTGGCGCGTGGTGCAAACGGTTGACACCGTTCAGCAAAACCGCACGATCAAAATCAACAACGCCGACGTGCAATATCGCAGCCGCGATTACAACGATTCGTCGGCGTGGGCAAAGACGGTTCAACGAGACGGCAAAACCTGGGCGGACGCTTCGGTTGCCGAAAACAAACTGGCACACGCCAACAGCAACATGACCTGTTACGCCTGCCACACTTCGTGGACAACCAGTTGTTTCGGCTGCCATCTGCCGATGACGGCGAACAAGAAAAAGCCTATGTTGCACAACGAAGGCACGGACAGTTTGCGAAATTACACTCAGTACAATTTCCAGACCTTGCGCGACGACATTTACATGCTTGGCAAAGACGGAACTGTCACCGGTCACAGAGTCGCTCCGACTCGTTCAACTTGTGCAGTGCTGGTTGGTTCGCAAAACCAAAACCGCGAATGGCTGTATTCGCAACAACAGACCGTTTCATCCGAAGGTTATAGCGGCCATGCTTTCAGCAGTTTTGTGCCGCACACGGTCAGCACTTCGGAAACCAAAACCTGCTCCGATTGCCACGTTTCAAAAGCCAACGACAACAACGCGATCATGGCGCAATTGCTGATGCAGGGGACGAACTTCGTCAATTTCATCGGGCGATTTGCCTGGGTGGCGGCGGGCAAACACGGCATTCACGCGATTGCCGTCACCGAACGCGACGAACCTCAAGCCGTCATCGGCTCCGGTTTGCACAGCCTGGCCTATCCCGATGAGTACGAAAAACACGTCAAACGCGGTGGCGTGCTGAAAGAAGCTTACGAACACACCGCGCCTGAAGCCTTGAGCATTCAGGTGCGCGGCGAATACGCCTATGTCGCCAACGGCCCCGGCGGATTGCGCGTGTACGACATCGCCAACATTGATAACAAAGGTTTCAGCGAACGCATCACCACGGCGCCGGTGTCGCCGTTCGGCCAGCGGTTTTACGTCAAGACGAAATACGCGACAGGCGTCGCTTCGCCTTCGACGCTGGCGGTTGACCCGACGCGCAAACATCGCCCGGAAAATCAGGAAGCCGTGTACCGGGACGACCGGCAAGCCATCCACTCGATTTATGCTTTCCTTTATGTCAGCGACAAATACGAAGGCCTGGTTGTCGTCGGCGACAAGAAAACCGGCGTGGCCACATTGCTCGACGGCAATCCGTCGAACAACTTCCTGAAACGCGCGCTGGCCTTCAATCCAAACGGCGCGCTTAACGGAGCGTCGAACATCACGATTGCTGGCGTGTACGCTTACATCACCTGCGACAAAGGGCTGGCAATTGTGAATTTGAACAATCCGCTGGAACCGCGTCTGGTGGCTGAAATCGGCGGGCTTCGCAATCCGAAAGGCGTGCAGATTCAATTCCGTTACGCCTTCGTCACCGACGAAGAAGGCTTGAAGGTGGTGGACATCACCAATCCCGAACAGCCGCGTTTGGTGGAAACGGCGACGGTCAAAATCGAAGACGCTCACAATCTGTATCTGGCGAGAACTTATGCTTACGTCGCGGCTGGCAAAAACGGCCTGGCGATTGTGGACATCGAAAAACCGGACAAGCCGAAACTGGATCAGATGTTCAATGGCGATGGCAAAATCAACGACGCGCACGACGTGAAGCTGGGCATGACGGCCAATTCGTTGTTCGCTTATGTTGCCGACGGCAAAAATGGCTTGCAGGTGGTGCAGATGATGTCGCCAGAAGAAAACGCAAACATTTACGGCTTTTCGCCGAAACCCTCGCCGAAATGGATTGCGACGTTTCCACTGAAAGGCGAGGCGCTGGCAATTTCCAAAGGCATTGACCGCGACCGCGCCGTTGACGAATCGGGAAATCAGATTTCGGTCTTCAATCGCCGGGGCGCGCGACCTTTCAATTTGGAAGAAATGCGGCGAATGTACATCCGCGACGGCCAGCTTTACACCGTCACCGACGATGTTCCGCCGCGACCGCGTCGCCAACAACCGGCGGCTGAAACCGCAAGCTGGCGAATCAAATTGCCGGGCCTGACTTCGTTGATCTGGCTGCCGATTTTCATCAGCGGATTTGTATTGATCGGCGGAATTCGTTTTCTCCGCCGGAAAAAAATAACCCAACGGTAAGGCAAGCTGGCAGCTTGCCTTACTTCCCTAAGAGGAACTCACCTGTGAAAAAACCGTTTTCGATTTTTATCTCGTTTAGCTTGCTCACCCTGTTGGCCGTTTCCGCGCTGGCTCAGGAAAAACCCAAAATTGACAAAGCCTCTGCCTCGAAAATCGTGCAGATGTTGGAAGATTCCGGCCACACTTACGGCAAATCCGCCGACAATGTCTGGGTCGTTAGATTTCGTGGTGAAACCCTGGATGACATCAGAGTCATCACCAGCGGTCACGAAAGCATGCTGTTTATGCTGGTCGTCGTTGCCGAGAAAAAAGATTTCAAAGTGACGCCGGAATTGATGATGAAACTGTTGCGATTGAACGATGATTACGACCGACTGAAAGTCGCAATTGATGATGACGGCGATATGCTTGTGCGAATTGATCTGAGCTTGCGCGTCACCGATTCGCAGGAATTCAAACTGAACGTCGAACAAATTTCCGCAGCAGCGGACGAAATCGCCACCGCCATCAAACCGTTTATGGTCGCGGGTCCAACCAAAAAACCTGTCAAATAATTGGAGCTAGTTTTCATGAAACGATTCACGTTCGCCCTGTTCCTCGCCTTAATGTTGAGTTCAATTTGCCTGGCTCAAGTTCGCGTCTTGCCGGGCGCTGTCAAAGAAACCCGTCGAACTGACGGGTTTTTCAATCGGTTGGAAATTGAAATGCGGCTGATTGGCGACATGTTGGACCAGGCAAAAGGCGTTCGCGTTCTGGTCGCCAAAGCCATTGACGACACCGGCAAAAACCTGGTTGACGAAGAAAAACGCCAAAGCGATTTCAAGGAATTCGATTCGGACGGTCAAAACATGAAAGTTGACCTCGAATTGAAAAATGCCGCGCGACGCGCCGAAATCGTCGCTGAAATTTCAGGCATGCTGGAAATCTTCACTCCTCAAAAAGACCCGCGTTCAATGGTTGTTTTGCCAGGGATTCTGAAAAACACCGGCAAAGCCCTGCTCAATCCTTCGCTCAAAGTTTCCGGTCTGGAAATCATCGTCTGGACAAAGGAAGAGTACGAAGTTCGACGAAAAGCAGAAGAAGAAAAAATCAAAAAAGAGTTTGAAGAACGTCGCAAAAAAGCCAGCAAAGAAGAACAAGCGGAACTCGGCGACGCGCTGGCTGACGGGTTGATGAAGGTTTTCGGCGGTTTGTTCGGCGCTCTCACTGAAATCGGCGAAAACGGCATCGCTATGCAAATCAACGATCCGCAATCGAAACTCATCAGCATTGAATTTGAAACCGCCGACGGCAAACCAATCAAACGACAAGGACGAATGACTTTGGGTTCGCAACCTCAAACTCAAATCTTTGAGTTCGCGGAAAAATTGCCTGCCAACGCGCGAATCAAAATCTATCAACTGACGCCAAAATCGTTGACCAAGATTCCTTTCAAAGTGACCAACGTGCCATTGCCATAAAATTCCGGGGTTGGCGGCAATCGCTCTTCAGATGACAATAGCTCAACCGCAAGGAAAGACTTGTGAATCAAGCCAATTCCTTGCGGTTGAGCTTTTTCGCAATCAAGCGGCAGCCGTCTGATTGTCTTTCGCTTCAGTGGACTTCTCGGCTTTGCTCGTAGACCATTTTGCCGTGTCATTGTCCGAAAAAACATCTTCGTTGGAGGCTCAAGAAATTATGAAAAGGTCGGCGCTTTTCTCAATCGTGGTCTGTCTGCTTTGGACAGGCTTGTCGGCGATTGACTTCAACTCTTCGCGCGCTCAGGTTCAAACGCCCGCTGAAAACAAAGGCGCTGCCGCCGCGTGGCAAGCTCTGTTGCGGTTGCGTTCGACTGCAACCGTGATGCACACCACAGCGCACCCGGACGACGAAGACGGCGCGATGCTGACCTGGCTCAGCCGCCACGAAGGCATTCGCACCGGTTTGTTGTCGCTCAACCGAGGCGAAGGCGGCGCGAATCTGGTCGGGCCGGAACTGTATGACGCGCTCGGCATTTTGCGAACCGAAGAACTGCTGGCTGCCAGCCGGTTTTATGGTGTTGACCTCATGTTCACGCGCGTAACGGATTTCGGTTTTTCCAAACGCCTAGACGAAACCATTGAACACTGGGGCAAAGAAGTTGTGTTGAAAGATGTCGTTCACACCGTCCGAATGTATCGCCCGGACGTCATCCTTTCGCGCTTTCACGGTAAACCGCGAGACGGCCACGGCAACCACCAAGCCGCCGGATTGTTAAGCGCCGAAGCCTTCAAGGCCGCCGCCGATCCGAATGCTTTCCCTGAACACTTCAAAGAAGGCTTGCGCCCATGGCAGGTCAAAAAGCTGTATCGCAGTGTGCGCGAAAACGAAGCCTCGACGTTGAAGGTTGACGTTGGAACTTACGACCCGCTGACCGGCAAGTCTTACCGCGAAATTGCCCGCGACGGTTTAAGCCATCAACGCTCGCAAGGTGCAGGTTCTAGCAGAGCCGCGCTGGGTTCTTCTATGTCCGCGTGGTTGCTTGAAGAAAGTCTGGTCGGCAAGAACGAAAAAGAAAACACGATCTTTGACGGCATTGACACGACGATTTTGGGAATGGCCAAGCTGGCCGGTTCAATCAACATCACGGCGGAACTGACTGCGCTGAACAACAGCGTTGAAGCTGCCATCAAAAAATTCGACGCTCGCCAACCGTGGACTGTTTCTGGCGATCTGGCCGCAGCAGCCAAGACCGTTTTGGATTTAACCGCCAAGATCAAAGCCGCAAACATAGAAGCCGCGAGCAAAGATCTGTTGTTGTTTTTGCTCGGCAACAAAGAACGCGAACTCAACGATGCTATGAACAAGGCTTTGGGCTTGGCGATGGAAGTGCTGGTTGACCCAGCAGCAAGAGCCGAGGGACAAGGCGGCGGAGGTTTCGGCCAGCCGCGCGAAACGTTCAATGTGGCGATTCCGGGTCAGCAGTTTTCGCTGACGCTCAGCGTGTTCAATCGTAGCCCCATAAAAACGGAGATCAACAAATTCAGCATCGCCGCTCCCAATGGTTGGCAGACTGACATTAAAGGTGGCGGAATTGAACAGCGGGCAGGCAGTTCCATGCTGAAAGAACAGTATCAAGTCTACGTCCCAAACAACGCCGAATACTCGCGGCCTTATTGGTCGCGCGCCAGCGAACTGCGCGATCACATTTACCAGATCAACAAGCCGGAATTTTTGCATCTGCCGTTTGCGCCGCCGGATGTGGTTGGCATGTTTAATTACGAAGTTGGCGGCGTTCGTTTCGCGCTGACGCAGCCCGCGCAGACCATTTACATTGACCGCCCGTGGGGAGAGCAGCGGCGTTTACTGACGGTCGCTCCAGCCATCGGCGTCGCGCTGTCGCCGCGCGTTGGCGTTGTTCCAGTCGGAGCCGCGCAAACCTCGTTTAACGTCACGGTCAACGTCCTGAACAACGTCAAAGGCAATTCCACAGGCAAAGTCCGCCTGAAACTGCCGACAGGATGGACAGCAATACCAGCCGAGCAAACCTTCAACTTCACGCACGAAGGCGAAATCAGCAATTTCAGTTTCAAGGTGTCTGTGCCGCGCGTTTCGTCGGGCGATGCCGATTTCAAGATTCAAGCCGTCGCCGAATACGCTGGGCGTGAATACACCGAAGGTTACGAAGTGATCGCTCACCGCGACAACGAACCTCGCCATTTGTATCGCCCGGCAACGATGGCCGTGCGCGGCGTGGATGTGAAAGTCGCCCCGAACTTGAGCGTCGGTTACGTGATGGGTGTAGGCGATGAGATCCCAAAGGCTCTGGAACAGATTGGCGTCAAAGTGACGATGCTGGGTGAAAACGATCTGGCCAGCGGCAATCTGGATGGCTTCGACGCTGTCATCATCGGCATTCGCGCAACGGCGGTGCGCGACGATTTGAAGGCTTACAGCAAACGCCTGCTGGAATACTGCGAACGCGGCGGTAATCTGATTTACCAATATCAAACGCAGGAATTCGACAGCGCGCCTTATGGGCCGTATCCGTACAAGCTGGGCGCGCGTGCCGAAGAAGTCTCCGAAGAAGATTCCAAAATCACGATCCTCGATCCGGCAAATCCAATCTTCAACGCGCCGAACAAAATCACGCTGGCTGATTTTGACAACTGGGTTGAAGAGCGTGGCTCGAAATGGATGAGCACCTGGGACGAACGCTACAAACCACTGCTGGAATGCAACGACCGCCAGCAGGCTCCGCAAAAAGGCGGTTTGATGTACGCGCAACACGGCAAAGGCACGTTCGTTTACGCGGCGTATGCCTTTTATCGCCAGTTGCCCGCAGGCGTTCAAGGCGGTTATCGCCTGTTCGCCAACATCGTCAGCTTGAAAAAACATCCTCGTTGAGAATTTGACGATCTGGCACTCTGACCTGACCGCCACCTATCAAGACAACGGCCCGATTCCACTCAACGGCAAACGCACGGGCAACGACCTGGGTGGCAAATGGGAATTCAGCAGCTTTTCCAGCAACTGAGAAGCCAAAAAGTCCCAGGCTAGCTGTTCAAGCTGGTAGGCCGGTGGTATCGCAAGACATCACCGGCCTTTTGATTTTTCGCTGAACCACTCAGCACGGCTGCTGATAGAGCAAGGCATTCTAATCGGCGAATTTCATTTCTTGAGAGATTTAAGCAAACAACCGCGTTTACGAATTTTGCTGCGTCGCCGCAACCAATGAGATCAATGGCCTGCGGCTGGCTTCACGCTCAAGATCAATTCCGATTCGATATAGCCAAGTTCTACTCACAGAAATGACCAATCTTGCAGCTTCTGCAAGATTGGTCATTTCTTCATAGCTTCAACAATTGCGAAAACTTCAGTAGAGATAGAGCCATTTTTTAGATCATTGCCGATTCTAGTAAAAATGCTTGCCATATTATTCTGCTTCAACAACTGTTCATATGTTTGCAAAACTTGCATTGTCAACCACCCTTGTTTCTGACATTGCGGCAATGCTTTGAGAAGGTATGACACATTTTCTTCGTGGGAGCTTTTTCTCAGCCCATCTACTGGGCCAATCGTGTAACCGCGAGGCAAGGCATCATAATTAAGGATCAACGTTTCCAACTCTGGGGGCAATTCCTCACCTGCCCCTTTCATAACAAAATCACCTCCGTTCACGCGACACTCTACTAACCCCGGCGGCGACGGAGAGTAAAGCTTGAACTTCACTGTTTGCCCTGGTTGCACTTTTGGATGTGGTGGAATTGGAGCAAACCTTATCCAGTTGCCTTCCCCGAATGCACCAGCGGACATGTTACCAATAAAGACATCATTGGCAGTTGATGGTCTTTTCGGCGAAACATCTGCGCTAAAATTCTGAACAGCAAAGCCGTTAAGATAATCACCGCTGGTCTTGAGGTTCTGTACCGTATACTCGTACTCATAGCCCGACGCAGACTTGATTGCCAAAGAGATGACGATCACATCAACACAATCCGGACGCTGATAAACAGTCATCTTCTCTTTCCCATCGTAACCAATCCACTTCATATAATACTTCCCTGCTTTGGCGTCAGCCACTTCAAGACGTGGCTTGGGATCATGGTAGATTTCCTTCTTTGTTTGGGGATCAATCTTGACGAAGTTTTTAGACCACGTGGAAGGAGACTTTAACTCAATTTTCTTTTTGTGTAAGGCCACTCGTCGGAGTTGCTGAGCGGACGTGTTTACCAGGCCAGTAATCAAAAGTATGGCTACCAATATTAGTGTTCGTTTCATGATTAAAACCTCTCTGTTCTTTTATGCAAGGTCAACAGGTGAAGTTGTCTGGCAGACGGGAGCGACAGACCCGCCTGCCAACAACATACTCGTTCGAAGATGCAAGCTTCTCACGGTCGAAATCTCACATGCCAATGATTACAACAGGCGGTTTCATTGTTGACGCTAATCACCTCATTATTGAAAAAGATTTGATTGAGCGTTGCCCATCTATTTGTTGGCACATTACTAGAGCCAATATCACAGTTCCGACCAACACGATGCTCTGCATGACTGGTGTCTACCCAGTTGCCATCAATCTCAAACCTTCCGCCAGACACCAAACTCATATCATTGAAACGCAAGTTAGCGCTACCGGGATATGCTGCTTTGTAGTCATCAGCGATAGGCGGCAAGTTTGCAACAGCAATGGCAGTCCCCCAATGATTAAAAGGATGAGTGGCTGTTTGTCCAACCTTATCGTAATTTGTTCCCGCAGGAAGTTCTTGAAGCCCGTTGATGAAAATCCCAATTCCAACTTCCTTAGTCACACTATTCACAGTAGCTCTGATCCTGTGGACGCCTGAAAATTGCGACGCAGTGTAAACGGCAGTAAATATGCCGCTTTGATTAGTCGTCCCAGAACTTTGGCTTAGAGTTCCAACAGGACGAACACCGGTATGATCTATGTGTCCACCAACATTGAGGTGGCCACCTTCTTCGGATACAACTGAAAGCGCAACGTTTACACCAGAGGTTGGAGGTGTGACAGTAACTGTCACAGTCGCTTGGGTTTCAGCAGTTGTAATCGGAGGGTCCGCACCATTAAGTCCGGCAATAATACCTGATGGCCTTATTCCAGTCGCTGATTTATCGTGTGCGACTGTGAAGTCTATTACCATCGCATCATCAGGATCAGTGTAGGTGAAATTAGTCGAGTAGCAGTCCATGCCATCATCGAAGTAATAGACATCAGTCGTGCTAGCTTCAGTCAGTGTGTATCCTGCCAAAAGGCCGTTGGCGTTGTATGTGTATGGCCAACCATTAGTCGTGAAGGAAACTACCGCCGGGTCTTCACACCACCAACTGACTGCATAGGGGTACCAGTATGGGCCGACAATGTTGTTGTAACAGTCCAGCCAGATGCCATCAACGTAAACTTCCGCAAAGCCGTTTTGCAGAATCACCGGCGAATTCGGGCTGGCCACCAGTTCGGAAAACGAATCGGGACAGCAAACCGGGCAGCTATAACTGCTGCTCACCTGTCGAGCGGCGCTGGTCATTTCTCCGCGCCCGATCAACCGGACGGTGTCTCCGCCGCGCAACACGCTCCAATGGACTTGACCCATTTTGGCCGTTTTCGGCAGCGTGTTTCCGTCTTTGTCGGGAATCTGTTCGTCGCGGATTTTGTTCAGGTCGAAGGTTGCGGTTTCGCCAACGGCCAGAATGCGTGCTTGCGGCATGTACTTTCCGCTTTCGTGTTTGATTGTGGCTGTGAAACCGGCAGGTTCAGAGCCGACATTGGTGATTGAAATGACGGTTGAATAATCTCCATCGAGCCGCCAGGGGTAACTGCCGGTCGAATTGCGCAGCGGCCCAATATCGCGCAGCGGCGTATCGTAAACGGTCTTCTTTGTCTGATTGACGCCGCTCAGCGCGCCAATCAGGCTGCCATTTGCTCCATCGTTCGTGACTTGAACACTGACGACATCCAGGTCGTTTCTGCCGTTTGCGGCGGTCACGAGCGGTTTCAGATCAACTTCGACGGCCTGATGCGGATTGATTGCAACCGGATGCAATTCAACCGTCGCGCTGTTATCTCCGCTTACGGGAAGAAAGCGCGGACGAGCGGTGATGGCGGCATCGCCGGTATTTTTCAAAACCAAACGCAGCGAATTGCCTTTGACGTTCAACCGCGTGGCAAATAAATGTGGCTGCCGAATGTTTTGCGGATCGTAATAGCGAATGTTGCTGATGATTCGCCCGTCCTGAGCGGCGACGAAACCCGCCGCGCGCAAACTGCCGACCGGTCCTGCAACTTCGATCCTGACTGAATCAGGAACACCTTCAATCGGGCGGCCAACATCTCTGCGCGTGACGACTTCAGTGGCGTAAGGATCAAGCTTTATTTCCCTCGTTTCACCGTTGGCGAATTTCAGGCTGGCGCTGATTGCCAGATTGGAAGAATTGCCCAGAATCATCGTTGCCGTTCCCTTGTTGGGCATCCACCAGACGGCTTCTTGCGTGGTTGAGCGATAATCCATCGCGCCGTACAACGTAACGTCTGCATTGCCTGTTCGCTCTTTGCCCAGCAGCGTCAATTGCGCGGCGACTTCCATTATGCTGCCCTGATAACTCAACGCCACGCCGCCCGCCTGGTTTCGGTTTAATCCGCGTGGAAGCAAATCGGCAATGGCAAAGTACCTGACTTCCGCTGGTTTCAGCGTCATCGGGCTGGCGGCAAACGCCTGTCCTGAAGTGGAATAGAAAGTCGGATTGATTTCCATGTTGTGCGAACTGCGATTGTTGATCACAATCTCCGCTTCGGTTTGCCCCGGCAAATCAATCAGCGGAGCGTAAACGGTTTGATTCGTCGGCGCGTGCGGAGCGGGTTGATACTTTTTCTTTTCGCGACGTTGGCCTTGCGCTTCGGCCTTTTGTTTTGGCAGCACGACAGCGCCGACAAACGCCAGACAGATGGCGGCAATCAGAGAAAAATAAAAAACGCGAGACTTTGAAAATCGTTTGATGCGAAACATACGCAGACTCCTTTTCGAGTTGAATAAGGCCGACTGCGGGGCGTAGGATACGCGCTGTTCACGGCAGTGCATCCCGCAAGCTGCCCGCAGCAGCCGAAGGTTGTGTTGCTGAAATAAGCCCTGTCGCCATCGCCAAAATGACGATAGGGCTTTCTTATAGGTTCTTGGGCGCAAAGAAAGAGCAAACACCGACGCACCGACGCCTTTTTCGGAAATGGATCAAATGACAATCAGCAGAGGTGGCAAATGCTGACAAGTTTCAGATTCAGGGAATTGATTTCAACGACCGTAAAGAGAGGAAATGGCAAATTGTCGCGATGGCAGTTCGCCGGGGCAAAAGCTTGTTTTCAATTGTTGTTGGGTTGGCGTGGGATATTTACGCCCCCCCCCGATTATTCGTCAAGCTTTTTAATTTTTCATCGCCAATTTCATGATTTGAGGTCAGCCGCCTATAATCCCCGCCGCCACCCCAACATCATTTTCAGCCTACGGAGGTAACACACATGCGTGCTGATCTGGCCGATTGGATCGCGCTCAACATGGTTCGCGGCGTCGGCCCGCGAACTGCAAATCAATTGCTCAGCCGATTCGGATCGCCCGCCGGAGTTTTTGCGGCTTCGCGGTTGGCGCTGGGAAAAGAAGGGTTGAAGCCGGACACTGTCGAAGAGTTGAAAGATTCTTCCATCCTGGAAAAAGCCAACGCCGAAATCGAACGCCTGGAAAAACTCAACGCCCAGGTCATCACGCTGGAAGACGACGAATATCCTGACTTGCTGCGTGAAATTCACGATCCGCCGATTGCCTTATACGTTCGCGGCGATTTGCCCAAAGCGATGGAACGCCCGGCTCTGGCTGTCGTAGGTTCGCGCCGCTGTTCGACTTATGGAGTCAACGTCGCCGAAAGTTTGTCGCGCGATCTGGCGGCGCACGGACTGACCATTGTTTCCGGATTGGCGCGCGGCATTGACGCTGCGGCTCATCGAGGAGCTTTGGAATCGGGCGGCCAAACCATTGCCGTCGTCGGCACGGGGCTGGAAACCACTTACCCCAAAGAACACAAAAAGCTGGAAGAACAAATCATCGCCAACGGCGCTATCGTTTCGGAATTTCCGTTGGGAACGCCGCCTTTGCCGCAGAACTTTCCTTATCGCAATCGCATCCTGAGCGGATTGTGTTTTGGCGTGCTGGTCGTCGAAGCGTCAGAACACAGCGGTTCGTTGATTACCGCCAGACTGGCCAACGAACAAGGCCGCGAAGTGTTCGCCGTGCCGGGTAACATTACTTCGCAGACTTCGTTCGGCCCAAATTACCTGATCAAAGACGGTGCAAAGTTGGTTCAGCTCTGGCGCGATGTGGTGGACGAACTGCCGCGTGAAGCCAAAGAGCGACTGTTTGGCATTGAACGCCCGGCTTCGACCAAATCCAATGTCCATCCGATTTTCGATGTCGTTGATCTTTCCGAAAGCGAACTCAAAATTTTGGACATTCTTTCTGCTGACGTTCCCGCCCACATTGACCAGTTGTTAATTTCCAGTGAAATGAGTTCTTCCGACCTGATGAACGCTTTGCTCGGCTTGGAGATGAAAGATAGAATCAAGCAGCTTCCGGGCAAGAGTTTTATCAAGAGGATTTGAGACGTTTGCGGTTCGCAGTTCACAGTTCGCAGTGAATTGCCGTTGAGGTTTGAGCGGCGAACTGCCAACTGTGAACGGTGAACTGATTATGCTGGACTGGCTGAAAACGTGGTTTCTGGAAATTTCTCGCCAAGTGGTTGATGCGCCGATGTATTTCGCTGCGCCGCTGATGGTTTTGGTTGGCGCGCTGGATTCGTCGTTGCTGTCGCTGCCTGAAGTCAACGATTACATCACCGTCACGCGCGTTGCGCACAATCCGACTGAAGTCTATTATTTCCCACTCTTTCCGGCGATTGGTTCCGTGATTGGCTGTTTGCTGCTGTATCGCATTGCTCGCAGCGGCGAAAAGTTCATCTCCAAGCGGTTTCATCCCAAACATCTGGATCGCGTCAAAGATTTGTATCGCAAATGGGGATTGTTTGCGCTGGTCATTCCTGCGCTGCTGCCTCCGCCTATGCCGTTCAAGATTTTTGTCGCGGCGGCAGGCGCGCTGAATTATCCGCCGCTGCGATTTACGGTGACGATTCTGATCGCGCGAATGGTGCGGTATTACTTCTGGGGAATCCTGGCCTACTTTTACCAGGACGAAGTAAAGCGAATGTTGAACTGGCTGGAAGAACATTTCTTCACCCTGCTGGGAGTCGTCGCCGGAGCCATGATCTTGATCGTAATTTCCCGTTTATTGTTTGCCCGATTGAAAGGGCGGTCTCCACAGACACAGGTTTCTTATTCAGACTAAAAATCATTACCGCGATTGGCAAGAGCGCATTTGTTGAGCAAGCTGCTTGCCGCCGCGCGCGGTAATGACTCTTCAGGACTTATCCATGAAAACTTTTCTCTTAGGAATTGGCAGCGCCTTGAAATCGCTGCAAGCGACTTTGATCGGACTGGGCGCGCTGGGCGTATTGGCGATTGGCTTTATTGACGCGGCATCAATTCCGCTGCCCGGCGGGCCGGATGTGGTCGTAATGGCGTTGTCGCACGCCAATCATTCAATGATGCCGCTCTATGTTTTGGCCGCCGTCGTCGGTTCGACCGCCGGTTCGCTGGTTTTGTATTTCGCCGCGCGCAAAGGCGGTGAAACCGTATTGAGAAAGTTCAGCCCGGAAAAACGCGCTCGCGTGCAGGACTTGCTCGACCGGTACGACATACTGGCAATGCTGCTGGCTTCGGTGCTGCCGCCGCCGTTTCCATTCAAACTGTTTGTGCTGAGCGCAGGCGCGTTCAAGATGCAATTGTGGCGATTCGTCGCCGCGCTGGTGGCCGGACGCGGATTCCGCTTTTTGCTGGAAGGCTGGCTGGCGGTGAAATACGGCGAACAGGCGGCAGACATCTTCAAACATCACTATCCGAAAATCGGGCTTGGCGTGGCCGCAGCAATCATTGTGATTTATCTGTTCAACAACCTGCTTCGCCGTCGGCGCGAAGCCACGAGTTAAAAATCGGCACGGGGAGCGTAAGCGACCTGGTTTTTCTGAATACAAGCTTCAGGCAAACTCAGGTCGCTTACGCTCCCCGTACTGCATCTCATCAAGGCTTTGCTGGGAGAATCGAATGGCCAAACAACCTGTTTACGACGCGATTGTCGTCGGTTCGGGCGCGACCGGCGGCTGGGCGGCAAAAGAGCTAACCGAAAAAGGTTTGCGCGTCATCATGCTCGAAGCCGGACGCAAACTTGATCCAGACAAGGATTACAAGATGCTGGCCTTTCCTTACGACGTGAAGCATCGCGGCGTCGTTCCGCAAACAGAGTTGTACAAAGACCGCCAGCCGACTCAATCGAAATGCTACGCCTGCGACGAATATGGCCATCACTTTTTCGTGGACGACAAAGACAATCCGTACACCACGCCCAAAGACAAACCTTTTGATTGGATTCGCGGACGCCAGGTCGGCGGTCGAACTTTGATGTGGGGACGCCAGTCTTATCGTTTGAGCGATTACGAATTCAAAGCCGCCAGCCGCGATGGATTCGGCGAAGACTGGCCGATCAGCCACGCCGAGCTTGCCCCGTATTACGAACGCGTCGAGCGATTTGCAGGCATCAGCGGATCGAAAGAAAACCTGCCGCAACTTCCCGATTCGGTTTTTCTGCCGCCGATGGCTTTGACCTGTGGTGAACAGTTGCTGAAAAAAGCCGTCGAAGCCCGCTGGAAAGACCGCAAAGTCATCATCGGTCGCGTAGCCATGCTGACTCAGAATCACAACGGTCGAGCCGCCTGTCATTACTGCGGACATTGCGAACGCGGCTGTGACACACATTCGTACTTCAGCACGCCGGCTTCGACGCTGCCGGCGGCGATGAAAACCGGCAAGTTGACCTTGCGCCCGGACGCCGTCGCCAGCCACATCATCGTTGATCCCAAAACTGGCAAAGCGAAAGGCGTGGCGTTCGTAGATCGCCTGACCAAAAAAGCTCAGGAAGTTTTTGGCAAAGTCGTCGTCGTATGCGCTTCAACGATTGAATCAACACGGCTGTTGTTGAATTCGGCTTCGCGCCAACATCCAAACGGTCTGGGCAATTCTTCCGATGCGCTTGGCCGTTATCTGATGGATCACACGTACTCGGTCAGTTTGGGCGGAACGGTTCCTTCGGTCGCTAAATACCCATACGCTTACGAAGACGGTCGCAACAACGGCGCGTACATTCCCAAGTACCGAAACGTGTGGGACAAACATCCGAAATTCATTCGCGGGTATGGCATTCAAGCCAGTTCTCAGCGAGGCATTTTGCCCACGCATTTGCAGCGCGTTCCCGGTTTAGGCGAACGGTTGAAAAAGATGATCCGCGAAACTCCAGACGCGCCGAATTTCTGGATCGGAGCGTTTGGCGAAATGTTGCCTCGCAAGGAAAACCGCGTGACCATCAATAAAGCCGTTAAAGATGCCTGGGGCATCCCCGTCGCGCACATCGAATGCACGCATAGCGACAACGAACGCGAAATGGCCAAAGACCAGTTGGAAACCATGCGCGAAATGGTCACTGAAGCCGGTTGGAGCATTCAGTGGGAAAACCCGACGCTTGCGCCTCCGGGTTTGTGCATTCACGAAGTCGGCACCGCGCGAATGGGTAACGACGCGAAAACTTCCGTGCTGAACAAATTCAACCAAAGCTGGGACGCGAAAAACGTCTTTGTTACTGACGGCGCGTGTTTCGTTTCAATGGGCTATCAAAACCCCACGCTGACGATGATGGCGATCACCGTCCGCGCTTGTGATTACATCGCCGAAGAATTCAGGAAAGGCAATCTATAGCTTCATTGGACGGGCTTCCGTCACAAACCTGAAAACAGATAACGGAATAAACGGAAATAACTGAACAAACGGAAACAAGCCCAAAATTCTTTCCGTCCATTCCGTTATTTCCGTTTGTTCCGTTATCTCCCAACCCTCTACTTTATTCATGCAACCAATCGTTCAAATCTCACTCGACTTAACCGACATCAAAGAAGCCATCGAAACCGCCCGCATCGCTGTGGAAGCCGGCGTAGACTGGCTGGAAGCGGGCACGCCGCTGATTCTGGCCGAAGGCCTGCACGGCGTTCGCGCTTTGCGTGCCGAATTTCCCAATCACCCCATCATCGCCGACCTGAAAACGATGGACGGCGGTTATCTGGAAGCCGAGATGATGGCCAAAGCCGGCGCGACGCACGTCGTCGTCATGGCTCGCGCACACGCCGAAACCATCAAATGCGTCGTCAAAGCCGGACGCGATTTCGGCGTCAAAGTCATGGGTGACAACATGGTCTGCGACGACAAAGCCGCCGCGTCGAAATGGATGGAAGACTTAGGGTGCGATTACATCGTGCATCACACGGGCTTTGACGAACGCAACGGCATTTTCGCTGACACGGGCAAAATGCTTAGCCCTCTGGACGATCTGAAAGCCGTCGTCGAAGCCGTCAACATTCCCGTCCAAGCCGTCGGCGGACTTTCAATTGAACAAGCCATCAGCATGCCCAAACACGGCGCTCCGCTGGTGGTGATCGGTGCTCCGCTGGCAATTGACGCGCATTCATTCAGCACAACCAGCGGCGACCTGAAAGGAATCTTGAGCGAAATCGTAAGGAGAATCAGACTATGAGCAATTAAAGGGGAATTACGTTAAGGTTCTCTTGCAGCCACTGCTATGAATCAATTATGAGGGATCAGATGATCTAATTTTAGGAGAACGATATGCTCAAACGCGTCTACATTGATAACTATAAATGCTTCGCCAACTTTGAAATTGAATTCGGGCAAATCAATCTGATTTTAGGAGCGAATGGATCGGGGAAGACGGTATTGTTTGAAGTGATTCGACGACTCCGTAACCTCTTAACCAATCGGGCGGAAGTGGAAGACCTTTTTCCACATTCAAGCCTGACTCGATGGGATAAACGGTTGATTCAAACCTTTGAAATGGAACTAGAGGGAAACGGTGGCACATATCTCTATCACCTTGAAATCGAACACAATCAAGAACCAGGTCGGATCAAGGAAGAAAAGCTTTATTTCGATAGAGACATTCTTTTCTCTTTTGAAAAAGGATTCGTTCAACTATGGCAGGATGGTCGAGGAAAAGCTCCATACAAAGCCGGCCCAAGCTACGAGACTTATTGGGGAGCATCGGCTTTAGCATTTCGAACACCTCATGCAGACAATTCATTACTTACCTGGTTCAAGGATCACGTAAAGTCATTAAATGTTTTGCGGATTGATCCGATATCCATTGAAGCCAGGAGCGAAAAAGAAGAAGGGCAGCCACAGGAGAACCTTTCCAATTTTTCTTCTTGGTATCGCCATTTGACACAGGAAAACACTGGCAAACTAAATGATTTCTTTAAAGATTTGCAGGCGATAGGTTTTAAGTCATTGAGCCTAAAAGCGGATGGTGAAAAGATTCGTCTTTTGCATGTCGAACAAATAACTGAGACTGGTAAAACAATCAGTTACACGTTTGAAGAACTCTCTGATGGACAACGAGTCCTAATTGCACTTTATGCCATATTGCACTTTGGCATGGTCGAAAATTCAATTTTCTGCCTTGATGAACCGGAAGCTTACGTTGGATTGCGTGAGATTCAACCTTGGTTGATGGAATTACAAGATGTCTGTATGACGAATCGTTCTCAAGTTCTGCTCATATCTCATCACCCCGAAATCATCGATCAACTAGCGACCGGAGAAGGGTTGCGCTTGTCTCGACCAAACAATGGGCCGGTTAGAGCAGCAAAGTGGGTAAGCCATGACGAAACTGGTTTACGCCCGTCTGAAATTATCGCCAGGGGGGACGATGAAGAGTAGAGTTTTCGTCCTGTGTGAGGATAAACAACAACAAACGTTTGTGCGTCGTATCCTGAAACAATTAGGGTTCGAGAACCATCATCTGCGCTTTGCAAAGTTACCTGCTGGCAAAGGGGCAGGAGAACAATTTGTTCGCAAGAATTACCCGGACGAGGTCAAAGAATATCGGCAAAAAGCGCCTGCTAATGCAGTAAGTTTACTTGTCATCATTGACTCAGATTTGCTTTCATTGAACGAGCGCCATAAACAATTGAATGATGAATTGGTAGCCAAACAAATGGTGACACGCCAGCAAGATGAACACATTCCGATTTTGATCCCAAAACGAAATATCGAGACTTGGATTCACTACCTTTGGGGAGAACAAGTCAATGAAACTGATACATACCCCAAGCTCAAAAAAGAAAGCGATTGTTGGACGGCTGCTGACAAGCTTGTGTCGTATTATCGAAGCAATCTTCCTTCTACCGATGTTCCGTCCCACTTACGAGAAGGAGTCGAGGAATTGAAGGAGCGCCTTCCTTCTTCCTCTTGATGATCTTCCAATTACCAAGTTCAATCGCAATCAAATTCAACAATCAATGAGGATAAGCGCATGAATTCATCAATGACAGCGGTCGTGCAATACGACTTGAAACCCGGTTCAGTCGAAGTCCGCGAACTGCCGATCCCTGAAATCGGCGAAGACGAAGTTCTGTTGCAAGTCGGCGCAGTCAGTGTCTGCGGCAGTGATGTTCACCAGTATCATGCTTCGCAAAGCTGGCCGGTCAACGTGCCTGTGATTTTAGGCCACGAATTCGGCGGCGTAGCAGCAAAGGTTGGCAGCCGCGTCAAAACCATCAAAGAAGGCGACCGCGTAGTTTCTGAAACCGCTTCGTACATTTGCGGCCAATGCACGCTGTGTCGCACCGGGGCTTACAACTTGTGCCCGCAACGCAAAGGTTTCGGTTACGGCATCAACGGAGCGATGGCCGGATATGTACGTGTTCCCGAACGCACGCTGCACCACATACCTGACAGTTTGTCGTTTGAAAAAGCCGCGTTGACCGAACCGTGCTGCGTCGGATATAGCGCCGTTGTCGCCAAAAGCAAAATCAAACCCGGCGACACCGTTGTCGTGTTGGGGCCGGGGCCGATTGGATTGCTCTGTGCGGAAATGGCTCGGTTGTCGGGCGCTGGCAATTTGATCGTGGCCGGAATGGCCAACGACGCTTCACGATTGGAAGCCGCCAAAGAACTCGGCGTTACGCACGCAGTCAATTTGCAGGAAACCGATTTGAAAGAATTAGTCATGAGTTTGGGCGACGGACTCGGCGCGCATTTGGTCGTAGACGCTGCCGGAGCTTCTGCCGCATTGAAAACTGCGATGGACATTGTTCGTCCGGCAGGGCAAATCACCAAAGTCGGTTGGGGGCCACAACCGTTGGGCTTCTCGCTCGACCCGCTGGTACAAAAAGCCGTCACGCTGCAAGGCAGTTTCAGCCACACCTTTGACCATTGGGAGATGGTGGTTTCGATGCTGGCTTCGGGCCAGATCAACCTGAAACCGATCATCAGCCGCGTGGCGTTTTTGGAAGACTGGAAAGATTGCTTCGACGGCATGCACAACGGCAATTATGTGAAGGCTGTTTTGCAGCCGAAAGCATAAACACATTGGAGAAAACGAAAATGACCCTTCAAAGATTCTTTGCGCTTTTGCTCCTTTTATTCAGTTTGTCATTGATAACAGCAGCTCAAATCGCTCCCGCTCCTGCCGCACAACAAGTGCCAGAAGAACCTGTTCGTGCGATCAAAGCGCCCAAAAATCCGTTGCCCAGCGAGGCGGCTTCGGCGGGCGTGACGAAGTTTTCGTTCATCGTTTACGGAGACACGCGCGGACGGCGCGACGGATTGGAGCTTCAGTACGAGCATTCGTTGACGGTCAATTCGGCAGTGCAGGCGATCAAGCGGCTGGAAAAGTCGGAGCATCCGATTCGTTTTGTGCTGCAAACCGGCGATGGCGTAGCCAATGGTCGAATCAATCGCCAGTGGAATGTCAGCTACATTGATCTGATCAACCGGCTGACGCAGGACGGAGGCGTGCCGTACTTTCTGGCTCCGGGCAATCACGACGTAACCAGCGCGCCCGTGCATGACGATCCGCAGCGACAGATCGGCTTGAAGAATTTTTATGCCGCCAATGCTGAACTGATTCCGCCGAATGGCTCGCCGCGCCGCATGACCGATTACCCTGTGTTTTCATTCGGCTACGGCAATTCGTTTTTCATCGCCTTCGATTCCAACATTGCTGGCGACGAAAAACAGTTCGAATGGATCAAATCGCAACTGGAAGGTTTGGATCGCAACCGTTACCGCAACGTGTTTGTGTATTCGCACCATCCGGCGTTTTCCTCGGGGCCGCACGGCGGCGCTAAAGTCGAATTACAAACCGGCATCATCCGTCAAAAATACATGCCGCTGTTTCGCAAACATCACGTCCGGGCCTTCTTTAACGGTCACGAACATTACTTTGAACATTGGGTTGAACGATACGAGGACGCGACAGGCAAACACCGTCTGGATCATGTGCTGACGGGAGGCGGCGGCGCTCCGCTGTATGCGTACGCAGGCGATCCAGACATTCGCCCGTACATCCGTGACAACGCCGATCAAAAGGTCTCGCTCGACCGCATTGCCAAACCCGGTTACGAGCCGGGAATGAACGCTTATCATTATGTGTTGGTGACTGTAGACGGCGAGAAAATCAAACTTGAAGTGGTCGGCCTGGATTGGGGACGCGATTTCCAACCTTATAAAAGCAACAAGGCGAATCTTTCCGACCCGAACTGAGGAAAGGGCAAATCAAGCTCAATCGCACGATAGGTACAGCGTAAACAAAGTCTTTTGATATTTTTCTGCCCCATATTTTTCTGTCTGTTCAGGCAACGACCAATAGACAGAAAAATGTGAGACAGAAAAATGAAACGCCGAAGGATGTTGAAAAACTTTGTTTACGGACTAATAAGCGGCATCAACTTTCTGATGCCGCTTTTGTCGTGCGTTTACTTTTTGTGGCTTTTGCAGCTTTCGTAGCTTTGGCCGCTTTAGTCGTCTTGGCGGCAGCTTTTTCCATCACTTCAGCCGGAACGCCATTGACGAGCTTGAACCCGCAAGCTTCGTCTGAACAGTACCGGATCGTCTCTTCTTTCTTGGCGTTGTATTTTTCCAGCGTGAAGGGCTTGTTGCACTGCGGACAGGCTTCGGTGATGGGTTTGTCCCAAAACACGGCGTCGCATTTCGGATATTCCGAACAGCCGTAAAAGACTTTGCCGCGTTTGGATTTTTTGACGACGATTTCGCCTTTGCAGCCCGCATTCGGGCAAGGCACGCCGGTGGTTTCGCGCTTGATGAATTTGCAGGTCGGGTACGTCGAACATGCAGTGAATTCGCCATACGGCCCCTGGCGAATCGCCAGTTGCGAATCGCACACCGGACAGCGTTCGTCCAACATCACTGGCGGAGCGGCCACGGCGCCAGTCTTGCTGATCTTGCGAGTGGTTTTGCAATCGGGATAGCCGGTGCAAGCCAGAAACGCTCCGAAGCGGCCTTTCTTCAAAGCCATTGCCTTTCCACAGTTTTCGCAGGTTTCGTTGGCATAAGGATTTTCGGTATCGGCGCTGACTTCGCCGTTGCCGTTGACCGCGGGCGGTTTGGCCAACTCGCGCGTGCTTTTGCATTCGGGGTAATTCGTGCAAGCCAGAAACTGGCCGAAGCGACCGAACTTGATGGCCATCTTCGATCCGCACTTGTCGCAAACTTCGTCGGTGATGATTTCCTGTCGCTTCACGTCGCGCATGTGTTCCTGTGCGGATTTCAAATCAACCGTGAACTTGTCGTAAAACCCGTGCAGCGCCTGAGTCCATCGCAGTTTGCCGTCTTCCACTTCGTCAAGCTGCGCTTCCATCTGCGCGGTGTATTCGACGGCAAACAAATCGGTGAAGCTTTCGATCAACAGGTCATTGACCAGCGTTCCCAAATCAGTCGGACGGAATCTTCCTTCCTGTTTTTCGACGTATTCACGATCTTGAATAACCGACATGATCGAAGCGTAAGTCGAAGGCCGTCCAATTCCTTTCTCTTCCAGCGCCTTGACCAGCGTAGCTTCGGTGTAACGCGGAGGCGGATCGGTGAAATGCTGGTTCGGCGTCAACGAGTTCAGCGTCAATTGCTCGCCTTTGGCGACCTTCGGCAACTTGGCGGCGCGTTCGTCGTCTTCTTCGTCCTTTTCGTCTTTGCCTTCTTCGTAAACGGCCAGAAAGCCATCGAACTTCAAAACCGAGCCAGTCGCGCGAAACGTGTATTTGTCGCTCGCCGCAATATCAATCGTCGTTTGATCGAACACCGCCGGCATCATTTGCGACGCGACGAAGCGTTGCCAGATCAGCCGGTAAAGCGCCAGTTCGTCTTTTTCCAAATATGCGGCCACTTTGTCCGGCGAACGATCCGCCGAAGTCGGGCGAATGGCTTCGTGCGCGTCCTGAGCATCTTTTTTCGAGCGGTAGTGAATTGCTTTTTCCGGCAGATAGTTCGCGCCGAACTTTTCGCCGATAAAATCTCGGACTTCGCCAAGCGCGCTGTCAGCCACGCGCGTTGAATCGGTTCGCATGTAGGTGATCAAGCCGACAGTGCCTTCGCTGCCAATGTCTTTTCCTTCGTAAAGTTTTTGCGCGACTTGCATCGTGCGTTTGGCGGAAAAATACAGCTTGCGCGAAGCCTCTTGTTGCAGCTTGGAAGTGATGAAGGGTGGAACCGGATTGCGTTTGCGTTCTTTAGTGGCGACTTCGCTGACGATGTATTTCGCGCCGCCAAGTTCATCCAGAATGCCTTTGGCCGTAGCTTCGTCCTTGATGTGGAACTCAGTCTTTTTGACGCCTTCATCGAAGCCGGAAGTTTTGACCGTCAACGCTTCAATTTTATAAAGCCGCGCGTCGAAATTCGGCGGCAATTGAGCGGCCAGGTTGGCGATGATTGACCAGTATTCGGTTTTGATGAATGCCTGAATCTCGCGTTCGCGTTCGACAACCAACCGAACGGCGACGGTTTGAACTCGACCGGCTGACAAGCCGCGACGAACTTTGTCCCACAACAGTGGGCTGACTTTGTAACCGACCAGACGATCCAGCACGCGACGCGCTTGCTGAGCGTCCACCAGATGGTTGTTGATCTCTCCTGCGTGATTGAAAGCTTCCTTGACCGCGTTCTTGGTGATTTCGTTGAACATCACTCGGAAGACAGGCTTTTTGGATTGCCCACGCCCGCTTTTGACGATTTCGGCCAGGTGGTATCCGATGGCTTCGCCTTCGCGGTCAGGGTCGGTTGCGATGAAAACGGTTTCGGCTTCTTTGGCGGCTGCGGTAATTTCGCGGACGACTTTTTCTTTGCCGGGCATGACTTCATAAGTCGGCTCGAAGTCGTTTTCGACATCCACGCCCAAGCCTTTTTTCGGCAAATCCTTGACGTGCCCGACCGAAGCCAGGACTTTGAAATCCTTCCCCAGATATTTGTTGATTGTTTTCGCCTTCGATGGCGATTCGACGATAACCAGTGATTTGGACATATAAGATGATTCCGGTTGCGTTGATTAAGCGGTGAAATTTGAGCGGAACGCTTCACCAGCCGTCGCAAAGGCGCAATCAAATAGCACGAACGCGACAAAGAGTTCAAGCCGCGACCATTCGCGTCCAATCAATCAAATGCTAAATCACCGGAATTTCCAATCCGAACAAGGTTGGGCAATTACAAGCTTTGGAGAAATACCAACAGGCTGAGACCGGCAATCATGGTTGTCAGCAGGAAGACAAAACTTTTTCGTTGAGCTTGCGCCGTTCGGGCGCTTTTGCATTGAAAGACAGTTGCGGCAGCGCCAGCGATCAAGGCGAGCATCTGGGCGATCGGTTCGACAAACCACAGAACAAATCCAGCCGGAACTCCTACGATGACTGCCGTCACAAACATCCAACTCCAGGAACTGAGTGCGGATTCGCGCTCATCCTCCTCTATTTCCACTCTGCGGCGGCGTTGATATTCGATCTGCTCAGGTTTGCGTGAAGTGATGTCGTGCAGGAACGTCAGTTGATCGTTCTGACGTTCCCTTCTGGGTTGTGGCGGCTCGTTTGAGGGCATTGTGGTTGGATAAAAAAGCCTCAGTCGTTTTCTTCGTAATCGTCTGCGGCGTCCAAAGCTTCGCCAAGCGTGAAGACTCCTTCATAAAGCGCCTTGCCGACGATGACGCTGTCCACGCCGAATTGTTCTATCTCTTTCAACGCGAAAATGTCATCCAACGAAGCGACTCCGCCCGAAGCGGTGACGTGCAAACCGCTGGTTTCGGCAATTTCGCGCGTGGCTTCGATGTTCAATCCGGTCAGCATGCCGTCGCGTGCGATGTCGGTGTAGACAATGCGCTCGACGCCTTTTTCGGCAACTTTTTGCGCCAGATCAACGGCTTTGATGTTCGACATCTTTTCCCAGCCGCGCAGAGCGACAATGCCGTCGCGGGCGTCAATGCCGACGACGATGCTGCCACCGAATTCGTCAACGATGTGTTCCAGCAGCACGGGATTTTCGATTGCCGTTGTGCCGATGACGATGCGCGTGACGCCCATATCGTCCAGACGATGAACATCTTCTTTCGATCGCACGCCGCCGCCGAACTGAACTGGAATGTTCACCTCGTACAAAATGCTTTCGAGCGCCTTCAGATTAGCCGTGTCGTTTTTGCCGAGCGCCGCGTCCAGGTTGACGATGTGCAGCATCTCTGCACCTTCGTCGTACCATCGTTTCGCCATCACGACAGGGTTTTCGGAATAGACGGTTTCAGCGGAGGCTTGTCCTTGCGTAAGCCGGACGCAGCGCCCGCCACGTAAATCAATGGCTGGGATGATAATCATGCGGGTGTGTTGCCAATGTGGGAGCCGACAGGTTTTGCATGCTCACAAACTGTTTGTCGTTGGCCCGGAAAATCCGCCTTCGGAGCTTGAAAGATTTTCAGAGCCGGGTTTGGTTCAAGGTTGATTACGGATTGAGTGTCAGCCGAAGCGCCGACACCGCGACAAATACTACTCAATTTGGCATTTCAGGCAAGCTTTTTATGGATTTAACGCAAAGCTTTTCCCAGCCGCTTGATGCCTTCGGAAATTCGCCGCTCGCTCAGTCCCCCATATCCAAACACGAATTCGCCCGACCGCGAATCGTTTAGGTAATAAATCCTGGCGCTCAGCAACCCAACGCCGACTTCGGTCGCACGAAGTACAACTTCTTCGTCGCTGAAATTCGTTTGCAGTCGAACCATCAAATGCATGCCTGCATTTTCGCCCAACACGTCAACGCGATCTTCGAAATGAAGTTTCAAGGCACGAATCAACGCCTGTCGCCGTTTGGCGTACAGCGTTCGCATTCGCCGCAGATGGCGTTCCAGGTGGCCTTCGTTGAGAAAATCAGCCAGCACCAACTGTTCCAGAGTGGGCGTTTGCCGATCGGCGATCCAGCGCGCGCGAGTGAACACGCGCGCCAACGATTCCGGCACAACCACGTATCCGATTCGCAACGAAGGAAACAGCACTTTGGAAAACGTGCCGACGTAAATGACGTTGTTGCCTTCGGACAACCCTTGCAACGCAGGAATCGGGCGGCTGCCGAATCGGAACTCGCTGTCGTAATCGTCTTCAATGATGACTGCGCCTCGCCGTTCCGCCCATTTCAACAATTCCAGCCGCCGCTGCAACGGCAACATCGTTCCGGTCGGAAATTGATGCGAAGGCGTGACGTACACAGACTTCACCTGGCTGGCGGCTTTCGATTCCAGCTTTTCAACGACGATCCCGCTTTCATCCACGGGTATTGGAACCAACTTCGCTCCCTGAGCCAGAAAAGCTCTGCGCGCACCCAAATAGCCAGGGTTTTCAACCGCCACTGTGTCGCCGCGCTCAATCAGAATTTTCGTGACCAGGTCAATCGCCTGCTGAGAACCGTTGATGGTGATGATTTGACCCGCCGAACAACGAACCGCGCGCGAACGCCCAAGGTAACTGCAAATGGCTGCGCGCAATGTTGGTTCGCCGCGCATATCCGGCGCATAATCCAACAAACGCGCGTTGGATGTTCGACAATGACGCAACAACAACCGCCGCCATTCCTCCATCGGAAATTCTTCCAGCGCCGGTCGCCCGGTGTTGAAACTGATCGGCAAATCGGGATCAATGCCTTCCAGCGGTTTTGAATCGTCCAAATAGTTGCCATAAGCAGACAATTTGATCGCGGGAGCCTTCACCCCGTTCAGCGAAAAACTTTCCGCTTTCAACTGCTTAACCGGCAAACTTTGCAACAACTCATCAGGCAACTGCACACAAACGCGCGTCCCGGAACCAATGACCGCCTCCAAATAACCTTCGGCAATCAACTGTTCGTAACTGAGCGTGACCGTCGCACGAGACACGCCCAGCGAATCGGCCAAAGCCCGCGTCGAAGGCACGCGCTCGCCGGGTTTCAACCGGCCAGCCAGAATTGCGTGCCGTAACTCTTCGTACAGTTGGCGGTGCAACGGTTCGGATAAACGATTGTCGAGTGTGATTGCCAGTTCCATAAGTTGGGTATCGGGCCAGTACCGCGCGCGTCAGCAAGCGGCTTTTTCAAGTGGACTGGCATCTCAACACAAAATTGGCTCTTGGACAAGTCCACTTTTCTGGTGTATTTTGCCCGTCGTCATGGAGCAATTTACTCAAACAGCAAAAACAACTCTCAAGCGATTGCCGCAGCGCGGTGAATTCGACCGTGAAGCTGTGTATCAAATTCTGGATGAAGCCCTGGTCTGTCATATCGGCTTCACCGTTGACGGCCAGCCGTTCGTCATCCCGACCAGTTACGGGCGAGTAGGAGACACGTTGTACGTTCACGGTTCGGCGGCCAGCCGCATGATGCGAAGCTTGAGCGGCAAGATTCCGGTGTGCGTCACCGTCACGTTGATTGACGCACTTGTGCTGGCGCGTTCGGCATTTCATCACTCGGTCAATTACCGCTCAGTGGTCGTTTTTGGTCAGGCCGAACTGATCGAAGACGAACAGGGGAAGATGGCCGCGTTGGCGGCGCTCACTGAGCACATCGTTCCTGGGCGATGGGCGGAAGTCCGCCCGCCAAACGCCCAGGAACTGAAGGCAACGACCGTGCTGGCCATTCCACTGGAAGAGGTTTCCGCCAAAATCCGCACCGGCGATCCGAAAGACGACGACGAAGACATGGCCATTCCAGTCTGGGCCGGCCAATTGCCGCTCAACCTGACGCCTGGCTCGCCCATCAATGATTCTTTGCTGACACCGGGAATCGAAGCGCCGGATTACGTTCACAATTACAAACGCGCTTAACCGAAGGAGGGGAAAACTTATGACTCAAGCAGAACGACAAAAACTGATTAACCGATACGCTGACGGGTACAACGAAGTCATCCGCGCGCTGGAAGGCATTCCGACTGACAAGCTGACGGCGCATCCGATTCCCGGCAAATGGAGCGCCGCCGAAATCATCCATCATCTGGCCGACAGCGAAATGAACAGCGCGTTGCGATTGCGCCGCTTGCTGGCCGAAGACAACCCGCTGATTGTCGGATACGACCAGGATTTGTACGCGACGCTGTTTCGATACAACGAACGCGACATCGCGCCCGCGCTGGAAGCCTTTCGCTCTTCGCGCGCGACGACTGTGCAAATCATCGAACAAATGACCGGAGCCGATTGGCAACGCACAGGCACGCACAGCGAAGCGGGCGCTTATGGCACGGAAATCTGGCTGAAGACTTACGCCGCACACGCCCACGATCACGCCGCTCAAATTCGCCGATTGCGTGAAGCAATGTAAACAGGAATCAAACAGGAGAATTTCAATGACCAAACCACAAGACACAGAATACGCGTCTTATTACGGCAAATATGTTTCACTCGTTCCGGACGGAAACATCGTGGACACGTTGACCAAACAGCTTGGCGAAACGCTTGCCGCATGGCGAACCGTTCCCGCCGACAAAGCTGAGCATCGGTACGCGCCCGGCAAGTGGTCAACCAAGGAAATGATGGCGCACGTCATTGATACCGAGCGAGTGATGTCGTACCGAGCTTTGCGAATCGCGCGCGGCGACAAAACTCCGCTGCCCGGATTCGACCAGGACGTGATGATGGCCAGCACCGACTGGTCAACACGCACCATTGCCGATCTGGCCGACGAATTCGAAGCCGTTCGCAAATCGAACCTGCACATGTTTCGTCATTTGAGCGACGCGGCTTGGCAGCAAGTCGGCACGGCCAGCGACAATCCGATCAGTGCCCGTGCGCTGGCTTACATCATCGCCGGACACGAGCTTTATCATCAGGAAATTCTGCGCGAGCGTTACCTGTAATCGGATCAGTACCGCGCGCGGTAGCAAGCGGGTCTCTGGCGCTCACTCGCTCCCTGCCGGTCGCGGTACTGACTCAACGGCTTCGGCGATTTTTCGTCCGTTGAAAGCCTGCACAAATCCAGCCACGTCGAAAGCTTCGACAACTCCGGCGCGGCGCACATCCAACGGAAGCTGAGTTTGAAAGCGACCAAGATCGAACCAGCTTTCCAATTGTTTCCAGCGGCGTCGCAAACTGATTCGAACCTGCTCGGCAGTAAATTCAAGCGGAGCCGCTGGCAACGCGCCTTTCACATTGACGTAAAGCTCGCCATGATCTGTGGCTCGCACGCGGTAAAGAGTTTCGATCAAATCGCCCAGCACCAATCCCCAGGCTTCGCCAGCGCAGTGAAACAGCGTCGTCGTCAGCGACGGCAATTCGTTTTTCTCTTCGCCTTCAACTTCGTCTTCTTCGCTTTCAATCATCATCGCCATCGCCGACGAATCGGCTGCGCGCGGCACGCCAAGCTCACTCGCTACAGCCTGCGCCAACGCCGCTGGCATTGGCCGCCACGGCGCGCGCAATCGAGGAACCTGAGCCGTCGCTTCGTCGGCTGAGCGCACCATCAGTTTGCGCCCGTTCATTCGCGTAGCTCGCCGAGCGTGACCGCCAAACAACATCGCTTCACCCGGCGGAATGCCGCGTTCGATTTCGCCAAGCCTGCGCCCGGTTTCTTCTTCGATCACTTCAATCGTTTTGCGGCTGACATCCATCAGGTTGGTGTAAATCCCGCGCTGTTCAAAAAGCTCCTGCCACGCCGCGCCCGGCTTCAACACGTTTCTTTCGGAGGCAGTGAAAAATTGCTTGGCCAGCAGGTGTTCGATAATCAGATCGTAAAGCGTTTTGGAAATCAGCGGCACGCCCGCAGGCGTGGCAAAAAGCTGGTAAGCGGTTTCAGGGTCAATCTCTCCCAGCCGGTTCTGTTTGACGTAAGAACAAAGCTGCTGAACAACGACCGACGGGCGAAAGAAATACGGCTGAGCGACGACATCGCCTCCGGTTTGAGCCAGACGAAGGAAGACGTTGAACATCGCGCCCTCCAATTGATGCCGAGCGCAACACACCACAGCCGTCCGAGTTGTGCGGCGATTGCCTCTGCCAATGCGTTGCAAAAAAGCGGCAGTGTCGTTCGGCGCTCCGATCAAAACGACCAGGTCAACGTCGCCGATGTCAATTCCCAGTTCCAGCGTCGAAGTGGCGAAACAGAGCGCAGCTTCGGCGCGTGCGAACTCGCTTTCAACCGCCCGACGCACAGAAGCTGTCAGGCTGGCGTGATGCACGAAGATGCGGTCACCGAACGGCGAACCCGGTCGCAACTGATAAGCCCATTGCTCGCATTCGGCGCGGCTGGTGCAAAACGCCAGCACCTTTTTGACACCGCGCTCTTTCAATCCGGCAAAAAGATGAACCAACGGTTCCTCGTCATCCAGATCAATCAGTTCGGCATCAATCGCGCGCTGACCGGCAACTTTAATGACTTCGGGGTTGGCGAAATATCGTGTGGCGACCGCAGCCGGGTCGCTGATCGTCGCCGACAGAGCACAAAACTGAACGTTGGCGCTGGCGGTGTCGCCTCGCTCAACCGCGTACTTTTTCAACCGTCGCAGCCGATTCAACAGGATTCGCAACTGATCTCCGCGCGGTGTGTTGTCCAGAATGTGAAGCTCATCAATCACGACAGCGCGAACATCTTTGAAAATGCGCGGCATGGTGGTCATCAACGAATCAAAAGATTCAGGCGTTGTCAGCAGCAAATCAGGCGGGCGATTGGAACTGACAGCGGGTTCGTCGCCGGTTTTGACCTGTAACCGCAATGCCAGTTTTTCCAACGGCTGCTGTAAACGTCGCGCCAGATCACGAACCAACGCGCGCGTCGGTGCCAGGTAAAGAATCAAAAGTTTCTTTGCGGCTTTCCCGCCTTGTTCAGCTTTAAGGAGTTCGATCAATGGAGCCAGCGCGGCTTCGGTTTTTCCGCTGGCAGTGGCTGAGACCAGCACGCAATTTTTGCCGTCGAGCAACGGCGGGATCGCCAGAGTTTGAATTTCAGTGAATCGCCCGAACCGAGCAAACAAGGCATCCCAGGTGTGCGGCAGTCGCTCCTTGATCTGCCTTTGCTGCTCGTAATCGGCGTTCATTGCTCAATTCCTTCCGAGCATCACACGGCGCAATTCAGCGACAGCCTGTTCGACGCTGAAATCCGGGTGCGCGAAATTCAGATCGTAAATTTCCATCGCCAGCCGGATCATCTGCCGCAGATTGATCAGCCCGCTGTCCGCGCATTCCAGCAAGCCGCGCGCGATTTCCGAAGTGTTGTTGCCGCCAGCGCCGCCAAGCGCCTGACAATGCAGAAGCTGCAACCGGCGCATCAATTCATCAACAGATTCCGGCGACAGGTGCGAATTGAGTTGGATAACCTGACCTTCCGACAGCCAACGGCGATAATCGAAAGTGCTGGCCGAAGGGGTGACAGCAAACATCACCAGCAAATTGCTTTGATCGGTAAATCGAAATGGATGCGCTTTGCTGTGATGATGTGCCAGTTGCTCTTCGCCGATTTTGCAATCTTCACGCGACGACAGCGAAGTAAACATCAAGCCTTTGAAAAAATTGTCGGCGCGTTCTTGCCCGCGCACATTGAGCAAACTGTAATGCTCCGATTCGTCCAGCATCACGGCCAGCCCGGCATAACCCGCCTGAGCCGCAATCCAACCCCAGCCGCTGAGCAAATAACAATACTGATCCGCTGAAGTCGTCATCATCGAAAGCGCGCTGATCGGAAACTCTTTGCTTTTGACGGCGACGGCGCTGCGGACTGCGCTGATGAAAACCTTTTCGCCTGAAATCCAATCCATCAACAAATCAAGCGATTCGCCCGGCTGACCGCGCATCAACGAATAGTTGTGAATCGCCGAACTAAAAATCGTCCCTTGCAGTCTTTCCATCACCGGAGCGTAAACGGCTGGCTGGCTGAGCAAGCGATCAAACAGCGGCGTTAGAGTTCCGGTATCGGCAACATCCGGGTAACGCAGATTGCGGATCAATGAATTGTAAATGCGCTGCGGGCGATTGGGCGGAACTTCGCGCACGTCCAAACTGGTTGTCGCCACCAGAAAATTTCGCTCCAAAGCTTCTTGCGCAGCCAGTTCAAAAAAATGGCTTTTGCCCGTGCCGTATTCGCCAAGAATCACGCGCACGTCGCCGCCGGATTGCGCGACTTCGTCAAAAGCTCGCGTCAAACTGGCGCGCTCGCTTTCCAGACCGGCGCTCAGTTCGCGTATGCGTTTCTGCGGAACTACGCCATAACGCAAAGCTTCAATCGTTCGCCGCGCAGAGATTTTTTGCTGCTGTTCAGGTGTCGGCGGAGCTTCGGCGCGTGGCAAAACCACAGGACGCGGAGCAGGCGCAGGCGTATCGGCTGCCTGCAAGATCGAAAGGATGCTGGCGGGCACGACGGCGCGAATTCCGTTGTCGAAGCGCACGGCGGCTTCGCGCGCGGCGTTGCGTAATTCGACAACCTGGCCGCGACCAAAAAGTGGATGATTGACTATGGAACCGATCATAAGCTCTAAGATTGCTGAGTCAGTATTCGCCGCCTTGCGCCTGGCCTAACTGTGCGGTTACGGCGCGAACGACATTTTGCACGCTGTCCTGTTCGTAAAGGTGCTCCCCTTCGGCGCGCTGTTCGGCCAGCATATCAATCAACGATTTGACGAAGTGGCGGCGATGGCTGGTGGAAAGCAGTGCCGCGCAGGTGTCGGCCAGTTGCGCGATGTTCTGCGCCTGCAATTCGTGGTTGAGTTCAATGCCATAAGCCGTCTCAAAAACGCCCAACAGTTTTTCGCCGATCTTTCGCAGTAATTCTTCGCCGGGATAATCCAGTTGATCCAGACTGATCTGGACGCTGTAAGGATTCTTGCGCGAAAATTTCACTTTGGAACTTATGCGCTGGCTCAGAGCTTCGTATTGCGGCGCGATGTTGGTGACGAAATACGGCGGCACGGCGTAAGCGAACAGCGTCGAAGGCAGGCTTTCTCCGGCGCAACGATCAATCACTTCGCGCAGATTGTCACAGGCGACTTTTTCAGTCCGCGAAGAACCGATGCTGACCATGCGGTCGCCTTCGTCAAACAGCAGCGCCAACCCAGCGTAGCCGAGTTCATGAACCAGTTGCGCCAACGAACGCAGCATTTTGAAAGCCACCGACCGGTCAATGCGTTCGGTGATGCTGAATTCGCGCACGTCTTTCATCGGCACCGCTTCGCCGCGCAACCAAGCGCCGATGACGCGCTTTTTGGCTTCGTTCTCTTCGGCGGCGGCTTGCAGGAAAAAGTAAACCGCGTGACGATACGACGGGCTTTCAACCTTGAAGCGCAAGATCGTTTCCAGCCACATCTTGACGCGTACGTCCAAACCAATGCTGGTCATGACCTGCTCAATGCCCAGCATTCGCATCGTGTGGAAGAAATGGTTTTCTAAAAAAGCTTCTATGCCTTGAGTGTCGGCAATGTTCGGATCGGGATCGTGATAAATCAGGTTGCTGATGATCGCCTGGTAAACCTTCAACTGATTGTCGTAAGGACATTCTTTCGGGCTGAGTTCGGTGCGGCTGACGACGTAACCGTTTTCCCAGGCAATGTCGCGCAGCCGGTAAAGAAAATGCGATTTGCCGCTGCCGTATTCGCCAACCACCAGCTTGAAACTGGAGCCGCCGTCGCGCAGATAGCCTTTCAGGTATTCGCTTTCCAGCGTGCCGAGCAACGAATCCATCCCGACCGTGTAAGCTTCAAGCCCGCGCGTCGGCGGGATGCCGGATTCGCCGAGTTTGCGAATGATGTGCTGCGCTTCCTGTTGCGTAAGTTCCATTCTATTTCTCCGCCACAAAATACAAGTCTTTGATGAACGCGCCTTCGTTCGCGCCGGTGGCCAGGAACATGGCTTTGGTCGTGTCCGAACCGACATCAATCGTCGCCGTGCCCAGATTCAGCCGATAGCCTTCGTGAACCAGATTTTGGCTCCGACGCAATTGCAGCATGTCGTAAGCGAAATGCGTTTTCGGATAATCCACGAAGCTGGATTTCGACGGCGTTTTGCGAAAGCCCAGCGGCTGGCGAACCATCACCAGTTCGCGGTAACAATCCACAATGCCCGCGCGCCAACCTACCTGTTTGCCATTGAGTTTGAGTATGCGTTGATAAGCTTCAAACAATTCGCCCAACAATCCGTCGTAATCAACTTTGCGTTCGCAAATCTCCTTGCGCGCTTTCTGCCAGGCCGCGACGACGCGCTCGACATCCAGCTTGACCGAACCTTTGCCAACAGGCTGACGTGAAAATGTAATGTGAACCTGCTTCTTTCTCAGGTCGGGTTTGATGACGAACAGTTCGGCAATCAATTCAGTCGGCGGCCCAGCCAGCTTGACGCCTTCGGCTGCAAAAGCTTCTCGCAGATCGCGGGCGAACGTGAATTCAAGCTCCGACAAATTCGTGTCGGCCACTTCGCGCAGTTGCTTGACCAGTTTGTTGTAGCTGTTGGGCAGCGCCAATTCTTCCGGCGATTGTTCCAGCAAAGCCACCGCTTCGTGCAAAGCCACTGCGTTTTTGTGCGGGTCTTTCAGTGCGCGCTGCGCTCCGTCCAAAGGTTTGATGACCGCTTGCCGCTGTTTGACCTCATTCGCCAGCAAACGGCGAATCTCGCCTGCGCTGGCTGTCAAAGCGGACAAATCCGCTTTCTCGCTCATGCCTGATTCTCCTTAAGTTGTTGGTTTGTGAATGATGGGCAGTCTAATCTTGAAATCGCAGAACGGCAATCTACAGTTCCGCAAAATTTTTGAGCAATTTCAGCCCGGCGGTCTGGCTTTTTTCAGGATGGAATTGGACGCCGACGATATTGTCGCGTCCACAAATTGAAGCGTATCGCATGCCGTAATCCGTCTCGCCCAACACGCAATTTGAATCAGCCGATTCCACGTAAAACGAATGTACGAAGTAAAAAAACGTCTGGCTGGGCAGTTCGTTGAACACAGTGTGCTGGCGTTTGAATTCGACCTGATTCCAACCAATATGAGGCACGCGCAGCTTTTCAGGGAACTTAACCACGCGCCCCGGCATCAACCCCAATCCTTTGTGAATACCGAATTCGTGGCCTTCTTCAAACATCATCTGCAACCCGACGCATAAACCGATGATCGGCTTCCCTGTACCGGCGGCTTCCAGAACCAGTTCGTCAAAGCCGCTAGCTTTCAATCCGTCCATACACGCCTTGAACGCGCCGACGCCCGGCAACACCAATTTGTCCGCCGAACGCAAAACTGTTTCGTCGCTGGTGACGACGGCTTCAATGCCCTGCGAAGTGAAAGCCTTTTCGACGCTGCGCAAATTGCCAACGCCGTAATCAATGATTGCGATTCTCATATCACGCCTTTTGTAGACATAACTCCCTGAATTCGGTCGTCCAACCGAACGGCTTGCGACAAAGCGCGAGTCGCGGCTTTGAACACGGCTTCGATGATGTGATGCTGATTGCGTCCGTACAGGACTTCGATGTGCAGATTGCAGCGGCAATGTTCGGCAAACGAATGCCAGAAATGTTCAGCCAGTTCGACCGAAAACGTGCCGACTTTTTCGCGCGTGTTTTCGACTCGATAAACCAGAAAATACCGCCCGGATAAATCCACCACCGCCCGCGCCAGGGTTTCATCCATCGGAACGTACGCGTGGCCGTAACGAACAATTCCCTTCTTGTCGCCGAGCGCCTGTGCAAAGGCTTGCCCCAGACAAATGGCTATGTCTTCGACGGAATGATGGTCGTCAATTTGCAAATCGCCTTTGCAGGTCAATTCCAGATCGAACAGCCCGTGCCGCGCGAACAGATCGAGCATGTGATCCAGAAACGGAACGCCCGTGTTGACGGCGCTTTTGCCCGCCCCGTCCAGGTTCAGTTTCAGATGGATGTCGGTTTCTTTGGTGGTGCGTTTGATTTCGGCTTGGCGTGTCATTGGAAAAACTTCCGAGATCAGAAAGTTGAGAGGCAGAAATTATGCGAACTCAAAAACAGGAACGCTCTTTCTTGAGGTTAAATGTTGTTGCCCAGAGCGAACTGCATCAAGCATCCGCGCAACTTCGGCGGAAAAATAATCGTGGCCACAATTGCTGCAAGAAGTCATGGGCACGTTCTCAACCACAACCATACGGTCGGCTTTGCCCACAATCTGGGGACGCCTCACTTCACAAGCAGTCAGTTGGCCGCATAAATCACAGTGAACCAAAGTTTCCCTTTTATTGTTCATAAGCGAAAAGTCGTAATGAAAATTGTTTTTTGACTCTCGGCCAGTTTAGCGACAACAGCGATTTCTTCACCATCTGCGCTTTGACCGTGAATGACTTACTTCCAATCATTGAAATCGTCATCCCATTGACGCTCGACAATAGTACCGGTCTGAATGCACTGCTCCAAATCGAAAACGAACAGGTCGTCATCGTTCATTTCATCATAAGCGTGCCGGGTAAACGTAAACCGACTTTCTCGAATGCATTCGCACATTGTTTCCAGAACACGCTCGAACATCGCATCACCTGTTTATCCCAAATATCTCTTTCAGCGCGGCAATCAGTTTGTCGTTTTCTTCAGGCGTGCCGACGCTGATGCGAACGTAATTTTCCAGCATCGGCGCGCTGCTGATGTTGCGAATCAGGATGCCGCGCGCGTGCAAGGCTTCAAACAATTCTTTCGGCGGAATCGAAGTTTTGACCGCGAAGAAATTCGCCGCCGAAGGCATGGGGATCAACTGCCCATCGAACTTTTGCAGTTCCACAAACAGTCGGTCGTGCTCCTGCTTCATTTGTTCGACCAGCGGTTGCAGCAAGTGCATGTTTTCCAGCGCGACTTCTGCCGCCGTCATCGAAAAGAAATTCAGGCTGTACGGCATCTTCGCTTTGTTGAATTCCCGGATCAGTTCCGGCGCGGCCAGACAATATCCGACGCGCAATCCGCCCATCGCCATAGCCTTTGAAAAGGTTCGCAAGATGACCAGATTCTTGTACTCGTTAAGCAGCGGGATGAAATCTTCGCTGCCAAATTCAAGATAGGCTTGATCCACGACAATGATCGCTTCGCTGTTTCGTAGCAGCGAGGCCAGATCGCGCGGCGTGATGGTGCAGCCCGTGGGATTGTTAGGCGAACAGATAATCGCCATACCGGCTTTGCTTGCGACCAGTTTGCTGGCCAGGCGCGGAATGTTGAAGGTCAGGTCTTCGTTCAGCGGAACCGAAATGACTTCGCCGCCCGCGACCTGAATGACCTGGCGATAAACGGAAAACGTCGGTTCGGGCAGGACGACTTTGACGCCCTTTTCGACAATGCAATTGACGACCGCCTGAATCATCTCGTTCGATCCGTTGCCAGCCATCACTCCGCTAGCTTTCCAACCAACGTGAGCCGCCAGCTTTTCCAGCAAATGAACCGGGATGAATTCAGGGTAACGCGCCCAATCCTGTTCGCTGGCTCGACGCAAGACTTCGTCTTTGATTTCGGCGGGCATGCCAAACGGGTTTTCGTTCTGGTTGATCTTGATCGGAGCTTCGAGCGGATCAAGCGTGTAGGCTTTGATCGCGCGAACGTTTTCTTTGATCTGGGTTAGTGGTGAAGACATCTGTTTGAGTAGTCGGGAGTCGGGAGTCGGGAGTCGGTTTGCCAATAGACTACCGACTACCGATTCCCGACTCCTCAAAATTATTCGTAGCGGATAGTGGCTGCTCGCGCATGAGCATCGAAGCCTTCGGCCAGCGCCAGCCTTTCAATCGAAGCCGCCGTTCGCATCAATTCTTCTTTGGTGTAGCGAATGACGCTGGTTCGTTTCAGAAAGTCGTAAACGCCCAGCGCCGATGAAAACCGCGCGGTGCCTCCGGTAGGTAGCACGTGATTCGTTCCGGCGAAATAATCGCCGACCGATTCCGGCGAATATGGGCCGACAAAGATCGCTCCGGCATTGATGATTTTTTCGGTGATGGTTTCGGCGTCTTCGGTCATAACTTCGACGTGTTCAGGAGCCAGCCGATTGACCAGTTCGCACGCATTGTCCAAAGAATCCACGATAATCAGTGCGCCGAAATCCACCAACGAACGCTCAGCAATTCCTCGGCGCGAAAGCGATTCGATTTGAAAAGCCAACTCGGCAGCGACGGCTTCAGCCAGTTTGACGCTGGTCGTGACTAAAATCGCGGCGGCGTCTTCGGAATGTTCGGCTTGCGACAGCAAATCCGCCGCGACGAAATCAGCGCGCGCGGTGTCGTCGGCGATGACAACGATTTCGCTGGGGCCGGCAATCGAATCAATATCCACCGCGCCGTAAACCAACTTTTTCGCAGCGGCGACATATTGATTTCCTGGTCCTACGATCTTGTCTACGCGCGGAATCGTCGCAGTTCCGCAAGCCAACGCCGCGACTGCCTGAGCGCCGCCAACCAGATAAACTTCAAATAGTTCAAGCTCCTTCAGCACAGCGGCAATGACGGGATTCTGCGCGAACTGTCCGGGAGGAGTAACGACTACGATTCGTTCGACTCCGGCGACTTGAGCCGGAATCGCGTTCATCATCACTGTCGAAGGATAAGCCGCGCTGCCGCCGGGAACGTACAAACCCACGATTTGCAGCGGGCGAATGCGTTGCCCCAGTCGCACGCCGTTGGCCATTTCAACGTGCCAATCTTTAGCCAGTTGCCGTTCGTGGTAATAACGAATGTTCGAAATAGCTTCGCGCATCGCGGCAATCAGTTCCGCATCCACGCGCTCAGCCAGTTCTTCAATGCGCTCTCGCTCGACTCGCATGGTTTGCGCCGACAGAACGACGTTGTCGTATTTGTGAGTGCATTCGACGACGGCGGCGTCTCCACGCAAAGTTACGTCACGAATGATCGCTTCGGTGCGCGCCATTATTTCGTTATTCAAGCCGACATTGCGGCTCAGAATGCGCGTTAGCTTTTCGCTCTCTTCGGGGCGGGTAATATCCAGTTTGATAATTTCGATCATAGTTTTATGCCGGTACGGAACCGAGAGCGGTAGCGACCGGGTAGTCTTGCGATTTTTCCGTTACGACCCAGTCGCTACCGCTCCTGGTTCCGTACCGAGTGCTTCTGTTAGCTTGGCAATCAACTCGCCGACTTCGATTCTTTTCAAATGGAAGCTGGCGCGATTGACGACCAGCCGCGCGGTGGATTCGGTGATGACTTCGATCACGTCCAGGCCGTTTTCTTTCAGCGTCCGCCCGGTTTCGACCAGATCAACAATTCGATCCGACAATCCAATTAGCGGAGCCAGTTCAACCGAACCGGAAAGCGGAATGACTTCAATCGGCACTCCTTTTTCCTGAAAGTACGTCGAAGCAATGCGCTGATATTTTGTCGCCACGCGAACCGTCGCCAGCAGGTTGTAATCCTGTCCGATGACTTCGCGTTTGCCAGCAACGGCAATCCGGCAATGACCGAATTTCAAATCCAGCGGTTCGTGAACGTCGGCTTCGGATTCCAACAAAACGTCACGGCCACAAATGCCCGCGTCGGCGACGCCGTATTCAACATAAGTCGGCACATCGCCGGGTTTGACCAGAATGAAAGCGTATCGGCCATCGGCGGAATGAATTATCAGCTTGCGCGATTTCAGTTCGCTTTCTTCGACGACGATTCCGGCGCGAGCAAACAGCGCCAGCGCATCGTCCTGCATGCGACCTTTGGAAAGCGCGATTGTCAGTTGGTTATTTGGCACTCATCCTCACCTGTTTCTGTTGCTGCCGAAGTTCACGCGCTCGGCTAAAAGCGGCGGTTAAATCTCCGTTGACGGCAATCGGTTGCGAAGCTTCTTCACCGGAAGGTTGAACCTGATTCTGTTTGGCAATCGCGGCGACCAATCCATCCAGCGCGAATGAAAAGCCCACCGCCGGCTCGGACTTGCCGAAGTTGGCGATCAAATTGTCGTAACGACCTCCGCTGCCGACTTCAACGCCCAGGCCCGGCACAAAGACTTTGAAAACCAGACCGGTGTAATACTCTTGTCCTCCGGTGTCGCCCAGATCAATGTCGAAATTGTCGCCGAGTCCCAGTTTACGAAGCGTCGAAAAAATCTGCGCCAGATGCTCCACCGCAGCGCGAGATTTTTCGTTGATCAGAACTTCGCGCGCGCTTTCGATGGCGTCTTCTTTCCCGGCAATTTGCGTCAACCGGCAAAAATCATCTCGGCGAGCCTTTTCAATTTGCGGAGCAACGCTCTGCAAAAATTCAGCCAACACCAGACTGTTTCGCCGATCAATCAATTGCCGCAACGTCGCTTGTTGACCAACGTCGAGTTTCAAAAAGTCAGCGACGCCTCTGAAAAAATCCACGTGCGAAAGGGCAATGCGAAAATCCTTCAGACCGAGCGCCGTCAAAACTTCAGCCGCAACCAACAGAACTTCAATGTCGGCGATGATGTTCGGCTCGCCGATGTGTTCAACGCCAAGCTGGTGAAATTCGCGCGCCGACCGTTCCGCCGGATCGTCGTAACGAAAGACTTCGCCGGAATAACACAGCCGAATCGGACGCTCGCGTTTCAAAAACCGAGTCGCCACCGTTCGCGCCACCAACGAAGTCAACTCCGGCCTCAAAGCCAGCAAAGCTCCATCGCGGTCAACAAACCGATAAGTCGCTTCAGCCTTTTCCGCGCCCATTCCCCGCGCAAACAGATCGTGATAATCGAAGATAGGCAGAATTATCTCGTCATACGACCACCCGTCGAACACCCGCATCGCGCGAGCTTCGACCGAACGCCGCAACCGAACTTCATCGTCAAAGAAGTACTGCACACCTGCCGGAATTTTTGTGAGTGATGACATAAAACAATTTCAGATCGAATCAGTCGGCGGATGCCAGCCTTATTGCAGCAAAGGAACTAGGCCTCGATTGACGGCCTCCTCCAAAGCCTCTGCCTTTCGCAATTGTTTGCGCTCATACACCTGCATCATTTGATTCAGTTCTTCGCGCCTTTCCGCAGTCAACAAACCTTCCCGATTTTCATAAAGCAAATCTCCGAACCGCTCCTGCTCTTCGGCTGAAAACTTCATCGCAGCCAACAAAACGACTTCTTCGTCAGTCAACAACTCCACTGGCGTTTCAGCGTAACGATCTTCGAGCGTGTCAGCCAGAATGCTTTCGACACTTCGCCTGGCTCTGGCGGCAACGCCGACAGCGTGGTTCAACACATTGCTTGAAACTTGAAGCGTGATTTGTTCACTCATAAAAATCCTCCCAACAAAGCCTTTGCTACTGCTCTAGCAGGCGATTCAACTTTTCGCGCCATTGCCCGCTAGGCAGCTTGTTTCTCTTCGTTCTCAACAACGACAGAAGACAAAAAGCCAATTAGTGATTTAATCAAAGGGTGAGTTTGCAACGCCTTTATGGAATCCTGATTCAGTCTGCCAAGAATTCTTTTGAGCAATTGGGATTTTTCCATCGGACTTCCGACAAATAACTCTTTTGGCTGTAACTTCATCAACCGCCATTCCAAGTCAGTAAATTTTCGATTGGCAATCTCTTCAACAAAAGGCTGGTCCTGGAAAAAGACTGCTTCGACCTCCGGGATGGCCAGGAACACTTCAAATGGAACTTGCACAGCAGCCTGTTTCAACAACCATCGAGAAAAATCGAGCTTCTCGTGAATGGTTTGCTCATCATTAGCATCGGCATCAATAACCAGCGCCACCGGGATTTGTCTCTTTGCCAGAATTGTGACTGCTGAGGACTGAGCGCCGGACCAACCGCCGCCATCAACAAACTCGACTTCTTTCGTTAAGCTCGGTGGCAATACTCTTTTGAGAATATCTATGTCCGTTTGGCCTTCTGTAATGACGCACGCTTTTTTCATATTGACTCTCCCTTCTTAAGGTCATAGATCGGAAATCCCTTTTCAACGCAAAACCTGTATTTTTCTGACAAACCTCGGCGAAACATACGCTTCTCCAAAGCATATTCAATGTCATTGCCTTCCCAAAGCAAGATTGTTTGTGGGGCAAGAAACTGCGCCAATGTAGCAGCCGAAGCTGTAAATCCGGTACGGCTGAAGATTACACCAATCGTAGATGCCGGGCGTCGCAAGAGTTGATTACGCAATTTGGCAATAGGTTCGATGTTACGTGGCTCTGCTGTGTCTTTACATTCGATCAAGCAGCAAAGGCTGTCTGAGTAAACGACACCGTCAATCTGCTCAATCGTTTCTCCATTTACATTGACCTGGAAAGGCCATTGAACTTCAGCGCCTTCAAGTTGAAAGGCACGTAGAATCAAGTATTCGAGCGCTTTGCCTGCTTCCCAATTTATCGCTGCTTGAGACGTGATTTCCTTCCAAAGCCGCGAAAGATCACGCCATTTGTAAGTAGAAATCCTTGACTCTAATTCTTTATTCGTCGCCATAGCTTTACCCCTGCACAGAATACCCGCCATCCACCGGAATTGCAGTGCCTGTGATGAAGTCGGAAGCCGGGCTGGAAAGAAAGACAGCGATGCCCGCGAAGTCGTCGGTGATTCCCCAACGGCCTGCCGGAGTTCGTTCCAGCACTCGTTCGTGCAGGCCACTGACCTGTTCGCGCGCTTTGCGGGTCAGGGCGGTATCAATCCAACCGGGCAACACGGCGTTGACCTGAATGTTGTCTTTGGCCCAAGCGGTCGCCAGACCTTTGGTCATTTGGACTATGCCGCCTTTGCTGGCGGCGTAAGGCACGGCGAACGAAGCGCCGAAAATGGACATCATCGAACCGATGTTGATGATTTTGCCGCCGCCCGCGCGTTTCATTTCCGGATAAGCCGCTTGAGCGCAAACGAAGGCGCTGGTCAGGTTTGTCGTCAGGACTTCGTTCCATTCTTCCAGCGAGTATTCCGTAGGCTGTTTGCGAATGTTTGTACCTGCGTTGTTGACCAAAATATCCAGTCGTCCGAAACGTTCGACGGCGGCAGCGATCATCGCCTGGCACGAAGCTTGATCGGTGACGTTGACTTCAACGGCGACAGCTTTGACTCCCAGCGATTCCAGTTCGGCGACTGCGGCGGAATTTTTCTCGGCGTTACGCCCGGCAACGATCACCGCCGCGCCAGCGTTCGCCAACCCGCGCGCCATGCCAAGTCCTATGCCTCCGTTGCCGCCGGTGACGATGGCGACGCGGCCAGATAGATCGAATGGGTTCATTGAGTGGGTTCTCCTTCGGAAAATTTTGTGTTGATTGACGGGCGGACGGGAACGTCCGCGGACCAGGCGGACGGGAACGTCCGCGCTCCGGCTTTGCGTCCGCGCTCCGGCTAAAACATTTGCCGACCAAGATTGTCTACGCTGACTTCCAGAGCGCGAGCCTTTGCACCTTTGGATTCGATGCGGCGAACCATTTCATCGGCAATCGCTTCGCCGTTGTCGGTGACAAAGGCGATCATTGTCGAACCGGCTCCGCTGATGGCGACGCCAAGCAAGCCCGGAAATTTGTGCGCTTCGTCGTTCAATCGCAACACTTCAGAAATGCCCGGAGCCAGCGGCGCGCGGTAAGGTTGATGCAATCGGTCGCGCAAGCTCTCGTTGATCAGATCGAATCGTTTTTCGGCCAGCGCGGCTTGCAACAGCGCGGCGCGTTGCAAGTTGTAAATCGCATCGTGGCGCGTGGTCATTTGCGGCAAAACGGCGCGCATCTTGGCGGTTTCCATTTCAAAATCTGGAATGCAGATGACGATTTTGACTTCTTCCGGCCAGTGGCGTTTGACGGTCAGCAGCGATCGGCGCTCGTTGCCAGCGTAATCCGTTCGCTCCTGAACGACGGCAACAACCAAACCACCCAGCGTGCTCGGAGCCAGATTGTCGCCGTGGCCTTCAAAGTTCAGCGCGTAATCGAAAAAGTCTGCTTGTTCCAGTTTGTCGCCGCTCAAGGCTTCGTAAATCGAAAGCCCGGCGATGATCGCGGAACTGCTGCTGCCAAGTCCGCGCGCCAACGGAATCTGGCTATTCACGCGAATGCGCGCGCCGGTCAGTTTCTGGCGGCGAGCTTC
>JANRKX010000003.1:0-85702 GCA_033763255.1 Acidobacteriota bacterium | reverse complement strand
CGTTAAATCCGAGTCCGCCACCTCCCAAAGGCTTTTTCATGTCCAATGCCGTGACGCTGACATTGGTGCGGTCAATGTACGCCAGAAAATACAACAACAGTAAAAACGGCATCAGTCGCCAGGTAATGCGCCGTCGCGCGCGTTCAGCGACGGGCAGTTGAGAATCGGCTGCGCTAACCGCCATGGGGTTGATCTCCTTGTTGAGTTGTGGACTGGTGATGCGGATGAGTGACGCTCAGAAAGTTTGCTGTGAGTCGTCACCGCCTGTGATGCGCGCGGATGCTACTATCGAGACTGAGTGATGGCAAGAGATCGAACGATGAATTCAGAATGATGAATGATGACAAAATAGCTGGCTCATCCTTCATCATTCCGAATTCATCATTTCACTTGATGCTGACAGTGACGACGTTGGCCGTTTGGCCGTCTACCGTCAACGCAATGTTGACCAAACCTCGACCGGCCAGGTTTTGCGGCAACCGCAAATTGATTTGATCCAGGCCGATAAAATCCGGCGCGGCTCCGGCAAATAACACCGGAACATCTGTGCCGCCGAACTTGGCGTTTACGCCGTTCAAATTGCTGCGGTAACGAACTCCAGTCGAAAACAACACCAGAAAAACTTGATCCGTTGGTTGGCTCAGATCAATCGGGATTGGCGCGAACTTGCCTTGCGTAGTGTCGAATCGCGCAATGGATTCAAAACTTGTTGTACCGTTGGCTTTGACACGTTGAACGACGGCGACCGCCAGGCCTCGCCCGGTGGCGTCGGCGGAAAACAACGACGGAGCGACATTGTTGATTTCCATGTTGGTGACTGAAAGCGTGTTGTCGCTGCTGACGGCAATGATCGAAGCCATGCCGTTGGCAGTTCCTGCCGGAACCAGGAAATTGACCTGAGTAGGCGACACGAAAAACAACTGCGCGCTGCGATCCACGCCAAGACTGTCTTTGACGTTTAGACTTGCTCCGGTCAGCGAAGTCGGCAACGGCAATGAACCTGCTGCCTGCGTTTTGGTTGCCAGACGACCGCCAAACGCCGTGGCGATGGAATCCGGCGCCAAACGTGCGCTGCTGAAACTCGCCGCGGACACGGCGGCCATCGGTTGCGCGAATGTCAGCATCGCGCCTGAAAAGTTGGCGGCAACTGCGTTGGCTGAAACATCCACGACTTCGCGCGGAATCGGCTGGTCGCCGAAACTCAGAAATGTGTTGGTGACGTTTTCGGCGGCGATTACCGCGAACGTGACCAGCGCAACAGGCTGTTTGCCTGCTGAAAGTTTTTGGCCTCCGGGCAGGGCAAAAGCGATTCCGATTTTGCCTGCGTGAGCCAGACTGTTGTTGATGTTCAGCGCCGCGCCGCTGGCCGCTCCAACCGTCGAAGCCGAAACGAACCGCAACTGATCTGCGTCGAAATTCAAACTGAAACCGACTGCGTTTTCATTGCCGACCGGTTCCATTTCCACCACGACATTCTGGTTTTGTCCGCGAGCGGCGACTGATTGTTGCACGCGCAACGAACGAGAGGTTTGAGCTGAAACTTGATTGAAAAGCACAGTCACCAGGAATCCGATCAACAACAGGCATGAAAAGAACGTTCGATGAGTTGTCATAACGGGTGCTCCGAAGAAAACCGGCGAGATTTGAGCGGGCGAGAAAAACCTTCAGCCGCGTTTTCTTGAAATTGCGGAGGTCAGAACGGAGGTCGCAAATTGGCACCAACTGAATGGAATTTGGGGCTGGAGCTTCGGGGAAGACTGTTTGGGGCGATTGGCAGCCGGTCGTTGTGGGTTGTGAGTGTTGACCCGCTGTTGTTCGAGGCGCGCGTATGATAGCCAGAACGATTCCGGCTGTACAGCGAACTTCTTACTTTATCGGTTGAAACAAATTGGCTTCGTAACTGACGCCGAAACTGATGCCGCTGCGGGCGCTGTTGGCGTGAAGACCTTTGACGCCGGAAACATCCCAGATCAACCCGGCGGCTCGGATGCGAGCGCCCAGACGCGCTGTGCCGTCCGATTCGGTTCCCAGAGGTGATTGTTTGCGCGTGTTGTAACGACCATTGACTTCGCCCACCAGCGTAACGCGGTCGTTGTATTGATAACTCGCGCCCAACCCGTACAGCAGGACATCGTTTTGAGTGAAGCGGTCAATTGGCGCGGTCAGAATTCCCAAGCCCAAATTGCCGACCACGCGAACACGTTTGCCGAAGTTTTTGGCTGCCAATGTTGTAGCGAAAAAATTGATCTGGTTCAGGCCAATGCCGCGCGATTGATTGGAGTTCGGAAGTTCCGCGCCAAACCGAAAACCGAGCGAAGGCATTCGTTTGGATTCGTTGCGGAGTTTGATTTTCGTCGCTAGGTAAAAATCTCCGGTGTCGTGAGTGGAATTCGTCGCCTGGCTGAGTTGTAACGGAACAGAGGACGGGCAGAACTGACGATTGACGCTCAGAAAGTTTTGGATAACGCCGCCCGATTCGACTTCGACGTTCGGAGCCAGACCGAAGGTAATGGACACGACTCCGAAACGAGTCAGGTCTCCGTTCAATCCAGACAGCGGGAAGTTTTTGTCCTGCAAAAAATCAAAACCAAATTCAAATCGCGCCGAACCGGGTTTGACGACTTCCACGTCTTCGGTGATGAGCGGTCGCTGCTGAGCTTGAGCGGTCAGACAAATCATTGTCGCAATCACCAATGACAGTAGAGGCGAAATTCGATGCGGGTTTTTGTTTTGCATGGTTTTACTCACTTGGTGATTTCGCGGACGACGCGAAATCCTATGTCGAAACGACTCTTGTTCGGGAAATAGTGATTGCGTTCTCTGGCTCGGAACAGAACCTGTCCGCGTCCGAATCCTCCGCCGCGCAAAACTTTGGTCGCGCCTTCAAATCCCATCATCTTGGCTTTCTTCCCGGTCAGCGGGCCTTGCGGATTGATGCGGTCGCGCAGCTTGTAATAATCCGCGTCGTACCAATCCGAACACCATTCCCAAACACTGCCTATGGAAGAAAATCGGTCGCTGGTGTTTTCGGTCGAAACCGCTTTTTCCCATTCGGCTTCGGTGGGCAAACGGTATTTGTTGCCGGTTTCAGCCGACAACCAACGGCAAAAAGCGACAGCGTCATCCCAACTGACAAACACCACAGGAAAATCGTCGTGACCAGCCGGATAGACATTGGCGTGCCAACCGTAACCGGTTCCTTGCGGCGGCGGATGGCCGGCGGCGTCCACGAATTTTTTGTATAACCGATTGGTGATTTCACCGCGCGAAATTTCAAACGCGGCGACAAACACCTGATGTTTCGGTCGCTGATCTCTGTCACCGTTGTTGTTACCCTGTTCGAAAACACCTTCTTCGATCAGCATCATTACAGGGTCAATCAACAGTTTGAGTTCGATTTTGACCGAAGCGGTTTTGCCCGGTTCGACTGAAACGGCGCCACGCCATTCACGGAACCCCGTTTTGGTGGCGCGCACCTGATGAGTTCCCGTCGCAAGCCCTGTCAGCAAATACGGCTGCCCCGGTGCAGGGCGTATGGTTTCGTGATCGTCAACGACGACCACTGCGCCCGGTTCGTTGATGGTTACAGCGATTTTGCCCGGATCGGGTTTTCGCCGCATTGGGACTTCAAATCGCATTGAAGCCGTTCCCATCGAAAACGAGCCGTTCCAGAGTTCGTAACCTTCGGCAGTGGCAGTCAGTTTGCGCTCGCCTGCCGTCACGCCCAACACCGTTAAATTGCCATCCACGCCGGTGAAACCTTTGACGCTGCCATCAATTTCAACCAATGTCCCCGGTGGAGCAGAAATTGTCAGCTTTGTGGCCGGAGCAACTTTCTTCTTTGTTGGGCGGGCTTCGCTGGTTTTTTTGGCAGGCTGTTTCGCAGGTTTCTTTTCAGGTTTTTCCGCAGGCTTTTTCGCCACAGGTTTGGCGATTTCGCGCCCGGTCGAATCCTGTGCAGAAACGCCGCCAGCAAACGACAACAAGACCACCACAGCGATTCCGCAACGCCAAAAGCGTCCAAGAAAACCAGATCGGTTCAAGATGTTTCCCACGCCGAACATAGTCTTTACCTTTCGTTTTCAATAAAAGCGGCTGACGAATTCAACCAGCAGGGCATTTCAATTTCAGGGATTTGACTGTGCATCTCGTGCCAGACGAAAACCGGTTTTGTCGCCTAACCGTTCTGGCGGAAGCACGCCTCGATAAGTCGTTGTAGCTCGGTCGCTGGGAACGTTGAAAGCGCCACCTCGAATGACTTTTCCGGGAGCCATTACTTTGTTGTCGGCATAACTGAGTAAATTGCTGGAAGTCCATTCCCACACATTGCCGCACATATCCATTACTCCAAAAGGACTGGCTCCATTTGGAAATTTGCCCACTTCGGAAATTCGGCCACCGGTTTCACGTCCGGCGTTTGCGCCTGATGGATTCCAAGAATTGCCCCAAGGATACAGTCTGCCCTCTGTCCCTCGTGCGGCAAATTCCCATTCGGTTTCGGTGGGCAATCTTTTGCCAGCCCATTTGGCAAAATCATTCGCGTCATCCCACGAAACATTCACTACAGGGAAATTGCCTTCATTGGGCGGGAATTTTCCATTCGGCCAATGAGTCGGCGCTTTGCGTCCGGTTTCGTTGACGAAGCGTTGGTATTCCTGATTGGTGACTTCGGTGCGAGCCATGTAAAACGGACTGACGGTGACTGTGCGAACAGGAGTTTCGTATTCGTCGCCGCCGGTTTTGCCCATCTGAAACTTGCCGCCAGGAATAAAAATCATGGTTTCGGGTAAAGAAGACGTTGCGGTCGTCCCGATGGAATTCGATTGCCTGGTTTGAGTTGTTTGCGAAGTCGAAGGCAGCCCCGAAAGCCCGCTTGTCGTATCGCGGTTGAACCACCACCAAATAAAGACAATCAGCAATACGACAAATCCGATCAACACCGCCGACTGAATCATCGCTTGGCGGTTTCGCGCCTGGTTCTTGTCGAGCAACGCCGAATCTTTGTGGCGAAATTCGCCGCCAAACGGTGGCAGTGGAGTTACGACAGTTTTTGCGTGGGCGCCTTCGTCAGATAACAACTTGCCGGATGAATTTCCAAAACCTGCTGAGTTACTCAACTGACCTGAATTGCCTGAATTGATGGAGTTTTCTGACAAGACGGTTGCGGCTGTGCCCGGTTCAAAATTGGTTGTCGTTTCGGCCATTGGCGATGTCTGCAACAACGTTGGGTCAGCAAACAAATTGTCAGAACGATTGCTGGCCGATTCGACTTTTTCAGTTTGAGCGGCAACCGGAACCGGCATTGGCGATTTTGACAGCGGCGGTTCAAAAACGGTTGGAGAGGAGCGATAGGATTCCGGTTTAGCAAACTGAGCTTCGGAGTTGGCTTGAGCCGTTGCTACAGACGGCGCTGTAGTCGGCTGACTCTTTTTTTCTCCGTCAAGTTTGCCGCCACAGACTTCGCAAAACTTTGAATAAGGTTTGGCTTCCGTTCCGCATGATTTGCAACGTATGGCACTGGCTTCCGGGAAATCTTCGATCTGCTGAGATACAGCCGCTCCCAAACTTTCGGCTGAAGGCGTCGAAGTCGAAAGCAGCAACGCACGTTTTCGGTCAAGTCCGCAGGTTTTGCAAAACAGCCAACCGCTCCGCCACGAAGTTCCGCAGTGATAACAAGCGCCGATTACAGTTTCTTGCTGTGTGGCGCCGATTCGATTGCCACAGTGCTGACAAAAATTTTCTCCACGAACACCTCGCGCGCCGCATCGTGTGCAGCAAACCGATTCGGTTGCGGTTTCAGCATTTGAACGAACCAAAGTCTGGCCGCAACGTCGGCAAAAATTCAGGTGATCGGGATAATGCAAACTGCACTTTTGGCAATACATAAGTTACGGCAAGCCTCTAACGCTATTGATGCGATTGGTGTTGATGAGCGACTCCGCTTGTTTGTACGGAGGAGGGAACGGAATGCCGACTAATGATAGAGCAGCAACAATTTACCGCGCAAGCAGGCATAGTTTTTGAACAGTTCTAACTGTGTTTGCGATTGTGCCAATACCAATGGTTGATGACCTGTTTCAACCGGCAATCAGACTGATGAAGGTTAAATCCGGCAGCCACAAAAGTGCGAAGGCACGATGATAATTTTTTTTCTCAGACAGTGATTTTTACGCTTGACGACTTCGGGTGTTTTCGGTAAAGTTTCGGTTGTCGCAAGTAAGAAACAAGTCGCTTGGTTTCAGAGAAAAATCTGTTCTGGGTTTGATCTGAGAAATCAAGAGTAATCTGGAGTAAAGATGTTGCTAACCCCTCGTCAAAAAGAGATTTTCGATTTTCTTGTCAGCTTTCTGGGCAGGCAGGGATATGCGCCGACGATTTCGGAGATACAGGATCATTTCCGTCTGAGTTCTCCGGCGAGTGTTCACGAAAAGCTGAAAGAATTAGAAGGTCATGGAGTGATTCGCCGTCACAAAAACATTCATCGCGGCATTGAAATCACTCAACGGGATAGCGACTCTCTTTCGTTTGTGCTGGCCAATTTCGACAACGGTCAGAAATTGGAAATTCCTTTGCTTGGAGTTATTCAGGCAGGATCGCCGATTGAAGCTGTGTTGCAGCCTGAAAAATTGCTGGTTCCAGCCGACATGTATTCACCGAAACGATTTGCGTTGAAGGTTCGCGGCGAATCCATGCGCGACGAACAGATTTCGGATGGGGATTTCATTGTTGCCGAACCTTCCGGCAACAAACCGATCAATGGCGAGACTGTGGTTGCTTTGATAGACGATAGCGAAGCCACCGTCAAAAAGTTTTACGATGAACGGACGCAGATTCGTTTACAACCGGCTAACGATGAATTCCAACCGATTTTGATCAGCCCTCCAACACGAGTCACCATTCAGGGAATCGTTCGCGGTCTGATCCGAAAATTTGTGTAAGCATTTTTTGTTTCCGCGCAGTTGTCATAGCTGCGCGGTTATTTTGATCTTTTATGTTTCATTGTCGCAACAAGCGGCAATCATAAGATTGCTGGTTACGTTCTGTCACCAGCTTTGATTACCCGCCTGCACCACTTGAACCGAATAAACTCAGCCTGGGGCGTTCATCCGGTTTGACAGCCCGCGTCAAACCGGATGAGCCAGCGCCCTTTTCAGGGGCGAAGTGTTTTTTGCAGACACTCTGCATTGCAGTTTCGCGCAATCGTTTCAGGCAAGTGGGAAGGCAAAAAACAAATTCTTTTACATCAACCATTTGTTCGTAACTTTCCACTTGGAAAAAGGCGAAAGTGCGCGTGGACTCGAATCGAGTCAGGGAGAAGTGTGCCTTTCGTTGCCTGTGGACGGTGAATAACTTTTACAGGAGACGAAAATGAGCAGCGTTCAAGACGCCTTCAAGCACAATCAGGCGCGCAGAAATGTCATTATCGGCGGCGGATTGATTCTGGTCTGCATCACTCTGCTGAGTTGCGTGTCGTCATTCATGATCTACCGCGAGGGCTTTGCAGATACCCCATGGTTTGTTCAGCAATCGCTTTCCCTTTTTGCGGTAATAGTCGTCGAAGGCGCTTTCATCTGGCTGGTATATGGGTTCACCAGAGCCTTTTCCTCCTTCAGCGAACGACTCATCAGCCTGGCCGGGATGGGCTTTCTGGTGTGCGTCATGCTCACCAACATCATCACCCATTTTCAGATGGTCAAAAACATCCCCCTCGCTCCGTTTCAACAAGCCTGGCTGGCGTGGGGCGCGGTCAGCGTCTTTATAGCCGTGTTGGTTTTTGTGTTGCTGATAACTCTTGCTGACCCGGTTACGCGACTGATTCGCTTGGAGCTTAGGTATTTAGGAAAACAGCAGGAAACGATTCTGCAAGCCAAGACCGACAGTTTGGATAGCGAACACGTTCAGGTCGCAATGATCGAACGTGCGGAAATCGAAGCTCAGGAATTAGCCGAGCAGATCGTCGGTTCTAGTCGCCAAAGCCTGCCTCGCGGTAGCAGTTCCAGGCTTTATCAACAACCGCAACGTGGTTATTTGAAGCGGGGAAAATCGTAGCGCCACAGAAAAGCGCGGAACCTGTGGCGCAAGTCGAACAGGCGCAACCATCTTTTGCTAATCGCAATGACCGTTATGTTCCGGGAAAACCGTTTCAATCATTGCCGATTGATTCAAATGGAGAATCCGATGAAGAAGAAGTGAACTGGAGTATGGAGTGGGATGAAAGCCCCAAGCAAAAATCGGCGGCAAAACCGAAAAAGCCAGTTTCAAAAAGCCCATTCACTGGGTTGAAGAAAAAAAGTCTGAAGCAATCGGCAGAAAAAGACATGCCACCGACTCCGCTTGGGCACGAATGGCGCGAGACCGAAGGAGGATGGAATTTGATTAGGTGTTGGTCTGAAAAGGATTCGGCGCTGGGGAAGAAAATCAAAAAAGAGCGTTACGCCGGTTATTTAAGCCGACAAGCGTGGCAGGTAATGAAAGAACATGAGCACGAAAAAATTATCGCGCAGATCGGGCAACAGCTTCGCAGACACGGCGGGCGCTGACCCCTTCGCCGTGTTCGAAATCATTGCCGACGCCAGAAAAATTCAGGAGCAATCATCCAGCGGCGATGTTGTTGATCGCGCTCGGCGCATCGAAAAACACGCCGATGTGATGGTGAAAACCGTTTTGGGAACTGCCGATCTTTCGGTGACTGAAGTTCCCTCAAACGTCATTGAACAAATCGTCGAAATGCTGCGCGCGTACCGCTGAGCAGTGTTGTTGTCTTTGATGAGCGACCCGCTTGTCGAGAAATCAAACTCAAAATTCAAAGGAGGAATTGTTATGACTACCGAGCAAGCTTTGTTTTTACGAGACTTTTTGTTGCAGCGCGTTGAAGAAGCTCATCTGGTGACGTTGCGCGTGTTGTCTTCCTTGCCCGAAGCGCAAAGCGAATATCGCCCAACTCATCGTTCGCGGTCGGCGCGCGAAGTCGCTTGTCACATCATCAACACCGAACTGGTGTTGTTGAACGGAATTATCACCGGCAGTTTCAACCGCAGTGCCTGCGATTTGCCGGATACCGAATTGGATATGACCGAATTGATTGCGGAATACGACGACCGTTTTGCGAAAGGCATCGAAGCGATAAGAAAGTTGACGGTCAAGAAATTGACAAGCTACTTGTCGTTTTACGGAGTGTTCCGGCATCCGGCCGTCGTGTTTTTGACTTTTCTTCACGACCACACGGTTCTGCATCGCGGACGGCTGAGCGATTACATTCGCAACATGGGATCGAAGGTTTCGATGATTCGCAGTGTGGATGGCAACTTCGTTTCAATGGGGCAACCGGCGATGAAATATCTGTGGACGGAACGCGCGTGGGAGGAAGGAGAACTGGCAAAAGCGGCTTGATGAGTGGAACAAAGGTCCACTGAGTGGCGTTTGGTCAATCGTTAATTTCTCACATCAATAAAATCTCGCAACAACTGCAGAGTTGCGAGAAACCCTGCTGATTCACGATTCAAACCGTAAAGGAGATCAACCATGCAAGTCACAAAACATGTTCCAGGAGTTTTTTGCTGGGTGGAACTGGGAACGAGCGACCAAAACGCCGCGAAACAGTTTTATTGCGAAATGTTCGGCTGGAGTTTTAACGATGTCCCAATTGGGCCGGACAGCGTTTATTCGATGTTCAAGCTCAATGGAGGTGACGTCGCCGCCGCTTACACGCTTACGCCTGAAGAGCAGGCGGCAGGTTTGCGATCCTATTGGGGCTTGTACATCTCTGTCGAAAATGCCGACGCCGCAGTCCAAGCCATAAGTGCCGCAGGCGGCAAAATAGAAGCCGGACCATTTGATGTGTTCGATGTTGGTCGAATGGCAATTGCACAAGACCCAACCGGCGCGCATTTCAAAATATGGCAACCGCTCAATCATATTGGTGTCAGCGTTTTGAGCGAAAACAATGCTATGTGCTGGCAGGAACTGGCGACACGCGATTTGGACGAAGCGAAGAAATTTTATTCGACAGTCTTTGGCTGGGAGCCGAAAACTTCGGATGACAGCCCGATGGCTTACACCGAAAACACTGTGAAGGCGGCAGACGGATCAATTCACATGGGTGGAGCGATGTACAAAATGATGCCTCACATGGAAGGCATTCCTCCGCACTGGATGCCGTATTTTTCGGTTGCCGATTGCGATGGCTTTGTTGCCAAAGCAAGCTCGCTTGGCGCTAAAGCCCATGTTCCGCCGATGGATATTCCAAACGTTGGGCGGTTTTCCATGCTGACTGACCCGCAAGGCGCGGCGTTCGCCGTCATCAAGCTCAACGATTTTTCCTGATCGAATTCATCCATCTTCGTGGCGATTGGTATCAGCCGCGATTCAATAGCGAAAGGCGTCCGAGTCGTTGTCATCGAGCATCTGCATCCCGCAACGGTCGTCACGCCTTTCGCTGTTTTGTTTTTTTTTCAGAATCAACCGCTCGAAAGCAATTGTGGATTGCGGAGAGTCAATTTCAGTCACGGCGCAAGGCGAACGATTCGCCAAGCGCCGTTTTCGTTTTGATAAACGATTCGGTCGTGCAGGCGGCTTTCGCGGCCTTGCCAAAATTCGACCTGAATTGGGATTAGTCGCCAGCCTCCCCAAAACGGCGGACAAGGAATTTCAGAGTCGTCGAATCGGGCTTCGATTTCAGCCACGCGCTGTTCCAGTGCTTCACGGCTGACGATTTCATCGCTCTGCGGCGAAGCCCACGCGCCAATCTGGCTGCCGCGCGGTCGAGTCCGAAAGTAATCTTCAGATTCTTGCCGCGAAGCTTTTTCCACCGAGCCTTCGATTCGCACCTGCCGATTCAACGTGTGCCAGTAAAAAGTCAGAGCCGCTTGCGGATGGGCATCCAATTCGCGGCTCTTGCGGCTTTCGTAATTGGTGAAGAAAACAAACCCACGCGAATCGAAGCCTTTCAGCAACACGATACGCGCGGAAATGCGACCGTCAGTCATGGTCGAAAGCGTCATTGCTTCGACATCGGATTGTTCGGCCTGAATCGCTTCTTCAATCCAGAGTTTTAATTGCTCGAAAGGATCGCCAGCGACCTGGCTTTCGTCAAAAGGACGCGACACGTAATCGCGCCGCAATTGAGCGATTTGTTGAGACAGTTCGTTCATAAAACGCCAAAAGAGGTCTTAGCCAAACATCGAACCCACAGCCGCAAGCAGCAGCGCCGCAATGCAGTAAAGAATGATGTGTGGAATTGCCGCCGTGCCGGATTTCATTTTGTGCGTTACCGCCGCACAGCCGATTCCCAGCAAAATGATTCGCCAAATCCCAAACACGTCAACAAAAGAAGCCAGCCCGGAAACAAACTTCGGTAACGTGACGCCAACCACATTCAGTAATCCACCCAAGTTGGAACTGACTGGATTCATAATGTCTATGTCTTCCGGGTTTTGCAGGTAAACCGAAATGGTTATCAGCACAGCCTGAATCAACCCAATGCCAAGATAGGCGTAGGTGATGACCGACAATACAGGCTTAAACCGATTAGTTGCTCCCATCATCATTGTGAACAGTTTGAAAATTCCAGCGACAGCCAGCAGCAAAACTGCAAATCCGATGAGCGCGAAAAGCGGGCCTTTGATTTTGCCCCAAGTGGTTCCGGCATCGGCTACTGCTTTTTGGACTTCGCGTTCGATTTGTTCTTCAGGAACTCCCATTGATCTCATCATCGGCTCTGCCTGTTTTCGGATGGTGTTTTCCGCACCGAGCCGGTTCGTCACGATGAAATTCATAAATCCCATAATCAAACCAACCACAATTATGGGAATCAACACGCGAGGCGCACGGCCAATTTCTTGAAAAGTTTCGCCTGGAGAAATCAGCACGCCGAAAATTCGACTGAAATGATTTTGCGGTTTGGGTTCGACTATCGGGGCTTCATCTTGCGGTTGCGAAGCATAGCTAAGTTCAGAACTCATGGTGACTCCTTTGGGGTTGAGAGTTGGTGGAAAACTGCCAGTGAAATTTCAACGTGGTTAATCGTGAAGATGACAAGCCGCCCAGTGACCGGCAGACACTTCTGCAAATTTGGGTTCTTCGACTTTGCATCTTTCGGTTGCGTGCGGACAACGTGTGTGAAATCGACATCCCGAAGGCGGATTGAGCGGCGTCGGCACATCTCCGCCCAGCCGATGAACTTCGCGGCGGTTGGCATCCGGGGCAGGCAGCGGAATCGCCGCCAGTAACGCCTGCGTGTACGGATGCAACGGTTTGGAATAGATGTCATCTGCCGAAGCCAGTTCAACAAGCTTGCCCAGATACATCACGCCGACGCGCGAAGAAATGTGTTTGACCACTGCCAGCCCGTGCGAAATGAAGAGATAAGTCAGCCCGAACTGCGCTTGCAGGTCTTGCAGCAGATTCACTACTTGCGCCTGAACAGAAACGTCCAGAGCCGAAACAGGTTCGTCGGCGACGATAAAGTCCGGGTTCAAGGCCAAAGCTCGCGCGATACCGATGCGTTGTCGTTGGCCTCCGCTGAATTGATGCGGATAGCGGTTGGCGTAATCGGGATCGAGTCCGACAACGCGCAATAGCTCAGCGACTTTATCGCGCTGTTCGGCCTTCGATCCGGTCCCGTGAATCGCCAACGGTTCGGCAATGATCTGGCCGACTTTCATGCGCGGATTGAGCGACGAATACGGGTCTTGAAAAATGATTTGCATCCGGCGACGCAGTCCGCGAAGTTCGGTTCGATTAAGTTCTGTCAGATTTCGGCCATCAAAACGAATCTCACCGTCGGTTGGTTCAATCAATCTCAACAGACAGCGCCCGACGGTGGTTTTGCCGCAGCCGGATTCACCCACCAAACCGAACGTTTCTCCGCGTTGAATGGCAAACGAAACTCCGTCAACCGCGCGAACCATTTGTTTGTGTGCGGCGGGAAAGTGTTTGGTCAAATTGATTGCTTCAACAAGCGTTTGATTGGTCATCGCTTAAACCATTGGTGGATAAATTTCGCCAGCGCGAACGCAGCGCGACAGATGGTCGGCGCCGAGGTCAACCAGCGGAATGTCGCTTTGACGACATTTGTCTTCAGCGTGTTCACAGCGCGGAGCGAAACGACAGCCGGGCGGCAATTCCAGCGGATTTGGCACGACGCCTTCAATGGTTTGCAATCGCAGCATTCGGCCTTCGCGGCGCTCGTCCAAACGAGGCACGGCGCGCAGCAAACCTTCTGTGTATGGATGGCGTGGGCGATGGAACAATTGGCTGGCAGTGGCTTCTTCGATAATTTTTCCGGCGTACATCACGGCTACGCGGTCGGAAGTTTCAGCGACCACGCCCAGATCGTGCGTAATCAACAGCAAGGCCAGATTGCGCTTTTCCCGAAGCTCCTTCAGCAAATCCAGAATTTGCGCTTGAATCGTTACATCCAACGCCGTTGTCGGCTCATCAGCAATCAGTAGTTTCGGGTCGCAAGCCAGCGCCATGGCGATCATCACTCGCTGGCGCATGCCTCCGGACATTTCGTGAGGGTAATTTTTAGCGCGGTTTTCCGGTGAAGGAATCGCCACGTCGCGCATGCCTTCGATGGCTTGGTTCCAGGCTTCGCGCTTTGACACTTTGCGATGCAGGCGTATGGCTTCGGCGATTTGTTCGCCGACGGTGAAAACCGGATTGAGCGAAGTCATGGGGTCTTGAAAAATCATCGCAATGTCGTCGCCACGAATTGCTCGCATTTCTTCTTCGCCCAATTTCAGCAAATCGCGGTCTTCAAACAGAATTTCGCCGCCGACCACTCGTCCGGGCGAAGCGACCAATCGCATGATCGAAAGCGCCGTGACGGATTTTCCGCAGCCGGATTCACCGACCAGGCTCAGCGTTTCGCCATGCTTGACCGTAAACGAAACATCGTCCACCGAGCGCACTTCGCCACGCCGGGTGGCAAAATACGTCTTCAGATTTTTAACTTCGAGCAAGCTCATAAACTGTTGCGCGGGATTGCAAAATTAGTGGCGGCGACTATAAGCCACAGCCTGACTGTCGGCAAATTCCGTCACCCGTCCGGCAAAAGTGACAATCTGCGGCAATCGAGTGGCAATCAAAAAGTGCCACAACCCACTTTTTCAACGCCAAATCGCTGGCATTATGATTGCTGAGCAAGTTCGGACTCCTCGCGTTTTTGAACGCAAAGTTCAGGAAGTTAATCGGATGAGAAAAACAGTGTTGATTTACAACCCGACGGCTGGCGCGCTGCGCCACGACTTGCAACAAATCGAAAAACTGACCGCCGCGCTGAACCAGCGAGGGATTCAAATCGTTCCAATGCCGACTCGGTATGCGGGGCACGCAACCGAACTTGCTGCACAGGCAACGACTGACAAAGCGCCAACCGTCATTGTTTGTGGCGGAGACGGAACCATCAACGAAGTCGCTCAGGCATTGGTTGGAACGGAAACTACGTTGGCGGTCTGGCCTTGCGGAACGGCCAATGTGCTGGCGGAAGAATTGCGGCTGCCAAGAGATTTTGACGGTCTGGCGAAGTTGATTGCCGAAAACAGCGTTCGCACGATCAGCGTCGGCAAAGCAGTAAAACGCCAAACCGGATGGCAACGGTATTTTTTGCTGATGGCGGGAATTGGGTTGGACGCTACCATTGTGCAAAACGTCAGGCCGGAATTGAAAAAGTCGTTTGGCAAAGGAGCTTATTTCGCTTCCGGGATGGAGTTTCTGGCGCGACTGCCGCTGACGCCGTTTTCGATCAAGTTCAACGATCAGAGCCACGAAAGCACGTTCACGGTGATTTCCAACGCCGCGCATTACGCCAGTTTGTTCACGCTGGCTCCGGGAGCGGCGATTGACGACGACAAGTTGAATGTGTGCGTGTTCAATTCGCGCAGCCGATTGGCTTATCTGGGTTACGCGGCGCTGAGTTTGATTGGCGGCCACACCGTCAGCCCCGGAGTTGTGTATCAGGAAACCGGCAACGCGCATGCCAATTCCAACGATCATGCGCTGGTGCAAATTGATGGCGATGTGATGGGAACCTTGCCGATGGATTTTGAAATTGTGCCTGAAGCGTTGCGAATTTTCGCTCCGACAGTTTCAGGTTTTCGAGAAGGAGAAAAGAGATGAATCGTTTTTGGTCTTATGTCGAAAGCACGGCTTTTGCGGTGTATTACGCCGCCAACTTTCTGAACCCGACGAACGTGCGAAACGCCGTTCAAACCGTCAGCACTGGCAAAAATCAACTTGCTTGGAAACTTCGCCGGTCACAGAAATCATTGCCGATGATGGCGTTGTTGCTGATGCTGGTGTTGCCGATTGCCGGGTTTAGCCAAGCGGAAACTGCCAATACTCCGGTTGCTGCGCCTGTGGTTAATGCTGCCCTGACGCCGGAAGTGATGGCTTTGCGCCGTGCTGGCACAGAAGCGATCTTCAATCTGGAATACGCCACAGCCAAAACGAAATTCGAGGAAATGAAAAAGCTGATGCCTCAGCATCCCATCGGCGACATCAATCTGGCGATGCTGATCTGGCTGGAGCATTTGAACAAAAGTCGGCGGCTGCAAACCAGTCTGTATGGTGGCGATTCCAGTTTTTACGCCGGAGCAGAAAACGCCAAAGAAGACAACGAAGGCGATCAGGTAGACGCGGCGGTTGATCGCGCGTTCCGCGACCGTATGGCTCAAGCAAAGACGAAGGCTCTGGCGTTGGTCGCTCGCAATAAAAACGACGCTGACGCGCAGTATTTTCTCGGCGCTTATTACGGCGTGATGGCCGGTTACGAAGCTTCGGTCGCGCGCAAGTTTTTTGGCGCGATGCGGAACGGTTCGCGCAGTGTTGACGCTCACGAAAAGGTGATGAAGTTAAAGCCGGATTATTACGACGCTTATCTGTCGGTGGGAATGTACGATTACATCGCGGGCAACTTGCCGTTTATGTACAAAGTCATTGCGACGCTGGCCGGAGTTCGCGGCAACAAACAACGCGGCATCGAACGGCTGGAAAAAATCGTCGTCAGTGAAACCGTCACCGCCGACGATGCGCGCGTGTTGCTGGTGGCGATTTACAAAAACGAAAAACGGTTTGACGACGCGCTGGCAGTGCTGAAACACCTGAACAACAAATACCCGGCCAGTTATTTATTGAAACTGGAAACGGCAACGCTGTTGGTGACGATGAAACGCCAGCAAGAAGCTTACGCCGCGTTTGAAAGCTTGCTCAAAGATTCCACAGCGGCTCCGGCAATTGACTTGGTGCATTACCAATACGCCGAAGCGTTGACGGCGGACAAGGATTACAAAAAAGCGGCGGAGCAGTTTCTGGCTGCTTCAAAGGCGAAAGACGCCGAAGCGAATCTGGCGACGTTGGCGCTGTTGCGCGCGGCTCAGGTAAACGATCAGGCCGGGCAACGCACCGAAGCCGTCGCCCAATACAAAGCCGTGCTGGCTCGACCAAATGTTTACGATTCGCGCGTGCAAGCAGAAAAAGGTTTGAAGCAGCCTTTTGTGCAGAAAGAAAAGAAAGAGAGCGAGTGAAAACTCGCTCTCTTGTTGGTGAAAAGGTCAGGAAGTCGCTGCGTATTCTTCGTCGGTCTGGCGAGGTTTGCCGAAGACCCAGACGATGCCGATGCTGAAAAAATAGAGCGCCATCATTGGCAACGCGAACATCATCAAGTTGCCAGGGTCGGGAGTTGGCGTCAGCAACGCGGCAATGATAAGGATGATAACAACTGCATAACGCCACGTTTTCAACATCATTCCAGGCGTCAGCAATCCGATGCGTCCAAGCAAAAACGACAGCACAGGAATCTGAAACACTACGCCCAGTCCCAGCATAATCATAATAATCAGGTCGAAATAATCTTCAGCGTTAATCAGTGTTTGGAATTTTCCTGATTGTTGCAATCCCAGCAAGTATTCGCAGGCGCGCGGAAAGGCAATTTTGTACGCGAAGCTTGCTCCGGCGATAAAGAAAATGGCGCTCATCGAAATTACAGGCCAGGCGTAACGCTTTTCGTGTTTATACAGCCCCGGCGAAATAAACGCCCAGACCTGATACAGCAAAAACGGAATGGCCAGCGCGATGCCGGTATACAGCGCGATGGTCATGTACAACGTGAACGCGCCGCCGACTTTGCTGATGACCAGACCGTTGGTTTCGTCGTAATAAATTGACGAACCGGTTTCGGATTGAATTTTGGCCACAGACGAGCCGGCAGGCACAACGCTTTTGCCGACCGTCCACGGTTTGACGGTCACTAAATCGGCATTGCCATCGGTGGATACTTTTTTGACTTCGATGGTAGTGCCAAGCGGGACTTTCACGCCGCCCACGGCGGATTCCTGAACAAAGGTGTATTGCGCTGATTCGCCGTCTTTCAACTGGCTCAGGTCAGGCGAGCCGTTGATTGCCTGAGCCGCAATTCGCATCCGGCGAATCTGTTCGTTGATCGGGATCGAAAGGAAGTTGAAGATTCTGTCCGATACTGCCCAGCAAACAATGAAAGCGATCATGATCGCCGCCACGGAATTCACCAGACGACGGCGCAATTCGTCCAGATGATCCAGAAACGACATTTGTAAGCCTTCTTGTTCTTCGACTTCCTGTTCCATCACGTTGCTCATTTCGCTCATTTCGGTAGATGACTGTGTAAACAAAAATTGGCTGCCGTCAGAGAACTTGCTGTTCGCAAACGCCAGCGGCTCGACGACAACCAATCACTTGCGGTTTAGACCACGTTCAAACTCGCGTTCAACACTCAAATCCAATGCTGTTGCTTAGGGGCGCTGGTCGCAGCGGCGACTGTTTCGGTTTTGGCAGGTTCTTTGGTGTCAGCCGAATTTGTGGATTGGGTGTCTGTTGTCTGAACAGAGTTGGCGTCCGCTGTTTCAGGTTCGCTTGAATAAGGGTTGTACTGGGAATTGTAATCGTTCGAAGGATTGTATTCAGAACTGGCGCTGCTGCTTTCAGCCGTGCTGGTGTTGCGATACTTGTCCATTTCGACTTCCTGTTCCCAGGTGCGTTTGAAATCGTCCGAAGCGCGGCGAAATTGCGACATGGCATTGCCCAGCGATTTGCCAAGCTCTGGCAGTTTGCGCGGGCCGAAAATGATTAGCGCGACAACAAGAATCAAAATGACTTCAGGCATTCCTAAGCCCATAACTACCTCTTTTCTTTGTGACAGGGAAATTCAGATGCTTTTTGCAATCGGCAGAAACTATAGCGGCCAGTTCTGAGCCTAGCAAGCGCGCAAAAGTGGGACAATTTTTCAAATTGTCCCACCGCAGTTTTACGAATGAACTTTGCAGCCTGACTTCAGCAATTTGGTAGGACAATTTGGAAAATTGTCTCACCTATGATTTTACTCGATCACCACGCGCTCGCTCGCTGACCGTCCGAAAGTTTCCGGGTGATACATCTCTTCGGCTTTGGTCGGAGGCACAACGAAATTGCCTGGAGTCGTCGCGCGCGCAATGTACGAATAGTTGTACACGCCTTCCCACAACATCGTGGTGAAGGCTTCGACTCGTTCGTCGCGCATGTTTTGGTGTTGGAACCATTGCCACGACCACCACCAGCCGCGTGCGTTCGAGTCTTTTTCATCGCGCGGCAAATTTCCTGTCACGGCCAGCGCCGGATTCAAGGCTTCAAACCCAGCAGGCATAGGATCAACCAGCGCAACGTGATACCGCCGAGTTGCCGCATACATCGTCAACCGAACGCGAACGCGCGCTCCGGCTTTGATGCGCCACGAACCGTCTTCCAACTGGCGCACATCGTTCTTATCGTCAACGGCCTCGTAACTGCGCGAAACGGTGAAGCCCGCGTCATACGGCTTCAACTGCAAACCGGTCGGCGCGTAGCTCATGCCGATGCGGTAATACAACCGGCCTGCGCCTTCTTTACCCAGCGTCAGGCTTTGAGTTTGAGGCATCGCCGATGACATCAGGTAGCTCATCGGCACGTTGATTTGATGACTGTCAGTAGTTCGTCCGCGATATTCGTGGCTGCCCGCCAAGCCATCGCCCAGCCACGCACGCGCGACGAAATTTGGCGTAGCCTTTTCGTAAACCTGAAAGTAGCGATCCAGCGCCAACAGCACGAAGGCGCATTCCTGAGTGTTTTCCCAACGGCCTTTGACTCGATTGGCCAGCAAGCCGCGCACGACTTTCGGAATCAAATCACTCTTCGGATCGTCGCCAATCAGAGCTTCCAAAATGATTCCGTCGGCTCTGCGATTGGAATGCAGCAGCAAATGCGCGCTGTCTGTGTATGAAGTCGTGAAGTGCGCCGTGCCTGCGGTTTCTTCGGCGCGATTGTTCAGGTGACGACGAATCGCTGCGACCTCAACGCCGGAACCGCCTTCGCCCGACAGCACAGGCAGCATCCAACCCAATGCTTCCAGCGGCAGCTTTTCAACTCCGCCCGCCTGCGCGATCAACGCGCGAGCTTTCGCCGCGTCGCGGTCGCCCATTCGGTTGCGAACGTTCAGCGCGTAAGCCGTCAACACTCGCCGAGCTTCGACGCTGTAATAGCTGGGGAATTTGTTTTCGATTTGCTTCAAGTAGCTTTGCGATTTGGCCAGCATTTCGGGCGGCACGGCAAAGCCTTTTTCCTTTGCGCGCTGCATGGCGTGCGCGGCGTGAATGCTGACATAAGGCCAAGACTCTTCGCCGTTTCTCCAAAAGCCAAATCCACCGTCAGGGTTTTGCAAAGTCTTCAGCCGCTCCATATCTCGACCGACCGAAGCAATCAGAGTTTCAGCAGGCGGCAATCCTTTGGCGTCAAACGCTCCCAGCACATCTTTCAGCGCAGCGATGGCCAGTACGCGCGACGAAACCTGTTCGGCGCAGTCATACGGATAATTGACCAGATAAATCACCGCGTCGGTCAACGCCTGCAACTGCGTTGAAGAAGTCGTGATTTCCAATCCACCGAATTGCCGGAATGCATCCGACGGAGCTTTGACCGGCTGCAAAATCGCTCCGGCGTCCACTTCGCCGTAAGTCGCAAAAGCTTCAGTCGTCGCCGGGGTCCACACCGGCAAATTGATTTCCGCCGCGTCAGCCCACTTACCCGAAGCCACAGCAAATTGGAACCGAGCCGTGCCCGGTTTGCTGGTCGTAGTCGGGAATCGAACTTCGACTCGATCATTGGCCGGAACGGTGACTCGGCGGCCAGCTATGTTCGTAGCCCCAACGTTCGTAGTCCCGCCTTCAGGCGGAATCCGGTTCGTAGTTCCGCCTTTAGGCGGGTTTGTCGCCTGACCGCCTGAAGGCGGAACTACGAACGTGGCATTTGACGCTCGTACCGCAACATCAACGGTCATCGGCGCATCGGTCTGGTTTTGCACGACGACGGGCAGTTCAAACCGGTCGCCGAAGTTCAAAAAGCGCGGAGCCGACGGACGCGCCATCAACGGCAACCGAGCCGTGATCGCCGATTCGCCTTTGCCAAATTGCTTTTCGCCAGCGACGGCTACGGCCATTACTCGGTAACGAGTCAGGTTGTCCGGCACTTTGACTTTGACCGAAGCGCGTCCGTTGGCATCGGTCGGCAACACAGGCGCAAACGTCGCCAGCGCATTGAAATCAATGCGAGCGCGAATAGGTGCTGCTTGTGTTTCTTCTTTGTCACTCAACACGCCCGCGCTTACTTTCATTCTGGCTCCTGCCATCGGAGTGGCCATTGGTGATGGCGGAGCCATGTTTGCGGCCAGTCGGCCTCCCGAAAAACCATCAACGACAATATCCTGCTGCCCTCGCTGAGCCTGGCCAATCAAAGCGTCTGGTTTCGCCAGCACCACGTTCTGCCGCAAATGATGATCACTCACATCGCCGCCGCGCTGTGTATAAAACGTCGCCAGAGGATCGACCAGTTGGTAATTGCTCAGCGCCAGCACGGATTCATCCACGACGACGACGGTGACTTCTGCGCCAGCGACGGGTTTCCCCGCGGCATCGCGCAAATCCACATCCACAAAAGTTTCGCCGCCCGGTTCCAACGCCTTGTCGCGCGGCACAGCCGTCACCGTCAGTTTTCGTTTCAGCGGAGGAATCGTCAGATTCAATTCACCCGCAGCAAACGCCGGACGTTTTGGCAAACTGGTTTTGACGTTGCCAGCGTCGTCAGTGCGAACGGCTGCGCCAACCAAATCCACTTGGACGTGAATGTTCGGCACGTAAGCTTCGTTGATCGGAATTTTCAGCGTGTGCGAAGCCGAATTCATCGTGAAGCGTTCGGTGCTGACTAGACCAGAACGCCGCAACGTAACGACGCCTTCCGCCGGAAAGAACGGAGCTTGCACCAGAATTTCCGCCGTTTGGCCGGATTCGTATTCTTTCTGGTTGGGAATCAGTTCGACTTTTTCCTGCGCCACGTCGCGCTGCGGTTCGGTTTTGCCGCCCGCCACCCACAAAGTCATCTGGCTTTCGTTGCGGCGTTCGCGGTCGTCAATGATCGAAGCCGTCACGCGATACTGCCCGCCTTCTTTGGTGTCGAATCGGCAAGTCGCGGCTTCATTGCCGGATCGAACGACGCATTCCTGCGGAGCGGTTTCGCGCTCTTTCCATTCGCCGTTTTCAAACGCCCAATCAATCAGCACGGCTCGCATGCGGATTTCGCGGCGAGTGATGAGCTTGCCGTCAATATCCGAGGCAATCGTTTCGACGACGAGCGGTTCGCCTTTTTGCACGAACATTCGCGGGCTGCGAATGCCAACGTAAAGCTCTGACGGATGCACCAGCAGCGTTGTCGAACCGGCGATGGCTTGGCGATTGACATCCTGCACGGTGGCTTGGGCGGAGATGCTGGTGGCGCGAATCGGCGACACCGAATCGAAATCAATTCGCAGATTATGTTTGCCCGCGGCGTCTGTGCGCCCGGCGAAGGTTTGCGAAGTGCCGCCGCCGCTGGGGCGGTCGTACCACCACCACGGAGTCCAGGTGCCGAAATTGAAATCGCCTCGATTCGGCGGCGTGTAATTCGTCGGCGTTGCCGTCACGTTCCACGTGGTTTCGGCGTTCGACAGCGCGCCTCCGGCGTAATAACTGGCCGCAGCCGTCACCGTCGCCGAACCTTTGACCAAATGCGGGCCGTTGCTTGCCGAAACTTTGACTTCGTATTCGGGGCGACGAAATTCCTGAACCTGCAAGATGTGATTGTGAGCATTGCCCGGCAAACCGCCATCGGTGCTGAGCGCCAGATTCGAATGGCCAAGATTCATCGTCGCCGGGAGTTTGAACGCCGCATCGAATCCGCCAAGCGCATTGACGCGCGCCGTGCCTTTCACGACTTCGTTGTTGCGCGAATCGCGCAGCACGTAGCTGACCGTTCGGACGCCATTGGCCAACCCGACATCGCCGAGCTTGCCTCCGCCGATGCGACGAATCCAGCCTTTGATGTGGACTTCTTCGCCGGGACGATACATCGCTCGGTCGTCGAAAACGTGCCAGCGCAACGAATCCGAAACGCCGCGTTTAACCCAACTACTTTGCGAGCCTTCCCACCAGTAAATGCTTTCTGGCAGAAAAGCTACATCATCGCCCTTGCGTGCAAGGAGCATTTTCTGACGTTGATTTGACCCAAGTGAAAGTCTGGCAAGACCGTCAGCGCCTGAAGTTGTTAATGGCTCGCTGAGAATATCTTCAATCGAAGTGGCGCTCATTTGTATGCCTTCAATTGGTTTGCCGTCTTTCAGCGAAGTTGCCCAGCCTATTAAATCTGATTGATCAACAAAAGCATCAAGGCCAATGTTAGTTGCTTGAATCCATATCCTCACTTTGTAATCGGTTGTTCGTTGCGGGAACGTTGGCTCAACGACTAACACGGCGTGGCCGAATCCATTTTTCAACGCTGGGCTTATGTCAATGGGTGTTTCTGTAAGCTCATCTGCCGGAGAATTGATATTAAGAGTATCTTCTTTGACTAACTTTCCTGGTGAAGCCTCACCTTGCTCGCCTTGTCGGTCTCGCCTGAATCTGTGGTAACTAACCCAGTGCTCTGGACCCACAGCATAAAGCCTGACTTTCAAACTTCGTTGGTTGATTGTGTAAATCGAAAAACGCGGTTGCCCGTTTGGGTCAAGCACGACGTAACCATTGCCGCTGGCCGACAACATTGGATAGGCATCGCCCACGTTAAAGCTGCGCGTAACTGCGCGGCCAAGCGTCTGGCCAAACGTGTCGCGCAAAGCGGCGTCAATTGTCACCGTGTAAGCCGTGCGGCCTTTGGTCGCACCGCTGATTTGGATGTTGTTGTACGACACGGCGACTTTCATGCCCTCGATGGCCGGAGTCACCTTGATCTGCGATTGCTGAAAAGCTTTGGCGTCGAGCGGATTGTTGAACATCAATTGAAACGGCGTGAACGGGCGGCAGCCATCGCCCCAACCGCAACGCGCTTCAGCCAATTGCAGCGCATCGTAAGTGCGAAAAGAAAACTTCTGAGCTTCGGCTGTGACGCGCGAACCTTCTGCTGATGGCGTTCCGGCGGGAATCGTCACCGTGAACGAAGTTCCGGCGGGCAAAGGCTGTTCGGCAGCGCCGTTCAACAACGGTTCTGCCTTGAACGCCAGCCAGCGGTTCGGCTCGGCGGCTTTCACCCAACGGCGAGCGGTGTCGTCGCTTTCGATTTCTTCAGGCAAAGCCAGTCGTAATTTCCAGGTCATTGCTCCGGCTGTTAGCCGAATCGCTTTCAGCATTTTTGCCGGATCAATTCGCTGATCGAATTCGATGAACATGACTGGGTTGCGCTGGTGCGGGCCGTTGTTCGGATAACTGGATTTGATCTTCACCGGCGGAGTCGCAAACGTCCAACGTTTCGCCGCTGCCAACGCATTGCCTGTTGCTGATTTGGTTCCGGCGGGAACTTCGACCGCGTAATTCGTCGCCATCGGAAACCGGTTGTCGGGTTCAAAGATCAAAGTCTTCGTTCCCAACCATCGCCATTTGCCTTTGGGTTGCGGAGTCAGTTTGACGGGAATTTGCGAAGCGGCGAGGTCGGCAATCGAGGTCACCGCGACCATCGGCTGCGAAAAAGTCACAGTCAGATGGGGAGCTAAAGCAAGTTCGCCTTCGGGCGCGAAACGTAAAACTTCCAGCGCGCCAGTTGCGGTTGGTTCGGGTTTTTCGCCGCTGTCTGCCGGAGGAAACGCCGCGTTGATCGTCTGGCCGGTTTTTGGCGGAGGCAGCGAACGGTCGCGCATGGCAAAGCCTGTTTCATCGTCCGGCTCAGATTTGATTGGCGGCAATCGCTTGAGCAGATTGGCGACGGCTTCGTCTGACAGCGGCGAGGTCGGCGGCGCGGGCAAAGCTTCGCGGCGGTCTGCGCCTTCCGTGCCTTCGCTCAATCGGAACTGCAATCCGTCAGTTGTTACGCCGGATTGAATTGGCCGAACCGGACTACGCCGGCCTTGTCCGCTGACCGAAGACCATAAGACAAACGGCAGCGTCAACGCAATCAGCGCAGCCATCAACATCAACCGAGAGTTTGACGATTCAAAACGAACCTTGGATTTCATTTGGCTGACTCCTCAAGAAAAGTAAAACAAGCCACCAGCTTGTTCACCGTCAAAAATTCAACGTTTAGGGGACTGAGTTTTTCCGCTTGAACGAACGATCCGCAAAATTTTCCTTGCCGATTTTGCCTTCGAACCGGATAAGTTGCCAATCGTTTCATTTGGAGTGCTGCGGCTCGACGCAGCTTTTCTTTCTTTGGCGGGAGCTTTCTGTTGACTTGATGCGCTTCTAACTCGAACGCCAAAGCTGCGTCGAGCCGCAGCACTCCAAACAACGTCTTGCCTGCTTCGATTGATGATGACTATGATTGCCGCATGAAAGTTCCCACTGCCGCAATTCTGGTCATCGGCGACGAAATCCTGAGCGGAAAAGTCGAAGACGCCAACGCGCGTTTGCTCATCGGCGAACTGCGCGAACTCGGCGTGGCGTTGCGGCGCATTCTGGTCGTGCCGGATGACATCGCCGAAGTCGCCGCGGCAGTGCGCGAACTGTCGGCAGGATTCGATCACGTGTTCACCTCGGGCGGCGTCGGCCCAACGCACGATGACGTAACCATCAACGGAATCGCGGCGGCGTTCGACAAACCGGTCATTCGCCATCCCGAATTGGAGCGGCGACTGAAAACTTACTTTGGCGACAATGCAGATGAATCGAAGCTGCGAATGGCCGACGTGCCCGAAAACGCCGAGTTACTGGAAATGCCCGACTGGCGCTGGCCAGTGCTGGTTTGCCGCAACGTTTACATCCTGCCAGGCGTGCCGGAACTATTTCGCAAAAAGTTTCTGGCCATGCGCGAACGGTTCCGCGTCGAACCGTTTTTCACGCACGCGGTTTACACACTGGAAGAAGAATTCGACATTGCCGAAGCCTTGCGCGAACTTGCCGACGCCAATCCGGCGGTTGCCATCGGTTCGTATCCCAACTTCGCCACGCCGGATTACAAGGTCAAAATCACGCTGGAATCGAAGAACGGCGACGCGCTCAGAACAGCTCTGGCTGCACTTTTGGTAAAGCTCAACGACCAAAAAGTCGTTCGTGTTGAGTAAGATTATTTTTTCAGATCGGATTTCATTCCCAAGTTGCGAATCAAACGATGCAAATGATTGGGGTGCATTTCCAGCAAACGCGCCGCCTCTGTGTAATTTCCCTGAGCCTGGTCAAAGGCGGAAAGAATCAATTGTTTTTTGGCTTGATTCACTGCTTCGTAAAAATTCAGGTTTGTTTGGCCGGGTGAAGCAATCGAAATCGGAATGGTTGAGATCAGGTCTTCCGGCAAGTCTTCGATTTGCAGCGTGTCTGCGATTCCCATCACGACGGCGCGTTCGATGGCATTTTCCAGTTCGCGTACGTTGCCGGGCCAATCGTAATTGATCAGGCAGTTGCGCGCTTGCGGGGAAATGTCTCTGACCTGACGATTGCATTGCTGACTGTATTTTGCGGCAAAGAACATGGCCAACGGCAAAATGTCTTCGCGCCGTTCGCGCAACGCAGGCATGGTCAATCGCAGAACATTCAATCGGTAATATAAATCTTCACGGAAAATGCCGTCCTTGATCGCCTGTTCCAGATTGCGATTGGTGGCGGCAATCAATCGAATGTCGGCTTTGATCGTTCGAGTGCCACCCACGCGCTCGAACTCATGCCCTTGCAGCACGCGCAACAGCTTGGCCTGAAGCGACATGGCCATTTCGCCAATTTCGTCCAGAAACACAGTCCCGCCTTCCGCCACTTCCAGCTTTCCTTTTTTGGTGGCGACGGCTCCTGTAAAAGCCCCCTTTTCGTGGCCGAACAATTCGCTTTCCAGCAAGGTTTCGGTCAAGGCAGCGCAATTGATGGCCACAAATGGTTTGGCAGAGCGTTGGCTGTTGAAGTGAATGGCGCGCGCGGCCAGTTCTTTGCCGGTTCCGCTTTCGCCGCGAATCAACACTGTGGAATTGGTCGGCGCTGCTTTGCCAATGAATTGGTAAACATCGCGCATGCGCGGGCTGTTGCCTACCATGTCGTGCTGAACGGCGATTTCGGCTTTTAGCCGCAGATTTTCGTTTTCCAGATTGCTGACACGCTGAATGTTACTCAGCGCAACCGCCGCGACAGACGCAATCGCGCGCATCAATTGCAAATGGTCTTCGTCAAAACTGACTGACTGGTCTGAAGTATCCAGATAAATCGCGCCCGACACTTTGCCGTCAACCGCCAACGGAACAACCATCAAAGCCTGAATCGGAGCCGCAGCCAGGCTTTTGGCTCCGCGAAAGGCAACATCCTGCAAAACATCGTTGCTGAAAAAAGCTTCGGCTTCGCGCATGGCTCGTTCGGTTACGGTTCGGCTGATTTCAATCGGGTCTAGGCAATTGGCTGCGCGATGGCGCCCAAAGACGGAGGCAAATTGATCGGAGCTTTCGTCGGCGACCAAAATCGCTCCGCGCGAAGCCGGAATGACTTCAAAAACCAGTGGCAGCAGTTGCTGAGCATAACTTTCCAGATTCTGAATCGAATTCACGGCCAGGCTGATTTTCAACAACGCATTCAAATCTCGCGTCGAACGCGAAGGCGCGACAACGTCCTGTTCGGCGGTGTTGAAATCAACGACCGTGTCTTTTCGCAACTGCATTGTGTGGTTGGCGACGATCCGAGCTTCGTTGAAATTCACCTGAATGAATTGTCCTGAATCTGCTGTTTCATCCAGCAGAAACAAAAACAAAGTGTCGCCGACACGAATGCGGTCGCCGGTTTTCAAAACCTGCTGTTTGATGGGCATTCCGTTGACGGCGGTCGAATTGCGGCTGTCCAGATCGAAAATCGTAAATGTTCCGTCGTTGCGTTTGACCGAACAATGACGCCGCGAAACCGACATGTCGGGCAGGCAAATCAGATTGTCGGGTTCGCGCCCAACCGAAACTTCAGCTTCAGTCAGCGGAAAAATCATTCCTTCCGACGATCCGGCGATGACAATCAGTTTGGCTGCCATATCTGTGCCCCCTCAAACGCTAGCGCAGTTGTTAGCTCGACTAACAGAACTGTTAGTCTTCGGTTGATCCGGCGACGCTTCCGTTTGCCTTTTGTGCCAATCCGAAAAACCACCTAAGTCTTGCCTTTTCAATCAGTTTAATCGCGCCAGACAGCTTGCGAACCGAGCGCAAATTCGTCTGGCACAACGATTGACCTAAGCAATCACGAATGCAAACCGAAATTGAATTTTGGTTGGTGTTCGCGGCGGACGATACAGGAGCGAAAACGACGGTGTCAAAGCTGACATCGGCAAAACTCCGGGAAGTCAGTCGCAATGGTTGAAAACAAAATCCCCAAACTGGGAGTGAAAGGAAAGAGGAGGATTTATGAAATCATTCGGATCAAAACAAAATTTTGTGCGCCAAACGATGGCAGCTTTGTTGGCTGCGTTGATGATCTTTTCCGCATTGCCAACCTGGCCAAATGCCAGTCGAGCTACGGCTTCTTCGTCGAGAGAAACCGAAATCCTGAAAGCTTTCGAAGAGCTTCAGGGACATATTACCAGGCTCCCAAGCGCCACATTTTCCGCTGCTGCGCGCAACAGCCTGAATGCCAAATTGAAGGACGCAAAAATCGCATTTTCGGCCAACGATACCTGTGCGGGAGCGAAGTTCCTGGAAGCTCTGGTTGCTGAAAGCCGCAACCTGCGATCCGGCGCTCGCACCGCCAGTGCCGAAGATTTGAGCAATCGTGCGTCTTCGTTGCGTCACGATCTGTTATCCACGCGGCGTGATGGCAAACCGTGCGAAAACGCTCCGCGCGTCAACCAAATGCCGGAAGTTCAAATCGTCGAATCGGACAACAAACGTCTGCGCGGCGCAGTGAAATTCGGCGAACCGAAAATGTGGACGGTTCAGGCCGGAGGCGAGCAGTTCACCGAAATGGAAATCCCAGGCGTCCAACAGGGCGTAGGTGAACCGGGCATTCCGTCCGTTCCTGTGCTTTATCGTCTGGTTGCCGTTCCGCAGGGCGCGAAAGCTCGCGTCGCTGTCAAAACCGGCAATTCTCAGAGCATGCAAGTGAACCTGTATCCGATTCAGCCCGAAGCGCAGGACAGCGTGCAGAAAAATGATGAACTGAAAATTCCGGCGGATCGTTTCCAAGAACCTGAATTTACCAAGAACAAAGACATTTACGCCACGGACTCCGCTTTTCCGAAAGAAGTCTGCGTCGTCACGCCGCTTGGCAAAGCCCGCGATTTGCAGTTGGTTCAACTGGCGATTGCCGCCGGTCAGTACAACCCGAAATCGCAGCAATTGACGCTGTTTGAATCGGTCGAATTCGAAGTCGTTTTTGAAGGCGGCAAAGGCGCGTTCGTCACGACAGACGCATTGAACCAATTCGAATCTGCAACGAGCACGCTGATGAATTCAGTCATCAATTACAAAGCGATTTTTGAACACGTCATCGTCGTCAATCGCAAGTTTATCTGTGGCGGCGAAGAGTTCCTGATTCTGACGCATCCTGATTTTCGTGACGCCGCCGTCCGGTTGGCCGAATGGAAACGTGACAAAGGAATCACGACGACAGTCATCAACGTCAACGACGGCAATGGAATCGGCCCCGACACGAAAGAAGAAATTGACGAATTCATCGAAGGCCGGTTCAACTGGTGCGGCGTTCGTCCGTCTTATGTGTTGTTGCTGGGCGATGCGGAATTCATCGAACCGTTTTACGTCAACACTTCGGGCAGTTCGACAACCGGAACCGATTATCCTTATGCATTGCTGTCGGGTGATGGTGACGACGTTCCCGATTTCGCGTTGGGGCGCATTCCGGTGGACACGCTGGATCAGGCGAACACTGTGGTGGACAAGATTATCAACTACGAGTCGAATCCGCCGTCTCAGAATTCGTTTTACAAAAACGTCGGCATCGCTTCGCAATTCCAATGCTGCCGCAGTGGCGGCCAACAAGGCCGCGACCTGCGCAGCTTCATTGAAACTTCGGAATTGGTGCGTAACGAACTGCTCAACCAGAATTACAACGTTGATCGCATTTACACCAAAACTGTCGAAGGCAGCGGCGGCAGCACCCCGCGTCGGTTTTATAACGGTACGTTGTTGCCAGAAGAGCTTGACGCGGATAGCGGATTTGCTTGGGACGGCGACACGGACGACATCGTCAATGCCTGGAACGCCGGACGGTTTTTGTTCCTGCACCGCGACCACGGTTGGGAAGACGGCTGGGCGCATCCAGACTTTACGACGACGAACGTAAATAACGATTTGAACAATGGCGAATTGCTGCCGGTGGTGTTCAGCGTCAATTGCGCCAGCGGATTGTTCGATAACGAAACCGCCAATGGCGATTACGGCACAACGGCCAACCGCGAGTATTTCGCCGAACGCCTGTTGCGTCGAGAAAATGGTGGCGCAGTGGGAATGCTTGGCGACACTCGCAACAGCCCGACCTGGGCCAACAGCGCGCTGACTCGCGGATTTTTTGATGCGGTCTGGCCGAACACCGTCGGCGATTTCGGCGACAACACTCGTCACCGTCGCCTGGGCGACATTCTTAACCACGGCAAGCTGTATTTGATCACTCAGGTCGGCGTCGCCGGAACAACCGAAGCGCCCACTCAATGGAACGTGACGAGCGAACTTTATATGTGGCACGTGCTGGGCGATCCGACGTTGGAAATGTGGACGCGGCGTCCGTTGCGCGTGATGCCTTGGGATTTTGCTGCTCAATGGGCCAATCTCTTTACGCTGAAAGTGAAGTATGGTTTTGAGCGCGCGACCATCACCGCGTTTCAGCAAACCAAGAGCGGGTTCGTCCACATTGGCCGCGCTACGGTCAAAAACGGCGAAGCCACCTTGCAAGTGGTTCAGCGCCCGGTCAATGGAATCCCGATTCAATTGATCGCCAGCGCAGATGGAGAGGTCAGCGTCAATCTGACCAAAAAAAATGACAAGTAACTTTCGATTCGAAATAGAACTTGCTCAATAAATGCAATCGGCGGAATCAACCGAACAGGCTTCAGACCTTTCGGAGTGATTCCGCCGATTGCGATTTTGAGGAACGAGTAAGCTGGTTTAACCAAGTCTGAAACGCGAAAACGCCCGTCTGGCTTGCAGTTAATGGTCTATCGTCTATAATCCGCGCCTGTTTTCACCAGCAGTTTAACAACCAAAACAATACGAGGTATCACCAGCTATGCTCCTTTTCTTAAGCATCGGCATTTTTGTGTCACTGTGTCTTTTACGCGCGCCGAAAGTTGGCCGCGCCGCTTTGCGAATCGCGTCAGGTGCAGCCTTCGTCGCAATCAGCGCGATGTCGGCGTTTGCTCAGGAACATCGTCCCGGCGGCGAAGCCAATTTGAAATTACCCGATCTTTCCACCGTCACATTTATGGGCGGAACCAGTGGCAAAACCTTGCTGTTGGTTGGAATCGTCGTTTCGTTGCTCGGCATGATTTTCGGGCTGATGATTTACACGCAGCTCAAAAAACTTCCCGTGCATAAATCCATGCTCGAAATTTCCGAGCTGATTTACGAAACCTGCAAAACTTATCTGGTAACGCAGGGCAAATTTATCTTGATTCTGGAAGCCTTCATCGCGGTCATCATCATTCTCTACTTTGGCTTTCTGGTCGGTTTCCCGATTTACAAAGTCGCCATCATCCTGATTTTCAGCTTGATCGGCATCGGCGGCAGTTACGGCGTGGCGTGGTTTGGCATTCGCGTGAATACGTTTGCCAATTCGCGCACGGCGTTCGCTTCGCTCGGCGGCAAGCCTTATCCGATTTACGCCATTCCGCTGAAAGCCGGTATGAGCATCGGCATGATGCTGATTTCGGTCGAACTGCTGATTATGCTTTGCATTCTGCTGTTCATTCCTGGCGATTACGCCGGGCCTTGCTTCATCGGTTTTGCCATCGGCGAATCGCTGGGAGCGGCGGCGCTGCGTATCGCTGGCGGCATCTTCACCAAGATTGCCGACATCGGTTCTGACCTGATGAAGATTGTCTTCAAGATCAAGGAAGATGATGCGCGCAACCCCGGAGTTATTGCCGATTGTACGGGCGACAACGCGGGCGATTCGGTCGGCCCATCAGCGGACGGTTTTGAAACCTACGGCGTGACTGGCGTCGCGTTGATTTCGTTCATTCTGCTGGCGGTCAACCAGAAGATTGCCGGGCCGAACTTTGAAACCATTCAAGTTCAATTGCTGGTCTGGATTTTCGTCATGCGCGTGATGATGGTCATCGCTTCTGCCGGTTCGTATTTCATCAACGAAGCCATCACCAAAGCGAAGTATGCTGGCGCCGACAAGATGAACTTTGAAAAACCGCTGACCAACCTGGTCATAATCACTTCGGTGGTTTCAATCATTCTGACTTTCGTTGTGTCGTATTTGATGATTCCGACGTTGGGTGATGGTTCGTTGTGGTGGAAACTTTCGGCGATCATTTCCTGCGGCACGGCTGCCGGAGCGATCATTCCCGAACTGGTCAAAGTCTTCACCTCGACCGAATCACGCCACGTCAGCGAAGTCGTCACTTCGTCCAAAGAAGGTGGCGCATCACTGAACATTCTGTCCGGCTTGGTTGCGGGTAACTTCTCGGCTTACTGGCTGGGCATCAGCATCGTGGCGTTGATGGCGATTGCTTATGCTTTCAGTCTGGAAGGTTTGGGCGCGTTGATGGCTGCTCCGGCGGTCTTCGCTTTCGGTCTGGTCGCCTTCGGATTTTTGGGAATGGGGCCTGTCACCATCGCGGTGGATTCTTATGGGCCTGTGACTGACAACGCGCAATCAGTTTACGAATTGTCGTTGATCGAACATGTTCCCAACGTCGAAGCCGAAGTCAAAAAAGATTTTGGCGTGACCGTCAATTTCGACCGCGCCAAACATTTGCTGGAAGAAAACGACGGCGCTGGCAACACCTTCAAGGCGACGGCCAAACCCGTGTTGATCGGTACGGCAGTCGTGGGCGCAACGACCATGATCTTTTCGATCATTATGTCGCTGACCGATGGTTTGACGGCAAACGTGGACAAACTGTCGTTGCTTCACGCTCCATTCGTGCTGGGATTGATTACCGGCGGCGCGATCATTTACTGGTTCACCGGCGCTTCGACGCAGGCCGTGACCACTGGCGCGTATCGCGCGGTTGAGTTCATCAAAGCCAACATCAAACTGGAAGGCGTTGAAAAGGCTTCGGTTGAAGACAGCAAAAAGGTCGTCGAAATCTGCACGCAATACGCGCAGAAGGGAATGTTCAACATCTTCCTGACGGTCTTTTTCTCGGCGCTGGGCTTTGCCTTCATCGAAGAATACTTCTTCATCGGCTACCTGATTTCGATTGCGATCTTCGGTTTATACCAGGCGATCTTTATGGCCAACGCTGGCGGCGCGTGGGATAACGCCAAGAAGATTGTCGAAGTCGAACTGAAAGCCAAAGGCACGCCGCTGCATGACGCGACGGTGGTCGGCGACACGGTTGGCGATCCGTTCAAAGACACTTCGTCGGTGGCACTGAACCCGGTCATCAAATTCACGACCTTGTTCGGATTGCTGGCGGTGGAACTGGCGGTCAGCCTGCGCTCTGGCGGCAACGCTTCGCTGAGCCACGTGCTGGCGGTTGTGTTCACAGTCATTTCGATCTACTTCGTGTACCGATCGTTTTACGGCATGCGAATCGGCTCGGACAACTAAAGACAACCATCGGGTTGAAACAAGCAAAGGCAGCGATCTTTTACAATTTCGCTGCCTTTGTTTGTTGCTGCCAATCTTTGACGGATTATGATTTTCCGCAAAAAGCGTGGCTAAAGTTTATTATGATGGCACTTCAGGTTTTTTGCCCTGTACTGAACGACTTCTTGGCTTTCCCACAGACAAAGAATCAAGCCTTCGCCGCCATCGTCAACAAACCGGATTCAGACAACACCTGTTCCAGCTTGACGCGATTGGCCGCGCTGATTGGAGTCAGCGGCAAACGATAAACTTCTTCGATCAAGCCGGTCATCGCCAGCGCAGCTTTCACCGGAATCGGATTGCTTTCGATAAACATCGCCTTGAAGATCGGCATCAGTTGATTGTTTAACTTTCGAGCTTCAGCCAAACGACCTTCGACGCTGGCGCGGCACAAATCGCTGACCTGGCGCGGCAGCAAATTCGACGCAACGGAAATCACGCCAACTCCGCCAAGCGCCGCCACCGGCAATACTAAACTGTCGTCACCAGCAAAAATCTTGAAGTCTTCGCTGACCAACGAAGCTATTTCGGCAATCTGAGAAATGTTGCCGGAAGCTTCCTTGATCGCCACGATGTTTTTGAATTCCGCCAGCCTGGCCACCGTCACCGGTTCCAGATTGACGCTGGTGCGTCCCTGCACGCTGTACAAAATGATCGGCAGCGCGGTCGCCGCCGCAATCGTTTTGTAATGCTGAAACAACCCTTCCTGCATCGGTTTGTTGTAATACGGTGTCACTGACAAAATCGCGTCCACGCCGAGCTTTTCGTAACGATGAATCTTTTCGATCACTTCGCGCGTGTTGTATCCGCCCGCTCCGGCGACGACTGGAACTCTGCCGGCGGCAAATTCAATCGTCAGAGCGACCACACGAGTTTGTTCGTCTTCGCTCATCGTCACGCTTTCGCCGGTAGTGCCGCAGGCGACCAAAAAATCCACGCCGCCGTTGATTTGGAATTCGATGAAGCGCCGAAACGCGGCTTCATCAATGGATTCATCCTGGCGAAACGGAGTGATGATCGCCGTTCCGCAGCCTTTCAGTTGAGTCAAATTTGTCATTGCTTCTCCTTATTCGGCTGCGAAAAGCAGCTCAGGGAATTCGTACATGCCTTGTTTGCCGACGACCAATTCCGCAGCCAGCACGGCTCCGGCGGCGAAGCCTTCGCGGTTGCGCGCGGTGTGCGTCAGCGTGATGGTGTCGGCTTCGGAATCGAAACCGACTTCGTGTGTGCCGGGAATGTGACCCGCGCGCAGAGCCACAGCTTCAGGCGTGCGGTCGCCATAAGCTTCGCGCATCATTCGCGCAGTGACCAAAGCCGTTCCTGACGGCGCGTCTTTTTTGAACTTGTGATGTGATTCGATCAAAAACGGATCGTACTGATTGTAGCGCGCAAACAACGCCGAAGCCTCGCGCACCAGTTTGAAAAACAAGTTCACGCCGATGGAAAAGTTCGCTCCCCACACCAGCGCGGCGTTATTTTCGGCGACAAGCTGCCCGACTTCTTCAAGCTGCGTGTACCAACCGGTCGTGCCAATCACCGTCGGCACTTTCAAGCTGACCAATCGGCGAATGTTGTTCATCGCAGATTCAGGCGTGGAAAATTCAATCGCGGCATCAACACCTGCCAGGCTTTTCGCCGTCAAACCTTCGCCGTTGACGTTGTTATCAATGTCGAAGCGAGCGACGACCGAATGCCCGCGCTCCAACGCGATGCCTTCGATGATCTTGCCCATTTTGCCGTAACCGACAATTGCAATTTTCATTTTGTCACCTTACGCCGCCGCGCGAGCCACAGCCACGGCTTCAAACGTAGCCGCGTCCAGTTCGCTGAAAAATTCCTTGTGCAAGGTTTTGACGGCACGTTCAACGTCTTTGTCGGCGACGATAAAGCTGACGTTGATGGCCGACGCTCCGTGCGAAATCATCGAAACGTTGACGTCTTCGATGCTGGAAAAAATCTTTGAAGCCAGACCCGGCGTGAACTTCAGGTTTTCGCCAACCAGGCAAATCAACGCTTGATCGCGTTCGACTGTGACTTCGCCAAGCTGCTGTAAATCCGCGACAGCTTGATCCAGGTTTCGCGTGTCATCCAACGTGACAGAGACGCTGACTTCAGAAGTCGCCACCATATCCACAGGCGTTTGGTGCGCAGCGAACACATCAAACAGTCGCGCCAAAAATCCGTAAGCCATCAGCATTCTATCCGAAGCCACATTGACCACAGTGATGCCGCGTTTGAAGGCGATGGCTTTGACCGGAGCCTGCGACGACGGGGCGTTGCGGACAATGGCCGTGCCTTCGTTCGATGGGTTGCGCGAATTGCATACACGCACCGGAATGTCTTTGGCCATTGCGGGCAACAGCGTGCTGGGGTGCAAAACCTTTGCGCCGAAGTATGCCAGTTCCGAAGCTTCGGCAAACGAGATGGTTTTGACTTTCGCGGCTTCGCTGACGATGCGCGGATCGGTGGTCAGGATTCCATCAACGTCCGTCCAGATTTGAATCTCTTCGGCATTGAGCGCCGCGCCGATAATCGCAGCCGAATAATCCGAACCGCCGCGCCCGATGGTCGTCGTCACGCCTTCGACAGTCGAACCGATGAAACCTTGCGTCACAGGCAAACCGCCGTTGGCCAACGCCGCCGTGAAGCCTTCGTTCAACTTCGGATTGGCTTCGTCGAATTGCACAGCCGCGCGTGTGAAATCGCCGTTGGTTCGCATCAACGGGCGAACGTCCACCCAAACGCCTTTGATGCCTTCGGCGCGAAACGCAGCGGCGACGATTGGTGAAGACAACAGTTCGCCGTTGGCCGAAATCGCGTCGGAAAATTGCGGAGTGACTTCGCCCGCCTGATGGATTTCTTCCAGCGTTGTGCGAATGCCGTCGAACCGATTGGCCAGCGCCAATCGCAGTAAACTTCTTTCTTCGGCCAGCGCCAGCGCGTCCGCCGTTTTGAAGTGATGCTCGGCGATGGTTTCCAGCCTGGCGCGCGCAGCGGCCAAATCTCCGGCAGCGGCCAGTCGAGCAGCTTCCAACAATCCGTTGGTGGTTTTACCCATCGCCGAAACCGCGACTATGGGTTGGCGATGAATTTGTGTTTTGACGATGGAGATAAGTCGGCGAATTGCTACGTCGCTTTCTACGGACGTGCCGCCAAATTTCATGACGATCATTGCTAAGCTCCTGAAACTCCTTCTCGGAAAAGTAAAAACGGGTTAGCAGTGACAGTGCCTGCTAACCCGTAATCTTTTTTGGAGCGCGCGTGAACAACGCGGCGCGAAACGACGACAGCGGTTACCGAGAGCACGTCACCGCCGTTTGCGATGACAGCCTCAGGGATTTAGCCCTGACAGCCAACCGGCTGCGACCAACGAAGCGTCGCTGCGGGCTTCGGCGGTTTACCCCTTTCGCTCATCGTCGTTGAACCTTCGCGTTCTGGTGATGAGGTACTTTTGAAAACCGCGCCTCTACTCGTTTGCCAAATTGAAAGAACGTGCCTTAAAAACGAGGGCGGATTCTGCCCAACGCCCCCAAAGCTGTCAAGGCGTTGCTGGCAAACACAACTTTCAACGCAAAGGCGCGAAGGAACAAAGCCGCAAAGATTTTCTTGAGGCAATGTATTGATCGGCCACAAGATGATTTTCGCTGTAAATCTCTTTGCGCCTTTGCCTCTTGGCGTCTTTGCGTTGATTCTCTCTTCAAAAATATGAACACCGAAACTCAATTTGAATGGCTGGAAACCAAAACCGAATTCCGCGAGATCCGCGCGTCGAAACACGGCGAAGAGCTTCGCTGGTTGATTAACCGCGAAACGATTTTGAATCGCGCAACCGGCGAAACCGTGACTCGTGCGGCGCTACGGCATCCGGGAATTTGCGTCATGGTTCCGATTCTGGACGACGGACGAATCGTGCTGATGCGGCAGTATCGTTACTCTGCCAACGAAGCTCTGTGGGAATTGCCAGCCGGAACGCTAGAAGGCCGCGAGGAAAACGCGCGAATGGTCGCTGTCGAAACACCGGAGGCTTGCGCCGCTCGTGAGTTGTTGGAAGAAACCGGCTACGAAGCCGCGCGGCTGGAAAAAGTTTGCGAGTGTTACGCAATGCCGGGCAGCAGCGACGAATTGATGCACGTGTTTTTTGCTTACGACCTGACGCGGCGCGAACAGTCTTTGGACATCGGCGAAGTGATTTACGAGATTCGCGGCTTCAGCGGCGAAGAATTGACGGCAATGATTGCCAGCGGCGAAATCAAAGACGCCAAGACTTTGGTTGGAGTGTTTATGGCGTTGAGCCGTCGGCCTGAAGGCGTGCAAATCGTTGTGGACTGAACGCTGAAAGTTGAACGCCGCTTTCGCCTTTCAAGACAATTTCGCTGATGGCCTGGGCAGTGATCGGAGTCAACAAAATGCCGTTGCGATAATGGCCGGTGGCGTAAACCAATCCGGCAACTGAATCATCCGCGCCAATTACAGGCAATCCGTCAGCCGCGCGCGGACGCAATCCCGACCAGGTTTCAGTAACTGCCAAATCCGCGAAGCCCGGCAAAATCTCTTTGGCGCGTTCGATGATCGAAGCCATTCCGCCAGCCGTCACGCGCTTTTCAAACCCAAATTTGTCGCTGGTGGAACCGGCAATGACGAATCCGCCAAGTCGCGGAACGACATAAGCTCGGCAGGAGTAAATCGTGTGATTAACTGCGGGCGATGGCATCTCAACCGCAATCATCTGGCCGTGAACCGGAGCGACGTTTAAGTTCGGCAGAGATGTTTCGGCTTCGGTTTTCAGCAAGCTAGACCAGCTTCCGGCTGCGACAATCACGGTTTTGCTGATGACTTCGCCGCGTGAAGTGCGGACGCCGACAATTTGCTTTCGCCCGGCCCGGCTTTCTATCAGCAAGCTTTCTATCAGCAAGCTTTCGATTTCGGTTTGAGTTTGGAATTCGACTCCGGCGTTTCGCGCTGCGGTGTGTAAAGCAGCAATCAGCAAGCGGTTGTTGATTTGATGATCGTCGGGAAACTTCAGCGCCCAACGAAGCTGCGGATTGATTTGCGATTCCAGTTTACGGGCGCAATCGGCGTTCAATCGCTTCACGTTCAACCCGGCAGCGTGTTGCCATTGCCAACGCCGCTCAAGCTCTTCGTCGTCGTGTTCGGTCAGCGACAAATACAACGTGCCTTCGGTTCGATATTCGACATTGATTCCGCTGGCCTGCTGAAGCTCATGTGCAAAATCCGCGTACATCGCTCGGCTGGCAACGCACAGGTGAAACAGATCGTCGGCTTCATCGGCTTCGGCCAGCGGAACCAACATGCCTCCGGCGGCAAACGAAGCTTCGCGGCCAATGTCGCTGCGTTCGATGACGGCGACGCGCATTCCACCTTGAGCCAGTCGCCAGGCGATGGCGCAGCCGATCACTCCGCCGCCAACGATGGCAGCATCAAACTGTTTTTGATTGTCAGACATTGAAAAGTATCAGGCGGGATTGGGCGGAGCTTCGTCGCCAAAATCATTAGGCGTTTCGGTGGCACATTTGGCTTTCCACTCTTCGCGCATACGGCGAGCATCTTCCAGATGCCGGTCTGTGTTGGCGACGGCGGTGTCTACGAAAGAATCAACTGCGCCACGAAAACCTTTCAGCACATCTTTCTTGAACGTAGCCAAACTGTCGGCGGCTTCTTCTGGCAAACAAGCCCAGAACGAAGCAATCGTCGTATCCAAAAAATCTTCGCTTTCGTGTTCAAACATGGTCTTACTCCTTTTCAGCAGCCGGGGGTGGCTGCGTACCCAGACTGGTTAATCAATCGAATAAGTCGCCGCACAAGTGTCAGTTTCCCAAACGCGAACTTTGTAAACCTGCACGCGGTCGTCGTTGATGTCGCGCGAAACTTCGTGAAAGAAGAATCCGGCCATCTCTTCCGCCGAAGGGTTCAGTTCTTTGTCGAACGGCGGCAATTCGTTGATGTTTTTGTGATCCAGATAATCCACGACTTTTCGCGTCGCGGCTTTCAGGTCTTTGAAATCAACCAGTAATCCAATGTCGTTCAAACGTTCGCCGCGCACATAAACTTCGACGCGATAATTGTGGCCGTGCGTGTTTTCACACTTGCCTTGATACCCGCGCAGCGCGTGCGCCGAAGAAAATCCCATCTCGATCATTACTTCTCTTGTTGGCATGAATTGTCCTTTCAGATCATTGTCGAGGCGCGATTATAGCAGCCGACAGTGTCTTGACAATCCGCCGAACCATCGTCAAAAATGCGCCTCGCTTGAGCGGGATCAAGCAAGTTCTGATGACAACACGGGCCGTTAGCTCAGTTGGTAGAGCAGCAGACTCTTAATCTGCGGGTCGATGGTTCGAGCCCATCACGGCTCATCAAAGAAAAAAACGGGTAGCAATGCGCTACCCGTTTTTTCTTTGATGAGCAAAACGCCAGAGTATTACTACAAATACCCTTCATCTTCTGGCAAGTTCGGTCGCTGAGCGGCAGCGACGGCCAGCACGTCGCAGCGTTCGTTTTCCTTATTGCCTGCGTGGCCTTTGACCCAGATGAATTCGACTTTGTGCTGTTGGCAGAGCGTCAGCAACTGTTCCCACAAATCAGGATTGACCGCTTTGTCTTTCTTGTTTCGCATCCAGCCGTTGGCTTTCCATTTGGCAGCCCAGCCTTTTTCAATCGCGTTGACGACGTACTGCGAATCGGTGTGAAGTTTGACCGAACATCTTTCCTTCAAAGATCGCAACCCTTCAATTGCGCCCAGCAATTCCATGCGATTGTTGGTTGTCAGCCGGAACCCTGCTGATAATTCTTTGCGATGTTCGCCGAACAGCATCACTACGCCATAACCGCCCGGTCCGGGATTTCCAGAACAGGCTCCGTCCGTATAAATCACCACGTGCTTTAGATTGCTCATGAGTTTTTAGAACAGGCTCGGTTGAGCGGGCTGAAACTCTGCCGCCACCGAACCAACGATTTCTCCTGTATGCAAAATGTGTTGAACTTCGATGCCGCGTTCAACCAGCGTGCGCGTAATTAACCAATACCGATGACAATGACGGTAATCGGCTTCGGCGCACATGAACGCTACGGTACGCAATTCTGCAAGCTTCAACAATTGTTCGATGCCCGTCAAAAAGACCGATGATTGTGACAACGCTTCAAAATCCACTTTGCCATTCGGAAAATAAAACTCCCGGCCTTCTGGTTTTCCGCCAATGCGATTGCCCAGATATGCGTATTCGATCCCTTGTTCATTGACGGACTGCTTCAGAGCTTCGCGGCTGAAATGCGGATTGTAGCGGCTGTAAGGCTGGCTGCGCGTATCCACCAACACAGCAATTTCGTTCCGCCGAAGCAGGTTGAGGAAAGCCTCAATCGTCGCGTTGCTGTGGCCAATGCTGAAGAGTTTCATAGCAAAATGCCCGGCAAGTCGTTCAAGCCAGCGGCCATCCGCCGTTTTCGTTAATCGTTTCGTCAACCTCGCTCATCAATTCAATTGTGCGCGCCAACGCCGCCACGACGCCTTGATAATGCGTCAGGTCGTCGTAAGTTAGTTGTCGGCTTTTGCGATCCTTCAACCATTTCTGACAAACCTGATACCCGCCGACGTGGAACGCCCAGACTTCAGGCGGCACCCCCAGGAAGTATTGAGTTTTGTTGATGTAAATGCGCCGCTCCGCTTCGTCATAACGAATAGTTTCAATCGTGTTATCGCCCGGTTGTGGATAAGTGGTGATTGGCTTGGACTGTTTTTCCATCAAATGCAATCCAACCAACTCCTCACCAAGGCGGCAAAGCGCGCGAAACAACTCGACATTGCCTGTCAGCGGTAAGCGAGGAAAATCCATCTTCAGAAATTCGGCGTAACGAACGCGGTAAGTCGGCGAATGAAAGATGGCGTACAAGTAAGCAAAGACATCTTCTGGCCCAAAAGTCTTTTTCAGATTACCTTTGCCATCAGGAATGAACGTCAACCTCAGTTTTGTGGAAAAGTCTGCGACAAATTTGTCAGTGAAATTTGGCCGCCGCCCGTTATCGTGATCGAAAAGCGTCGGCGGTAATTCACCGTTAGGATAAAGGTAAAGCGGAAAGATCGCTGATTGCGTGGTTGCTTCTCCGCACTTCGCTTCTGTTATCAAACGAGAGCAAAAGAAATGATCCGGGCTTTGAGATTTGTTACTTCTGGCTGAAATAAGACCTAGGTTTTCACCTGTCAGCAGGTGGCGCATTGCTTCACGACGACTGCGTTCCAAAACAACATCGTGGTAAAACAAATGCCTGACATCAAAAGGACGATATAGGCAACGAACAAACGCACTCTCGGACCCTTTATCTTCACGCAATAATCGGCGCGAGGAACTCAACTGTAGCTTGTCTGTATCCGACAAGTATTTACTTTTGATTTCTTCATCGGTGAGAGATTTTTCGACGAAGTTTTTTATCCGCATTCGCAAAACGTTTTCATCGAAATCAAAAACAAAGCCATCTCGACTCGTAACTAGGCCAACTGAATTCACCGGCATCATCTCGGCAAGGCTGAATCCTTGTTCATATTCTTGCTTCAACTTTGCATCCTGCGGCACGAAAAGATAACGCGAAGGTTCGGGTTTGAGCTTCGTCCATTTCGTCGTTTTGACATAGTTCCGCCCAAGCCAACGATACTTGCCATCAGTTAATTGTCGTTCTCCGCCATTATTTTCTGTGAGTTTTCCGCGCGCTCCCCAAAGATGCGCGTGGCGAACCGTCGCAAGTTTTTTCTTCCCATTTTCCCGTTTGACGAAAATGCCGATGGCGACGCCTTGTTGAATGTCGAAGATGTTTTCGTCTTTTGATCCGTCGGGAGCTTTCTCTTTCTTTTTGCTGTTGCCGTGCAGATCAAGCACGTAAATGTCGTCGAAGGTTTCCATCAAGCTCTGGCGCATTCCACGAAAGGTGGGATTATCCAGGTAGCCGTGGTTGGTGATGAACGCCAGCACGCCGTAACCCGTCTGTTCGATTCGCCATTGGGCAAAGCGGATGAATTTGACGTAATCGTCGTTGAGCCATTTCGGATTCCGTTCGCCCAGCGGCTGGCCATCCACTGCAAAGTAATTGCCGGTCTTTTGGCCGGTAATTGTGTCCGAACCGCGCAGCAAGTCGGCGATCCATTGGCCGGTGTTGGCCGAATGTCCCGAATACGGCGGATTGCCAAGCACGACCATGACCGGCGTTTCCTGTTTGGCTTTGGTTGCGCCGGTGGCCTCCTCAAAAAGCCAGTGCGTGAAAGCTGAATCGTCAGGACGCAACTGCGGCGCTTTTTCCAGCGCGTTGGTCAAATAAACGCGCAGCCGCTCATCCGCCTTGAAGTCATAACCGAGTTCGGAAAGTTGCAGTCCCAGTTTCAAATGCGCGACGGCATAAGGAGCCATCAACAATTCAAAACCGAATATGCGCGGCAACAGATGCTCTTTCACATAACCAGACCACATCCCGCGATTGGTTTGGAACTTCTCGAAGATGTGATCAATCACGCCGTGCAAGAACGTACCCGTGCCAGTGGCCGGGTCAAGGATCAGAACTTTGTGCGATTCGATTTTGCCTTTGCCGCCGGGAGTGGGGACTTCAATCTTGCTGGCATCGGCCAGCCCGTCGCTCAAGCCGAAGTCTGTCTTCAAAATGTGATCCACGCTGCGAACTATGTAAGAAACCACAGGTTCCGGTGTGTAATAAACGCCGCGCATTTCGCGCATCTTCGGGTCGTAAGCGGACAGGAAGGTTTCGTAAAAATGGACTACTGGGTCTTCGCGGCGCGTGCGATTGCCAAAGTTTTCCAGCACGGCGTTGATGTCTGCGCGGTGCAACAGTTCGGCCAAATCATCCACAGCCCACGCGACGCGATCATCCAGCTCTACACCGGCAATGTGACTGAACATCTTTTGTAAAAATGGGTTTGTCTTTGGCAGATACCAGGCGGCGCTCCGGCGTGTGAACCGTTCACCGCCCTTGGCATGGTAGCGAGCGGCGAATAGCCCGTAACAAATTGTCTGGGCATACATATCGGCAAATTGATCTTCGGTCAGCGTGTTGACTAGTGATCTCTGAAAACTCTTCAACTGCTGATGCAATTCGCCGTTTTTATCTTCATCGTCCAAAGCCAGGCGAATCGCACTGCGGGTCAAACGTGCCAGCGAAGCCATTCGTGTCGCCAAATCTTTGGCGTTGATTATCGTTGGAGGATCGGCGGCAAAGAATGATTCAAGTAGCGCTGTGACTTGTTCCGCGCCATCCTTCTCTGCTGTTAGCTTGCCTTTACGGTCGGCTTTGGCCAACCGCGCTGTCAGCCGGTGCTCGCCGCCTACGTACCAGCGGAACTCCAGATAATCGGTCAAGATCAAGTTGGCCAGACTGTCGCGGTATCGCCGCAACTGTTCGTCTTCTTCAATCTCATCCAGCGATTTCCCGACATCTTTGGCTTCGATGTAGCCAACCGGAATTTCGCCGCGTGTGATGATGTAATCGGGGGCACCACATTTGACGCGCTTCGGTTCATTTGTGGCTGTCAGGTCTTTGGCCAAAGATTCGACAAGAGTTTTTAGCGCAGGCCGATGAGTGTGTTCGGTTGCGTTTCCGGCTTGCAATGCTTTTTCGATTTGCTGGCAATACTTGGCAATACTCATTTGGTTATCACAACAATGAAAGATGGAGAGGTCAAGCGGATTCTAGTTTAGGCGATAGTTGCCCGCAACGATTTCAAGCTTTTCGATTTCGACCAGCGAGTTGTAATCCGGTATACCGCATTCGGGGTCGCACAATCCACGCCGGAGCAGCACGTTTCCTTCGGGCCAGTGAACCTGGACGTTGCCGGGAGCGATGGGAGCTAAACGGCAGCGGCCATTCATCTCACCGACTTCGCTGCGAAGTTTGATAGCGTCGCCATCGGCCAAGCCCAGCTTTTGAGCGTCGGCTTCATTCATCAACACGTCTTCGCGTTGAGCGCCATTCAGAGGATCGCGGTCGCGCTGAATCATGCTGTTGAATTGTTTGCCTCGCCGAGTCGAAAGCCGCAGTTTGCCGTCGCTCGCTTCTGGCTGAATTTCGATGGTTGAAAACTTCGCTCGGCTGTCGGGAGTGGCGAACTTCGGCGTGATCTTTCCGCTGGCGTCGCTGGTTTCGCAGAGCCGTTCGCCACCCCATTGAACTTGGTCGCCGGTTTTTCGCAAATGCTGGATGCCGTCGTAGCTCGGCACGGCGCGGGCGATTTCGTTGCGAATCGCTTGGGCGTCTTCAAAGTGAATCAGTCTGGCCGTCCCCGGTTTGGCGCGTTCGGCAATCAGCATTGGAATTTCCCATTCGGCTTTGGCTTCGCCGATGCGGCGGCCTGGAATTTCAGGGCTGAACAGGATTCGTCGCTCGGTTGAAGTTTCAGTTCCTCCGCCGCGCTGTTCGTAACGAGTTGTGGCGGGCAGCAGCAAAACTGTGTCTGCCGGTTCGACAAACATTTGCGGGCTTAAAACTATGTCTTGATGAACGCGAAACGGAACCCGTTCGATTGCCGCCCGGACGAAATCAGGTTCCGGCAGAGTCTCCAAAAAGTTGCCGCCGCTGACGTAAAACCAATCCAGCTTTCCATCGTGAGCGGCTTCGATCATTTGCACGGCGTTTAATCCGCGCGCCGTTGGAGCTTCAAAATCCCAGAGCTGTTTCATTCGCGAAGCTCCGGCTTCATCAACCGCGACTCCACCGGGTAATTGATTCGGAACGCATCCGACTTCGGCTCCGCCCTGAACGCCGGAATGGCCGCGAATCGGAACCAGGCCGGATTTCGGCTTGCCGACAAAGCCACGGCTGAGCGCCAGATCAACAATGGCTCGGACGTTTGAAACTCCGTCGTGATGCTGAGTGATGCCCATTGACCAGACGAAAATCGCAGTCTTGGCCGTGGCCAGCAATCGCGCGAAGCGCAGCATTTCTTCGCGGTTTGCGCCTGCGGCAGCTTCAATCAACTCCCACGACTGTCTGGCAAGCGAAGCTTTCAGTTCGTCATAACCCGTCGTGTGCTGGCGGATAAAAGCTTCGTCCGTCCAGTTGTTTTCGATCAGGTGTTTCAAAGCTCCGGCGATGAAGGCTTTGTCGCCACCGGTATGAACCTGGAAAAAATCGTCAGCCAGTTTGGTTCCAAACAGCGCGCTTTCCGTCACCGAAGGAATCCAGTAACGCTCCATGCCGGGTTCGCGGTAAGGGTTGATGACGACAACGCGAGTTCCCTGTTGTTTGGCGTAGTAAATGTATTTGGTTGTCACTGGCTGATTGTTCGGAGTGTTGCTGCCGAAAAAGACCAGCAGATCGGTGCCAAGCCAGTCTTTGTACGAAACGGTCGAAGCCGCCACGCCTATGCTTTGTTTCATCGCCACGGTCGAAGGCGCATGGCAAATTCGCGCGGAGTTATCCACGTTGTTCGTGCCCAGGAAGCGCGCGACTTTTTGGGCAACGTAATACGATTCGTTCGTCAGTCCGCGCGAAGTCAGGTAAAACGCGATTCGTTGCGGATCAACTTGCTTCACTCGCTCTGCCGCCAGCGTCAACGCTTCTTCCCAACTGATTCGACAAAAACCTTGCTCGCCTTGCCGCCGCAACATCGGGTAAGGCAATCGGCCAAGTTCGCGCAACTCAGTTGCCGACATTTTGGAAAGCCGTTCGGCATTTTCCAGCAGCTTCACGTCCAACGCGGGAGCAGTGTTCAATCGCATCAACTCCAACCGCACCATGCACAGATGCACGCCGTCCATCGTGAAATCGTGAACGCCAGCCGTTCCCAGCGCGCAACCATCGCACACGCCTTTGGTCAGAATGCGCCAGGCAAACGGCAACTGATCGCGGTTGCGCCAAACGATCTTCGCCATGTCCAAATAATGGTTCGGCTTCACATGGCCGATGCCGTTTGGCATCAGGCTTACCCAGTTCGATTTGTTCCAACCAGCTTTACTCATCAAAAATTCGCTCCGGAGACAATTAAAGGTTGCCGCTGTTTGGTGATGATGGTAAGTATGTCGCGCGGCCAAAACATTCTGGCCACGACTCCACACAGGCACAATTCAAACTTTTCATTATGGCGAAAAAAGAACTGCCCGTTCTGCAAAACGGGAACACAGCGGCGAAAAAACCGAAGCTGAAATACGATTGCTCAAAATGTCCCGGTTACTGTTGTTCGTATGACTGGATTCGAATCAACAAACGCGACATCGCGCGGTTGGCCAAACGGTTCAGCCTGACGTATGAACAAGCCGAAAAGAAATTCACCAAGTACGAAAAAGAGTACAAAGCGCGCGTGCTGCGACATCGTAAAGATCACATCTTCAAAAGCATGTGCATATTCTTCGATCAGGAAAACCGGAACTGTACAGTGTACGAACATCGTCCGACGACATGCCGCGACTTTCCTGAAGAAACGAGTTGCGGGTACTACAATTTTTTGACGTGGGAGCGTGAGCATCAGGACGATCCGGAATTTATCCCGCTGCAAGTTTGAAACTGTTCGCTGGTAATTCGTAACAAGGCCGCGCTCAGTTCGCGCTGAAAATCTCCGCACAGGTGTTTCAAATCAATCGTCAAAGCGTTGGCTGTCAGTTTCCGGTGAAACGTCATCTGCCCAATTCCGGTGCCTGTTTCGTCGGTCAACGGCAGGCTAAGCATCCATCGAGCGGTGGTTTGATCGGCAAAAAAAGGTTCTTCATCTGCTTGATTGTTTTCGCGCCTCCAACTCCAAATCGTATGACTGGCGCTGCCTTTGGCGATTGAAAATTCAGCAACGCTCAACTCCAGCACAGCGGAATCGAATTCGTTGGTTTCCAACATGGTTTCGAGCGCGGCGAAAAGTTGCGATGAATTTTGCACCTTGCTTAAATCTTCGCTGGCTCGGCGTACGCGAACGTTGATGGCCAGCGACCGGCGACGCTGAGTCACGCCTTGTTTGATCTGGCTGCCGAGTTCGGCGAATTCCGCGTACCGCAGCCGCTGCACGCCAAACACGATTCCAACTCCCAGTACGAAAAACACCAGCGCCGCCAAACTGCGTTGAGGGTTTATCAGCATCAACCCGAACAGCGAAAACAACGCACACACGGCATACAGCAAAATGACCGCCTGGCGTTGGGTCAACCCGTGCTGCAACAATTTGTGATGAATGTGGCCGCGATCTCCGGCCAGCAAAGACTGTCCGCTGACAAATCGCCGAGTCAGTGACAAACCGGCTTCGGTGACAGGCATACCGAACGAAACCAGCGGAATCGCAATCGCCACAATCGTCGAACCTTTTTGCGAACCGGCCAAGCTGAGAGCCGCAGCCATAAAGCCCAAAAACAAACTGCCGGAATCGCCGAGGAAGATCGTCGCCGGATTGAAATTGAACCGCAGAAATCCAAGCGTCGCTCCGATCAGGACTATCGCCAACTGGCTGATTTCAGGATTTCCCTGCGCGACTGAAAACACCAGAATCGAAAGCAGCGCAAACACCGAAGCTCCCGCCGCCAATCCGTCAATGCCATCAATCAGGTTGAAAGCGTTCGTGATGCCGATGACCCAGACTGCCGTCAGCACAAAACTCAGCCACAGCGGCAAATGCCAATACCCGCCAAACGGCGACGAGATGTTTTCAATCCGAAAGCCGCCGGCAAAGATCATCGCTGCGGCTACGGTTTGAACAATCACTTTTTGCGGCGCGCCAACATTTCGGAAATCATCGTAAATGCCGAACAGAAAAATCAGCGTTGCCGGAATCAACAACATCAACAGTTTGGGCAGATTCGCTCGAAAAATGTCGCCAACCATATTCGGCATCAACGGCACACAAGCCAGCGTCACCATAAACGCCAGATAAATCGCAATTCCGCCCAAACGCGGTGTAGGTCTGGCGTGAATATGTCGCCCGCCGCTTTCGCCATCGGGAATGGCAATCGCGCCCCACTCCGTTGCTTTGCGCCGTACCACAGGCGTCAGCGCCAGCGACGCGACGAACGAAAGCATGAACAATGTGACGTATGATCTCATTGGTTGGTAGTTGGTGGTTGGTGGTTGGTGGTTGGTGGTTGGTTTTGAAAGCAAGTCGCGGAATGCGGGACGCCGCCTGCAACCTGCAACCTGCAACCTGCAACCTGTGAAACCACATTCAAATACTTTTCAGCCAACACCGAACGCAGGTAATTCGCTTTGACGAATTGCTGGCCGTTGGCGCCCATTTGTTTTCTCAGTTTGGGTTCGGCGCGAAGCCGATTGATCGCGGCAAACAAAGCGTCAGCGTTTTCAGGTTCGATGCACAAACCGGCTTCGGCTGCCGTTACCAATCGAGCCGCTTCGCCTTCGACGCTGCAAATGATCGGACAGCCGACGCCCATCAACTCAAACAGCTTTGACGGCAGAACCTTCCTGAAAATCTCCAACTTGCGAAGCGGAACCAAGCTGACATCACTGGCTCTGTAAAACCCCAGCAAACGTTCGCGCGGTTGTTCGTCCAGAAAGGTCAGATTCGTCAGCGACAATTGCTCGGCCAATTGCTTCAGGTTTTCTTTTTCTGCGCCTTCGCCGACGAACAGAAAATGTACGCCAGAGCTTTGATCGAATCGTTTCGCCGCTTCCAACACGAAGTTCAGCGCGTGAGCCATTCCGTGCGTGCCGATGTACGAAACTACAAACTTGCCTTCAAGCCCGAACTGCCGCCGCACTTCTTCGGGAGCGACACTTGCCGAAGCCAGATAACCGGCATCAATTCCGTTGGTGATGATTTCGATCTTTTCCGGCGCGATGCCTTTGGCCAGCAAGTATTCGCGCGTTGATTCGGCGACCGGAACTATCAGCGCAGCGTGGCGATACAAGTGCATTTCAATCGCTTCCAGCGCAGCGATCAGCCAACGATTTTTCAGCGCGCCCATTTCAACTGCGGACTGAGGCCAGATGTCGCGGACTTCAAAAACGAAAGGGACTCGCTTCACTCGACTGAGCAAATAAGCCGACACCGCGCAAAAAAATTGCGGTGAAGTTCCGATCACAACATCAGGCCGCCCGGTCATAAATGTGCCCAGAATCAGCGAAGAAAAGAAAAACGAAAAGAAATTCAGCACGCGGCGAAAGAAGCCTTTGTTGGCAGCGCAATAAACCCACGTCCGCAACAGATTGATTCCGGCCACTTGTTCGCGTTTGACGAACTGACCGCGATATTCAGGCCGAATGATTCCGGTTGGATGATTTGGAAAGCCAGTGACAACCGTGACTTCATGCCCAAGTTCCGCCCAACGCCGTGCATGCTCAAACGTGCGAGCCGACGGCGCTCCCATCTCTGGCGGAAAGTATTGGCACAAAAAAGTTATTCGCATAGCCGGAGCGCGGACATTCTGCCGGAGCGCGGACATTCTGTCCGCCTGGTCCGCGGACGTTCCCGTCCGCCCGTCACATCGCATCAACCTCTATTCAACCGATACCCAAACTCCTTACCCGCCCCAACCCGATAATCAAACTGAATCACAACACTCGACTCCGCCACACCAAAATCCGAAAACCTCCACCCTTGAATAGGAGCGTCACTGCCAACAATCACCTTCGCGCCAACACAATCTCCAAACGCCTCTATCACCACACACCGCTGGCCCAACCGACAAAGCACTTTCGTTTCATCAATCAGTTCAGCCTTCACCGCCGGATGCAGATGAACAAAACTCGAAGCCATCGCCGCATCACCTTCAGCCAAATCCGTCACCGCCCAATCACCATTCGCTTTACGACAAATCCGCCGCCCATGAATCACACGCTTATCGTATCGCTGAAACTTCGCAGCAAAATTCCAAACCGTGTCATCGCCATCAACTTTGGCGCTCAATACCTGCGCCCGCCTTGCCATACGAAACGTGCTCCACACTTCGGACTGTTCAACACCATCGAACATCACAGTGTTGTGCGCCCGCGTAGAGCGGCAGTATTCGCGGAACCGATCTCCGCCGTAACCGTGAACTCCCGAATCAACGATGAACGGCTGACCGTCCATCCACAATTCGTAACTGAGCAAATCGTTATGAGCGTGGGCCGTGTTGTACGCAACCGAAGGCTCGCCGCAATCCACGATCATCTTTTCGCGCTCATCCGCCGAAGCCCACACGAAATAACCAGTCTGCGGGAAACTGTTCACCATTCGCGGCACTGACTCGACCACCCGTCTTGCCGTTTCCAAAATCGGCTTGGGCCGAGTTTCCTTCGCGTTGGCCGAATCGTTGAACAACGCCAGCGTTCCATCGGCGTAACTCATCGCCGATAAAAACTCAGCCATCGCCTGCAACCGGGCCTCAACCTTGTCGTGTCGTTCCATCCACTCAAACGCCACCAACAGCGCATAACTTTCCAGAAAGTCCGTCAGCACTTGAGAGTGATACATCGGCGAACGTTCGTAATGCCCGCCATCCGGCAAAACCTGTTCGTCCAGTTCGCGCCACAACATTCGCGTGCCCGCATCCAGCCAGCTTTTGTGTTGAAAGAACAATCCGCCGACAACCAATGCCTTGACGTTTTTCAGCAAGTGATTCGCCAACAAGTGATGCTCCAAGTGGCGGCGCAAAAATCCAAGCTGATCGAAAATACTGGCTCGCCAATAAGCCAAGAACTCTTCGTCTTCATGCTCGGCAACCAGCATGTAAGCGTAAATCCAATTCACCACGCGCAACGAAATCGGATAAGCGTCCCAACCATCGCTACGCCCCGGCTCGGCTGTGACAATCCAGTTTTGAATCAACTCTCGGCAAGCCTGCCAACTCGCTACGTCACCGCGTTCAACCAAAGCCCGCGCAGCCAAAGGCACAAACGAAAAGTAATGAAGTTGGTAGTTCCACAAATGACTGTCGTAGCGTTGATTCCAATTCACCGGCTGAATCGTCAAACTTCGATTCAGAAAGGTGAAGCGGTTTTGCTGAAGCCCGGCCAGCGTTTCATCAAACTCCGCCAGCGGCGTATTCAAATGCGCGAACTGTTCGGCAAAAACTTTGCGGATGATTTCAACCGACTGCGAAGACACAGAAGAAACCGCCGCTCCCGACGCAGTTGGGCGAAACGCCAGATGCGGCGAGTTTCGATAAAGCCTGAATTGCGCGACACGCAACGAGCGATACGCCCATTGCTCCCAACGCAAATGCCGCAGCGTTCTGAACAACAGCAGTGGGTTCAACCCTTCTTTCATAAACTGACGGCTTCGGGCTTGCCGCTCCGCAACGAATCTTCAATCCGCAACGTCGCCAGCGTAGTCATCACCAAGCTGCGCCAATCAATCGGCATTTCTTCGCCTAAGCGAACCGCAGCAACAAATTCCGCCAACTCCTGATCGAAGCCTTTGTCTTGCGACATTCGTTTGGAAGTTTTGCGTTTGCCATCGCGCCACATCTCAAGCTGGCGAAAATCATCTAGAACCGCCGAACGCCCGCCGCCAAAAACTTCCACGCGCTCTTTCGGCAAAGCCCGGTCGCCGTTGGCAAAGTAATTGATGTTGCCGACCGAACCGTCGCTGAATTTGACGACAATGCTCAAAGTGTCGGCTCCGGCTGCGCTGCGATACGCAAAGACTTCTGTCGGCTCGGCTCCTGTCAGAAATTGCAGGTAATCAACGAAGTGGCAAACTTCGCCAACGATGCGCCCGCCGCCTTCGTCCTGCTGAATCCAGCTTTCTTTCGGAATCTCTCCGGCGTTGATGCGGTAAGTGATCGCCAACGATCCAGCGTCGTCAAAAAACTGTTTCATCTCCGACGCCAGCGAAGAAAAGCGGCGATTGAATCCAACCAACACCCGGCCTTGATTTTGCTCAACTGCGGCAACAACTTCAGCCAAAGCTTCTTCAGTCGTAGCCAGAGGTTTTTCGACAAAAACGGTTTTGCCTGCGCGAATGGCTTCGGCAGCCATCGCAGCATGCGTATCGTGGCGAGTGGCAATCAAGATAGCGTTGATGTCTTCGCGTTGCAGCAGTTCTCGAAAATCGGTCGTGCAAAACACGAAGCCGAATTGTTCGCCAACTGCTTTCGCCGTTCGCCCGGTTGCTGTCGCCAAGCCAACCAAACTGACTCCGCCAAGTTTCGCCAGACGAGGCAGCAAAACGCTTTTGGCAAAATTGCCTGCGCCGATCATTCCCAATCGAACTTCGGCGGCTTTGTGTGGTGTTCGCAGTGTGATGCTGTTTGCGCTGCGGTTCGCCGTCTCGTCGTACGTCAGCAAAATGCCCAGATAATTCTGCCGCGTTTTGCCTGTGATGATGTCGTAAGCCTGTTCGGCCTGTTCAATCGGAATGCGATGCGTGATGAGCCGATCCAGCTTGACGGCTTTTGTCGCCACCAGTCGCAGAAATTCCTGCATGTTTCGTCGTTCCGTCCAGCGCACGTAACCGATGGGATAATCCTTGCCGCGCTCTTCGTAATCGGCGTCATACCGTCCAGGTCCGTAGGAGCGCGACAGCCGCAGTTGTAATTCTTTTTCGTAATACACCTTGCGTGGAACGTCCATCCGCACAGCGCCGACCATTGAAACGATTGCTCGATCACGAGCAATCACTCCCGCCAGTTCAATCGGGTCGTTGGTGTCCGCCGCCGCAGTCACAATCACCGCGTCCGCACCAAACGAATCCGTAAATTGTTTGACCGCCGATTCCACGTCATCACTGCGTAGCGCAGCGGCGTCGCAACCGAACTCAACGGCCAGCGCAACTTTGCTCGCTTCCAGATCAATTCCGATGACGCGACAACCGGCGGCTTTCAAAATCTGCACGGTCAATTGCCCCAGCAATCCCAAACCAATCACCGCCACGGCATCGCCGAGTTTCACTTCCGCAGTTCGCACGCCTTGCAGAGCTATCGCTCCCAACGTGACGAACGCGGCTTCATCAAAACTGACTCCATCAGGAATTTTGACCGCCAGGTTTTTCGGCACAAAAATCGTTTCAGCGTGCGAAGCGTAATTCATCCCGGCGCAGGCTACGCGGTCGCCAACCTGGAAATCATCAACGCTGCCGCCGACTTCGCGCACCACCCCCGCACAACTGTACCCAAGCGCCACCGGCGTATCGAGCTTTGCTTTCACCGTTCGCAACGTCGCCATCAATCCATCTTTGCGAAGTTTGCCGATCACTTGCCTGACCAAATCGGGACGCTCTGCCGCTTTGCCGACCAAAGACTTTTGCGCCAGATCAACCGTCATCTTTTCGGTTCCCGCGCTGACCAGCGAAGCTACGTTGTTGACCAGAATGCCGCCGCTGCGACAAATGGTTTCCGGCACGTCGTCCACTTTCAGCACGCCGGAGCGGAAGTTTTGAATTACTTGTTTCATCCTTTTGCCGTGTGACAATTTTCCAAATTGTCACACCTTCATTGGTTTTGAATAGGTCTTCTTCGTCAGTTTGCGTGTGACAATTTGGAAAATTGTCACACCGTCATGGGCAGCGTTCTAGTGATGTATTTCCGATACCAAGTGTCGAAAATCAGAATGGCAAACAGTTCATAAGCATTGTCGCGCCGCCCTCGCCTGTGCTCTTCGCGCAGTTGTTGAATGTAGTTGTAATCGAAAATGCCTTCGCGCTGAACGTACTCACGCGGCAAGAGTTCGTCAAAAAAACGATCCAGTTTGGTTCGCATCCAACCGCCCAGCGGAACGTTGAATCCTTTCTTCGGCGCGCTCAGATTTTCCGGCGGAATCAAGTCGGCAAAGGTCTTTCGCAAAATCACTTTGCTGCCTGCGTTACTCAGCTTCATCGAAAACGGAATCTGAAACGCCGCCTCAACTACGCGAGGGTCAAGGAAAGGCACTCGCAATTCCAACGCCCAGGCCATGCTCATCTTGTCGGAGTATTCCAGCAAATTGTCCGGCAGAAAGGTTTCTACATCTAAATATGAAAACCGATTGCCGTCATCCCAGCCAGCCGGAATTCCGGCCAGATGATTTTGCAGCACTCGATGCGAAGCCAGTTTGTGATTCGTTTCGGCAAATAACTTCGCTTTGCGCTCTTCGTCAAGGTAATAAACCCATTTCAGATATTGCCGCGCCGGGTCGCTGTCCAGCCCGGCCAGCAAAGCCCGCGCGCGATGCAATCGCCGGTTATTGAAATCATCCTGTTTGAATGACAACGCCGCCAGCGCAGCCTTTGCCGCCACACGCGGAACCAACCGCAGATATTTCATTGCCTGGACTGCACGGTAACGAGGATAGCCGCCGAACAATTCGTCTCCGCCAGCACCCGACAAAGCCACAGTCACAGATTCGCGCGTGTACCGCGACAACAGATAAGTCAAAAAGAACGTCGTGTTGCCGAACGGCTGATCGAAATGTTCGATCAAATCCAGCATCTCTTCAGGGCGTGAAAGATCAATTATCAGTTCGTGATGCTCAGTCGAAAACCTATCCGCGACTCGCCGGGCCGCCACACGCTCGTCGTAATAAGTCATCTCCGGTTCGTCAAATAACACGGTGAAGGTTTTGACCTTGCTGGAATGCTTGGCCATCAAGCCGACGATGATGTTGGAATCCACACCGCCGGAAAGAAACGCTCCCAGCGGCACGTCCGCCATCATCTGCTTTTCAACCGCTTTGGCCATCAACCGACGCAAATCGGACGACAACTCAACTTCATCGTTTCGCGCGTTTTGATTCCCCCAGTCCGCGACGTTCCAATAACTTTCAAGCTTCACGATTCGCCGAGCGCGTAAATCGTATTCCAACCAATGAGCAGGCGGCAGCGCGTGAATCCCGCGAAAGATCGTTTGTGGCGCAGGCACGTACAGAAACGAGAAAAAGTCGTGCGCCGATTGCCAATCAATTTCCGGCGAGTAAACGCCCGCCGCCAGAATCGCTTTGATTTCAGAACCGAACAGCAATTGGCCGTTGACTTCGGTGAAATACAGCGGCTTGACGCCAAGATGGTCTCGCACCAGAAACAGCCGTTCGCGCCGGGCGTCAAATAGCGCAAAGGCAAACATGCCGTTGAGCAACTTGAAGCCTTGCGCGCCGCGTTCTTCGTAAAGATGCAACAGAACTTCACTGTCTGTTTGCGAAGCGAAACTGTGTCGCTGAGGATCGAGTCCGGCTTTCAATTCGCGGTAGTTATAAATCTCTCCGTTGAAGCTGATCCAGGTCGAGCCGTCTTCATTGCCCATCGGCTGACGGCCAGACGGCGAAAGGTCAATGATGCTCAACCGGCGATGGCCGAGCGCCAGTTTGTGATCGGGAAAGATTTCCGTACCTCCATCGTCCGGCCCGCGATGCGTCAAACTCAGCGTCATTCGCTCAATGACGTTTTGGTCAACATTGCCAACGATGCCGCAGATTCCGCACATAATTATTGGTTGTCGGTGGTTGGTTGTCGGTGGTTGGTTGAAAGAGTTTGCTCGTAAATCTTCGCCGCAATCACAGCTTCGTGCATTGTCATCAGCGTGCAGAAAATCAGCCCGGCGCGTCCGTCCAGAAAGCCAAGCTTGATGAAGTACATCCAGACAAACCGCAGCATCGGGCGAAACGGCAGTCGCGCCCACAATCGTTTGATGAATCGTTTGCGTTCGATTGGCGAACCGAACAACGAAGCTTGCACGCTGCTTGCGCCCGAATCGCCAGCGGCTAGGTTTGAATAAACCTGCGCTTCCCAGTTGGAGTAACGATTATGGCGTTCGATGAAGTGGTAAATGCTTTTGAAATCTTCGTGCAACAGATCGTGTTTCAGATACTCCGCGCGTCCGTCCAACAACACGTGCTCGTGGACTTCCACGTCACCGGCGTTTTCCACGTCTTCGGCGTGCGGACGCTCAAAACGCCCAAGCCTGTGTTTGAACAATCGCATATTCCAGCTTGGATACCAGCCGCAATGTTTGATCCAACGTCCAAGAAAAATCAGCCGCCGATTCAGGTAATAACCGTCAGCGCAATTGTTACTGCTTAAGACTTCGGCAATTTCAGTTTGTAACTCCGGCATGACTCGTTCGTCAGCATCGAGTAATAAAACCCATTCGTGTTTGAATGGTAGATTCTGAAGCGCCCAGTTTTTCTTCTTCGGAAAACCGCCTAAGTAATCGAATTGGACGATTTTGGCTCCAAGCCGCGCGGCAATTTCACAGGTTCGGTCAGAGCTGTGCGAATCCACCAGCCAGATTTCATCCGCCCAGGTTAGGCTTTCCAAGCAAGCGGCAACGTTGCGTTCTTCGTTTTTGACGGGAACAACAACTGAAACTGGAAGCTTGTTGAATTGAGCAATCATCTGTTGTTTTGTTCAGTCACGCGGGCAATCAACGCCGTCAATTGGCGAACATGCCCGCTCCAAGAAAACATCTGGCTTCGTTCCAATCCTTGCTTGCTCAACCTGGCGCTGAAGTTTTTATCGGCAAGCACCTGAACACATCGTTCTGCCAGATTCATTTCATCAAACACGTCGAAGTAAACAGCCGCGTCACCGCAAATCTCTCTATGCACCGGCAAATCAGCCGAAACCACTGGCACACCAGAAGCCATTGCTTCGACCAGCGGATGTCCGAAGCTTTCGGAATACGACGGACAAACAAACACATCGCAGAGTTTGTAAAGTTGATGCAGATGGCTGTAATCCACTGCGCCAAGCATCGCAATGTCTTCGCGCACAGCCAGCCGGTCAATCAATTCTGCCGCCGCTGTCGCATCGTAACCGCCGTAAACCGCGCCGCGCCGTATGTCCGTGGTCAGCACCAACTGCACAGCTTCGCCCGTCTGTTGCCGAAGCCGCGATTTGATAATCGGCAGCGCGCGAATCAAGGTTTCAAAGTTTCGGAAGTAATTGTAATGGCTGACAAACGACACACGGCGGCAACCATCGCGCAAATCCAATTTGGCAAGCAGCGTTTCCGGTAACGGTTGTTGGTTGGCCACAAAACGTTCTGCATCAAAACCGAAACGAAGCGTTTCGATGTTGTCTTGTTTCAACTTCACACAAGATCGAATGCGTTCAGCAAAAGCTTCTGTCGGGGTAACGTTGACCGTTGCTTGTTTGATGGATTCGCGCGCCAGCCAGCTTTTGAACTGATGGGCGAGCAGTTGACTCCGTAAGCGGCGACGCTGCAAATCACGCTCGAACTCTTCTGAAAAGAACAGATCGTTGCGGTTGAACAGAATCTGCGGAACCGGCGAAGCCAGCAAAGCGAAATTGCCAAGCGAAACCAGCACGTTGAAACTTTCCGATTTCAGCAAACGTCGCAATCCTGTCTGTTCCCACCACATTCGTTTCAGCGCGCCGCCGATTGCCACAGTTTCGACCTTCATTCGCTCGTTCGATAGCGGGGCGAATTCACTCAACTGAGTTGGCGGCACAAGCGCCAGGTAATTTTGCGCTACGTCTGTGCGGCTAAGCAGCGGCAACACATTTCGCAGATATGTCACACCGCCCCCGGCAGTCGAAGCCAGCGCGTTGAAAAGTACGTTGATCACGATTGGCAAAAATCAGGGAAGGTTTGTCGCTGAGGTTTGATCGGCGTCATTGACCCGAAATACGGTGATGGTTTCATCCAGCGAACGAAGTCGAGCGATCACCAAACAACGCTTTAACGAAAAATTGCGTGCGGTCATCACTTCTTCTTTACGATTGCGCCATGGTTCAACCGCCAGCATTTGTTCGACGGGGAATTCCGGGTCCAGCATTCGCCGCAAATTTCCATACGCGACAATGTAACGCCAGCCCAATTTGCGCTGTTCGGCTTCCCATCCGGTGAGTCCCGTTTCCGGGTATAACTTCGCTTCGATTTCTCGAAATGGCAGATAAGGTTCGTGCGTAAAGTCTCTGTCCCAAAATGCAAACCACAATCCGGCGCTGGCAAAAACTGGTTCAGTAGTCGGAATCGTGGAGCGCAATTCGCTTAACCGCGTTTGCAGCGACGTTTCCTGACGAGCTTTCCAATGCCAAACGCCCAGGTTGAATAAATACGCAGTGATCACCGCTGCCAATGCACCACGCTTGACCCATTGCCACGAAACCATCTCAAACGCTCTGGCCATCCAGAGTGCAAACATTGGCCAGGCAAAAATCAGATACCAGCCGAATGAATTGCTCATCAACGCAGCCGCAATCAGGAAAAAAGCTACCCAAGTCAAAACGATGGCTTTTTCAGTTCGCCCGCCTCGCCACAGCAAATACGCTCCGCTGGCCAGTACACAGATTCCTTCCAGCAAATGGCGATGACCTCGCGCGTTCCAAAACCAGTTCAGGTAGCGTTGCAACTCTGCGCCGATTGCGCCGGTGAGTCCGCGATCAAGTATTTTGATGCCGTGGGTTGCCAATCCATGCACTGAACTTTGTCGGTGAAAAGCCACCGTCTGAGGCCAGTAATGTCTCGCCAGCCAGTAAACGATTCCAAACAAACCGCCAAGCGCATAAAGCAACGTTCCGCGCCACAGCACGCCCCAGGCAGGTCGTTTCGCCAGAATCCAAAAAACATAAGGCAACGGAGCCAGCAGAAAACCATTGGGATGAGCGTCCCCGCTGATTCCCATCATCAACCCGGCCAGAAATAATTTTTGAAATGAAGTTTCGTTCAGCGCAGACACGACCAGCCATAATGCGACCAACAAAAAGAACGCGACCAACAAATCCGGGCGGGCAGAGTGAGATGCGTTAAAAAAGATGCCCGATAACGAAAGCAGTAGTGCCGCCAGTAAGCCGGCTTTGAGTCCCCACAATTCCTTGCCAAGCAGGAAAAGCGCGATAAGCGAAGCAACGCCAATCAAGAAAGATGGCAGCAGGGCGTTTTTAACATCTACGCCAAACCAGTAAGTAAAAATGCCTTGAACCGCTGCGCCAATATGGCCGAGCACGTAAATGTCTTCGCCCATTCCGGCCACGCTTTTATAACCCGCAACGCCGGGTTTTCCGGTCTGCCAAATTTGATAACCGGCGGCGGCATACGCGCCGTCGTCATCGGTTGGAAAAGCCGGAATGCGTGCGATGGCGTAAGCGTGATAAACGACCGTGGCCACGATGGCCAACGTCAACAACCAGGTAAATTGTTTGTCGGAGTTTCCTATGCCGTTGTGCCTTGATGTAGTTGCCATTTGTAAGTTGTATTTTCTGCAAATTGCGGCGCACGCTTTGCCGCGTCTGCGCGCCAGGTCCATCTGGCTACCACTCCGGCCACAGGAACCCAGAACATCAGCGAAGTCAGATTACCGACAGAGAACATCCAGCTTTCAAAAAACGCATTTGCCAGGCCGGCGACAAAGACAGAAATAAAAACCGCATTGATGTTTCGTTCCAGATACTCACCTCGACGTTGGGTTAAGGTTACGGATTGTCCCGCAACCCGACAAATAAGCAGCAACAACAAAATCAATCCGGGCAAACCAAGATCGCCAAAAATTTCCAGGTAACTGTTGTGGAGCGCGCGACCGGCTTCTTCGTCTTTGGTAAACGGGAAAACAAGCAGGTGAGAAGAGGCAAAACCGTAACCGGTAAGTTTCTGCTTCCAGAATAGCGGCCAAACGCCTTTCCACATTTTGAATCTTTGCTCTTCGTTAAGCTGAGAAGCAAAGTCTGTCACCTGAAACGATTTATCGGTTCCTTTGCGAACGAATGTAATCAAGTCGCTTTTCAAACTTGGAGAAATGGCGAGCGCAGTTACCATAACGACTGCGGCAGCCAGTATTTTGATACGGTTTTGCAGGTTGACGACAAAGAAATAAGTAGAAACTGCAATCACGCATGAACTGATGCCATTTCGGGAATTTGAAAACCACAACCCTGCCAGGATGATTAACAGCAATCCGCCGTCCATCCATTTTTCCCATCTTTTTTGAGCGACCACTCGCCAATGGAATAAAACGTAAGGGGTAATCAACGCCGAAAACGTGCCGAACATATTCTGATTTCCGAAGAAGCCAGCATACTGATTCATGATGATCGTGATTCCATAACCCAATCCTGACACCAACATCACCAACGCCGGAGCCAGCATAATCCAGGCCGCGTAGTATTTTAGTTGGAAAAAGTGCAGGCAATTGACGCTGCTGAAAAAGTAAATCGTCATGCCTTTCACCACTGCGTATGCCAGCAGGATAAAGCTCAAGGTTCTCAAGAACGAATAGCTGAAACTGTCCGCGTAAAAGGCCGAAAAAAACATATCAGCCAATAACAGCAGGACAATGAACCCAAGTGCGACATCGGATTGGAACTTTTCGGGAGCTTTTAGTCGCCAGGCAAACACCGCAAACACGATTAGTGCTCCCCATCGTGCCAGGCTTAAAGGGCTGAATGTGCCTTCGGACATTTCAGGCGAAATTCCGTAATAAGCTTTGTTGGTTGCATAAACAACCAGGATCAAAAAGAACACGCTGTACACACGCAAAAAAGCATTCCGAAGCCGGAAATAGAGCGCCCAGGCGAAACAACCAAGAATAAAAATCAGAACCGGTGCAGCACTCATCAGATAACCAAAATTGCTGTGGAGTTAAAAACCGGGAAGCACCCGATCAATCAACATTACATTTGCGCGGACAGACGTTAGCCAGCGATCCAGGTATAAGGAACTAGAACGCCTTTTCCTTGCCAGCCTTTGGGATACAACCGCCCCGTGCCGTAATAATCTCCATCAATTACCTTCAACTCGACTGCTTGATGCAGCCAGTCTTCTATTTCGTTATTCGCTTCCAAAAAGAAAGTCAGAAGATAGTGACTCTGACTGAGCGGCAATCGCGGGATTACGCACTTTACTGTTCCCTGAGCATCCAGATTGATCGGAGACTCTTCGACAAGATCGCTGGAGCAGTTAAACAGAGCCTGTCCCAAATTGTCGTAAAACGTCACGGCTAAACGACAGTGCGGCAAAAAAGCCGCTTCAGACGATTTGTAGGCGAGCTTGATGACCAATGGTTGGCCAGAAACGCCGTGTTCGATGAAATTGCCTGCTGCGTCTTCAAACGTAACCTGCGTAAAGCGGACGCGCCCGTTGCCCTGTCTGTCGGAATATGAAGATAAATCGCCGGAAGCGTTTGCAAGTGAACGTTTCATGTAATCGCGCACGACAGATTCAATTGTTCCATCGGCTGTAAGCGCGCCCTGTTCCAGCAGGATTCCGCGTTTACACAGCCCCAACAACGCCGAAGTGTTGTGACTGACAAACAAAACAGTTCGTCCTTCGCTGGAAACCTGGCCGATTTTGCCCAGGCATTTTTTTTGAAAAGCTGCGTCGCCGACTGAAAGCACTTCATCAATCAGCAGGATTTCGGGTTCCAGGTGAGCGGCAACAGCAAACGCCAACCGAACGTACATTCCGCTGCTATATCGTTTGACCGGAGTGTCAATGAACTTTTCTATTTCCGCGAAGCTGACGATTTCATCAAACTTTCGATCAATTTCACGGCGTCCCATCCCCAGAATCGAACCGTTCAAATAGATGTTGTCCCGCCCGCTCAATTCAGGATGAAAGCCAGTGCCGACTTCAAGCAAGCTGCCTACGCGCCCGTAAATTTTTACTGTGCCATTTGTGGGTTCGGTAATGCGGGAGAGAATTTTTAAGAGAGTGCTTTTACCGGCGCCGTTTCTGCCAACGACTCCGACGACTTCACCGGTCTTAATTTCCAGGTTGAGATTTTTGATCGCCCAAAAAATGTCTTCAGTCGCGTTGTTGTTTTTTTCAAAACGGAAAAACTCCGTCACCGTATCCCGCAATGTTTGTCCCAGACCACTGTTTGATCCCAGACGGTAGGATTTGGATAAGCTCTCCACATGAATCGCAAACGGTGCTTTCATTGCGCGTCAAAATCTCTGGGCGTGTTGCGGCAGAAAATCATCGGAACGAATATGGCGAACCGCGAAAAGCTACCCGCCAAATGCAAACAACTCCCTGAACCATGAAGGAAACCTCGTGACGAGGCAGCGTCAGACTTTCATTGAAACACGAGAGGAAAGAAGTTTATGGATTGCCTGAATGGAATCTTGCCAAAAGGCTTGCCGCCCGCAAAGTCACGCAACCGACCTTGAATTTTCTCCATCACGGTTGTTGCCGGTTTCGCCGTTTCCATTGCCGTAATAATACCGGCTGTAATAAGTCGAATAGTAATAATAATCGTGGGGTTGCAGCTTAACCTGATTGATGACGATGCCTAAAATTTTAGCGCCCACTGATTGTAGATGTGCTTTGGTGCGTTGTGCCATTTCTCGCGGAGTCACGCCGCCTTTGACAACGATAATCACTCCTTCAACCAGAGAAGACAGAATCAAACTGTCAGCGAACGAAGAAACCGGCGGCGAATCAATCACCACGTAATCGAAGTTTGCCGACAAGGTCTCGATGACATTTTTCATTTTTGCCGAGCCAAGCAATTCCGCAGGGTTGGGCGGCAAAGGACCAACCGGCAAAACATACAAGTTGGGAATCGCAATCTGAATTAAGGAAGCCAGTTCGCCGTCACCCGCCAGGTAATTACTCAAACCGGCATTGTTTTTCAGTCCGAAAATTCTATGCACTCTGGGGCGTCGCAAATCCGCGTCAATGATGAGCACCGAAGCTCCTGTTTGAGCCAGTGAAATAGCAGTGTTGACGCTGGTGGTGGTTTTTCCTTCAGCAGGCTGGCTGCTGGTAATCAGCAACGTACGGGGCGCGTGGCCAGCCGAAGAAAGCAGCAACGCCGTGCGAAGCTGACGATAGCTTTCGGCAATGGACGAATTGGCTTCGACCTGAGTCAGAATCACCTGAGAGTTTCCTGCGCCGACAGGAGCAAGCTCTTTATTGCTTTTACCGCCAATCATTCTGCGTGTTTTGCCATTGCCTTGTAAGACAGGAATGACGCCAAGCGCAGGCAGCCGAAGGTAACGATCAATGTCTTCCACCGATTCGATTTTGTTGTTGATGTAATCCAGGAATAACACCAAACCGATTCCGCCAAGCAGTGCCAGCAGGGCAGCCAGCAAAATGTTCTGCCCGCGTTTTGGCCCCACGGGAGTGCGCGGCATGGAAGCCGCTTTGGTAATTCGGACAGTGGGTTTCAGCAATCCGGTCGCTGAAATCTCGACGCCTTGCTGGCTTTGCAACAGGTTGTCCAGCATTCGACGGTTGGTGTCAATTTCCTGTTGCAACATCTTGGCGGTAATCGCGCCTTCGTTTTGCTGCAAAGTTTCCGAACGTTGCTGGGCGAAGGCTTTTCGCAGCGAGTCTTCTTTTTGCATGGCGCTGCGATATTGATTTTCGGCAGTCGTCAGAATCCGCTGGTGCGAAGCACGAATTTCGCCTTCGAGCCGGGCAAGTTGCTGTTCGACTTTTTTCACGTCAGGCCATTCAGGCGTGAATTCAACCAAAAGCTGTTCGCGTTGTTGGCGTAATTCAGTGACTTTTTTGTTGAGTTCCTGGATGACGGGATCGCGCTGAATTTCCGGCAATGTCGTGACATCCGCAATGCTGCGGCTCATTTCAAACGCAAGCTGAGCGTTTTTGCGGTCGGTTTCGGCCTGCAACAGCAATTGGTTTAACGCCACCAGACGTTCGGAAACGGTGTTTTCTTTTTCGCCGAAATCCAAAATCTGATTGGTGCGACGGTAATTCAACAATTTTTCTTCAGATTCTTTCAGCCGCAGTTTGTAATCCGCAATGCTTTTGCCGAGAAACTCGCCAGCTTGCTTGTTCGATGTTTCCTTGGTTTCGTAATTATTTTGGATACAGGCTTCAGTCCAGATGTCGGCAATTTTGCGGGCCAGGTCTTTGTTGGTGTGGCGATAATGAATGTTTACGAGCCGGGTTTCGCGTTCGGGTTTAATTTCCACGTTGGCCAGCAACACGTCTATTTGTGTTTCCAGCCGCTGCATGTCGGCTTGTTCATCGCTTTCGCCATGAGTGATGTCCAGCGATTGTTGCGCCTGAGAATTTTGACCAGGGGAACGAAATCCGGCAATAAAGTCCGGGTTGTTTTCCAAATCCAGCGACTTGGCCACCAGATATGCAACTCGCGGACTTTGTAGGATTTTCAATTGCGTATTCATGTACTGAGTGTCGTCGCCGCCCGCCATGTTGATTTGCAAATCTTTGACGTTGACGACACGGTCTTCGCGTTCCAGCACAATTTGAGCGACGCCTTCGTAAATGTCCGGCAAACGGATGTTGTAAATCGTCGCCAACGTCACTGTGACAATGACGATGGCAATTGGAACCCACAATCGGCGGCGGATGATGCGCCAGTAATCGCGCAAATGAGTTTCTTCGGTTTCAACCGTCACGCCACGCCCGTAAGTGTAATCTCGCCGCAAATCCATCAACGCGGCGGCTTCTTCAGCAGTAATCAGTTTGTTCTTGTTCTCTTCCTGCATAGCTTGGAAAACCATCGGGCATTCAAACCCGAAACACTTTAACGAATGATGAAGTAGGGCAGCGCGCTGAGCATGCTGATGCTGACGCCGAGCATATTGCGAGAAGCGGCTCGCAGCGTTGAATTGGGAACTTCGACAATATCGTTTGGCATCAGAATAACGTCTTCGATTTTGCGTTTGGTGATGTCGCCCAGGTTGTAAACGGTTTCAGTGCGTTTATCGGAATTCGGGTCTTGACGAACCAGCCGCACTCGGCCTTTGGCGCCTTCCATGTTGATGCCGCCGGCAAGGCCAATTGCCTGGGTCAGGGTAATCTTGGTCGTCAAGCCATACGCTCCGGGACGATTTACCGCGCCCGTGACATAAATCTGGTCGGCTTCTGGAACGCTGACGATGTCGCCGGGTTGTATGTACACATTGGAATCCAGTTTGCCGTTGAGCAAGTCCCGCAGGCTAACCGAAGACAGCGCCGTCAAAATTGAAATTTTTCCGCCATCGGGATCATTTGTTTCGGTTGCGGCTTTTCCTTCCATCGGAGCGGCAGAGATGACCGGATTGCTTTGGCAGAAATCGTAATCATTGCTGTGGATGATGTGAATGAACGTGCCTGCACGATTGCTTGGCCCACCGGCATAAGACAGCAATTCCAGCAAACGAACGCGACGTTGCAATTGGAACCGCGCCGGTTGATTGACTGCGCCAATAACGGCCACCGGCAGGCTCTTGTATTCCTTTACGAAAACGTCCACTTGCGGATCGCGCAGAAACTTTTTGTATTTGGCGATGATTTCTTGAGAAATCTCAGCTTCGGTCAGGCAGGCAACTCTTAATTCTTCGATGAAGGGCAACCGAATGCGTCCGGCTTCAGTCACGCGCCGCTCGCCGCTTAGTTCCGGGCGGTTGAAGACGCGAACGTCCAACACGTCTCCGGGGCCGATGCGATAAACCTGATCGCTCAAACTGCCTGTTGGAATTGCGGTTGGCAGCGTTTGAGGTCTGGCTGATTGAGGCGCGAGCGGTTGAGTTGCCGGAGCAGGATTCTGGGCAGCAGCCCTATCCTGAAAGAGAAGACACGCGATCACAGCGAGCATTACTGAACTGAAAATTCTCCGCAACATAACTTTTCCTTTCAGGCGACCAACTGACGGCCCCAAACGTCTGGGGTGGCCAACCGTCAAACTTTACCAGCGACGTTTTAGTGGGGGATTGGGATTTCCGCGCGGCAAAAACAAGTTGAAAAATCTTTCTGCCGAAAAGCTAAAAAGCCGGGCCGAATTTGACGGAAACCTTGATTTCAATTGCTTAGCGATGATTTTCCCGAACGGGGAAAGCAAGTATCGCCGATGCTCTCAAAAGCTGTCAATCTTATTAACTTCAAGAATTTGTTGAGTTTCGGCGACTGGTAATTGCTTGCCAGTCGCTGGTTGATTCAGTAGTCTCACCCGCGTTATGGCCACAATATCCGTTCGACCAATCATCATTCGCTTTCTTTTACTAATTCTGGCGCTTGCCGGTTTTGGCGCTCTGTCCTGGCTTGTTGTGCGTTCAGCCATTGGCGATGCGGTGATGAACGCCGTGGCGCGAACACCTAATCTTCCATCCGAAGACAAATTACGGTGGGCTGATCTGGCGACTGGGTTGTCCGAAAGCGACCCGCTAAGTCATTTGGGGCGCGGCGGCGCTTATCTGTCTGTCGCCACCGAAGAGCAAAACGAGCAGTTTTTGGCGACGGCGTTGGCGGAATTGCGCGAAGCCACGAAGATGAACCCTGAAGATTATCGAATCTGGCTGGCATTCGGTCGGGCGCTGGATCGTGCGGGGTTGCAGAATGAAGCTCGACAGGCGCTGGAAAGCTCTATCAAGTTGGCTCCAAGCCATTTCGAACCGCGCTGGGCGTTGGGAAATCATTTGTTACGCAAAGGCGAACGTGACGCGGCGTTTGCACACTTTCGTCAGGCATTGACCGGGCGGCAATCGGCTTTGCCGTTGGTGTTTGATTACGCTTGGGATTCGTTCAACGGCGACGGGCGAGCTATTGCTTCGGCGTTGGAGTTGAATGGCGAATCGCGTTCGCAAATGATCGCCTTGCTGGTTGGTCGCAACCGATACGCCGACGCCATGAGCATCTGGCGCGAAAACGCCAACCATTCTCCTGCCGAAGCGCAACAGGTTTCCATTGCGTTGTTTTATGCCGGGCAGATGGCTGCGGCTTACGAAGTCTGGAATTCCGTGCAGATTCCAGATCGCCCGACGCCCGATGCCGGTTCGTTGCTTTCCAACGGGAGTTTTGAATCCCAGCTTATGCTCGACGCCAAGACGCCGTTTCTGACCTGGCGAATTGGCCCGATGGGCGGAGTCAAGGTGTCTGTAGATCGCAAAGCTCCGACCGACGGCAATCAGGCGTTGCGCATCGGCTTCGACGTTCGAGAAAACGTTCCGCAAACCTTCTTTGCTCAAACCGTTGCCGTGAAACCTTCGACGACTTATCAATTGAGTTATTCAGTCAAAACCGAAGAGTTGATTGGTTGGAGCATGTTGACGCTGGAAGCAATTGACGCCGCCGATGCCGGACGATTGCGCGCGACCAACGCTCCGTTGCCAAACAAAACCACCGAGTGGAAACAAGAGCAGGTTAAATTCACCACCACCGCCAAAACCGAAGCCGTAACCATTCGATTTCAACGCCAACCTTGTCCCGATCCGCCTTGTCTGTTGACCGGCAGAGTCTTGTTCGACGGGTTCAAACTCACCGAAGTGGCGAAGTAAAACTCACTTTTTGCTGACAGAATCAAATACGATTTCGCCGCCGATGACGGTCATCAAGCATTTAGTTTTCAGAATGTCGGCTTCGGGAATCTGCATGATGTCCGCTGACAGAATCGTCAGATCAGCCCACTTGTCTGGCTCAATCGAGCCACGTTTCTTTTCTTCAAACGCCGCGAAAGCCGCCCAGATCGTGAACATCTTCAGCGCCTGTTCGCGCGCGACTTTTTCTTCCGGGTGCCAGCCTTCGCCGGAAAATCCTTTTTGATCTTTGCGAGCGACCGCAGCATAAAACTCGATCATCGGTTCGCCGCGTTCGACCGGGGCGTCGGAACCTCCGGCAATGACCACACCGGATTTAATCAGCGTTTGCCAGGCGTACGCGCCTTCCAGTCGCTTCTTTCCCAGACGACTGTTCGCAAAATGCAAATCGCCGATGGCGTGCGAAGGTTGCATCGAAGGAATCACTCCCAGTTTGGCAAAACGCGGAATGTCAGTCGGATGCAAAATCTGAGCGTGTTCAATGCGCCAGCGCGGAGGATTGCGATCCATGCGCTGAATCATCGGCACTTCGTTGTAGGCCGTTTCAAACCAATCCAAAATCGTCCGGTTGGCGCGGTCGCCGATGGCGTGAACTTCGACTTGAATGGTTTTCTTCAATGCCTCGGCCAGCATCGGCAACACGTCTTCAGGTTTATAAGTCAAAAAGCCGTTGGTGTCGTGATCGGCGTAATTTTCCAACAGCGCAGCGCCTTTGGAACCGAGCGCGCCATCAATGCTGACTTTGATCGTTCGGATGGTCAGTTTGCCGTCATACAGCCCGACTTGCGCGCCTTCGCGCAACAACCGCTGAGTTGCGGCGCCTGGCCCGCGAATGGCTTCGTACAGCCGAATCTTCAGCTTTTGCTCGCCGTAAAGTTTTTTGACCAGTTCGATTTGATCCCAGCCGACTCCGGCGTCCTGCACCTGAGTCCAGCCCAATGACGTGCTGCGTTTGTCAGCCAGCATCAACGCCTGTTCCAGATCGGCTTTGGTCGAAGCCGGAATGTGACGACCAACCAAACCTTGTGCGCGATCCAGCAACATGCCGTTCGGTTCGCCGCGCTGTTTATCCATCATGATTTCGCCGCCGAACGGGCTTTCGGTGGTTTTATCAATGTTGGCAATTTTCAGCGCGGCGCTGTTGGCGACGGCTCCGTGACCGTCGGCGCGCGTTAAGTAAACCGGATTGTTCGGAGCGATCTTGTCCAAATCCCAGCGCGTAGGAAATGCCTGTGGTTTCCAGAACGTTTCGATCCAGCCGCGCCCCGTCACCCATTCGCCGGGTTTGGCTTTGTCCACGCGCGCTTTCACTTTGGCCAGAAAATCTTCCAGGCTCGTCGTGCCTTCCAGATTCAGATTCATTTCGCGGAACCCGACTCCGGCAAAATGGTAATGCGCATCGGCCAGGCCGGGCACGACGGTCGCGCCTTTCAGGTCAATGACCTTGGTGACTTTTTTGCCTTCGTACTTTTTGACATCGGCGTTCGATCCAACAAAAGCGATGCGCCCATATTTGATGGCAATGGCTTCGGCTTTCGGCTGAGCATCGTTGACCGTGTAGACATTGCCGTTTTTGAAGACGATGTCAGCAGGTTCAACCTGAGCGCGAGCCGGATTCAACGACGGGACAAAGGCAGGCAACGACAAAACTGTGGCGATGAAAAGCAGGGCGGCAATTCTCATGACAGATTTCTCCGAATTGGATTGCCCGCGAATCACGCAGATCATCGCTGATTCAATTGATTCGCCGAATCAATGTCATTCGCGGGAGAGTTTTTTGAAAGCTTACAAACCGGATTTGGGAATGACTTTGTAATCGTTTCGCGTGTGGCATTTGGCGCAGGCGCTGCCACCGGCGTTGTCGGGTTCGCCGCTGAAAATCGGGCGACCGTTAAACTGGCGCACTCCATCGTGACAACTGAAACAGCCTTTGCCGCTGCGTTGATCGGGCGAAGCGTGCGCGGTGATTTTCAACGTCGCGGGCGAATTTTGTTTGTAGCTGCCATTGATCGTATGGCAAGCCATGCAATCGCCATTTGTGTACGCGACATGGGTTTTGTGCGTGAACTGTGCGTCGAACGCTTTGCTGGCGCGGCCCAGCACCGCCGGATCATCCAGCGTTTGTTGGGTGTGGCAAACGACGCAGCCGGCTTTTTGCGCGGCTTTTTGATCGCTGCTCGTTGGCGAATGGCAAACGTAACATTCATTGTGCGCGGCAATGCCAAGCAAAGCCGGTTTCGGCGTTTGCTGATGGCAGAAATTGCAATTGGTTTTTTCACCCGAAGGCAAATTGTAGGTCGCGTGCGTTTCGTGCTGTTTGGCGTCAAAGAACGCGTTGAAATCGTATCGGCGCGGAAAGTCGCGTTGCGGCGGACGCGCTGTCAATCCTTGTTTGGCATCGTGGCAGATCGAACAGGTCTGTTGCGGCTTGGCGACGAATTGTTGGATGTGGCATTCGACGCAGGCTTTGTGGCCGGGGAATTTCAGCCGCTGTTGTTTATTGCGCTCGGTGGTCGGAACCAGGTCTTTCATCAAATCGCGCTGATCGTGGCAGGAATCGCATTTCAATTCGTGCGCCTGAAATGTGCCGGGTACTTTGACCACGCCGAGATGCGATTGATGTGTGAATTTCTCGTAGTTGATCGGAGCGGTTTGCGTCGGAGTCGCCGTTGGCGAAGGCGATGGTTTGGATTGTTGCCCGCGCGCAGCAAACGGATTGAAAAACGCCAAACACGCTGTCAGCCCGCAAAGAACTAACACAAGTTTTATCTTTTCCATTTTCATCAATCGCTCAGTTACCGCCTCAGAGTATTCGTGCTGGAACGAAAATCAGAAATCCATCTTCGCCAGGCGAAATCAGTTTGGCCAGCGCGCTGACCGCGAAACGGCTCCCATCGTCGCCAATCAATGCCAGCCTGTTTTTCCGTGTGGCAAGCCGAACAAGGACTGATCGGCGCTTTGGTGTCGGCATTTTTCTCGTCGCGGAAAGTTTTGTGGCATTCGATGCAACCGGCTTTGATTTTGGTATTCGTGCTGCCGGGAATGCCGTGATAAGCCTCTTCGACATTGACGCCCCCACCTTTGCTGTCGGTGTCCGGGTGACCGGCTTCTTTGTGGCAGGTAAGGCATTTCAACACGGCTTCAACGCGAGAATCCTTGTTCGTGTGATGGCAATCTTCGCAACGTTGCGAATAAGTCGGTTTGACGTGGGTTCCGTGATCGAAATTTTCCACCACGCCCCATTTGTTGTGCTGTCCCCAGTGCGGGCTTTCTTTCGGATCACCCAATCGAATGATTCCCGTTGGCGCAGGTTTCACCGCGCCGTTTGCCGCTGAAGCCGCCGGTTGAGCCTGTGTCGGTGTCGGCGCTGGCGTTGGTTTGGGCGGAGTCGGCGTTGGCGCAGCTTCCACAGGTTTTGGCGCAGGTGTTGTCGTAGCTACTGCCGCTGGCGACGTTTGCGTCGTTGTTTGTTGTGGCGTTGGTGTCGGAGTCGGCTTGGGCACGACTTGCTGCGGCGTCGGTTTCGGCGCATTTGCCGCCACTGTTGCTGGCTGTGTCGCAGGCTCTTTTACTGGTGTAGTCGGCGTTGGAGCCGGAGTTGGTTTTGGCGGTTTCGGAATTGAAACCGCTGCGGTTCCCGCCTGAGTTGTCGGAGTTGCTGTTGTTTGCGCCAATGGCTGAGTCGCTTTTTTGCCGAAATGACTTGGCGGCGGTAACGCGACGCCTTTTGCGCCGAACTGTTTGATCGTTGCCAGCGAATGGCAGTAATTGCATTTGGAAGTTTCCAGCGTCATCGCGCCTTCGATCTTCGTCTGCATTCCGTCTTTTTTGTGGCAATCCACGCAGCCCAAAGCCAGCGGCTGTTTTTCTTTGGTCTTGCGATCTTCCAGATAAAAATCTTTCAGCGTGTTCGCCGTCTTGCCTGTGGCGTGACACGACAAACAATCGCTGACGGTTTTGCCAATCGCGTCGTCGTGCGATTTGTGGCTGAACGGCAGCGGAGCTTTTGCGCCAGCTTTCGGCGGATTCAATTCGGTGTTGACGATTTGCCGCGCGAACCAGTGAACCGCCAGTTCAGAACCGGCAACAGGGCGATTGTCTTTCAGCGGTTTGCCCGTTTCCGCGTGGCAACCAACGCAGTTCGTGGCGAAGGTATTTTTCGGGTCGGGTTTGTTCGGCTTCGGCGGCGAAACGATTTTCGGATCCAGATGGCAGACAAAACAGTCCGGGTGCGAAGGCGCGCTCATTTTCACGCCAGCGGCGAAATTGATTTTTGCGACCGTCGTCGGAGCCGTGTTCATCGAATGGCAGGCCGCGCATTCAAACCGGTTTTTGTCCAAGCCCTTATTGGTTTTGGCATCGGCTTTGGCGTCGTAAAACTTGACGCGCTCTTTCAGCGGAGTTTGCGTAGCATACGAATCGTAATAATCAACGTGGCTGCCGTGAGAAAAGCCGTCATAAAACTGCGAAACTCCTCCGCCGCCAGGATTCGGCAAAGGGCGAAGGTTCTTTGCCATCACCTTTTCATCAAACGAAGTTTTGTCGTGACAGATGACGCACATTTCCAGCTTTGTACCTGCGCCAGTGAAAGCGTGGCATTCAATGCAGGCGGAATGCGTTTTCGCGTCTTTCAGTCCGTTTTTGTGGCTGGGATAGCCGATGATTTCGATGTCGTGCTGGCCAGTGCCAAGCTTGTCTTTGATTGCCGAACCGTGACAGTACGCACAATCCAGATCAGCCGTCAGCGTTTTATTGGTCAGGCTTTTAACCTGACCTTTATGAGTTTTGTGCTGGAATTTGGAGTAATTCGGGGCAGGTGTGGCGCGTTTTCTTTGAGCCTCCGCTTCTGGCAGAAGCGCAACAGCGCGCCACAGGACGGCAATCACGACAATGAAAAGAATGGCAACGAATCGTTTCATGGTTACAGATTGGGATGTCTGGGGAACTTCACCCAGGGCAAACGAACGCCGCGCACTAAAAACTGATCGGCGCGAATCGCAGCGGGAGTTTCAAAACCTACGCTGCCGGTGGCAGCGATGATGTCATCCTGATCTATGCCGTCGCCGCTGATGCCGATGGCTCCAACCAGAATTCCATTTTTGAACAGCGGCACGCTGCCTGCGAAGATTTGAATACCGTGCGGCAAACTGGGAATTGCCGTGCAACTTGTCACTGGCAATCCACTCAGAATTCTGACCAGCGACGATCTGACCAGCGCAATCTGCAATCCGGTGTTGAACGGCGACCACAGATTGATTGGTTTGGAAAATGGCCCGTTTTGTGTGCCATCAATTCCGTCAGGGAAAAACGGGCGACTCAAAAAACCGTTTGCGCGGTCGCTGAACGCAATCGAACCATCCAGTCGAATGCCGTCAACTGCGGCGGCATCAGCAAATTTGGCGAATCTTCCCGCTTCAGCGGCGCGAAGTTCGGCTCCGGCGGTCGCTTTGCTGAAAAAGGCTGCTGTGCGAGCTTTTTGCGCGCTGACATCAAATCCGAAAATCGGCGCGTCCTGTGTGCTGAACAAACCGATCACGGTTCCGGTCAGATCGGTGACGGCGATGTTCACTTCAGCGGGAGACCCTGTGGGAATGCGAATGGCGGCTCGTGTGCGATAAGCCTGTTGTGCGGCTTGCGTGATGATGCGGTTCACGTCGGCAGCGGTCAGTTGCTGGCCGCCATTGAGCGCGCCATTTTTGAAAGGGAAAAATCTGGGATCAACTCTGCCGGGAATTCCGCCCAAAGTCAGCGGCGTAAACATCGAAGCCGCCGCCGCCCGAATTGGAAATGCTGCCAGCACGGTTCCTGGCAGACTGCCGAACGCCGGAGCCGTTCCGCCGGTTTGCGGCGCGTTGACGTAAGGCAGCCGGTTTCCATCCACCAAAATTTGATCGCCCCGAATCGCCGCCGGGGGTTCAAAACCCAACGTAGCCGCGACAGCAATGATCTCTTCGGGCGACTGATCCTGATCTGAAGCATTCAGGTCAACTGAATAAAGCCCGTCGCCTTCGATGCCTACGCCGCCTGCGGCAACGCCATTTTTATAAATCGGCGTGCTGCCAGGATCGCCCGACAACCCCAACGGCAGGTTGGGCGTTTTCACATCAGAACAGGGAAGTTGGGAAAACTGAACTCCGAACAACGGCCCGCCCGGTGTGTTTCTGGCCAGCGGAGGAAAGTGTTCCTGAATGATGAAACTGGCCGTGCGTGTGGTGAAGGCGTTGCCTTGTGTGCTGAAAAACGCGGCTGTACCTGCTTTGGAAATCGCCGCCAACGCCGCTCCGTCGCGCAAGGGCCCTGGCGGCGCGACAAACGTTCCGTCCGGGTTTCTTAGCGGAATGACAAGCTCATTCAATCCGTCCGGGTCGGCAGGTTTGCCCGGAGCGCCGTTTTGCAAATTGGTTGCGCCGATTTTGATGTCGCTGCGAGCGCCGTTCATTTTGAACACGCCCAACACGTTGGCTTCTTTGTCGAGCACAGCAACCGTGACCGGCAAACCGATTTGCTGAGCGCGTCCCACAGCTTGCGAAATGATTTGTTGAACGTCGGCGACGGTCAGCGAATTTTGCGCCGGAGCAGCTTCGCCAGCCATACGCAATTGAACGGTGTTGCTGATGCGACTGTCTGAAACCAACGTGATTTCGGCAATTCCGCCGGACATGTTCGACGGCAACATCAAATTGACCTGATCCAGTCCGGCAAACGAACCTTGCGCTCCGGCATAGAGCGGCGTGATTTCCGTGTTGCCGATGCGAACCCGCAACCCGGTTACGCTGCGCATCCCGGTTCCGAACAACAGCAAATAATTTGGTCGCCACGAACTGCCCGCACTGACGGCTTTGGCCGAACCGTCGGCGTTGGTGACGCTGTCGTAAACAACTCCGTCGTATGTGGTCAGCGCCACAGGCAGTCCGCGTCCGGTGTACGAAGTCGTGAAAATTGCCGGAGCGGAATTGACCAGTTGTAATGTTCCGCGCGAAACCTCTCCGCTGCCGGATGTGATGACGATTTGCGCCGCGCCGAGCGCAGCGTTATCAGGAATTAGATAATTGATCTGTCCCGACGAAACGAAAAACAGCGAAGCGGCGTGTTCGACGTTGCGGCTGTCAATGATTCGAACCGTCGTTCCGGCCAGATTGGTCGGCAGCGGCACGGACTGAGCCGATTCGGTTCGCGTCGCCAAATTACTGCCAAACGCTGCGGCAATCGCTCCGGGCGAAAGCATCTGCGCGAAGCTCGCCGCGTTGACGCTGACGACGGCGGCATTCGGTGTGGCGGAAACGCTGGTTGTTGTCGAAAAGCCGATGAAAAAAACTGAAACGATAGCGACGGTTAAAAACGCAATGGCTACGGGGATGGCCGAAATGGTTTTGCCGAGATTGAAACTTGCGCGCATCTTCAAACTCCTGGAAATACCGAATCTGTGAAATGGGATGACTGGTCAAACGAGAAGATTAATCGGACCCGAGAGCCGTGTGCGACTATAGCCCTGAGCCAAACACCGTCGCAAGCGAAAAATCCGTTTGTAAATCCTGCCAAGTCTTAGTTGCCCGCTTATCGAGATTTACGAGAGCGAAGCCGTGTTGTTACAATCCGCCTCGCGCAAATCCAAACGCGCCAACTTACCCGTCAAAAGATAAATTTATGCCAGAAGCAAATATCAGAGTTCTGTTAGCCAAACCCGGTCTGGACGGCCACGACCGAGGAGTCAAAGTCATCGCCCGCGCTTTGCGCGACGCCGGTATGGAAGTCATTTACACAGGTCTGCGCCAGACGCCTGAACAGATCGTCAACGCTGCATTGCAGGAAGACGTCAACATCGTCGGGCTTTCGATCCTGTCCGGCGCGCACATGACAATCTTTCCGCGCGTGTTGGAGTTGATGAAAGAAAAAGGCATGGACGACGTGCTGCTCTTCGGCGGAGGCATCATTCCCGACGATGACATCCCCAAACTGAAAGCCGCCGGAGTCGGCGAAGTCTTTTTGCCGGGCGCTTCGACCGAAGACATCATCAAATACATCCGCGAAAACGCGACGCCGCGAGATTGATGGCTGTTACTTCTTCCCTGTCAGTTCATTCCTTCGGCTGACGACATAAGCTCGAATTGCTTCCACGTCTTCGGCGGTCAGAGTTTGTTTGAAACCGGGCATGCCTTCGCTGGCCAGCGAGCCATTGAGAACAATTTTCTGATAGCTGTTGAAAGTCGCCGCCGACGAATAACGTAAATCCGGCAAGACGCCGCCTCCGCCCAGAGCCGCTATACCGTGACAAACCGCGCAGCTTCGCGCAAATAAATCTCCGCCTTTGGCAATCACTTCCGCCGAAGCTTTGGATTCGATGGTTGACGGAGCCGCAGGCGTTTTTGCGGCGACCACCGGAAGCTGCTGTTTGCCGTTTAACGCAAAGGTCAGCAACCTGCCCGGAGTCGTTGGCAAGCCCAAACTGCCGCCGGTCAACGCAAAGGCTCCGCCCCAGCCGACCATAATCGAAACGTACTGAGCGCCGTCAATTTCATAAGTCACTGGCGAAGCGATGACGCCCGTACCGACGGTCACTTCCCAGAGCTTTGCGCCTTTGTCCGCACTGTAAGCGACAAGGCGCCCGTCCGCCGTGCCTTGAAAAACAAGATTGCCAGCGGTGGTCAGCGTGCCGCCATTCCACATGACAATGTACGGAACTCGCCAACGTTCTTTTTGCGCGACCGGATCCCAGGCCAGCAAATGGCCAGTCGGCAAAGCCGTCGGCGGGTCTTTGACGATGGCAAAATCCACGCCGGTATTCCATTTTCCGTTTTTGTCGAACTTGAAATTTTTCTGCTGGGCGTAACCGAACATCGTTTCCTGAGCCGGGATGTAAACCAAACCTGTCTGCGGATTGAACGACATCGGTTGCCAGTTGTGGCCGCCGAGCGGGCCAGGCTGCATGCCAATCGGCGCGTCTTTGTAACGAACTCCAGCGGCTTCAATCGGGCGACCGGTTTTCTTATCCACGCCTTTTGCCCAAGTGACTGTGACGTAAGCTTCGGCGGAAATCAGTTCGCCCGTTGCGCGGTCCAGCACGTAAAAGAATCCGTTTTTCGGAGCCTGCATCAGCACTTTGCGCTGCCGTCCGTTGATCGTCAGGTCGGCCAGCACAATGTGCTGAGTCGCCGTGAAATCCCATGTGTCGCCAGGAGTCGTCTGGTAATGCCAGACCAGTTCGCCCGTGTCCGGCTTCACCGCCAGGATCGAAGACAGATACAAGTTGTCGCCTCCGCCGGGACTGCGAACGTGTTGATTCCACGGCGAGCCATTGCCTACGCCGACGTACAACAAATCCAATTCGGGATCATAAGCCATCGAATCCCAGACGGTTCCGCCGCCGCCGACTTTCCACCATTCGCCCGTCCAGGTTTTGGCGGCTTTGTCCATGGCTGGTTTCATCGCTGCCGGAACGACTTCGTTGGGATCGCCCGGCACGGTGTAAAACCGCCAGGCCATCTTGCCCGTCGCCGCGTCGTAAGCCGAAAAGTATCCGCGCATGCCGTATTCGCCGCCGCCATTGCCGATCAAGACTTTGCCTTTGACCATGCGCGGAGCCGCCGTGATTGTGTAAGGTTTGGTTTGGTCAACGGTCACGACTTGCCAGACCAGCGCGCCCGTCGCCGCGTCCAGCGCGGCCAATCGCCCATCGAGCGTGCCGACATACACGCGACCTTTGTAAACGGCGACGCCTCGATTGACCACGTCGCAGCAGGCTTTCGCGCCAGCACTGTGCGGAACTTTCGGATCCCATTTCCAAAGTTGTTTGCCCGTCCGAGCGTCAATGGCAAAGACGATGCTCCAACTGCCGGTCGTGTACATCACGCCGTCCACGATAATCGGCGTGGCTTCCAAGCCGCGGTCCGTTTGCGTGTCGAACGACCACGCCAAGCCCAAATCTTTGACGCTGGCATCGCTGATTTGCTTCAGCGGGCTGAACCGCGTTTCGGCGTAATTGCGTCCGTGCGTAATCCATTCGCCGGTTTTGGAGTCGGCGTTTTTCAGCGCCGCATCGTCAACTTTCGCCGCTGGTTTTTGTTTTGTAGAAGTGGCGGATTTTTTTTGAGCTTCGGTGTTCGGCTGAAAGACGAAACAGCCTGCCAGCAACAAACAAGCAAACTTCACTCTTCGGTTCATCGAAAAGCCTCCGTGAAAAACGGGAGCGCGGACGTGTCGTCCGCACTGGTCCGCGGACATGCTGTCCGCCCGTCGAAAACAGGAACGCGGATGTGTCGTCCGCACTGGTTTGCGGACATGCTGTCCGCCCGTCGAAAAATTTTGAACTGCGATGGCGCGCATTCTGCCGCAAGACTTTGCCGAAGTCATCCGCCGCCATTTCTCACTTCAACGTGGCTTGCCTTACAGTGAGCCGTCAAACTGGCGGTTAAACTTCCAGTCGTGAAACCAACTTCAGGAGAATTCAAAAGATGAAAGTGAGCAAAATTCTTTTCGGCTTGATTGCCGTTTTGTGGCTGACGGCGAGCAGCGCGCTGGCTCAGCAAATCAATTATTCGGAATACGATCGGCTGACGCGCAAATACGTCAACGCGCAGGGGCTGGTGGATTACAAAGGCTTGAAATCGGAACTTCCGGCGCTGAAAACCTTCATTGACCAGATTTCGTCGGTCAGCCCCGAAAGCCATCCGCAATTGTTTCCTGACGGCGGCGAACAGTTGCGATTCTGGATGACGGCGTATAACGCCTGGGTGCTGCACATTGCGGCGTCGGAATATCCCAGCAAATCCGCCTTGTGGAGCTTTATCGGCACGTTCCGCAATCGCAGCATCAAACTCGGCGGCAGAGATTCTTCGCTGGAAGACCTGGAACACAAAATCATCCGCGCCAAATACAAAGAACCGCGCATTCATTTTTACATCAACTGCGCGGCTTACAGTTGCCCGCCGCTGTGGCAAGGCGTCATCGCTCCGGGCAAAACCTGGGACGTGTTGAATCAATCAGCCAAACGATTCATCAACGATCCGCGCAACGTGAAATTCGATCCGGCGACCAAAAAGCTGCAACTGTCCAAAATCTTCGACTGGTTCAAGGATGATTTTTTGACTTACCTGAAAGAGAAAAAAGGCATTGCTCAGCCTCACATCTCGCAATACATCGTGATGTATCTGGACGGCCCGACGCGCGAAGCTCTGGAAAAAACTCCGACTGGCGAAATCAGCGTCAGCTATTTTGGCTACAACAAATCACTTAACGAGCTGAAATAAATTGCCGGTTTGATCCGGTTTGGATACGTGACAGAGCCAGCCCGATGTTGAATCGGCTGGCTCAACTTGTGTCGCAGCTTGAATTGTAGTGAAACCAAAAAAATAAGGAGAGACTTTTGATCTCTCCTTGTAAAGGCTAGCTTTGCTGGGATGAAAACTTGGAAGACAATGGTGCAAGAACTAACTCGCACTCGGCGACAAACAGAGCAAGCACGATGCCACGAAATTCGGCTTGCCGATTTCCAAGCTTATCTCCCGAAAAACCTTTAGTTTAACGCTAAAACTCAAGGCCACACGTGACTCCTGAATCCACCGAACATCCAGAATTTCGGAAGGGCGCTTCAATTTTTCGGAAATACGCGCGCAATACCGAATTAAAAATTCTGGCGTTTGAACTCCTCAACGATGTAATCGCAGGCGCGTGCCGTAATCGCCATCATCGTCAGCGTAGGATTTTGGCAACCCACCGAAGCATAAGCGGCTCCGTCTGTGACAAAGACGTTTTTGGCATCCCACGTCTGATTCCATTTGTTCAGCACGGAAGTTTTCGCGTCGTTGCCCATGCGAGCCGTGCCGACTTCGTGAATGCAGAATCCCGGAGGCGCAGGCGTCGAACTGGTGTAATTGACCTTGAACTTGGCGGCGTCGGCCATTTCCAAAATCGTCGCCAGCGCGTCTTTGGCCATAGCCTTTTCGTTCTCGCCGTGTTTGCAATCAATGTGCAGCACAGGAATTCCCCACTTATCCACTTTGTTCGGGTCAATTGTCACTTTGTTGTTTTTGTCGGGCAGCATTTCGCACCACGCGCCCAGCCCCCAGGTGACTTCGCTTTTGGCTTCGCGCACCATCTTTTTGAAATCCGCGCCGAAACCCGGAATCTGGCGGCCTTTGAAAAAGCTGGTGCTGACGCGAACGCCGCCTTGCATGCCGTACCCGCGAATGAAGTCTTTGTGTTTGTCCGTGATGTTGCGGAAACGGGGAACGTAAATGCCGTTGGCTCGACCGTCTGAAAAATCGTATTCACTGCCGAACAATTGTTCGACGACTCCGCCCGCGCTGATCGAATACATGTGATCCATCAGGTAATGCCCCAGCGCGCCGGACGAATTGCCGAAACCTTCCGGGTGAATACGCGATTTCGAGTTCAGCAAAATTCGTGTGGATTCCAGCGTCGAAGCGCACAAAACGACAACTTTGCCATACTCTTCGCGCTCCTGTTTGGTGATTTGATTGACGACGCGCACGCCTTTGGCTTTGCCGGTGTTGGTGTCCACGATCAATTCTCGGACGACGGAATTCGGCTTCAGCGTCATTCGCCCGGTCTTGGCGGCGGCGGGAAGCGTCGAACCAGGGCTGCTGTAATACGAATGGGTCGAACAACCTCGGTCGCAATGTCCGCACCAGTGACAAGCGGCGCGGCCTTGATGCGGCTGAGTCAAAATTGCCGCGCGCCCGATGATGACTTTGCGGTCGCTCCATTTCGATTCGACCCCTTTTTTCAACAGATGCTCGCCGCAGGTCATTTTCATCGCAGGCAGGAACTTGCTGTCGGGCAATTGCGGCAGGTTTTCATAAGAACCGCTGATGCCGACAAAATCTTCGACCTGATTGTAATAAGGCTCCAGGTCGGCGTAACTGATCGGCCAATCTTCGCCGTATCCGTCGCGGCTGGCGGCTTTGAAATCGTAATCGCTCATGCGGTACGACTGGCGTCCCCACGTAATCGAGCGCCCACCGACGTGGCGCCCGCGAATCCACCAAAACGGTTTGCCTTCGGGCGTGGTGTAGGGGTTGTCAATGTCATCCACGAACAAATGACTGCCGTATTCGTTGGCGGCGTAACAACGCGATTGAATCGGCTGGCGCGGCGCGTATTTAGCTCCACCGATCAAACCGCGATATTTCAAATCGTAAGGGAAATGGTGTTCGCGGAAATCTTTCTTTTCATCCAATTGCCGACCGGCCTCCAGCACCAAGACGGTCAATCCTCGTTCGGTCAACACTTTTGCCGCCCAACCGCCGGTCGCTCCCGAACCGACGACGATGGCGTCGTACACTTTGCGCTTCGATGTCTGCATGGCGAATTCTCCAGTGGGTTTGATGGGTAATGAAACGCCGTGAATCTACCGTAAGCGATTGGCGGTGTCTACGGATTGGCGGAGGATTTGCGTTTCATGATTTGAAAGACGATTCCGTAAGCTTCGCCTTCGAGCGCGCCCAAAGTGTTGTGCTCGATGTCTTCCAACTCGCCAATCTTGCTTGTCCATTTCCCATCGCCGATTTGCCGCGCAACGTGGCTGGGAATGCCGTCGGCATCAACGTAAATGGCGATCTTTTGATAATTGGGTTCGAGTTCTGCCGCGTCGCAAGGCGAATAACCATGAATGACAAAAATACGAATGTAGGCGGCGAGTGAGTGCTCTTTCTCAACTCCGGGCGGCCAGTAAAAGCCCGGCAACGGTTCCCACCACTGCCGAGTGTCGCCAACTGCCCAGGCAACACAGTTGTAATCAACATCCGCCTGGCTGGTAATTCTGTAACCCGCCTGTTTCAGGTTCGGAAAGAGGTTTTCAAGGTTTTTGGCTGACATTGGCTGAAATCGTTAAAGATAGTTTCGTTCCTGTCCCCATTTCACCCAGGCTTGCGCGGCTTGCGTAACGGTGTCGTCCGGCAGCGTAGGGTCTTCGCCAGTGATGGCTCTCAGCGCCCATGTCCAATGACCAGGTTGCTGTTGAAGTTCTCGTAACAACAAAGGAATTGCCGCAGGGCCAAGCCCGATGATTCGTTGATAAGCCGGGTGCATGACTTTTTTGACGACCAACGACAAATGGGCGGTCTCTTTTCGCCACTGATCAGCCAATCGTTGAAACAGTTCTTCAACACGCTGTGACTGTTCGGCAATAAGGTGTGTTTCTGCCAAAACACCGTTCAACAGCGGCAGTCTCAAGCTTTCCATAGGAATGGTTGCGACTGATTCATTCATTCCAGCCTCCTTTCGATATGCAAACCAATTATAAACCCAGGTTCTTTATCGCATAAAACTTACCATCAAAAAAATTTTGTTGATGGCTAACTACAAATGTAGCTATATTGGCTGCCAATGTAGTTGATATAGCTATTTTGGAGGCTGACAATGGCAAGCAAGCAAACGATCAAGCTGACCAAATTCGAAATGGAAATCATGGATGCGCTGTGGGCGATTGGCAGCGGTTCGATCCGCGAAATCCATGACCAACTGCCGGAAAAGAAGCGCCCGGCGTACACCACCGTCCAGACAATGATTCGCCGGTTGGAGGAAAAAGGCGCTGTCGTCCAAACCAAACAGATTGGCAACGCGCACATTTTTGAACCGGCGGTTTCGCGCGACGCCGCGCATCGGCGATTGATTGACGATCTGTTGGATTTGTTCGGCGGTTCGGCTCGCCCGTTGATGGCGCATCTGGCCGAAGCGGGCAAACTGACGCTGGAAGACGTGAAGGAATTAGAAAGTCTGGTGACCGAACACCACGAAGCGTCTGTCGAAAACGAAAAACCAGTGAGCGGCAGGGCGATTCGCCGGTCGCGCAAAGCCTGAAACCGACGGCAAAAAGGAGTCACCAATCATGACCTGGCATAACGTTTGGGCTGAATGGTCGCAGTGGTTCTGGCCGTTGGCGATCAACCATCTTTGGCAAGCAACGCTGTTTGCGTTGTTGGTTTGGGCGGCGATGCTGCTGTTGCGACAGGCTTCTCCGCTGACGCGACATGCCGCGTGGTCGCTGGCGATGCTGAAGTTTTTGTTACCGGCAACGTTGCTGGCTTGGGCGTTTGGCAAACTCGGCGTTCAGTTTTCGCGCGTTGAAACCGTAGCGGCAGAATTTTCAATTGACGCGCTGATCCTTCTCGAAACCGTTGAGCCATTGGCCGTCACCGCCTCAGCAACCACGCACAAGGAACTTTATTGCCTGTTGACACTGGCTTGGCTGGCGGGAGCGATGCTGGTTTTCCTGCACTGGCAAATGCGGCGATGGCGGCTTGTTCGTCGGTTGAAAACGGATTCGGCTGAAACTACAGGACGCGCGTTGGAAATCTTCGCCGAGCTAAAACGTGAGCTAGCGGTTTCCAGCCGGATTCCGTTGATCGTTTCGGCAAAGATCGTCGAGCCGGGCTTGTTGGGAATTCTGCGACCAAAAATCGTTTTGCCGTTCGGTCTGATCGAACGACTGAACGACCAAGAACTGTCGGCGGTGCTGGCTCACGAACTGATTCACATCAAACAGCGCGACAATTTGCTCAGCACGATTCAAATGACCGTGTGTTGCCTGCTCTGGTTTCATCCGCTGGTCTGGCTGATTGATCGAAAACTGCTGAGCGAGCGCGAATTGATGTGCGATGAACAAGTGCTTCGTTTCGGCGGAACGGCTGAATGCTACGCCGCCGGTTTGTGGAAGGTCGTGCAACACGGCCTGGGCTGGCCGGTCGCGGGTGTTTCGCGCGTCACCGGCTCCAATCTGAACAGGAGAATAAAACTCATGCTGAACACCAAACACCAAACTGAACGATCCATGCTCAACCGATTGACGACCGGCGTAATCTGCGGAGGGTTGTTTGTCGCAGCGATTGTCGGAAGCTGGCTGGCCAGTGGAAACGCTCAAGCGGCAAAGATGCCGATTCCACCAGAGTTGCAAAGCGCATTGGCTCCGGCGCTGTCTCCCGAAATCGCTGCGGAGCTTTTGACCAAAGCGGTTTCGACGCCGACTCCGAAGCTGAGCAAAGAACTCACTTCAAAAGTTTCGACCGCCCAAGACGCGGTCACGTTTGATGTGCCTTTTGAAAACGCACCGGAATTTCCGCTCTTAATCACGCAAGCCAAAATGACTGTCGGTGGTCGAGTTCAACCCAACTCAGCCAGCCATGTTTCAGAAAGCAGCCGCGAGCTAACGCTGGAAGCGCATCTGCTGAATCAAGGCAATCGGCCAATCACTGAAATCGCCTTTAACTACACGAACATTGCGCTTTGGGGAAATCGAAAGGCCGCGCTGTTTTCTAAAGCAGAAGTTTCTGCCGACAACCCGCGAGTGTTGATTCTTCGCTCCACGTTCCCGGTTGTCGAACGATCCAACGGGCTGGAACTGTCGGATCATTTAAGCGCCTTTCGCCTTTACCTGGTCGGCGTACAATTTGAAGGCGAGACAGCAATGGATTGGGTCGAAGAAGGCGACAACAAAAACAGAAAGCTGACCAAAATGACCCGGCAATGGACTGCTCCCGACAAGCTCGTGTTGTCGTTCAGTCGCAACCAAAACCTGCAGGATGACAAAGATCAAAATCAGTCAGTCCAACCGATGACCGCAGAATCACGCCCGAAAATTACTTACTTCGCACGCGCGAAATACACCAAAGAAGCGCGCGATCAAAAAGTCGAAGGCTCTGTCGAGTTAAGCCTGGTATTTGGCGCTGACGGAGTCGTACGCGACATCAGAGTTGAGCGCGGTTTGCCACACGGTTTGACCGAAGCGGCAATTGAAGCCGCGAAAACCGTTCAGTTCAAACCAGCGGTGAAAGACGGCCAACCGGTCAGCGTGCGTGGCAAACTTCAGTTCAGTTTTAGTCTTTATGACAAGTCGAATTGACGGCTGAACGATTGCGAAAAAAGAAAACGGCGCGACTGGCAAAGATTGTTCACCGGTCGCGCCGTTTCTCCGTTCCGGCAGAGTTACTTCTTTTCAAACTTCTTCGGCTTCAAATACGGGTTGAGTTTGTATTTTTCGATTTTCCATTCGCTGACCATCGCACCGTTGACGGCCTTGACGATTTGATGAGGCTACATCACGCCGTTTGCATAAACCTTTGACCTCCTCGTTCAGTCGGCGTTGAGACCGGTCGGAGTGCTATAATCCAGCCATCATTCTGAGAGGTGCAGTTGTTATTATTATGCTGAAAGAGAAACTTCCTGCGATAGGGCGCGCGCTTTCCCTGATACTTTTGGTGGCCACCATTGCCGTCATCGTGACGGCGTTTATTCGCGCGCGAAGGCGTCCGGTTCCACCCGGCCCGGTGAAGGCCGAAGCCAAACTCAAAGGCAATGTGACTTCGCGCGTCGAAGGGTATGAAAGCGTGATGATGGACGACAAAGGCCGCGAAAAATATCGGCTGCGGGCGGCGGTGGACACTGCCTTTGACGACGGACGTCACGAAATGGAAAAAGTTGATCTGACGGCGTTCGGCGAAATTCAAAAAGACGGCAAACCCAAAATCGTTCGCATCACTTCCGAACGCGGCGAATACACGCCGACTCAAAATCTGGTCACGTTTGAAACCAATGTCGTTGTCACCAGCAGCGACGGTTTGAAAGTCACCAGCGAAAAGCTCAATTACGACCAGAAATCCGAAATCGCCAGCACAGATGTCGCCGTGCAATTCAAACACGGAGAAATCAACGGTTCGTCGGTTGGCGCTCAACTTCAGGCCAAAGATCATTTGTTGAGTCTGTGGAAAGAAGCGCGGATTGTCGCTACGCCAGCCACCACGCCCAATCCAAAAGACCCGAAAAAGAAAAATGGCCAGCCCGTCGAAATGCGAAGCGACAAAGCCAACTACGCCGAATTGCAAGGCGTCGCACGGTTTGAAGGCAACGCGACCATCACGCAAGGCGAAAAATTCGCCCGCGCCGATTCGATTACAGGCGTCGTTAATCCCCAAGCCAAAAAGTTGGAGCGCGTGGAAATGCGCGGCAATTCGTTCTTGAAATCGCAGGAGAAAACGCGAATTTCGGAATTGCAAGCGCGCGATATGGATTTTTACTTCGACGAAGCTCAGCATTTGAAGCAAGCCGTCGCCATCGGCGCAGCTCGCGCTTCATCGCTGGAAAAAGGTTCGCCGCGTGAAATTCTGGCGGAGAAAATTGACGCGTATTACACGCCGGGCGAAAAAGAGAGTTTGTTGCAATCGGTCATCACGCAAGGTCGCACAACGATGAAAATCGAAGTGGCCGAAGATGTGCCGAACGCCAAAGAGGTGTCTGAACGAATCATCGAAGCCGATGCGGTCAACGCCGCATTTACTGAAGTAGGGGTTAAACATGCGCGCCCCGAAGCCAACCGCAACGCCGTACATACCATAAAGCCGGAAACCGTCCAACCCACGTCATAACGGCAAAAACAGCGCGCCGCCAAAATAACAGC
>JANRKX010000002.1:0-54755 GCA_033763255.1 Acidobacteriota bacterium | reverse complement strand
AACGATGATCGAACCGGATTGAGTGGCCGTTGCGGTGTTCGGCAAGTACGCGATGTTCGACAACGTAGCCGAAACCGACACCGTCGCGCTGGCTCCGGAGTTGTTGGTCGCGGAGAACGAACCATTGACCTTGTTGCCAGGTCCAGTGCAAGCAATCGGATCAGCCAACGCAGCTCCGAGCGTCAATTGATTGACCGTCAGGTTGAAACTGCAGCTCGGCCCAGCCGTCGTCGAACAAGTCACCGTCGTAGTTCCAACATTGAACGTGCTGCCCGAAGCAGGCGAACACGTCACCGTTCCACAATTGCCAGTCGTCGTCGGAGCCGGATAGTTTACCGGAGCCGATGTTCCAGAAGTCCAGGCGACTTGATCTGTTGGGCAAGTGATTGTGCAAGGGATGACTGTCACTGTAAACGAACATTGCGCCGTGCCTTGAGGCTGACCGTTTTGTTGAGCCGTCGCATCGCTGGCGGTGCAAGTCACAGTGGTTGTTCCAACCGGGAATGACGAACCTGATGCAGGCACACATGACACGCTGACTCCCGGACAATTATCGCTGGCTGTCGGAGCCGGATAATTGACTACTGTTGGACCTGAACCGACCACAGATTGATCGGTTGGACAGGTGATAGTCGGTGGAGTCGCATCATTGACCGTCACTGTAAACGTACAGCTCGGAGTTCCTCCGGTGTTGGTGCAAGTGACTGTCGTTGTGCCAACGGCGAACGCAGTACCAGGTGCCGGTAGGCAAGTGATCGTGCAGTTCGTTCCTGTGGGAGGAGTGTAATTCACCACCGCTGAACATTGATTGGGGTCATTGTTCACAACGATAGGCTGCGGACAGTTGAATGTGCAGCCGCCAGTTGGGTCAGCCGAAATCGTGATTGCAAAGTTGTTGGTCACGCCGAAGTTGCGCGAGCAACCGTTGTTGGCTGCCGTGCTGCCGCAGCGGGTGACGAAACTTGTTCCACCATCGGGCTGGCTGCCGACCGTCGGGGTTTCGCCGATACGCCAAAAAACGTCCGAGCGGCTGGCATTAACAACCACGGAAATAGTGTTGTCGGCTTCGCTGGAAACATTCACAAGAGGATAGGGAAAACTCACCGTGAATATCGTTCCCAGAGCCGGAGGGGTTATGTTGTTGACAGTCACAGTCGAACCTGGAATGAGAGTCCCAACTCCGTTGCCGCAGGGAGAATTACTGCTTCCGTCGGTCGAACAGTCTGTGTAAAGGCTCATCGTCAGGCTGAAAGGGGTCGTGCTCGCCAGAGTAAACAAGTCAATATCAATCTGGGTGATAAATCTGTTGGTGCCGCCCAAAACGATCAAATCGCCCATGCTGGTTGCCGCTCCATTAGCTGCAGCCGTTATCTCAGCCCCCTGGTTTGATGCGCGAGTTGTGTCGTAAATGACAGCCAGAGGAGCGTTTTGTCTTGGAATAGAGCCTGTAGCCGTAGCCAGAGTTTCGCCTTGCTGCGGTTCGGCGAGCTTGGCTTCAAGAGTTGTTATTGACAGCGGCTTCGCAGTATTGCTTGTGGCAATTACGGAGCGAGCAGCTTTGGCAAGTTGATTGGAATATCCGCGTGCAGCAGTGCTGACGCTGGGGATGATGCTGGCCGCGCTAATGGCGGTAACCAGAGCCAAAATAATAAGCAGAGTTCGTGTGCGTAGTTTGTGTAGGTAGCGCATGAGGGTCCTCCGAATTTTCGACGCGGAAAGGAGTGATGGCAAAAGCCAGTCTCTCGACCATTAGTCGAACCTTCTTTAAGTTTTTGACTTGGGTTGATCTACTCTGAAATTTCCGCGCGGCTAAATAAAACTTTGAGAGGTAGCGGCTCGGATTTCAAACACTGTTGAACGCCGGTTTAATGAGAGCGGGCGGATTATAGGAATAGGTTGGCAAACCGTCAATCAAGCTTGGGTTTTTGGGTGTTTTTTTTTACAGCAATTAAGGAGGTGGCAAAGCTGCACTTGTAAAAAGGAGCACCACGCTAACGAATGGTGCTCCTGGGTTGCCAACAACAGTGAGAGACAAAGCCTTGAGCTTACTTTTTCAGATCGTTGAAATGCAGAATTGAATTGAACAGCATCCCGAATTCGCCGTGGTTCTGCCAGCGATAGCAAGGATTTGTGGCGAACAAAATCACTCGGCCTTTGCCGACTGGAACGTCAACGATGGCCGGGCGATTGCGAGTTTCCGCAATGCCGCGTCCAAGCCCGCTTAGCACGTTTTTCTCTGTGCCGGGAAAACGCATCAGGATTTGCTGGTTGCGGTCGCGTTCAGGAACGTTGAGCAACGGCCCGTTGGCGTAACGAACCGGAATCGTCTTGCTGGTGTAGCCGTAAAACAGCGGATGATCGGCTTTCAGAATTTCGGCTTCGACAATTGGCCCTGGCGCGTAAAACTGTGCTGAAGTCCGACTGGCGTCAATAGTTCGCGTCAGCCCGAATTCAGCAGGGAAGTAACTGGCCTGCCCCAGAGTCACCAACAAACCGCCAGCGCCAATGAATTTTTCAAACTCAGCGATGCCTGCCAAACCCATTCCGCCGGTAATGTCTTCTGATTCGCCATAAACACCTTGTGATTTGAAATCGTTGGATTTGGTGTAAGCCAGTGGCTTTCTGACCGGGTCACGGTCAAACACCAAACCTTTACCGCTGCGTCCCTGATTCGGAACCAGAATCATGTCGTAAGCCTCGCGCAAATTGCCTTGCTTGACTCGCTCCTTGTAAATCAGGTCGTACTGCACGCCGAACTGATCCAGCGCGTGACGAACCCAGCCGACTTCCTGAGTGTTGCCCCAGGTTGTGAACATGGCCAAACGCGGCAAATCAACTTCGTGCATCAACACCGGCGGCATTGCAGCCAGCGCGACGGCCTTCAAGCCCAATTGCTCAATGGCGGCTTTGCTGTCGTTGTTGGCCGGAACGATCAACGAACCGACCGGAACGTCTGTGTCGCCAGCCTTAAATGTGACTTCGTTGGCCTGAACCTTCGCGCCTTTCAGCTTGAACCGCAGCGAAATCAGATTGTTCGATCCGTGGTTCAACACGGCGTAAGCGACAGTCGCGCTGCCTTTGACTTCGCCTTTGACAACCAGCTTGTCAATTTTTTCTGCGGCGACATCCAGCACGGCTTTGTCGGCGATTTCTTTGACTTCGGTCTGAGCCATCAAGCCTATTGTCCAACCCGTGTCGTCGTAAGTTCGCAGGTTTTGGTCAGGGAAGTTCTGTTTTTCCAGCAGGATTTTGGCTAGTCGCCCGTAAGGTTGATCGCGTTTGACGATGAACGAACCTGCGGGGAACGTGCCTTCTTTCAATTTCACTTCGGCGGTGGCGCGACCGACTTCAATGCCTTGCAGCCGCAAAGTGTTGACCACGAATTCGACGCGAGTCATATCGGCTTGCGGCGGAATGACGAATCCGTAAGGTGCGTTGTTTTTGCCGTCTTCGATGGAGTTGCGCGATTTTTTGTAGAAGTTTTCGACGATGATTTTCGGGAATTGCGAAGTCAATTGCAGCGCCGACAACACGCCGGTCTGCATGTAATTCGTGTTGTTTCGCATTGACCAGACGACTTCCTTGTACGGCGGCAGCGGGCGATACCATTCGCGCGAAGTTTGGCCAGCGGCTTCTGGCGGAGCTACGCGGCGCTTCATGGTGTTGGCTCCGCCGTTGCCGAAGGTTTCGTACATACGAATCATTCCGTTGTGATTCGACGACATAAACGCCAGATAACCCGGCGACCACATATCAACAAACGCATGCGTCCAAACGCCGGGCATTCCGTATTTAATCATCTGCGCCATTTCAAAGTTCGCAAACCAGGGAAGCTCGCCGTAAAGAATCGGATCGAGCGTTGGCTGTTGCGGAGCTTGTCCGCTGAAAGTGTAGAGAAACGGAACCGATTCGTGCAGGTCGTGCATGATCGGCGGATGCCATTGCAGATACCACAGCAGCAAATTCCGCATCGTCACTTGCGAATAGTTAATGTCGCGGTTGTTGTCGTGAAAAATGTATTTGCCCCAGTAAGGCGGGCCGCCCATCGAATCGTTTTCGTTGGCTTCGTCCAGTTTGTGGCGGTAGTACCAGTCAACGTAACGGTCGCGTCCATCGGGTTCAGCCGCCGGAGTGATCGAAACAATCACGTTATCGCGGATGGCGTTGATGATCGGCGAATCTTCAACCGTCAGTCGGTAAGCCAGTTCCATCAGCATTTCCGGCGGGCCGGTTTCTCCGCTGTGAAGCCCTGCCGACAGGTGATAAATCGGTTTGGATTTGGCGATGATGTCCTGCGCCTGAGCTTCGGTCAGGTTGCGCGGATCGGCCAGTTGAGCCAGATAGCCGCGATACGTTTCCAGATTCTTGATCGTGTCTTCGTTGGCGACAAAGACGACCAGGCATTCGCGGCCTTCGTCGGTTTGGCCGATGTTGATGACTTTGACGCGCGGCGAAGCTTTTTCCAGCGCGCGATAGTAACGATACAAATCCGCCGTGCGAGTAAGTTTTTGCGGCATGCCCACGTGATACCCCAGCACATCTTTCGGCGAAGGAATTCCGGCGACTTTGGGCAAGTGATCAACCAACGGACTCATGAATTCTGGTTTGGTCGTCCATTCTTTGACGGATTTGGCGAAGTCTTCGTCCATTTGCTGTTTGCTTTGCGCGAAAGCGGCAACGGCAAGCGAAACAGTGAAAAACAACATCAACGACAAGCGGCGGGCGACGGGGTAAAGAGTAGTCATAAGCTTCCTTTTTTGGGTTTAAGGTGCTGCAACGAAATTAGCCATTATCCATTTCGCATTATCAATTATCGGTTGAGGTAAAACGGCCCTACCCTGTCGGTTAATGGTTAATGTGCAATGGGTAATGGTTAATGACGGTTGAGTTATGCGATCAATTTTCTTCGACTGCGGCATATTTCAAAACTTCTTCCTGAGTCGTTTGCCGGGCGTTCAATTCAGCCACCAGCTTTCCGCGACGCATGACCAGAATTCGGTCGGCCATTCCCAGCAATTCGGGCAAGTCAGACGAAACCATGACGACTGCGGCTCCGGCTTCGGCCAGTTCGTTGACCTCGCGGTAAATTTCGGAGCGGGCAGCAACGTCAACTCCGCGCGTTGGTTCATCCATCAGGAAGACTTGCGAATTGGCGAAAAGCCATCGAGCCAGCAAGGATTTTTGCTGATTGCCTCCGCTCAATCGGCCAACTGGCTTGGACGGAGCGGGCGGGCGGATGTTCAGTTTTTGAATGTAGTTTTGCGCCGCGGCGGTTTCCAATCTGCTTTGCAGTCGTCCGCCTTTGACCAGCGCGCCAGTGTTGGCCAGCGTGATGTTCGTGGCCAGCGGCAGATTCAAACACAAACCCGTTCGTTTGCGGTCTTCGGTCAGCAGGCTCAAACCGCTGGTGACGGATAAACTGGGCTGAGTCGAACTGAATTTTTTGCCATTGAGTTCGACTTCGCCGCTGTGGGCTGGCGTTGCTCCAAAAATCGCTTCTACCAGTTCAGTGCGACGGGCTCCGGCCAAACCGGCAATGCCCACGACTTCTCCGGCGCGAGCTTCAAAGTTGATGCCGTCGAATTTTGGTTTCAAAGTCAGATTACGGACTCGCAATTTGACTTCGCCGATACGTGCTTTGCGTGGCGGGAAGATTTCTTTCAACTCACGCCCGGCCATATGTTTGATGACTTCGTCGGTGTTGATTTCGCCCCAAGCGCCGGAGTAAACGGCTTTGCCATCGCGCAGGATCGTCACTCGGTCGGCGATTTCGTCCAGTTCTTCCAGCCGGTGAGAAATGTAAATCACCGCCAGGCCGCGCGATTTTAAATCACGAATCAACCGAAATAATTCTTTGACTTCGCTATCGGTCAACGAAGAAGTCGGTTCATCCATGACGATGACTTTTTTGGCTTCGACAACTGCGCGAGTGATTTCGACTTGCTGACGGTCTGCGGCGCTCAAACTGGCTACGCGAGATTTTGGATTCAGGTTGAATCCGTATTCGCCGAGCAATTGTTTAGCGCGTTCGTTCAATTCGCGCTGATTGATGAAACCCAGCGGCGCAACTTTCAGCGGTTCGCGGCCAAGAAAAATGTTTTCGGCTACGGTCAGATGAGGCGCCAGCGAAAGCTCTTGATAAATCATGGCAATGCCTGCCGCCAAAGCGTCCGCCGGGCGAGCGAATTTCATCGGCTGACCGTCAATGAAAATCTCGCCGCTTTCGGGCTGATGGACTCCGGCCAGGATTTTCATCAACGTAGATTTGCCCGCTCCGTTTTCACCCAGCAACGCCAACACTTCACCGGCTTTGGCCGTCAGGCTAACGCCATCCAGCACGGTGTTGCCCGAAAACGATTTTGAGATGCCGCGCATTTCCAGCGCGAAAGAATTTGTTGTCACGATTTCACCAGATAGTTGCGATGGATGACGCTGTAATTTTGCTGTCACGGCTGATGACCGGAACTCCAAATAACAACGCTGTAGCAGCGATAATCCGGTCTCCCATTTCAGGAACTTGCGAGCGAACCACTTGTCGCAATGAATCCGCAACATCTTGGTTCAAATTGATTTCATGAAGATTGGAACCGGGCGTATTGAGTTCGGCAATAAGGCGATCAAAGGCATCAAGAGGAATACGATTTCTTTCGATCAAATAGGCTATTTCGACTAACGAAATTGACGAGATAGCAATTTCATCGCCGGCTTTTATTGTTGCGTCCATCATCGTGCCAGCCGTTACCGACAGTCGAGGGTCGTTGTATAGATACCAGAGGATGGCGTGGGTATCTGCAACAGCGCGGATCATCAAAAGTCCTCTCGTGGAAAGTTGCCCCACATCTCGCGTTTTGCTTCATCAATTTCTTCAGCAGAAGGCGCGGGGCCGAGATCGGCCAGCAATCCTCGCAACGAACGACGCGGTTCTGATTTTGACTGCGAAGCGCCAGTTCTCAAAAGCACGATCAATTGTTCTTTCTCTGCCGGTTTTAGCGTTTGGGCAAGATTTAGGATTTGATCAATCGTAATTTCTGCCGTGCTCATATCGTGAACTCCTTTTCGATATTTGATGAGCGAAAGATACGCCGATAAAATCTCCCGAATCAACTTGTGCGGCGCAGCCAACGGAACCTCAGCAGGTACCCGATCCACGTAGCTTGCACCAGAAAGGGCGGAAGTCAGACGTAAAGCCAATAAGCGATAAAGGTGTTGGCCGGTTTGTTGAAAAACTGCCGCAAGATGCTAGGAAATTGAAGATGGGACAATTTGGAAAATTGTCCCACTCATTCATTTGATGAGCCGCTGCATTTCCGGCGTGTCAACGTTTTCTTTGGTCAGCAGTTTGACGCCAGTATCAATGCGACGTTCGGGAGTTTTGCCTGCCAGTTTATCAATGATGGTTCTGACGCCTTCATAACCCATTTTGAACGGGTCTTGCAGAACCAGCGAATCAATGCCGCCTTCACGAATGCCGCGAACCAGATCGGGGCTGGCGTCAAAACCGACCAGAGTGACTTTGCCTGCAAGGTTGCGTTGGCGAATGGCGTTGACCGCTCCAACCGTCGAAGTTTCATTCGATGCGAAAATTCCGGTTAGGTCAGGGTTGGCGGTCAGAATGTCTTCGGCAACTGACAGCGATTTGGTGGCGACGGATTCGCCATAAAAAATAATCGGAATCAGGTTGATGCCGGGAAAGTCTTTCTTGATCGTCTCGCGGAATCCTTCTTCGCGTTCGTCTGTGGAAATCGAACCTTTCTTGACGCCCAGAATCGCAACTTTGCCTTTGCCGCCGAGCTTTTCGCCCATACGTTTGGCTGCTTCGACGCCGCCTTGCCGATTATCTGTGGCGACGTAAGAAACGTAGTTCTCCGTTCCAATGCCCGAATCGAAAATCGTCACCGGGATGTTGGCTTTTTGGGCGCGTTCGGCAATCGGAACCAGCGAATCTCCGTGCGAAGGAGCCAGCACAATGCCGTCCACCTGGCGGTTAATCATGTCTTCGACGATGTTGATCTGGCTGGAAATGTCTGTTTCCAAAGCCGGACCTTTCCAAATGATTTCCACATTCAGGTCTTTTCCCGCGGCGTCGGCTCCGGCTTTGACGCTTTGCCAGAAGAAATGCGAAACGCCTTTGGGAATGACGGCGATAGTTTTTTTGCCGGGCGTTTTGTTTTCCGCGCCTTTGTTGCAGGCGGTGAAAGTGATGGCAACAAACAGCGAAAGAGCGACGATGATGGACAGTTTAGTTTTGTTCATGGTGTTAGCTGAAAACTGCGACTCCTTTGATGTAATCAGCGCCGAAATGATCCTGCGCGAATCCGGCGGGAACATCGGCCAGCGAATGGTAATGGTGCGTGATGATTTTCGAGACGTTGATTTTGCCTGAAGCGATTAACTCCAGCGATTGGCGATAAGTGCTTGGCCTGCCATCGGAATCGAATCCGCCAGAAGCGCCCGTCGGAGCGATCAGCGTCGGTTCGATGAACTGGATGTTGTTCATCACGCCCAGATCAACTCCGTGGTGGCCGTGACCGTACAACACTACAGTCGCCTGTTTGCGAATCAGGTTCGGAATCTGTTTGAACAAAGGCGCAACGCCCGCCGATTCAATCAGCAATTGAATGCGTTCGCCTTTGGTCAGGTCGTTGACGGCTTCGACCAGATCGGTTGTGGTCGGATCAATGCCGGTTGCTCCGAATTCTTCGGCCAGCTTTCGACGTTTTTCGCTTGGTTCGGTGACGATCACCAATCCGTCAAAACCAATCACGTTGCGAATATATTGCGTAAAGAGCAGCCCGGCTGGCCCGGCTCCGCAGATCAGAACGGATTTGATCGGACGTTCGGCAGCTTTGTCGCTGTTGAACTGATACCGCGATTGAGTTTTTTGCACGACGGCCATTGTATGCGTGATGCAACCGAGCGGTTCGGTCAACGCAGCTTGTTGCAGTGGCAATTCGTTTTCGATGCGAACGGTGTTGATGGCCGGAACGGCGACGAATTCGGCCAGTGCGCCTTGCGGGCCAGTAATTCCATGTTCGGCGTAATTCGCGCATTGATGCGAATCGCCGGTCGCACAGTATTCGCACAAGTCTTGTTTGTAACTCAGGCAGTTCCAGCCTTGATCCACGACGACCCAATCGCCGGGCGCAACGTCTTTGACGGCGTTACCTACTTCTTCAACGATGCCGCAAAACTCATGTCCAAGAATCAGCGGCTCTTCCTCCATCGGGATCAATCGGCCAGCAGCGTCTCGGCGATAATTGGCATGGCCTTCAAAAATATGAAAGTCGGTTCCGCATAAGCCAACGGCGCCGACTCGTAACAGCACTTCGTTCGGTTGCGGAGTTGGCGTTGCGATTTCGCGGACTTCCATTTTGTGCGGAGCAATCAGAGCTAAAGCGTTCATAGTTGTCTTTGCTTGTTGTCTTTGCTTATTGATCTAGGTCGGCAATGTCCAACCGATTTTCATTCTTCAGCAATTGAAACCGTTCGATGGTTTCTTTGACGCCTTGCGCCAGAGAAGTGTGCGGAACTCCGCCGAGCGCGGCGACAATCGCCGAATCGTCCAGTTCCGAAGGCATTTTGATTCCATCCGGCGCGACAGTGATTAAGCCTTTGGCCGATGGGATCAGCTTTTCGATTTCATCCACGACCGCCGAAACACGAACGGTTTCGCCGTGCAGGTTGAAGACGTGAGCGCCGCTCAAATTCGCCGTCGCCGAGCGAATAAAAGCATCCGCGCAATCAGCGGCAAAAAGAAAATCGGTTTCTCCGCCAAATCGAATGTGAAATGGGCGGCCAACGACAGCGGCTTTCATGGCTTTGGTCGGATCAGAAGTCATTCCGAAATCTCGCCCCGGCCCGTACACCGTCAACGGACGAAGACCAACGCTGCTGATGCCGTTGTCCAAAAAATACACGCGGGCGTTATCTTCGTTGCATTGTTTGAAAGCTCCGTAATGCGTGGTCATCCGTCCCGACTGATTTTCGCTGACTGGGTTGCCGTCTTCCGGCTCGCCAAAAACGGCGGCGGAACTGGCGTACACCACCCGGCTGATTTGTCCGCCGGAGTTTTTGGCCGCTTCAAAAACATTGATCGTGCCGACGACGTTGACCATTGCGCCCAGCCGAGTGTTCGCGCGGCACACGGGAACTTGCAGCCCGGCAAGATGAATGATGTGGTTGATGTCGTTTTGTTCGACGGCTTTTGTCACTTCGTTACCGTCGGTGATGTCGGCTTCGATGACTTTTGCCTGAGCGATTTCGTCGTCGCTCATAATTTGCCGCAGCCGTTGCGGGTTCGAGTTCAGATCAAAGATCGTGACGTTGTGACCTTCGGCCAGAAGCCGTTTAACCACCCAAGCGCCGATGAAACCGTGCGCTCCTGTCACCAGGAAATTTGCGTTCAGCATTAGTAATTTGCCTTTTTAGAAAAAGATTGCGGACGGGAAGGCGGGCATCATAACGAATGATGCCCGAATTGAAAACGTTGCTTATTTCGCGCCGCCGAGCAATTGCGGCTTCATGTCTTCGTACAGCTTGATGCTGCGTTCGATGATGTTGATGGCGTCGAAGCGCCCCATAAATCGTTCGACTTTGACCTTTTTGTTTTCCAGCGCCTTGTAATCTTCAAAGAAGCGGCGAACGGATTTCAGTCGGTATTCAGGCAGTTCGGAAATGTCTTTGTAGTCGCGGTATTCGGGGTCGTCGGCGTGAACGGCAATGATTTTGTCGTCTTCTTCGTTCTGGTCAACCATCTGCATCACGCCTATGGTTTTGGCTCGCATTATGCTTAACGGAAACACCGGAACCTGTCCCAACACCAACACGTCCAGCGGATCGTTGTCGTCACAATAAGTTCGCGGCAGAAAACCGTAATTCGCAGGGTAATGCACCGAACTGAACAACACTCGATCAACTTTCAACAAGCCGGTCGCTTTGTCCAATTCGTACTTCACCTTCGATCCGATTGGAATCTCGATGATGCAGCGGAAAACTTCGGGCGCTTCATCGCCCAGATCAACGTCGTGCCAAGGATTCATAGCAGAAAGTGAAAAGTAAAAAGTTGAAAAGTTGAAAAGTTGAAAAGCAGAAAGCGAAGGTCAAAAGCAGGAAGTGAAAGGCACATTTTCTTGGCGTTATGAGACTTTCTGTGATCGCAAAATCAACTTTCACTTTTCACTTTCAACTTTTACCTGAACTGCTTACTTTCCTTTGTTAAGCGCGCGCATTTGTTTCGGCGACATCAGCCAACGCAACAATCCGGGTCCGCGCGGCGGCAGGCTGGAAACTTCAACCATACATAACGAGCCTTTTTTGAATTCAATGTTAAGGTTCCGATTGCCAGCCAACAGGTGAGAAGCAATTTCCGACAAATCCGGCATGTGGCCGACCAGTAACGCGCGGTCGAATTGGTACGCGCCGAGTTCCAGGAAGATTTCCGCGTGTCCGCCTTCGCCAGCGGCAAAGGCTTTTCCGGGCGCAAGCGATTCAATGATTTTGACGCGATGTTGCAAGTCCAGCACTTCGGCGACGGCTTCGGCAGTTTGCCGACAGCGCAACAGCGGGCTGGTCAAAATCAGGTTGAACTTCAACTCAAGCTCTTTCAGACCGGCTGCGGCCTGCTTCATTTTTACACGGCCTTCGGGAGTCAATGGACGGTCGGCGTCGTTGATAATTCCGCCGACGCCTAAATCGGCAGCGACTCCGTGTCGCATCAAATACAGTTCGATCAAGGTTTTCCTCCAGCAAGGATTCAGGATATAGGATTCAGGAGTTAGGGAAGGTCGCTAGCTCCTAGCCCCTAAATCCTATATCCCAACTCTTAAATCCCAAAGCCCAAATGCACACCAGGATTATTCAGTGAAGTTTTCAACGCCAGTTCCAACGTCGGGCGAACTTCTTCCGGCGCGATGACTGCATCCACGAAACCGCGCGCAGCAGCGAAGCGGGCGTCAAGCTGCCGTTCGTATTCGGCGCGGACGCGATCCATTTCCGCGCGGAGTTTTTCATCCGGTTGTTGCCCGGCGGCTTTCAATTTTTCAAGCTGCGCGGCAAACAGCGCCATCACCGCTGACTCGCCTTCCATCACGGCCATTCGTCCGGTCGGCAATGTGAAGATGAAATCGGGGTCGAAGCCTTGCCCGGCCATCGCGTAATAACCTGCGCCGCTGGCGTGGTTGATGGTCAGCACGATTTTCGGAACGGTCGCGGTCGCCATCGCTTCGACAAACCGAGCGCCCGCGCGAATGATGCCAGATTGTTCGGCTTCGACACCGACCATAAAGCCGGACACATCCTGAATGAACAGCAGCGGCGTGCCGTGCCGGTTGCAGGTTTCGATGAAGTACGCGGTCTTTTCGGCACTTTCGGTGTAAATGATTCCGCCAAAGCGCGGCGGTTTGCCGGGCGAAGTCGGCGGCAACAAGCCTCTGTTGTTGGCAATGATGCCGACCGAAATGCCGCAGATGCGCGCGTGGCCGACGATCATTTCCTGCGCGAAGTCCGCCTGGAATTCGTCGAAACTGCCCGCGTCGAAAATGCAGTCGAGCATCGCTCGCGCGTCGTACGTCGCTCGATGGTCGTCGGGCAAAATCTGATACAAGTCTGTCGTCGGTCTGGCTGGTTCGGTTGCAGCGGAAATGCTGACTTTGGGTTTTTGTGGCGGCGGCAATTCGGCAATCAGGTCACGAATTTGCCGCAAACACTCTTCGTCGTTTTTCGAGCGGTAATGCGCGACGCCGGAAATTGAATTGTGCATCTTCGCGCCGCCCAAAGTCTCGCCGTCAACTTTTTGCCCTGTAGCTCCTTTGACCAGATTCGGCCCGCCCAAGCCCATAAACGAAGTTCCTTCGACCATCAAAATCACGTCGGACAGGGCAGGCAGGTAAGCTCCACCGGCCACGCATTGCCCCATCACGGCGGCAATTTGCGGGACTTTCAGGAAACGGCGCATCACCGAGTTGTAAAAGAAAATTCGCGCGGCTCCGTACTGGCCGGGAAAAACTCCGTCTTGGTAAGGCAAATTCACTCCGGCGGAATCCACCAGATACACAATCGGAACCCGGCAGCGCATGGCAACTTCCTGAGCGCGCAACATCTTCTTGATCGTTTCCGGCCACCACGAACCGGCTTTGACCGTTGCGTCGTTGGCAATGACGACGACTTCGCGTCCGGCGACTGTGCCAAAGCCTGTGACGACTCCGGCAGCGGGAGCTTGTCCCTCGTATTGGTCGTAAGCGATCAGCAATCCGACTTCCTGAAAGTGAGTGCCAGGATCAAGCAATCGCTCAATACGTTCGCGCGCGGTCAGCTTGCCTTGAGCGTGTTGGCGTTCGATTTTGTCCGCGCCGCCACCTTGACGCAGCTTTTCTTCCAGCGCGCGAAGCTCCGCCACCAGCGATTCCAAATGAGTTTGATTCGGTTTTGAGTCGGAAGTTTTGGCTTGTCGTTTCATAATTCAGTATGGGCGAACGACTGAAAGGTTTGGGATCATTCTGTAATGACGAATATTCTTGCTGTAAAGCACCAAATCATTTTCAAGAGCGGTAGCAGCGATCAAGGCATCAGGAATGACAAGCCCATGACTGAGGAAAAATCGTTCCATCAAATCTCGTGCAGCTTGCGAGCTTGTCGCATTGATAGGCACCACTGAAACTCGTCGAAGGAATTGTTGAGTTTGACTCAACTCAGTCGAATTGCGAGAGCCTTGAATCAATTCCATTGCCGAAACGATGCTGATTTTGATTCCACCAACAGCAACCTGCCCGGAAAGGACCGCCAGCGCTTCAGGCCGTTTGTGGGTCGCGTCAATCAGGATGTCCGTGTCAATTAGCCCTGAAGTGCTGATCGTTGCTGCCATTTCGCCCTTTCGCTTTCAACCCACGACGCACTATCGCTCATATCCTGACGATCAGACCACATCCCGAAAAAGGGAAGGTTGAAAAAATCGTCAACTGAATTGTTGCCGTTTGCATGGCTTTCCGGCTCGATTTGAACCGTGACCTCTGTGCCTTCCGCCAACTTCAGCGGGTGCGGCAACACGATTTGGCCGTTTTGGATTTTTCCGCGTTCCATCAAAATCATAATTGGTGCTCCTTGAGTCGCAGATTATAGCTTGTCGGCTTTCCAAAGAAGCTCAGCAAGTTTGACGGCTTGCAGCAATTTTTCCGTTGGCAAGCCTTCCATCACCAAGACCGATTGCCCGCGCAGTTGAATCATCGCTTCGCCATCGGGAGTTTGGAAGGCACGTTCGGTTTCCGGTTTTGTCGAACGAGGTTTCGCTGCTGGGTATCGCTTCGTTGTGCGTTGCGTGTACGCGCGAAAGAATTCCGTCGCATCTTTTTCGGTGTCCCAGTGGCTCAAGTGAGTCAGCATCAACTGGCCAGTCCTGGCGTTTTCGTACAGCACAGATTGGTCGCCGCCCCAGCCAGCCGCTGCTTGGCGAGCATCTTTTTTGCCGATGAATTCTGCCAGAATCAGCGTGTAGCCGAATTCGCCGTTGATGTCGGCGTCAATTCGTTTCCAGCCATCGCCGAGTTGTCGGGAAATGTCCGGCAGGACGATCTTGGTTGGTAGTTCGTTGGCGAAGTATTTTTCGATGTGCAGAATCTGTTCAGTGGATTGCGGCAGGTCTGTGAAGGCTTGCGAAACGCCCGCCCAGCCACGTTTTTTCAGCATCTCCTGAACGAACGCCGCTCCGTAAATGTACGAGAACACCAGCGATTCGCGCAGCGCCATTGGAGCCGACACATACACATCCTGTTTTTCGCGCTTGGCCTGATCGAGCGTTTGTTCGGCAAAACCGGCCAGGCTGGGCAATTTGGTGACATCACCGCCCATAGGTTTTAACTGGTAGTTGTACATCAATGCTGTTGCGTCGCCTTCGATCAAGGCGTGAATCGCCGTTTCGCGGTCGCCGTCTCCGTTGGGCCATTTTTCAAACCGCCCCAGATTGAAATGCTGATCCTGAAGCGCATGTTGAAGCTCGTGAACCATGACAGGTTTTTGCTGTTCCAGGTCATTCCAATCGGCAATGAACAGTTCTTTGGTTTTGGGTTTGTAAAAGCCCGCGACCTGTTCGGTCATCAACCGGATCATGAATTCGCGGTAGTTGAAATCCTTCGGAACCAGGCCGTACGCGATCAAGGCTTTGTTGGTCGCAGCGATTTCTTCAGGCGTAGTTTCTTCTTCGAAGCCGCGAATGATTTCCTGTTCGATTTCGGCGCGCGACTTGGCTCCGCTTTTGACTGGCGAAAGGATTTTCAAGCCCCGCAACTGACTGACTTCTTCCAGCAATTGATTGGCGGCTTCGATGACTTTGGCGACTTTGGCGGTGTCGGCGGAATTGGACGGCGCGATGTTTGGCTCGACAGTTTTTCGAGCCGGTTGCTGGGCGATCAAATTGATGTTGGCCAACAGAATCAGCAGCACGCTGAAGCCAATCAAAATTCGTTTTGACATGGATTTCCTTTCACGGTAAAGAACGCGCTCACTTTATCACCCGATCAAATCAATTCACAAAAGGAAACTATGAGCACCGAACATCACGATTGGAGCGAAACGCGGTTGCGCGTTCGCTATGCCGAAACCGATCAAGCCGGAATGGTTTACCACTCCAATTATCTGGTTTGGTTTGAAGTCGGGCGCGTGGAGCTTTGCCGCGATCACGGCTTCAATTACCGCGATATGGAAAAGGAAGAAGATGCGTTTTTGCCGGTCACAGAATGTCGCGTGAAGTATCGCGTTCCGGCAAAGTACGACGACGAAATCGTCATTCGTTCGCGCGTGCTGGAACTTCGCAGCCGCGCGATCAAGTTCGCTTATGAAGTCCGGCGGGGAGAAGATGAAGCTTTGCTGGCCGAAGGCGAAACTCATCATATTGTTATGAACGGACAGGGAAGAGCGAAAGCTTTTCCGCCCAGATACGCCAGCCTGATGAATCGAAGAAAAGCCGACTGAGTTGGAGACAGTCGGCTTTTTTCAGGCTATTTCCGTTTGAAGGTCATGGTTGGCCCCTGGCCTTGTTCGATCTTCAGCGATGTCACTGCCGAACCGCTTTGTTCAAATTGAACAACAAACCCAGCCGGAGCGCCTTCGATCTGGAATCGCACGGGCGAAACCGGAATCAATGTATACGTTGGTTGGCCGGGAACGATGGCTTTCAATTTGTCGCCGACCAGTTCAATGCTGACTTCCAGCGGCGGAGCTTCGAGCGCGTATTTGCCCGCGAATTTGGCCAGGTCAGCTTCACTGACTTTGACGCCAGCCGCCACCGCAGCTTTGTCAGGAACGCGGCGAAAATCAGCCAGCCCTTCGATTTTCATTTCAGTAACTTGCCCGTTCGTCCCCAGCACGAAGTTAATCATCATTTTGCCGGTGATGGCTACGTCGCGCCATTTGGTTTGGAACGTGTCGTAATGCCAGTGCTCCAAATCGCCCGTGAAGGCCGCGCCGTATTTCGCCACCAGCTTTCCGTTTTCCAACGAGACTTTTGCTTCGCCGTACATCGGGTCTTCATACGTGCCGACGTATTTTTCCAGCGCCAGCGATGGTTTGGTGTCTTTGGTGCGCGCTTCGATTTGTTTCTTCTCGGCGTCTTTGGCCTGGCCTTCCAGAGCTTTCATACCTTTCAACAGGTCGGCGCTCCAATCTTTTTGCGGCTGATTCATGAAGGCGTCGTAAATTCGGTACTGCAACGCTGTAGGCAAAAACGTGCCGTTCATATTCGTCAGAATCACAACTCCCAACTTTTCTTCGGGAATCATCGTGACCAGCGCACTCATGCCGTCAATGTTGCCGCCGTGATGCACGATCTTGCGCCCACGGTAATCGTTCATAAACCAACCTAAGCCGTAGGCGATGAAATGAGCCTCCTGAGCCAACATCGTCCAGGGGAATTCGGCGCGGATAAGCGTTTGCGGCAAGTGCATTTCCTTGATTGCGCCAGAGCTAATCAGCCGTTTGCCAGCAAAACTGCCGTCGCCCAATTGCAACCGAAGCCATTCGGCCATTTCCATGACGTTGGAGTTGATCGAACCCGCCGGAGCGATGTTGTCAATGTTGCGATAGGGAATCGCCTGCACCTTGTCGTCAATTTTCGCGTGAGGAGCCGCAACGTTGGACATTGATTTCAGGTCGTTGATGCTGGTGCTGCTTTCTTTCATGCCCAGCGGAGCGAAGATGCGCTCTTTGATAATCGCGTCCCAGCTTTTGCCGGCAACCGCCGCCGCCGTTTGCCCTGCGGCCAGGTACATAATGTTTTGGTAGCCAAAGTTGCTGCGGAAACTCCAACTCGGTTTCAGGAAGCGAACGCGGCGCAGAATTTCGTTGCGATCAAAACTCGACCCGTACCACATCAAATCGCCGCGTTCGAGTCCGCTGCGATGGCAGAGCAAATCGCGCAAGGTCATTTGTTGGGAAGCGTATGCGTCAAACAGTTCAAATCCCGGCAAATGTTTTGTCACAGGATCGTCCCATTTGACCTTGCCGTCATCCACCAGCATTGCTACGGCTGCGGCGGTAAACGCTTTGGACGAAGAGCCGATGGCAAACATCGTGCGTTCGTTGACCGGAGTAGCTTCGCCCACGCGCCGCACGCCGTAGCCTTTGGCAAAGATGATCTTGTCGTCTTTGACGATGGCGATGGCCACGCCGGGTACGTCCCAGTCTTTCAAAGCTTTGGTCACGTATTCATCAAATCCTTGCAGTTGAGGCGGTTGGGCAAACGCGCCAGTTGTCAGCAGCAATGCCATAACAGCAAAGCTCAAACGTAGTTGCAGTTTCATTGGGTGATTCTCCGAAAAGCCGCGTTCGTAGTTCCGCCTTTAGGCGGCTGAAGCCGTGCCGCCGCCTAAAGGCGGAACTACGAACGCGACAACATAAGGTTATCCGCGGATGACGGGTTGTCGCTGTGGCGGAATCGGTTCGACTGGAAGTTGATTGCCAAAGACTTCCTTGAACGCGCCAATGCTGGAAAGCACGCTGCTGGTTTCGACCGGCATGAAAATGACTTTGGAATTGCCGGACTTGGCCATTTCGCGCAGCGATTCGATGTATTTCATCATAATCAGGTATTGCGCCGGATTGCCTTGCCCGCCCGTGATACCAACGGCGATATGGCGGATGGATTCAGCTTCAGCGGCTGCGGCGGTCAATCGAGCTTCAGCCGCGCCTTGAGCTTGCAGAATGGCGGCTTGTTTTTCGCCTTCGGCGCGCGTGATTGCCGCCTGCTTTTCGCCTTCGGCGCGAGTGATTGCCGCCTGTTTTTCGCCGTCCGCTTGCAACACAACGGCGCGGCGATTGCGCTCGGCGGTCATCTGTTTTTCCATCGTAATGCGAACATCTTCGGGCGGATTGATGTTCTTCAATTCGACGCGAGTGACTTTGACGCCCCATTTGTGAGTGGCTTCGTCCAGAGTCACGCGCAACCGGCTGTTGATCGTGTCGCGTGAACTGAGCGCGTGATCCAGGTCGAGTTCGCCGATGACGTTTCGCATTGCTGTGATCGTCAACTGAATGATGCTGCCGACCAGGTCGTTGATTTCATAAACGGCTTTGATCGGATCGGTAATCTGCCAGTAAATGACCGAATCCACCATGATTGTGACGTTGTCGCGCGTGATGACTGGTTGTGGCAACAGATCGGTGAACTGTTCGCGCAAATCAATCTGGGTCAGGCCGGGACGAATCCCCGACCAACTGACTGAACGCGGGCGATCAAGAAAAGGAACCAGGATGTTCAGTCCGCTGGCGGCCAGCCTGTCGAATTTTCCCAGACGTTCGATGATGAGCACGGTCGCTTGCGGGACGATGCGGATGGTTTTGGCGGCGATGAACAAGACTACGATAGCGATGATGAATAACGGGATGAGCAGTTCCATAGATTACCTCCGGGTGGTTGAAGAGAAGTTCGCAGTTTGCAGTTCACGGTTCACAGTTTTGTGGTTGTTGTGAATGTGGTAGCCGGAAAGAGCGAACTGTGAACCGCGAACTATTCAGTTGTTTCGCTGAACAGCAGCGCGCGTCTGGTTGAGCGGCGGACGTAAATTGAATTGCCTTCGATGCGTTCGATGGCGACGGTTTCGCCTTCGGCCAGAGGCTTTTCGCCTTCGATCGGAAAGGCCGTCCACGTCGAGCCATAAACTTTGACGGCGGCTTCATGCAACGCGCCTCGACTGGGTTCGACGACGGTTCCGACCTGGCCGATCATCGTTTCGACGTTAGTTTTCAGGCTTCGAGCAGACGAAGACAGCGGCAAAAAACGCTCGAAGATTGTCCGCGAAGCGATCAACAAGGCGACTGACACAATCAGGAAAGTGATGATTTGCGCTGCCAGGCTGGTCACACCGAGCAGGGAAAGAGTCATTGCTGCCAACGCCCCTACGCCAAACCACAGCAAGAAAAAACCGGGCGTCAAAACTTCTATTCCGATGAAGATTGCCGCCAAAATGAGCCAAACGATCCAAGCGTATGACATAAGTTCCGACCTGTTAGGTGAATGATGAAATTGATTGGGTTTTGTGTACCGACGACGCGCAGTATGCGGCAGGCGAATTAGGCAGGCAAGAAGGTTTGAGAGTGGCGGAAGAAAATCCACGCCGCACCTTTTCCCGCTTACTTCCCATCGCGTAATCTGCGAAACGCCAGGTGTGAACTCAAGGAAAAAGGAAACAAATTGAATGACGAATTTCGGATTTGAGAAACACGAGTTGGCTGTGTTTCGCAAACTTTCGACGCCGCAGAAAATTCAACGCTTTTTGGATGACGAAGTCGCTTACAACAAAGAAAAAGACGGTGAAACCTGCCGCAGTCCTCGTCGCGTGTTGCGCGATCGGCTGGCGCATTGTGCCGAAGGCGCTTACTTCGCGGCGGCGGCGTTACGCTTGCTCGGCCATCCGCCGCTGATTGTGGATTTGATGGCAGTGCGCGACGACGATCATTTGCTGGCGGTGTTCAAACAAGACGGTTGCTGGGGAGCGATTGCCAAATCGAATTACTCCGGCTTGCGATTCCGCGAACCGGTTTACCGAACCGTGCGCGAACTGGCGATGTCGTATTTCGCGCATTACTACAATTTGAAAGGCGAATTGACGTTGCGGGAATTTTCGCGGCCTGTGAATCTCAACCGCTTTGATCGGACAGGCTGGATGACGACTGAAGAAGATTTGTTCGCCATTGGCGATTACTTTTACACCGTGCCGCATCGGGCTGTGATGACTCCGGCGATGACTCGCCATCGCCGGATGCTGGATCGTCGTTTGTTTGAATCCGGCTTAGTTGGTTCGGTGCAGTGAGCCAGCCAAGCCGATTGTTTATTTGCTGGCGGTTTCTGTCACGACGCGGCCTTTCTTAACTTTCAAATTCAAATCTTCGGTGGCGGATTCGTAAAAGATGCGACCTTGCATCATTTCGTCCGTAGTCTTTTCTCCCCACAAAATCGTTTTGGTCGGGTCTGGATTGAATTTGTTTTTGGCGCTGTTGTCGTAAGTGCCGATAAATTCCACCGAAGTCCCTTTGGGGACTTTGATTGGCTCGGTGAAGACATAGCTGCGTTGCCAGTTGAAATCGTAGTTTGGAACATCGAACAGCGTTTCGGTTCGGCCATCAGGGTAGGTGAACCGGAAGGCATAGGATTTGCCGCGCAGGTGCATGTGAACGTGGAAGAATCGAATCACCGCGTCGCTGGAAAACGTTCGTTTGGAAATCAGCGAGTAATTCGCATCGCCCGGCGGAATCTTCAAATCCTTGCGGTCGCCGAACAGCATCTGCAAATTCTTTCGGATGGTTCCATCCGCCAAATAAATCCCCAGCGAAGTTTGATCCATCGCCTCTTTTTCGTTCGGGCCGTAATGAATTTGAATTCCGAACCGCATGCCTTTCGGAATTCGGACGCCTGTGCCTTCGGGCAGCATCAGGTCGTTGGAGCCGGGAACCCAGCCGGAAATCATGATGGTGCCGCGCGCGCCGGGATCAAAATCGCCTTCAAAATACCCTTCGTCAGGAACTTTCAGACTTGGCGGAACCAGATGCGTGTTGGCGTGGTGAACGGCTTTGGGATTGCCGGGGCGAGTGACGATGCTGCGAATCCAGGTGTCTTCGGTAAAGACGTGATCGAAGACGAAAAAGACATATTGATCGGTAGGACTGGCTTTCAGCGTGTAAGCTTTTTTTGCTGTGACAATCAAATCCGGTTGGCCATTTGTCCAGCCGGATTTCCAGTTTTTGGGCGCGGGCAGGTCTTTCGTATTACCTTTGGCGGCTCCGCTGTCCACCCATTTGGTGATCGTGGAGATTTCTTCGTCAGTCAAACGCGGATCGTGATCGTAACGGCCAATTGTTCCCGTTGCGTGAAACGGAGGCATCTGGCGACTGACGACTTTTTCTTTGATCGCTTTGGCCCACGGGCGAACTTGTTCGTAAGTCACCAGCGACATCGGAGCTATCGCGCCTGCACGATGACACTCTTCGCAACGATTCTGGAAAATGGGCGCGATGTGTTTGGCGAAGTTGAGCGAAGCCTTTTCGGCGGCATTGCCTGACGTATCCTTGCCTGAAGCACTATTGCCTGAAACTGGCGAAGTCGAGTACAACGCCAACCCAAGTAGACAGACGGAAACCACGAGTACAAGTTTTTTCATTTCGATTTTCCTTCTGAGCGAGTGGATTTGAGAGCTGCGATTATAAAACCTAACTTCGGAGATGCACAGATGCGGAAACCTGAAGACTTCACCCGGCGAACATTTTTGAATTTGTCGGCTGGCGCAATGGCCGGTTTGTGGCTGGGCGAAGCTTTCGCGCAAACTCGGCCAGACCTTTCGGCGATCAGAACACGCGCCGATTGGCAGCGGGCGCGGAGGCAGATTCTCGATGGAATGCAGTTGGTGATGGGAACTTTGCCGACAGCGAAACGCGAGCGAGTTCAATTTCAAGAACTCGAAAAAGAAGACTTGGGCGGTTTCACTCGAACCAAAATCAAATACCTGGCTGAACGCGACGATTGGGTGATGGCGTATTTGCTCGTTCCAAAGAATAGAAAGCGCCGAGCGCCAGCGATGCTTTGTCTGCACCAGACGATCAAAATCGGCAAAGGCGAACCGGCAGGTTTGGGCGGCAGCGCGAATCTTCAATATGCCAAAGAACTGGCCGAACGCGGTTACGTCTGCATCGCGCCGGATTATCCTTACCTCGGTGAAAACACTTTTGATCCTTACAAAAATGGTTACGTCAGTTGCACGATGAAAGGCATAGTGAATCACATGCGAGCCGTTGATCTGTTGCAATCTTTGCCGATGGTGGATGGCAAACGGCTTGGCTGTATCGGCCATTCGTTGGGCGGGCATAACACGCTGTTCGTCGCGGCTTTCGACGAACGCATCAAGGCTATGGTGACAAGTTGCGGATTCACTTCGGCGAAAAAGTATTACAACGGCGATCTGACCGGCTGGTCTGGAGTTCGGTATATGCCGCTGATTGCCGAAAAGTACGGCAAAGACCCGGCTCGCATTCCGTTCGATTTCCCCGAATTGTTGGTGGCGCTGGCTCCGCGTCCGTTGTTCATCAATGCGCCGCTGCGCGATGGGAACTTTGAAGTTTCCGGCGTCCGCGATTGCGTCGAAGCAGCCTTGCCCGTGTATGACAAAGTCTTTCGCGCCAAAGACAAACTCGTCGCAGTGTACCCGGATGCCGGACACGATTTTCCGCCAAACATTCGTCGTCAGGTTTGGGATTTTCTCGACCGATGGTTGATTGCATGAGGCCTTATCGCCAAATCAATCAAATCACGGGTTAAGGCGAAATAGTCAGGATATGATGATGGAACTGAAAACAGTTGAAGCTGGCGTAAGCGATTGCTCGCGCCAGCTTCAATTTGGCAAAGCCTATTTGGCTTCGGCTTTTTGCATATAACCCGGCGGGCATTTGGCTCTGAGTTCTTTGTCCCGCCGCCTCATTTCTTTTTTCGATGGCCAGGTCAGTTTGCCAAGCTGGTCGTCTCCGTAATAAGGAACCGTGTAGACGCCGCGATCGGTGCGAATTGCCTCGCCGGACAGACGATCCACAATCACCCAGTCGAAATTCACCAGCAGCTTTTTCTTGTCTTTGCTGCCATCCGGGTTTTGCGGATAGCCGATCTTGGTGATGATGAACGACGGAAGTTCGGATTCGGCAGCCGCGGTGATGTCACCTTTCTTGGCTCCAACCCAGCCACTGGGGCCAGCGAATTTATCCTTGTTTTTGTCTTTCGGCAGAAACGGAACCATCTTCTTGAAGAATCCCAGATACTGCTGGGCGAAGGTGTCTTTGAAAGCGTGGTTATGGAATAACGCCAACGAAGCCGGAGCGCGGTTCAGATTGATCGGACGGTAAGCGCGATTGTCTCCTGGTTGTCCGGGGATCATCGTGACCATGGCCATGTCTTTGTCATAGCCCAGATAGCCGCCGCCTTCGCTACGGTCGTTTTGTAAATCAAGCGAAACGTTCCAGCCGACCGTATCCAAAAATCCCGGTATGCCAATCGAGCGATGGAAAATCAGCAACCGGCTAAGCTGAATGTTGGTCAGCTTGTCCGGTTCGACTCGTTCGGTGTAAGCGCGCTTTTCTTCGTTAATCAGATTTCTCAAGCGTCTGACCGTGCGGAACAGGCCGTTGCTGTTGGCGTTGTCAATTTCACGTTCGAGTTCTTTGACCAGATCGTTGTGACTGCGTTCAACGATTCGATCAATCGGAATGTCTTTGACGCCTGCCATCAAAGCTTTGCGATCCAACAGCAGCTTGGTTTCTTCTTCGTTATCGGCGATGTCGGACAAAAACATGATGTCGGCGACGGTCAATTCAATGGCGAGTTCGCGTGCCAGTCGAGTGATCTTCGCGCGTTTTTCTGGCGTCAACGTTTGCGACAAAATGGCTATGCGCTGCATGTTCCAGACGTTGTTTGAAACTGTGCCAACGCTTTTCAGGAAAGCTTTGGTTTCGGCATATTGCGGCGACAACAGAGCGTCCAGAGCTTCGGCGTTGTCTTTGAATTCCCGAAACGACAAGATGAAATGCCGCGCCGATTCCTGGTTGATGCCGGTTCCGTATTCGTCAAGCACTCGCCGAATGAAGGTGGCGAAGGTTGGGCATTTGATTTCTTCTGCCAGCCGATACACACCGAGATTGTATTCAATGGCGCTGAAGGCTCCGAAGTCTTTCGGCTCAAGTTTCAGATTGTCCAGAAATGCGACCAGCGTGTTGAACGGGATTTTGTGCTCTTCGCCAATGACCAGCAGTTGCAACGAAGGCGCAAAAGCATTGCCGGAGTTTTCGCTGGTCGGAGCAATCTTGCTCAAGACTGTCTGAAAATCCGCCGGACCTGTGCGGCGGAACAATACTTTCGGCAGCCAAAACGAATCGCCCACGCTGCCCAACATCGGGCCGATGACGTGATCGGGAACTTGAAACCGATTGTGCAGAATGCCTGCATATTGTTTGAACTTCGGCGCAGCGAATGGCCCAAACCACATCGAGCTACCAATTTTTATCAACGATTGAGTTCCAATACGCCCTTCGCGGAAAACACCCGCGTAATACTTTTTGATGGTTTCTCTGTTTTGCAGCAGAACGTAGGATTTTTCCAGCAACTCCGGGCCATATTCGCTGAGCGTGTCGAGCGTATCATCCACCACTCTTCCGGTTCTGGATTCAAAACCGCAGCCGAATTCTTTAACCAGCCGGTGATATTGGCGAGCGTTCGATCCTGAAAGGAAAAAGATGCGAGCTTCTTCGCCTTCGTCCGACATCAACCATTCAATGTGACGAGGCCGAACCTCTGTAAATTTCCAGTCTTTGGTTAATGATTTTTCCAGGCGTTCGCTGAGCGGCGCTATGTTGAAGACTCTTTCCCAGAATGGTTGCCGAGCCGGTTTTTTGACCGGTTGATTGCCGGACTGATTTTTATCGGTTCCCGATTTTGCCTGAGCTTCAGGCTTGGATTGTTCATTTGGAGCGGTTGTTTCGGCGTTGCTATCCTGACCTGTTCCCCGAACTTCATCGGCGGCGACAGATGTGACGGATACAGGGGACTGCCTGAAAACTTTCACGACAGGCAATGCTTTTGCCGACAATTCAAGACGCGACAAACCGGCGAACGAAACCTGCGTTTGAGCAGGATTCGCTTGCTCGATTACTGATTGAGTTGGTAAAGAGACTGGACTGACAATCACGGTATACTCCTAGACATGATTTTTTGCGTAAATGTCATTGTTTAGTTCACCGAATGATGAACTGCCTGGGTGCTGTACGGCGGATTATGCCATCGAGAACCATATAGGCAAGAAATCTGGGGAAGAATCCAGAAATTATTTGTCGGTTGGCAGTTGGCTTAAAAATAACATTCGGCCATCAAACGATTGCGAAACATCCAATTGCTTGATGGCCGATGCCGGTATTGAATCTGAATTGAAAAGGAAGCGTCAGGCCAGTTTGACGGAAATCAGTTTTGAAATTCCAGGGTCTTCCATCGTCACGCCATAAAGTGTTTTGGCGGCTTCCATCGTGCGTTTGGCGTGCGTGATGACCAGGAATTGAGTGTTGTTGCTCATTTCCAGAATCTTGTCGGAAAAGCGCCCGATGTTGGTTTCGTCCAGCGGAGCGTCAACTTCGTCGAGCAGGCAGAACGGGCTGGGGCGATATTTGAAAATGCCCAGCACCAAAGCCATTGCGGTCATGGCTTTTTCGCCGCCGGAAAGCAGCAACACATTTTGAAGCCGTTTGCCCGGAGGTTGCGCGATGATTTCGATGCCGCTTTCCAGCACGTCAGTTTCGTCAATCAATCGCATCTCGCCCTGTCCGCCGCCGAACAATTCGACAAACATGACTTTGAAATTGGCGTTGATCGCGTGGAAGGCTTCGACGAAACGTTCGCGCGAACGTTTTTTGATTTCCGCGATGGCTTCCTGAGTGTCGGCGATGGCTTTTTCGATGTCTATTTTTTGCGTATTCAAAAACTCGAAACGCTCTTCGACTTCGGTCAGTTCCTGCAACGCCATCATATTGACCGGGCCGAGCGCATCAATTTTGGCGCGCAACTCATCAAGTCGCGCTTTGGCAATTTCCAGGTTGAAATCGTCGGGAACCTGCCAGAACGAAATCTCGAAATCGTTCGTGAGCGTCAAGTCATCGTCAGAATCTTCGTCGCTTTCGTCACCGGAGACCGATAAAGGTTCAATTGCTGGCTGGGTTTGAATGACGATTTGTTGTGCAGAGCTTTCGCCGGTTTCGTCGTCGGTCGCTGGCGGCAAGCTTTCAGCGGCTTTGCGGTTTTGATCCAGCCGTTCGCAAACTTCAATGATGTTTTCGCCGAGTTCGGCGTGACAAGCTTGAATCAAATGCTCCAGGCCGCTGGTCAGTTTGGCGCGCTCAATTTCTTTTTGAGCGCGTTGCTCGCGGGCTTGCATTGAAGAATCGCGTAGCTGGCGAAGTTGTGCATCCAGCGTTTCCAGCCGGTTGCGAGCCGCAGCCAACGTTACGGCTTTGTTTTCCAACTCGGCGGCGTGAATCTGTTGTTGAGCGACCAGCGATTGCAATTGCTCAGTCGTGCTGACCAATGTTGCTTGCATGGTGTTCGACTGTTCCTCGGCTTCGATGGCTTCAAAACGGCTGCGTTCCAATCGGCTGGTCAAATCTGCGGATTCGTTTTCCAGTCGTCGAATGTCGTTCGCCAACCCGCGACGGCGTTCGGTTTTGGTGGCGAATTCCGCGCGGCGAGTTGAAAGAATTTGAACGCGCTCTTCCGATGATCGTCGCAGTTCTGCCAGTTCCGCCTGCGCCTGATTGACGATCTGGTCAGCATTGGCGCGTGCTTGTTCGGCTTCTTCCGTCTGCTGGGCAGCATGTTGAAGCTTGGCAGCAAAATCTTTTCGCTCTTCTTCGACCTGCGCAGTTTCCTGTTCAACTACGCGAATGTGATTCGTTGACCGTTCCAATTCGCGCGCGAGCTGTTGCACCTGTTCCCGCTGAACCGCGAGTTGTTTTTCAATCTGTCGCTGCTCGGCGTCCAGCCGTTTTTGATCTTCTTCGAGTTCGGCAATTTTGGATCGGATTTCTTCCAACTCGGTTTCAATGGTTTCGACTTCGATTGCCAGAGTGTTGAGCTTTTCCGTCAGTTCGGAAATTTCGCGCTTCAACGCCAGCACTCCTAAACCTGTTCCTTCGCCGCCGCCGCCTGTGATGATTCGCCCGCCGATGACTCGTTCGCCTGTTTTGGCCAGCATCATCGCGGTGTGGGCGTTGCCGTTTTGCGCTATTGAAGCCGTGACGGCTTCGCTGGCATCACTGACGATTTTGGCGTTTGACAAGCTGGGCATGGCGAACCTGAACGCTTCGGAAAATTCCGGTCGAAGCCCAAGCAAAGTTCCCAGCGTTTGATGACCATTACCATTGCCATTGCCATTGAACGAATGACTGCCGCCGTGATTGGAGTTCTGGTTGATGACCAAAAACGTCGCCCGACCTGCTCCTTCGGATTTCAGGAATTCAATCGCTTGCAAAGCATCGTCGAAACTCGGCACGACGACGAACTGCAATTCTTCGCGCAGCGACAGTTCAACCAGCGATTCGTATTCCGGCGCGACTTTGACGAAATCGGCCAGCGTTCCCATCGTGCGGAATTTGGGTGAACTGCCGTTGCGGCTGTGATTGAAAATCGCCTGCACGGCTTCGGAAAAATACGAATGCTGTTCTTTTAGTTGGATCAGTGATTTCAGTCGTTGTTCGACTGTGGTCAGTTCGCGCTGCAAGCTGGCGAGCCTGGCCTGCTTTTCGTCGCGGGAACGGCGGGCAAGCGCGAGTTCCGACGTTGTCGTTGCCAGTTCTTCGCCGACTTGAAGCTGACGCTCTGTAATTTCTTCAACGGTGGCGGAGAGTTCTTCATGCTGTCGCCTGGCCGTTTCGGCCTGTGCCGACGCGCGGTCGCGTTCCGTCGCCAGTCCCTTCAAGCGGTTTTCGCAGCGATCCACCGATTCGGTGAACTGCCGTTTCAACTGCCGCCAACGTTCCAGCGTCGTCGCGTTTTCGTATACAGTTTTGCGAGCCTCTTCCAGTCGCTTTTCGGCTGTGGCGTCGTTTTCGGTTTGTACGCGATGATCGTTTTCGGCGTCGGTCAGAGCTTTGCTTTCGGTGTTGATCTCAATTTCGATCTGCTGCAAATCGCCGCGTAGCCGAGTTGTTTCTTTGGTTATGAAATCCGTTCGTTCGACGATTGTGGCTTGGTCTTTGGCAAACTGAGTCGCGCGCGCGCCCAACGATTGAAGCTGTTGTGTCAGGTAATTGTGTTGTTGCCGCGCTCGTTCGGTTTCGATGTTTACATCGGCGGCAAGCTGGCGAGTTTCGTTCAACTGCTCTTCAGCGTTTCGGGCGGATTGAGACGCGACGGCTTGCTCTTCTTCCACATTGGCGATGGATTGAGCGATTTCGGTTTCGCGTGCCGAGCTGGTTTCGAGCGCCGTTTCAAGCTGGTTGAGCGATTGCGACATCGTTCGGAAATCAACTACATAAACGGCGCGCATCAGGTCGCGCATTTCCTGCCGGAATTTCTGATACCGTCGTGCGCGTCCGGCTTGACGGCGCAAACTATTTTGCTGGCGTTCGATTTCCGCCAGAATGTCTGTCACGCGCGACAGATTTTGCTTCGACGCTTCCAACTTCAGTTCTGCCGAATGCTGGCGCATTTTGAATTTGGAAATGCCTGCGGCTTCTTCGATCAAACTGCGGCGATCCATCGGCTTGGCCGACAAAACTTGTCCGATGCGACCTTGTTCAATGATTGCGTAATGAGCGCCGCCAAGCCCTGTTCCGGCAAACAAATCCTGCACATCGCGCAACCGGCACGAGCGCCCGTTCAATTCATATTCGCTTTCGCCAGTTCGATACAGGCGGCGACCGACAACAATACGTTCGCCTTCATGAAAAACTTTAATGCCGGATTCGGCGGTTGTTTTGCGTCGTTTTTTAGCTTGCTGAGCGACCGGTTGAGCTTCTGCTGAATCTGAAGCCGCCTCAGCGGTTCCTTCCGCAACTTCTAAATGGATTTCAGGCGATGCTTCGCCTTCGGCTAATTGTGGCTGAGCTTCGGCGATTAGTTCAGCTTGATACGCTTCGGCTTGTTCGACGGCTTGAGCAGCTTTTTCAGCGGCTTCGGCAGCGTGTTTTTCTGCGTCGGCGGCGGTGGCTTCGCCGCGAATCTCGAAGGTTTCCTGTACGACCATCGTCAGCATGACTTCGGCCATTCCGGCAGCTTGGCGGCTTCGACTGCCCTGGAAGATGACGTCTTCCATTTTGGCTCCGCGCAAGGCTTTGGCTCGTTGCTCGCCAATCACCCAGCTTATAGCGTCGGCCACGTTGGATTTGCCACAGCCGTTTGGCCCCACGACTGCCGTGATGCCTTCGAGGTCAAAAACAACTTCAGTTGGGTCGCAAAAAGACTTGAAACCTTGCAGGGATAATTTTTCGATCCTAAGCATGAAAAGATTTTACCGCCTCAGGGAAGCTAAACGAGATACCACAACTAATTGGGCTGTCCAAAATTGAGCGCGCACTATACGGTAGAGAATTTGGCTTTGTCAATCCGACGATTTTAGACGATTCAGGTGAGATGAAAGCGGGTTTTCGACAAAAAAAAGCTCCTTTCCAAACTTGCCCGGCAAGCTTGGAAAGGAGCTTTCAAGACGACCAAAATGATGATTTACAGCACTCCGCCGCGCTCGAAATACGGTTCCATAAGTCGAATGCCTTCCAGCCCAGGCAAACTGGCCATCTTGGCATCAACTTCACGGACGAGCTGGCGTCCAAATTCACCAGGAAAGATGATCGAAAACAGCCGGTAAACCTCAGTTGGAGTTTTGACTCCAGCGCCAACCGGAACCCAATTGAATTCCAGTAACCTGCGTGCGAGTCGTTGCGCTGCGCGAGATTGTTGAAGCAACTCACGCGCATGGTTGAAATACCATGCGAAATGTCGTCGTTCCTGTCTGGCGATTCGCTCGCACAAGGTCTTCAGCACTGGATTTTGCGTGATGCTGTGCAATCGTTCATAACCGCGCAGCGTCGTCATCTCCTGAATGGCTCCGAACGACAAGTAAACAGCAGGGAACTGGTGATAAAAGATTTTCGACAGCAGCGGCGCAAACAACATTTCCAGCCATTCGTTCAACCGAGCGCGGCCTTTCACGTTTTCAACACGGTTTTCTTCCAGTTTGTAGCCGCACACAGCCAGCAGATTGGCCAATTCGTAACCGTGAAAAAACTCTTCGTAATTCCATGTGGTCAGAAATGCCGATACATCCGGTTTGAAGGCAATCTTCATTTGCAGCAGCATTCGCAGGTAACGGATCGTCTGACTTTCGATGTCAGAAAAATAGGTCAGTACGAATCGTTCATCGTCGGTCAAGCCAGCTTGTTTGGCGGCTTCCCAATCCAGGTCTTTGGTTTCAATCTTGGCGGACACGGAAATATAACGATCAAAATCTGGTCTCATCTGGTTCGCTCTCCAAATTCGGTTCAATGCCAAATTGTTTGGGATACTTCTGTGAAAAAGGCAGACAGAGACGTTCGCGTCTGGCGATTGTCTTTGTCTGCCTTTTTTACGAGCTTGAGAGCTTGCTGGATTTTTAGGCGTGTTGTTTTTATCTACCGAAGACCCCAATCGCTACTAAAGCGATGCCAATGACAATGTGCAAAAAATCGTCCACGCGAGTCCATTTGAAGTGCTGCTTGGGAAACAAATTGGCAAAGCTGGCAACAGCCTGGTAGAGGTCAATCAGGCCAAAGCCAATGTTGAAGCCTCGAATCGCTCCTTCGTAGCCGGAGAGCATGATGACCGCTCCAATGACACCAAACGCAATGTGAAAGAGGTTGTACGGTGTCGCGCCACTGGTCAGGCTTTTGTTAGCTGGGATGACGAATCCTAATATGCCTACCAGCACCAGAATCGGGGCGAAGATGGCCAACGTCAGCGAGTTCAAATGATCGAACATGTTTGCAGCCCGTGGGGAAAAAGACTGCGAGTTTTAGCCAGGAATGCTTGCGGCTTCAAACCCGTAATCGGTGCTTACTTCACGTCCAGCAATTCCACATCGAAATATAACGTTGAATTAGGGGGAATCGTTGGCGGAGACCCCATGGTTCCGTAGCCCAACGCAGATGGAATGACGAGCTTACGTTTGCCGCCGACCTTCATTGTCATCACACCTTCATCCCAGCCTTTGATGACCTGACCAACCCCGATTGTGAACGTGAACGGCTGTTTGCCAACCGAACTGTCAAACTGCTTTCCGTTTTCCAACTTGCCAGTGTAATGAACAGTAACTTTTTTGCCGGGAGAAGGGCTGGGGCCGGTTCCAACGACTTCATCAACGTAATTCAGTCCTGATTCGGTTTTGGTTTCTGAGCCTGAAGAGCCGTTGAACCAGAAATAGTAAATTCCAAAACCTGCGATAAGTGCAATGATTACCAAGCCAATGATCAGATTGTATTTGCCTTCTGATTTTTTGGTGGCAATGGCGCTCTTGGGTACGTAGCCGCGCCCTTTTTTGCTATTGCGAGTGTTAGACAAGTGGAAATGCTCCTTCCTTACTTTTAAGTTGGATGCCGTTTGATCTTAGCGATGAACCGAATGGAAAAGCTAAAGGGCTACGGGTCGCGTAGCCCTTTTGTGAGTTGGACTGGGAGACAGGGAGTCGAACCCCGATAGGCGGATCCAGAGTCCGCAGTCTTACCATTAGACGATCTCCCAACTAAAGCGAACGCAATATATTGACCGAGTTTTGATCTGTCAAGACTCCTTTCCGGCCTTTTCCGGCTGTCAGGATGTGGAACCCCACAAATCAGGCTGTGGCGCGGGCGCTAATCCATCGGCTGGAAAATGACTACTCTTTGTCCGTCAACGTCGCGGTGTGAACGACCGAAGCGGACGCAAGCCCCGACAAGCTGAAAATTGGAGAGAAAAGGAGAACACCTATGAAAAACTCATTCGCCGGAAAACTGTTTGGCAAAATCCTGATGACCATTTCCATGCTGACTTTGTTGGCTGTCGCAGCCGCAACCGGTCAGGCTCAGGAAGACGAAACCTGTTCATCCGGCAAGCTGAAAGGCATGATTGTCAAAATGAAAGATGGACGGGAGTTGATTGGTTACGCAATCACTTATCCTTCAGTGGATTACCCGACTACAAACCAAGATTTAAACCTTTACGCTGAAGTGTATTTGGTTTCGAAGGCTGCTGGGTTTGGAGGTAAAACTTTTGTCACGACAGAGGGGCAACGGCTGTACCTGAAAGCCGAAGATGTCGCAAAAATCATTTTTGCCCGCCGCCCATTTGACGGGGAAGTTGTTGGCTCGGATGTCGTGACAGTGCAGTCGCCTGAAGCCATCAAGTGGATGACGACCGAAAAGCCTATGGCTTCAATTGAAATGCAGGAAGACGAATATGGGGGCAAGCTTATCAGCTACAACCGCGAAATCAGCCAGAAGGAATTGGGGCAGATTTCTGAAAAGATCAAACAGCGCATCGAAAAGTTCTGGGCGAAAAGTGAGCAAGGCGGCGACGAAGCCTGGGAGAAAGAATGGGCTGACATCAAACGCGGGTTGGAACTTCGCCGAGTTGTGTTGATCGAATACATGATGGACTGCTGCTGATACATGATGGGCTGCTGCTGACAAGCAGCAGCTTTCGTTGCCGAAATTTCGTGCTACGCATAAGATCACGCTATGGCTATTTTGATTGCTGAAGACAATGTGGCTCAGCGCGCTTATTTGCGCGAATTGTTGGAGCGCGAGTTCGGTGGCTGCAAACCGATTCTGGAAGCCGCCGATGGCGAAACTGTCATCAAACTGGCGCTGGCCGAACGTCCGCGGCTTTGCGTGCTGGATATTCAGATGCCGGGATTGTCCGGCGTCAAAGCCGCCAAAGCCATTTGGAAAAGTTTTCCAGAAGCGAGAATCATTTTTTGGACTCAATTTCCGCACGAAATTTACATCAACGAAATTCGCAAGATCGTTCGTTCGGTTCAGCCGCCCCCGGCTTATGGATTCATTGACAAGAACAATCCCGAAAACCGGTTTTTGCGATTTGTTGCCGCCGTTCTGGAAGACGGCGCTGATATGATTGACCCGAATTTCAAAGACGCCTTCACTCAACCGTTGTTGACCGATTTTGAAGCTGAAGCGTTGTATTACCTGGCACTAGGTTTGTCGAACTGGGCGATTGCGCGCAAGTGCCATCTCAGCTTGCGCGGCGTCGAAAGTCGTTTGACCACGCTTTACGAAAAGCTGCTGACCGCCGACGCCGCAGGCACGCCTGACGAAAGTTACGACAAACTGGCGTTCAATATCCGCACGCGAGCCTACTTTGAAGCTCTGCGGCGCGGGCTGATTAACCAGGACGAATTGGAAAAAGCCAGAACCGAATTGGAAAAATGGCTTGAAAAAGATCGAAAGAAATTTGCCGCTGAACCCTCAGTAAAGTCTTGATCCCAAACACCAAAAATCACCGCCCAAGTTTTTTTGGCCAGGTGGTACTTTTTCCTTCGAGCACGGAGTAAAATGCTCCGTTACGAAAATCATCGTCTCGAAGGAGTTTGGTGGATGTCACTTATCTTGCAACTTGCCGGAGAATTTTCAGCCGAGATTCGCTCTCGCGGAAACGAAGCCTTCCGTCAGAGTAAAGTCAAAATCAAAAACGGTTCGCCGATGAATTTGGAGGCCGAAATTCAAGATGCTGATTCCAAATTCAATGTGCGGCTGTGGCGCGAAGGCAATGAAATCAGCGTTCGTTGCTCCTGTCCGCATTACAAATCCGATGGTTTGTGCGACCACCTGTGGGCGGCGCTGTTGTTTGCCGATGCCGAAAACTATCTAAAAGGCGGTTCAGGCGGAGCCGGGCGGCTGGCATTGGTGCTCGAAGACCCGGAGGAAGGTTCTTACGATTATTTCAGTGATGATGGTGACGATGACGAAGACAACGAGGATTGGGCTGATGAAGAGATTGAAGAAGAGGATTCCTATCTCGTAGCCAAAAAAGCCCTGATGACATCTTCACAAATCGCCGTTCAAGCTCCGCTTCGTAAACCTGGAAGCTGGCGCGAACAACTGGCTTCGCTTGGATTGCAGGCCAAAGAAATTACTTCGCCTCAAATTGCCGAATGGCCGGAGAGCCGTGAATTGTTGTACGTGATTGATGTTTACTCGACGTTGCATTCACAAGGCGGTCTGGTGCTCGAAATTCATTACCGCGACCGCAGAAAGGATGGCGAATGGTCGCGCCCCAAATCACAGCGAATCCCGCGAAGCATCATTGCCAAACTGTCAGACAACTCCGACCGTGAAATTCTCACCTTGCTTTCAGGCGGAAAAGATATTGGACAAACCGGCTACAACAATTTCGGCTACGATTCGATTCCGAATGCGTACCAGATTTCCGGCATGTTGCCGACTGTGGTGGTTCCGTTGATTGCGCGAACCGGGCGAGGGCGGTTGAGTTTGCCTGAATTCGGCGATGTTTTGCTGCCGATTGAATTTGACGAAGGTGAGCCATACGAATTCTGGCTGGAAGTTCGTCAGGGAAAACAGGCCGGCCAGAATGTTATTGCCGGATCGCTTCGGCGTGGCGATGAGCGGTTCGATCTGGCTGGCCCGGTGTTGATGATCGAAGAAGGACTGTTTTTCACCCGCGATAGAGTTTCGCGGTTTGACGCGCGCGGAGCGTTCAACTGGGTTTCGTTGATGCGGCGGCAGGGAATCATCACCGTTCCAACAGCCCAAAAAGACGAAATGCTCGGCGAAATTCTAAAAGCTCCGCAATTGCCTCGCCTGGATTTGCCAGAGGATTTGAATTACGAAGAAATACTCGCCTTTCCGCGCCCTCGCCTGACGATCAAAGAGCCGGAGAAAAATTACTGGGGACCGCAAAAACTTCGCGGCGAATTGTCATTCGATTACGACGGCACGACGGTTGAAAGTTACGACCGCAGTCGTGGAATTTATAAATCCGAAAGTCGTCATTTTCTGCTTCGCAATGCTGCCGAAGAGCAAAGCGCCGCAGAAATTCTGCGCTCTTATGGCTGGCGACCGGTCAAGGCAAACACCTACGACCCGATTCCTCATTGGGAACTGACGCCCAGCAAATTGCCGCGCGTCGTGCGCGAACTGCTCGGCACTGGCTGGCACGTCGAAGCCGAAGGAAAGGTTTATCGCCGTTCCGGCAAATTCAAAATTGATGTCACTTCCGGCATTGATTGGTTTGAGCTTCATGGCAAGGTGGATTTCGGCGATGGCGTAACCGCCGCGCTGCCTGCGTTGCTGGCTGCGCTCAGACGAGGTGAAAACCTGGTCAAACTGGACGATGGCACTTACGGAATGTTGCCGGAAGAATGGTTGAGCAAATACGGGTTGCTGGCCGGGCTTGGCGAAGTCAAAGACGATCATTTGGTGTTCAAAAAATCCCAGCTTGGCATGCTTGATGCGCTGTTGATGTCTCAGCCTGAAGCCAGTTTCGACGATGCTTTTGCCAAAGCCAGCGAAGAGTTGCGAACCTTTGAGGGAATCAAACCGATTGATCCTCCGCACGAATTTAATGGCGAATTGCGTCCGTATCAGTGCGAAGGTTTGGGCTGGATCGGCTTTCTGGAAAAATTCAATTTTGGCGGCTGTCTGGCTGATTGCATGGGCTTGGGCAAAACGGTTCAGGTGCTGGCGTGGTTGGAAATGCGTCGCCAGATTCGTGAAGCAGAGACTGAGAGATTGAGAGATGGAGAAGCGGAGAGAAATGGTACAACTAAGAAAAAGAAGGCTGCTAAGGAGCCCCCCTCAATCCCCGAATCCATCAATTCCGCCATCCCGCCTTCACTGGTCGTTGTGCCGAAATCGCTGGTCTTCAATTGGAAACAGGAAGCTGTCAAGTTTGCGCCGAAGCTTAGAGTGCTGGATCACACCGGGCAGGAGCGCGGCAATCTGGCCGAACAGTTGAACGATTACGATTTAATTTTGACGACTTATGGCACGCTACGAAACGACGCCGTCGAGTTCAAAGACATCAAGTTCGATTACATCATTCTCGACGAAGCTCAGGCGATCAAAAACGCAGACACGGTTTCATCCAAAGCCGCACGGTTGTTGAAAGGAAACCACCGGCTGGCATTGAGCGGCACGCCCATCGAAAACCATTTGGGCGAATTGTGGAGCCTGTTCGACTTTTTGAATCCCGGAATGCTTGGTGCGGCTTCGGTGTTCAAACTGACCGGCAATGCTGCGCGCAATCCGGACGACGAAACTCGCAAACTGCTTTCGCAAGCTCTGCGCCCGTTCATTCTTCGCCGCACGAAAGAGCAGGTCGCCAAGGATTTGCCGCCGAAGCTGGAACAGACTCTGTTTTGCGAGCTGGAACCGGCGCAGCGAAAACTGTACGACGAATTGCGTGACCATTACCGCAACTCGCTGCTTGGCCGCATCGAAAGCGAAGGCATCGGAAAAGCGAAAATTCTGATTCTGGAAGCTCTGCTGCGATTGCGGCAGGCGGCTTGCCATCCTGGTTTGATCAACCCAGAACGCTCCAAAGACGCCAGCGCCAAACTGGATATGCTGTTGCCTCAACTGCTGGAAGTCATTGACGAAGGCCACAAAGTGCTAGTCTTTTCGCAATTCACCAGCTTCCTTTCTATTCTGAAAGAACATCTGGACGCGGAAGGCGTCGTTTATGAATACCTGGATGGACGCACGCGCGATCGTCAGGCTCGCGTCGAACGCTTTCAAACCGACGAAGACTGCAAACTGTTTTTGATCAGCCTGAAAGCCGGAGGTTTGGGATTGAACCTGACCGCTGCCGAGTATGTCTTTCTGCTTGATCCATGGTGGAACCCTGCGGTCGAAGCTCAGGCCATTGACCGCGCTCACCGTATCGGCCAAACCGAAACAGTCTTTGCGTATCGTTTGATCGCCAAAGGAACCGTCGAAGAAAAAGTCCTGGAACTGCAAAACACCAAACGCGATTTGGCCGATGCAATTATCAGCGCCGACAACTCGCTGATTCGCAACCTGGGCAAAGAGGATTTAGAGTTATTGCTATCCTGAGCTTTTGTCAGGTTTCGTAATTTGCGGCGCTTCACCAAACCGGTCTTTTCGATTACAATCCGCCGTCAAATTTAGCGACCAAATCCAATTACCACAGGAAATCACAGATGGAGAGTGTCCAGACCGACCGCGCCCCGCAGGCGATAGGTCCTTACTCGCAAGCAATCAAAGCCAACGGATTCGTCTTCGCTTCGGGGCAGATTCCGCTAGATCCGACGACCGGGCAATTGATCGAAGGCGACGTGCGCGCGCAAACCGAGCGTGTGTTGAACAATGTGCAGGCCGTGCTCGAAGCCGCCGGTTCTTCGCTCAGTCAGGTCGTCAAGACGACGGTGTTTTTGGCGGATATGAATGACTTTGCGGCGATGAATGAAGTCTATGCCGGCTTTTTTGGCGCGACTCGTCCGGCACGTTCGACCGTGCAAGCTGCCCGGCTGCCGCGCGATGTCGGCGTCGAAATCGAAGTCGTGGCTTTGGTGTAAACTGGCTTTTCAACCAAACGAATCTGACAGGATTTACAAGATTCAACAGGATGAATCTTGTTGAATCTTGTAAATCCTGTCCATTTACCAATGTAGGAGCTAACTCACAGTGCGAAAAATCTTGTTGCATACTTTTTTGTTCGTCTTGGCGATTTCAGCCGCAGCTTGCGGCAACAGCGGTAGCGCCAGCGGCACAGGCGGAGACGATGTCGCTGCAACCGTCAACGGCAAAAAAATTCTGGTCAAAGACCTGGATAGTGTCATCGCCCAGCAGTTTCGCGGGCAGGAATCCCAGCTTTCGCAATTGGCGCAGGCCGCTTATCGGTTGCAGGCGTTGGATACGATGATTAACGAAGAAGTTCTGTTTCAGCGCGCCGCCAAAGAAGGCATCAACCCGACCGAAGAAGAAGTTCGTCAAGCCGTGCAGCAATACAAACAAAGCCGCAGTTTGACTGAAGAAGCCTTCGCCGCCGAACTGAAGCAAATCAACCAGTCTGAAGAACAGTTCCGTGAACTGGCCAAACGCCAATTGGCGGTCAACAAGTTGTACGAAAAGCTCAGTTCTCAATTGAAGGTTCAGGATCGTGAAGTCAGCGAAGTCTTTAACGAAAACCCAAAGCAGTTTTCCTTGCAACCGGGCGTGTACCTTTCTGACATCATCGTTGATCCGGCGAGCAACGGAACCAAGTTTGACGCTGTGGGCGAAGTACAGGCCGAAACCCGTATCAGAGAAATTCAGACTCGGCTGAAAAATGGTGATTACGCCACGGTCGCGCGCCAGCTTTCAGAGCACGAATCGTTCAAGAACAGCGGCGATCTGGGCTTTTTGGCCAAGGAGCAATTCGTTGGACTGCCGCAGATGATGGGGTTGCCCGCTTCACTCGGAGATCGGTTGATGGCAATGCAGGAAGGCGAATTGACCGAGCCGATTAAAGATCAGGCTGGCCGCTGGCACATTTTCAAAGTCACTGGCAAACAGACAGAATCACGCGACCGCACGTTGGACGAAGTCCGCAAAGAAATCAACGATGCGATTCTGGCTCAACGCAAACAGATTGCCGATGCCGCGTTGCAAGCTCGCGCACGTGACGAAGCCAAGATTGAAAATTTTCTGGCTCAACGAATGCTTGAAAACCCGAACAGCTTTGGCGTGCTGCGTCCGGTTCCTGCTGCCGGAAAAGCTGGCGCTGCCGCCAGTCCTGCTGCTTCTACCTCTCCGGCGGCAGCCGAGTCTCCCAAGAAGTAAACCGGTGGTCGGTAATCGGTTGTCGGCGGTCGGTTGAAATACCGCCGACAACCGATTACCGGCAACTGACCACCTCTGCAAATGCTTTTCCGTCTTTCCGAAGTCACCAAATCCTACGGCGCGCAAGAAGTGCTGCGCGGAGTCACGTTTCAAATCAATCCTGGCGAACACGTCGCTTTGGTTGGCCGCAATGGCGCGGGCAAAACGACGATCTTTCGCTTGATTACCGGAGCGGAATCGCCGGACAAAGGTGAGTTCGATTCAATGCGCGGTTTGCGATTTGGCGTGCTGGCTCAGCACGTGGATTTCAGTGGAGCCGAAAACGTTTTGGACGCGGCGTTATCCGTGTTTGAAAACCTGCGTTCGCTGGAAACCAAAATGCGCGAGTTGGAACATGCCATGACTGAAACGTCAGGCGATGAACTCGACCGCGTCATGCACGAATACAGCGACGCCCAGCACACTTATGAACTCGAAGGCGGATTCAGTTACCACGCTCGCGCCGAAGCTGTTTTGCTGGGGCTTGGGTTTGGAAAGGATGAATTTCTAAAACGAGCTGAAAACCTGTCGGGCGGAGAAAAGAATCGGCTTGGATTGGCTCGGTTGCTGTTGCTGGAACCAGACATTTTGCTGCTGGATGAACCGACCAACCATCTGGACGTGGACGCCGTGGAGTGGTTGGAAGATTTTTTGAGCAGTTACAAATCGGCTTACCTGATTATTTCTCATGACCGATTCTTTCTGGATCACACGGTCAATCGAGTGCTTGATCTGGAATTCGGCAAAGTCGAAAGCTACAAGGGGAATTACAGCCAGTACGTCGTTGAAAAAGAAGAACGCCGCGAAATGCAGCAACGCGCTTATGAACAGCAGCGCGAAATGATCGAACGCACCGAAGAGTTCATTCGCCGCAACCTGGCCGGTCAGAAAACCAAACAAGCCAAATCGCGCCGCACCTTGTTGCAACGAATCGAGCGTCTGGAAAACGTCAGCGATTTGGACACCGCCAGCTTCAAGCTGAAGCCGACTGTTCGCACAGGCGATCAAGTGCTGATTCTGGATAAGCTGGCCGTCGGATTTCCATCTAAAACGTTGGCCGCCAATTTGAACCTGACGCTTCGCAGAGGCGAGCGACTGGGGATCATTGGAGGCAACGGAACTGGCAAAACGACTTTGTTGCGAACGATTTTGGACGAACAGCGACCGATAGACGGAGAGTTTCGCTGGGGAACTGGCGTCAATGTCGGCTATTACGATCAACGCTTGCTGACGGTGGATGAGCGCAATACGGTGATCGAAGAATTGCGAACGATTGCATCATCGGCGATTACCGATGGCGAACTGCGAGGCTTTCTAGGTAGGTTTTTGTTTTCAGGCGACGATGTTTTCAAATCGGTCGCGGCGCTTTCCGGTGGAGAAAAAGGGCGGCTGGCGCTGGCCAAGTTGATTTACTCGCGCGTCAATGTGTTGGTGCTGGACGAACCGACGAACCATCTGGACATTGCTTCGTGCGAGGCGTTGGAAGACGCCCTGAACGAATTCGATGGCACGATCGTCACCGTCTCGCACGACAGATATTTTCTTGACCGCATCGCCACGCAGATTCTGGCCTTCACCGATAAAGGCGCGGAGTATTTCGATGGAGGCTACACCGAATTTTACGACGATCACCACAAAGCTTTAGCGCAACAGCAGGCGCTCCAAGTCGAGGCTCAAAAAGTCGAACGACAGGCGCGCAAAGTCGAAACTCCGAAACAAAATAAGACGAACAAGTCACGCCAAAAGGCTCCGTCGCCTGTGGAGATCGAAGCTGAAATTCATGCCGCTGAAGACGAGCTTCAGGCCCTTGCCGCGTTGCTTTCGACCGAAGATGTCGCGCGTGATAAAGACAAATTGTTTGAACTCAGCGAAAAGTATCAACTGCTGGAAGCCAAAATCGCAGAGCTTTATCAGCAGTGGGAAGCCGCGTTGGGAACCGAATCGCAGGTGAGCGCCGCAACTGGCGCATAAGAAGCTGAAGCATGAAAACCATTGCCGCCAGAATGCTGGATCAACTGAAAATCGCATACGAGCTTCGCGCGTACGAAATCAGCGAGGACGAATTGGACGCCATCACCGTTGCCAGGAAGGTGAACATGCCGCCCGAAGCGACATTCAAAACGTTGGTGGCTCGCGGCGACAAAACCGGCGTGGTGATGGCTTGCATCCCCGGCGATCAGGAACTCGATCTGAAAAAGTTTGCCTCAGCGACCGGAAATAAGCGGGTTGAGCTTGTGCCGGTCAAAGAAATACAATCGCTGACAGGTTATATTCGTGGCGGCGTCTCACCGCTTGGATCGAAAAAGAAATACACGCTTTTTCTGGATCGAAGCGCGCTGGATCACGAACGGATCAGCGTCAGCGCAGGACAGCGCGGTTTGCAAATGATTCTTGCTCCCGCAGAGTTGCAGCGCGCTTCGGATGCGACCTTAACCGATCTGACAAAGCCCCTTTCGTAGCTCAAAAAAATTATTTTGTGGGGAACCCGCCGATGGCCGGTCAGCAAATTTCGCTGATTCAGCAAGTCCCGTATCGGCCAAAACAGCAGTTCTTTTATTTTCTTTGTTCGGCTCAGCGCCAGCGCGCGCTTGGCCAATGGTGTCTTCAAAATCTGGTGCTCTGTAAGGAATTCAAAAATGCCTAAACGCTGGTTGTTCAAAACGGAACCGAGTGAGTATTCATACGACGATCTGGAGCGTGAGAAAAAAGCTGTCTGGAATGGTGTCAACAATAACCTGGCGCTGAAAAATTTGCGTGAAGTTCGATTGGGCGATGAAATTTTGGTGTATCACACCGGCAACGAAAAAGCGGTGGTCGGAATCGCCGAAGCCGTCAGCGAGCCTTATCCCGATCCGTCAAGCAATGATGAAAAACAGGTGGTGGTGAATTTGAAGCCGAAACGCCGGTTGGCCAAGCCGGTGACATTGAATGAAATCAAAGCCAATGAGTCGTTGCGAGAATTCGATCTGGTTCGTCTGCCCAGATTGTCGGTGATGCCTGTGGCTGGCGAACATTGGGAAGCGTTGCAAGAGATGCTGAAATAAGCATCTCTTGCAACTGTGGATGGGCTGTTACCTCAGCTTGGCGATCTCTTCAAAATACTTCACGAACATTTTGATCCCGCCCGAAGTTTGTCCCCAATCGTAGTTTTCATTTTTTGCGTGGTAGCCGTGTTCCGGCAGGCTTAATCCTAGAAACGTGATTGGCGCGCGCAGGTGTTTTTGCATGGTGACTACCGCGCCGATTGAGCCGCCTTCGCGCGTGAACGCCGGTTCTCTGCCGAAGGCGAACTTCATGGCTACGCGAGCAGCGTCGGCATATTCGCCTTCAAAATCGCCGACGAATGGTTCCAGCGATTGGGGCGTTTCGACTTTCACATCCGGGTTGATGTCGCGGACAAAATCTTTGATGAGTTTGGCGATTTTGGCTGGGCGCTGATTTGGAACCAGCCGAGTGCTGATTTTGGCTTCGGCACGATACGGCACGATAGTCTTGACTCCGGGACCGCTGTATCCGCCTGTGATGCCGTGAACCTCGAACGTGGGCGCGGCCATAATCGCTTTCAAAACGTCGGCTTCGGTTTTCATGTTGGAGCGAAGCGTCTTCAGTTCATGAGCTTTCTGGTAGCCTTTGGTCGTGAAACCCGAATTAACGAAGCTGGCGAGTTCTTCTTTGGTCGCCGCGATGACTTCGTCGTAAAAGCCTGGAATTTTGACCTTGCCGGTTTTGGCGTCGTAACACTGGCTGATGACTTGAGCCAGTTCACCGATAGGATTCCGTGCCGCTCCGCCGACCAAGCCTGAATGCACGTCTTTGGAATGCGTTTCCAGCTTGAACAGAAACGCCTGCAATCCGCGCAAGCCGTAAGGCACGGCGGGCTGTTTGCGCGAAATCCAGATTGTGTCGGAAACCAAAATCGAGTTGGTTTGCAGATGACCTTTGTTGCGTTTGACGAAGTATTCGAAATTCGGCGAACCGATTTCTTCTTCAAGTTCCCAGATGAATTTGAAATTGAGCGGCAGGCCGTTTTGCACTGCGTAGCGAACCGCCAGCATGGCGGTCAGCGCAGGGCCTTTGTCGTCTGTGGTTCCGCGCCCTTCATAACGGTCGCCGGTTTTGTAAAACGTGAACGGAGCTTTGTTCCATTCCGAAGCATCGGCGGGTTGCACGTCCAGATGGTTGTAAATTGTCACCGTCGGATTTTTCAGGCTGGTCACCAGCGAACCCATTACGACAGGGTTGCCGGGCGTCGAAACAGTTTCAGCTTTGGCTCCCATATCGCGCAAATACTGCACGGCCAGTTCGCCGCAGCGTCGAATATCAGCGCGACGTTCGGGGTCGCTGCTGATGCTGGGAGTTTCAACCAGTTCAGCAAGTTTGCTTTCAAATTCGCCGCGAGAACTGCGAATGTAACTATCCAATTGTTTATAAAGTCCGTTGTTGTTCATCTAACCTCCGATGGTGAAGTGTACGAGTGCAGATTTATCCCAAATCCTTACCGATAAAATTTGATGTCGTCCAATTCCAGCCAGCCAAATCCGCCTGCTGGTCTGGCGATTTCAAAACTGAGCATCAGCAAATCCGCTCCCGTCCATTGAACAGGCGAACGCGCGCCTGATTGTTTGAAAGACGCGAAATCCAGTTTAACGGTTTGCCATTGTGGCTTGGCGCTGAACGGAACCGAAAAGTGCGACGACACGCTGCGCGTGTTGTAAATCGGAACGATCAGCCGATATTCGCCATCGCCGCGTACGTCGAATTGAACACCACTAAAAGCTCTGGCGTCTACTGTTTCGACAGCCCCTCGGCTGAGCGGAACGTTGACGCGAGCGAACGGGCGCTCTTTTTCCGACATGCGCGCCGAAACTGACAGAGCTTGATTGCTTTCGCCGCGCGCGACTTTACCAAAGACAATTTTCGACGGATCAACTCCGGCGTCCGACGAATTGACCCAGCGCGTGTCGAGACGGCTGCGACCGTCGGCTCGTTCAAAATCGTCAATCAGTTCCTGAGCCTTGACGGCAGGAATGGCGGTCAAGGTCGTCGAGGCGATTTCACGCGCCATTTTTTCTCGATCCAGTTCGCGTCCGCCCAAAAAGACACGGCTGATTTTTTCGATGTCGCCGATGGTTTTGTGTGGTTCACCGGCAATCAAAATCAGGTCAGCGAGTTTTCCAACGGCGATGGTTCCGCGCTCGCCGTCCACCTTGATGGCTCGCGCGGCATTGCCTGTGGCGGCTGTTATGGCTTCCAGCGGAGTCAATCCGCCGGCAACCAGCAATTGTAATTCGCGCAATGTCGCCCAGCCGTGATGCGTTCCGGTGACTCCGGCGTCTGTACCTGTGCCGAAAGTAATTCCAGCTTTTCGTAAAGCCGCCGTGTTGCGTTGCAAAGTCGCCCAACGGCGTAAACGCGGCGCGTCGCCGTTTTCAGCCGAACCGGCAGCAGGTTTCAGCGGCGGATTTTGAGGCGGAGCCAGCGGAGGGTTGATTCCGTTTTTGACCGCCGGTTCCAGCACTGCGTCCAGCAGCGGCGACAAAATATCTCGCCCGCGAGGTTCGTAAACCGCCAGTGTTGGCGCGTAAGTTGTGCCGCTGGCTTTCATTGCCTTGAATAATTCTTCGTCGGCGTCGCGGTCGCCTATGCCGTGCGCGATGACATCTACTTTCGAGCGTGCTGCGATTTTGGCTTTGTCCAGCGATACGGTGTGCGTCAAAACTTCAATGCCGTTTTTGTGAGCTTCATCCACCAGAGCGGTCAAAGTTTCTTCGTTCATGCTGGTCATATCAGCCGCCGCGCCGTATCGCCAGCCATCGGTGAACACTTTGATGGCGTCCGGTTGATAAGGCAGCACACGGCGAACAGCGGCGCGCGCTTCGCGTGGAGTGGTGACTTCCAGTGAGAAAAAATCACCGCGACCGCCTTCGGCTCCATGACCGCCCGGCGTAGTCATTCGAGCGGCGAGGCTGATTCGTGGAGCTTCGACAATGCCTGTGCGAATCAGCCGCCGCATCGGTTCGAAAGTTTCCGGGTACGTGCCGAAATCCACCACCGAAGTCACGCCGCAATAAAGGTACGCTTTCAGATTTTTCGGCCAATCGCCGGTCACGCCTCCGCCGCTGGCGTAAGGCAGATGAGTATGAAGATCGAAAATTCCCGGCATCAACGTCAACCCAGCAGCATTGATAATACGAGCATTGGCAGGTGGTTGAGTGTCCGGGGATGTGACGGCTTCTATGCGCTCGCCGCGAATGAGGACGGTTTGTTTTTTGGGTTCTGCCCCTGTTCCGTCAATGACGGTTGCTCCGACGATGGCGAGCAGGTCGGTTTGTTGATGTGCCACATCGGAAAACAAACCAAGCCACAACAGGGTTGTGAGAAGCAGCGTAAGGCGTTTCATCCAGTCTCCGGTTTGGTTGAGAGAAAAGTACCGCAACGTCAGGCCATAGTATCGCCTGACGTTGCGGTTACGGGCAATGGCCTGAACGACAATCCTTAAACAAAAAAGCTTAGAACGTGACGTTGTACCCAACGCCAGGGATTCGCCCTTTGACCAGAATGAACAAAAACTGGCTGCGTTTGTAGTTATAAAACAGCATGGGGTGTGCGTGAACACCATCGAACATGGCCAGGCCTGAAAAGTTTCGCGTGAATTGCACGTTCAATCCGCCCAGCCCAAGCGCGCGATCCTGAAACGTGCTGTAAGCAATGCCGGCATAAGGCGCGATCGGCAGGCCGGTTTCGCGTTTCAGATTTTTGCTCAGCGTGGCGTAAAACGATTGGCCGTCGCGCGTGCCTATGCGATCGGAACTGGTTCCGACAATCAGCGCAGGGCGTTTGGCGGTTTCAGTCATCACCAGAAAATTCGCCAACGGACTGACGCGAGCATTGGCGGTTTCGCCTTTGGGGTTGTATTCGACTCCGGCGGTCAATCGCGGATGAAAGCGATATGTCAGCGTCGTACGAATCTGTGCGCGTGGCACGGCTCCGGGAATGATTCTCAGGCTCCAAACCCACTTGGTGTCATTTTCTTCAGCCCCGCTCACGGCGCGGCCTTCGCCCGGTCAAAGCGGTCAGCTTGGCACGCTGGAAGCTTCCTGTTTGGTCTTGTTGCGAGCGATTTGATCGCGCTTGGCTTGTTCGTTGGCTTTGGCTATCAACTTGTCCAGATGCTTTTTGAGTTCTTCCTGCGTAATAACGCTGGGGAACAGTGCGACGATTTTGCCGTCGCGCCCGATGATCGCCGTTGCGGGAAGTGCCGGGCCGAGTCCGAGCTGCGCCATTTGTTCTGTCGTCGCGCCCAACCAGACAGGAAAATTGATCGAAGCGTCTTTGATAAATTGGCGAACGGCTTTGATTTCGGCCAGCGTGTCTGCGGAAGCTCCAACGACCTGTACTCCGAATGCCGCGTACTGATTTTGAATCGCTGCCAGATCAGGCATTTCTTTTTTGCAGGGGCCGCACCAGGTCGCCCAGAAATTCAAAACAACGATTCGTCCGCGCAAACTGCTCAGTCGTTGTTCGACGCCGAGCATATCTTTCAACGACAGTTCGGTTTCTTTGCCAACAAAATCCGACAGGCCTTGTGCGCCGGGCGAACCAATAACTTTCAGATCATCAACTTTGACGAAAAGCTTTTTTCTGGCTGAGCGAACCGAGCCGTTGATTTCGACTTTCTTGCCGATCAGTTCCAGCCAGTTTTTGCCAGGCTTTTGAAACCTGCCTTCTTCGAGTTGATAGAAAGTCGTTTTGCCAGCCGCATCCATCACGGCCAGCAAAGTTGGATCGCCTTTGGCGACGCAGTTGGCGGCTTTGGCTAAATCGGTTGCCGTGCCAAATGGAGTTGTTCGCCGATCCGCTTCCGCCCAACATTCTTCGCAGCAGACAATCTGACCTTCCAGTTTGGTGGGTTTAGCAGTTTGGGCTGCGGCTATGGTTGAAAAAGCGATGAGCGCAAATAGCAGAAAAATGTTTTTCATTGGCGTGGTTGTCATCTTCGGCTTGAATTGAGTGGTGGGACAATTTTTCAAATTGTCCCACTCGGACAAAAAGTCGTGGGACAATTTGAAAAATCGTCCCACGTGAACAGGCGATCGTTGGGCAATTTGGAAAATTACCCAACGTTTCTTTAACCGCTTAGCCGTGCGATTTATGGTTGGTACAGCACGACCCGCCGCCGCAGCACGTCCCGCCGGAACAGCATCCGGCTTCGTGTTTGGCTTGTTTGTCGTGTTTGGCTTGTTTGGCAGGTTTGGAGTCGGCCTTGTTGGCTGTAGCTTTCTTTTCGCAGCATGAACCGCCATTGCAGCAAGCCGCGCCGGGTTTACAGCAATCTTCGGCTTTGGCTTCTGCCTTGCCGTCTTTGTTGGTGGCGCAAGCTTCGTGCTCTTTGTTCGCACAACATGAACCGCCATCACAGCAAGCGGCTCCGGCTGAACAACAGGCGGCCTTGTCGTGTTTGGCGTGTTTGTCCTGAGTTGGATTGGATGCGAATGCGACTCCGGCCAGTCCGAAAACCAGCAGGACGACGAACAATTTGATCTTGGTCATGATAATTCTCCTGTTTAGAAAGAAGTTTGTCGTGAAAACGGAAGGCATCAGCCAACCGTGATTTCAAACGTGCACACTTCGGCCTAAATCAGGAAAACGCAGCATCGCCAATGAATGGATTGGCCTTCGGGCAGATGTTGATGAGCAAAGAAAAGTTTGTCGCCTTTGACTGGAAAGCTGAACAATGGCGACAACACCGTTGGCGAAGTTATCGCCGAAAAGTGGTTGAGCTTTAACGTGCCGGGAAGTTCGGAAGCCGGTGCGTTCAGGATGCAGCATTCATCCTGGCAAGGAATTTCAGAAGGAGAATGTTCTTTGTCGGAAGTTTCCGAGCAGCAGTTGTCGTCATGACAAAGCTCAGCGGCAGAATTGTTGACAGCCAGTGGCGCAGCGCAGTTTTCCGCTTCGGCAGCGGATTTTTCCATAGGTACGCAACACAACAAACAACTTGCGCCGCTCACCCACAACGCCAGTACTGAGGTGGCCAACTGTTTGAACCAGAGCTTATTCAATTTTGTAGACTGGATTGTCATGTCTTTTGTCGCTGCGGACTTTCACGCAAATTCCCAGTAGTGAATTACCGTGTCAGCAAGCAGTGTGCCTGAAACTTTGCGTAGTTCTTAGCCAACAAATTTCAATGTTGTTTCTCCAATTTTGACCACGTCGCCATTGGCCAGCGGATAAGGTTCCTGCGGTTTCAATCGCGTGCGTCCGTTGATAGTGGTTCCGTTGGCGCTGCCTAAATCTTCGATGAAAAACTGATGGCCGCGAGTGGTAATGCGCGCGTGGCGGCGAGAAATGCGTGAGGCCGGATCGTATCGAGCCAGATCAACATCCGGACGAATGCCTCTGTGTGGATCGAGTCGGCCAATCATGATTTCGTCTTCCGGAACCAGCGGGAAATGAGCTTCGGTGTCCATGTCCATGACCATCAGCATTGCCGAAGTGCGTTCAATGCTTGGCGGGCGCTCGCCGAAGTAAATCCGATACAGATCGCTCGGCGTCATTTCACGACCACAATGATGGCACGGAGCAACCAGTGTCAAAGAAGTTCTGCCAACCTGAGTCGCGTACAGTTCGTTTTCTCGGATCAAATTGTCCAGAAAAGATTCGCGTTCCGCTTCGGCCATTGCATCCCATTCCAGGTTGCGTTCCGAACACAATCGCCGAAGTTGTACTGTCGCAAATTCCAACCGGGCTGAACGCTGCAACCGATCATCTTCGATCAGCATTCCCATCAAAACCTGTTTGTGTTCTGGCGCTAGCTGGTCGAGCCAGTCTTTTAGTTGATTTTCTATGGACGTTCCATTCGTCATTCGTTTTTAACCTCGTGGCAGATTTTAGCTTGGCGAGGCTGTATCGCCAAAACCACTTTAGGCAACGCGACTCACTTATCGCAATCTGGCTTCGGCTGCCGTCAAGCCGGCTTGGGCGCGTTTTGATTCCGGGCGCAGTTTCAACGCTTCGGAATAATCACGCCGTGCAGCTTCATAATCCCGTTTGCCTAATTCCAAATCGGCAACGGTCAACAAGCCTTGAAGCTTTTTCAGATCAGTCAATCGAGCAGAAATTTTTGTAGCGTCGGCAACCTGGCTGTTGGCTTGCAGGTATTCGCCGTAAAGCTTGATCGCTTCCGCATATCGCTCCTGCTGTTCCAAATCGCGCATCGGTTTTAGATGATCGTCTTCCTGCATTGCGGCTGGCGTGGTTGAGGTGGCAGTGGGCAACGCAACCGTCGCCGAAGTTTCCGTCAAGGGCGCGTTTTGTGGCCACAGAATGTAAGCGGCGGCGGCAACCAGCAGACAAACCAGAGCTGCGCCAACAGCAATCAAACCGGCTGAACTGTTGCGACGCGCCGGAGTTGGCGACGGCGATGGTTTGGGCGTGAGCGTCGTTTGGAATTGGTCGGACGCTGCCGGTTTTGTCGGCAAAGGTTGAACAGGTTGCCGTTTGACGTTGGGATGAGTTGGATCCGCTGTAAGCACTTCAGTCGTGATTGGCGCGGGTTGCGTTCTGGCTTCCAGCACTTCGGTCATTGAATGCGTGAGTTGGTGTGCCGGAGCGTCAACGCCTGTTCGTTGATTAGCTGTGTTTGGGCGTTCGTAATCCAGCAACGCATCCAGAAATTCCGCCGCCGAAGCGAACCGCGCGCCGGGTTCTTTGGCCAGCGAATGCATGACCACCGCCGCCAACGTCGCCGGAACGTGCGGAGCCAGTTGCGCCAGCGGCGGCGGCGAAAGTTCCGTGTGACCTCGCATCACTTCGTATTCCGAACCGCTTTCCGAATAGGGAAAGGGCAATCGCCCGGACAAGGCTTCATAAAACGAAACGCCCAAGCTGTACAAATCGGAGCGCGCGTCTACTTCCTGACCGCGAATTTGTTCGGGCGACATGTATTCAATCGTGCCAGGGTTGAACCCCGTGCGCGTCATGCTGCTTTCGCCTGCCAGTTTGACGATGCCAAAGTCCGTAATTTTCAGGCGAGCCATACCATCCAACAACAGGTTCGCGGGTTTGATGTCACGGTGAATGATGCCTTTCAGCGGACGACCGGATTCGTCCACGTAGCTGAAGTTGTGCGCGTAATCCAACGCCGCCAGCGCCTGTTTGAAAATCGCCACAGCCTGACTGGGCGCTAATGCGCTTTGTCGTTTGAGCAGGTCGCGCAGGCTCATGCCGTTCACGAACTCCATCACCAGGTAATAGTTTTCAGGCGAAGTGAAGAATTCATATACACGCACGATGTTGGGATGATCGAGTTGCGATTGAACTAGGGCTTCGCGCACGAACCGTGCCTTGAGCTGTTCCTGTGATTGCGGCGGAAAGGAGGAAAGAAGAATGGATTTGACGACGACTTCGCGCGGCAGCGTTTGATGGCGTCCGCGATAGACTGCGCCCATTCCACCTTGCGCCAGTTCGCCAGAGATCAGGTAATTGCCAATGATTTTTCCGACCATAGATGCTTTTCTGGGGCCGCACGGCTTCCAGCGTGCTGCACGCTGGAAGCCGTGCGGCCCCAGGGTTAAACGACGTTCGACGATTTGATTGCGTTGATGACGGTTTCAGAAGCGCCCAGCGAACGAAGCTGGCTGAGCGCAGATTCGCGCGGTTTGAATTTGATGCCGTATTTTTGCAGTGCCGCGACGATGCGGTCTTCGGGCGCGTAATTTTCCACCAGCTTGACGACTTCCAGAAAACTGACGCCACGTTTCGGCGCTGCGGATTTGCGAGGCGCTGGACGCGATGCAGCGGGCTTTGGTTCCGGTTTCGCGTTGGTCGCCGGTTCCGCCTTTCCACTGACTTCCTGCACGAAATCGCCTGCGAACAATTCGTTGGCAACGCGACCGGCGACTTCGATCAAACGATCTTCGCCGACGCGATCCGCCTGAACTCCCCAATCGCCGGGCGAAGACCGTTCCACGCTGGTGGCGATAACTTCGCTGCCCGCCAGCAATCGCAGCGAAGCCGATGCTTCGGCATTGACGCCGCCTTCGCGCTTCGCGTCGTCGGTGACGGGCGTCAACCGTGAATTGAAGGTTCCTTCGATCACCAACGCGGCTTCGCTCTTTTTTGTTGTCACGCGAAACCCCGCCGCCGCCAGCTTTTCAGAAAGCGCATTCGTCGCCACGGTAGAAGGCTTGTCCAGATTCGTTTCGGTCACATTCAGGAAGATGCGAATTGGACGGTGTTGTGTTTGCGCTGAAGCGGCAACCACCAGCAGGCAAATCGTCGCCAACGTAAAAATCATTTTTGGTTGATTCATCGCAATTCTCATTGAGGTTTCACCCAGCGGACAGCGTCGCCTTTTTGAACGCCTTTGCCTGTACCGTTGATTTTGGCTTTGGCGGCATTTTCGCGGACTTCGGTGATTTCGACGGTGGCTTTGGAGTCCAGGTCGAATTCGGCCAGGCCTTCTTCTTCGGCAGTGTCGCCAGCGGATTGCGCGCCTTCGCGTTCGACTTTGTGAACCGTGAACCGGTCGCCAGCTTTGATGCCGTGCCGTGTTCCCAGATTGATGTAGATGGTTTGATTGTCTTCGGCCACGCGCAACACGCGACCGCGTTTCAAAAAGAATGCGGCCAATTTTGCCGACAACCGATCAACGGCTTTTGACACCAAATCTTCGTATACGTTTTTTGCACCGCCGCGCGTGTCGGTTTTGAATCGCTTTTCGCTGATCATCACTTTGTCGCTGAACAGGATGGTGCGCGTCACAGGGTCAACCGCCGAAGCGCCAAGCTCGACGGTGTAAGTGATTTCGATGCGGGAGAACTGATCGCGTTCGACCGCGCCTGCGCGCAACAGTTCCGGGAAAACGTAAGCGTCGGGCGGTTCGGCTAGATTGCCGGGGAGTTGGCGATTGAACGCGCCTTTTTTGGAATCGGCAATCAGCTTGGTCATTTGTTCGACTTGTTCGTCGTCCAGCGTAACGATCTGTTTGAAGCCTTTGCTGTTGTCCAGCGCGATGCGCAAGCTGCTGGCCAATGCCTTGGCGTCGCCTTTGTATTCGGCGTCAACCGTCGAACTGAGCCGAAAGTATCGCACGCCCAGCGTCGGAGCTTCCGGCAACGTTTGCGCGTTTGCGGTCGCTGTCGCTACGACCAGCAGCGCCAGCGTGAGAAGAATGGTTTTGTGTTGATGGAACATATTTCTTTGCCATTGGTACGGAACCGGGAGCGGTAGCGACCGGGTTTGCTTGGCTACTAACCCTTGCTACCGAAGCCACCCGGTCGCTACCGCTCCCGGTTCCGTACCGTGGTTACCAGTCGGTTGGGATTTCGTCTTCGTCCGTGACGACGGTCGGTTTGAACTTGGGATCGGTCAAATCAACGCCGCCGATTTTGGCCAGATGGTTGGCCACGGACATCAGCGTCGCCGCGTGTTGCGGGCCTTCGGAAATGATTTCTCCCAGACTTTTCAATCCATCGTTGAGCTTTTTCGGCTGTGTTGAAATCAGATTGGTTGGGCTGTTTTTGGTATTGGCGGCGGCGGATTCCGCACGCGGTTTGACGTCTTTGGCGGTTTCGATCGCATCCTGTTCCTGCTTGGCTGCACCGTATAGCAACTTGGCCAGCTTGCCGTAATTTTCTTTATCCTGCTTGCTCAATTCTTTTTCGCGCGCTTCTTTGTCAGCGATTTCCTGATCCACCATCGCACGCTTTTCGGCGCGTTGTTGTTCATCGCTTTGCACTTGCTTTTCGACTTGCTGCGAAGTCTTTTCGTCGTACTTGCCGCCGTTGGTTTGTTTGCCGAGTTCGGCCAGCAGCTTTTTCTTTTCGGCAATCGAACGATCCAGAGCTTCAATCTCTTTCTGATCCTTTTCGATCTGGCCTTGCGCGCTCTTTTTGGTGGAGTTTCGCAGCGCCTGTCGGCGAATGATGTCGTCGGCCAGGCTGAGCGTGATGCGGGCATACGCCGATTTCACTCGCGCTCCGTCCATTTGACTGAGGATGGTGTCAACTTCGCTGTTGCCGCCCATGCCGGGAATCTTCTTTTTGAGTTTGTCGAATTGAGCGTGTGCGGGGGAAACCAAAGCAAAGAGCACGAGGAGCAGAGCCGTTCCCTTAACTACGCGAAGAAATGTTTTCGTTGTCATCATAAGCCTCCTGATGGCGGTTTGAATGGAATTTTAGGATTGAGGGAGACTGAAAAAAGAGCAGTTGGGATCGGAGCTTCCTACGAGGCGCGCAGAGTGTATGTGTTCGTATTTTGAGTTGCAAGGTTTGATTTCATTACGAAACGGCAGCGAATGAGAAAGGGAAGAAGTAGTTTTCACCGCTGCAATCGTATTGGACGTTCGCAGCGGTGAAAGGATGGTTTGAGATTCAAAAGCCTTTACCTTTAGTAGTCAGTTTCACGCGAAGCAATGCTGTGTTGGCCGTGATGTACAACGTCGAGCCGTCATCGCCGAAAGCGCAATTGGCAGTCGGCACTCCGGTGTCGAACGTCCCTAGCAACTTGCCGTCAGGCGAAAAGACGTGAACTCCGCCGGGGCCAGTGGCGAAGACATTGCCTGCTTTGTCCACTTTCATCCCATCGGGCAAGCCTGGCTTTTTGGCTTTTACCAAATCGGTCGTGTCGTAAAAAACTTTGCCGTTGGCAATCGTGCCATCGGGGTTTACGTCGTAAACCATCCAGATGGCTTTGTCAGGATCGGACGAAGCGACATACAGCTTCTTTTCATCCGGCGAAAGCGCAATGCCGTTGGGACGGGTGATTTCTTTAGTCAGCAAAGTGACTTTGCCGTTTTTGTCCAGACGATACACGCCGCAATAATCTAGTTCGCGCGCAGGATCGTCAGCGCCTTTCGGCAAACCATAAGGAGGATCGGTGAAATACAACGATCCGTTCGAGTGGTACACCAGATCGTTCGGGCTGTTGAATTTTTTGCCTTCAAAGTTGCTGGCCAAAGCGACCATTTTACCGTCGGCTTCCAGGCGAACTACGCGACGGTCGCCGTGCTGGCACAGCACCAATTTGTTGCTGGCATCGTAAGTCAACCCGTTCGCGCCGGGTTCGCGGCCTTCATAAGGGCTTTGGCCGCTGTAACCCGCAGGATGCAGAAACTGGCTGGCACCTTTGCCTTCCTGCCATTTGACGACTTCGTTTCCGGGAATGTTCGTGAACAGCAAGTAGTTTTCCTTCTTGTTCCAAACGGGGCCTTCCGTCCATTTGTAACCTTCAGCCAATTTTTCGACTTTGGCGTCTGCCGGAACCAGTTTGTCGAACGCCGGATCAACGCGAACTATCTTGGTTTCAGGAACAGCCGGAGTCGCTTCGGGCGAAGCCGCTGCCGCGGGTTTGGTTTCCGCAGCAGGCGCAGGTTTGGACACTTCGGAACACGCCGAAAACGCGAACGCTGCCAGAGTCAGCGCTGCCGATGCCATCAAACGTTTTGTCATTGTGAAATCTCCTGTTGTGGCGGAGTCAATACTGCGACCGGTAGGGAGCGACAGATAGCAACTCGTTTGCTACCGCGCGCGGTACTGACTCGGTCAATTGGTGAACTTCCGTTCGTAACCAACAGCAACATCAGAATCGAAACGGAAATTACTCGCATAGAACTTTTTGATTGTTGATAGGGTTGATTGCCTAATGCGTGGCATACCATACGAGTCAGCGTTGATTCCGTCAATTTTGTTCTGAAATCTTCAGCCGGATTTCAATTATAGAAATCGGGAAAAAGAATTTCTGAAATGATGGGCTGAAGACTTCACATCAGGGCGAAAATCTCCTATGCAGGTTTTGCCAAAAACTTTGCACCAGGAGGATCACCCCGATGTGTTCGTTTCGTTTTACCATCTCAAAGACATTCCGAAAAGAAGTTGAAACCCGGCTCAAGGCTG
>JANRKX010000001.1:0-162888 GCA_033763255.1 Acidobacteriota bacterium | reverse complement strand
TACAACCACGTCATCTGGCATTTGTTCGTGCTGGCAGGCAGCGGATTTTTCTTTTGGGCGGTGCTGAAGTACGTGTTGCCTTAAGCCAACAATTCTTTCACCACCAGCCCATGAACGTCTGTCAGCCGGAAATCGCGCCCGGCGTACCGATAAGTCAACCTTTCGTGATCGAACCCAAGCAGATGCAAAATCGTCGCGTGCAGGTCGTGGACGTGAACGATGTTTTCCACCGCGCGGAATCCGAATTCATCCGTTGCGCCGTGAACGTAACCTTTGCGGACGCCCGCGCCAGCCATCCACACCGTAAAGCCGTAAGGATTGTGATCGCGCCCGTATTCTTCTTTTTTCGTGTGGCCGGTTAATTCGACGGTTGGCGTTCGCCCGAATTCGCCTCCCCAGATGACCAGCGTGTCTTCAAGCATGCCGCGCTGTTTCAAATCTTCCAGCAAAGCGGCAATCGGTTGATCGGTGATGCGCGCCAGATTTTTGTGATGCGTAGGCAAATTGTCGTGACTGTCCCAGGGCTGTCCTTTGCCTTGCCAGCATTGGACGAACCGCACGCCGCGTTCGAGCAATCGCCGAGCCAGCAGCAACTGCCGTCCGTATGCTGAACTGCCGTAGCTGCGGCGAATGTGTTCCGGCTCTTTGCTCAAATCGAATGCTTCGGCGGCTTCGGTCTGCATGCGGAACGCCAGTTCGTAATTCTGGATTTGCGCTTCGACGACGGATTCTTCCTGCCGCGTTTTCTGATAGCGGCGATTGAGCTTCGCCAGCAGATCAAGCTGTTCCCGTTGCTGCTGCTTGCTCAAATTGTTGTTGCGGATGTTGTGAACCAACCGCTCGACATCGGTTTCGTTGGGGTCAATGAACGCGCCCTGATACACGCCGGGCAAAAACGCCGAAGTCCAGCTTTGCGCTCCGGCGGTGGGATAACCGAACGGCGTCATCACCACGAACCCCGGCAGGTTTTGATTCTCGCTGCCCAATCCATACGTCACCCACGACCCCAGACTCGGACGCACCTGGCGCTGTTCGCCGCAATTCATCAAATACAGCGACGGTTCGTGGTTCGGCAGTTCGGTTCGCATCGAACGAATCACACACAACTCATCCACCCACTTGGCGACGTTCGGAAACAACTCGCTGACTTCGGTTCCGCTTTGGCCGTGACGTTGAAACTTGAACGGCGACGCGAAGCCCGCGCCGGTTTTTCGCTCGGTCTTCAAATGAATCGGCAACGGCTTGCCGTCGTATTTATCCAGCATCGGTTTCGGGTCGAAGGTGTCCACGTGCGACGGGCCGCCGTTCATAAACAGATGAATGACCCGTTTGGCTTTGGCGGGAAAGTGCGGCGCTTTCGGCGCAAGCGGATTCATCGAATTGACTTGCTGCGCTTCGGCAGTTGAACCGGCCAATTGCGTCAACGCCAGCGCGCCCATCCCCATTCCGCTGCGATGCAGCATTTCGCGTCGAGTCATGAAGTTGTTTTCCATTTTGTAACCTCAGTGTCGGGCGGACTGGAAGTCCGCGGGCCAGGCGGATGAGGACATCCGCGCTCCGGCGTTGCTTAATCAATCATCGAAAACTCTACGGCGGCAATCAGCGCCTGGACGTACCGCTCCCAGACATTCATCGGTTGCGCCAGCGGCGAGTAAAAGTCTCGAATCGAATCCCAAGTTTCCGTGCTGCCTCCGCGGCGGATCGTGACCTGCCATTTGAAATCATCGCCGCTGATGTTCTTTTTGTTCAGCGCCACGAAATCAATCGTGTCGCCGGTTTTGACTTCGATGGTGGCGGCGGTGTCGGCTTGAGACAGATACGCCGACCAGTTGCCGACGGCTCCCGAACGACTGGAAACGATGACGGCTTCGACACCGTCGCAACTGACGCAAGCCTGTTCCAGATCGTGAATCAGCTTGCCGCTGATCGCCACTTTGCCGTCGAAACTGGCCGCCCAGCGTCGAATGGCAGAATTCGTTTTGCCGGTTGGCACGCCGCCTTCGCGGTTGATGAACGCGGTTTGGCGACGCGGATCAAGTTCGTTGGCATTCAACCGCCACGCGCCGCTGGAAAAGAATTTATGCTCGGCGAAGCTTTTCAGCTTCTTTTCCTTGTCGTCGTATTCGCCCTGACCGTAGCTCCAAATTTGGTACGGAACAGGGAGCGGAAGCGATCTGGTTGGATTTGTGACAGCGGCTTTTGAATGCAACCGCGTCGCTACCGCTCCGCGTTCCGTACCATCGTCGTTATTTACAAACTTCGCTCCCCATTTGATTTCTTCGACTGACGCTTTACGGCCATACAGCAATTGATAAAGCTGGTTGATGCGCTGGCGCGAAGTCTTGGCAGCGGTGACTTCTGGACGCTTCAGCAGCGCGCGCGCCTGTTCGACGACGAACGGATTGTTCATCAAGTAAAGCGATTGCTGCGGAATTGTCGTCTGGTAGCGCTCGGCAACGTGCGCGTCGGGATTGGCAAAATCGAAGGTCAAAAATTCAGCAGCCAGCTTGGCGCGGTTGACGTAACCGTAAACCGTTCGTCGCCGCGCAAACGGCCACGAAGTAATTTCGTCCGGCACTCCGCCCATCTTCACATCAAGCTGTCCGCTGGCAGCCAGCATCGCATCGCGCAAGGATTCAAAATCCAGCCGCTGGCGGTTCATTCGCCAGAGCAATTTGTTTTCAGGATCGAGTTGCCGAGCAGTCGCATCGTCCGCGCTGGATTGCTGATACGTAGCCGAAGTCAGAATCAGCGCGTGCAGCTTTTTCAGCGACCAGCCGTTTTCCATAAACCATGTCGCCAGATAATCCAGCAATTCGGGATGCGTCGGGGCTTCGCCGCGCGAACCGAAATCGCTGGGCGTGCGAACAAGTCCGTGCCCGAAATGCCATTGCCAGACGCGGTTGACGATCACACGCGCCGTCAGCGGATTGTTGCGGTCAATGATGGCGTGCGCCAGTTCCAGCCGTCCGCTGCCTTTGGTGAACGGCAGGCGATTCTCTCCAGCCAGCACGTGCAAAAAGCGGCGCGGAACTTCTTCGCCTTTGTTGTTCGGATTACCGCGAATGTAAATGTGCGCCGGTTTCAATTGCGCGGCGTCTTCAACGGCCATTGCTCGCGGAGCCGCTCCGTCAAACGCGCGCGCTGTAATCATTCGCTGAATTTTTTGCCTCTGATCGGTTTCAAACTGGCTGTCTTTGGTCAACCGAATTTCGTTGTAGCTGGCGAAAGGAACATTGATTGGCGAATCTTCGCCATGCAGCACCTGGCGCAAAGCTTCTTCGTCGGCGTTTGGCAGCGGTTCGGCTTTGTCGAATTTGGCCAGCAGCTTTCCGTAAATAGCGGCGGCTTCTTCAATCGTCGCCGGAGCTTTGTCAAAGTTTTTGGCGACCAGCGGATTGATGTTCTGATTTACGCAATCTGCAATCGCCGCTGGAGCTTTGGCCGCAAACTCATTTTCGGGAATCGTAATCAGCGCGCGCCAAATCGAAAAAACCGAATCACGGTTGTCAGCGGCTTTTTTCAAAAAGCTTTGCCAGCGCCGCAACATCGCAAAGTTGTAATCCTTCTCGATGGTCAACGCGCGAACGTCCACATCTTTTTTCAAATCGCGCGCCTGATGCACAGCCAGCAGGTTCTTGGCGATTTGATCGCTTTTGCGGTACTCGGCTTTCAGTTCGGGGAATCGTTTGACGCGATACTTTTCTACTTCGTCATTGATCTTGGCGATGTCTTTTCGCAGTTCGGCTTCTTTGGCGTCGTTGGCGGCAGCGGCGTTGAGCAAGGGTAACTCTTCCGGTTCGCGCGTGTTGGCGAACACGCTGAACAGCGAATAGTAATCCGCCGTCGGAATCGGATCGAATTTGTGATTGTGGCAGCGCGCGCAACTGACGGTCAGCGCCATCGTGCCCCGAATCGCCACGTCAACTTTGTCGTCAATTCGCTCTTCGGTTGTGGTGGCGAAACCTCCGCGCCCGACGGTCAAAAAACCGAGCGCAGCCAAATTGCGCGAATCGTTGTGCGGCAAACGGTCGGCGGCGATTTGCTGTAACAGGAATTGATCGTAAGGCAGATCTTCGTTCAATGCGCGAATCACCCAATCGCGGTAAGTGTATGCAAACGGATAAAGCAGCGTAGTCGTATCGTTGACGCCTTGCGTGTCGGAATATCGGGCGATGTCCAGCCAATGTCGCGCCCAACGCTCGCCGTATCGCGGCGAAGCCAGCAATCGTTCGATGACTTTTGCATAAGCGTCCGGTGATTTGTCGGTCAGAAAAATTTCGATTTCTTCAGGCGTTGGCGGCAAGCCGGTCAAGTCAAACGTGGCTCGGCGAATCAGCGTGCGTTTGTCTGCTGAAAAATTCGGATTCAACCCGCTGGCTTCGAGCTTGGCCAGCACGAAACGGTCAATGTCGTTTTTGCTCCAGGCAGAGTTGGCGACTTTGGGCAGGTCGGATTTTTTGATCGGCTGATATGCCCAATGTTTGGAGATTGCGGATTGCGGATTGCGGGTTGCGGATTCTTTCGGCCAAACTGCGCCGTCTTTGACCCACTGACTCAGAGCGGCGATTTCTTCGTCTTTCAGTTTTGGTTTGCCTTGCGGCATTTTCAAACGATTGTGCGTGTGGGCGACGACTTGAACCACCAAACTGGCTTCAGGATGATTCGGGACAATCGCGGGGCCAGAATCCCCCCCCTTCAGCAATGCTTCGCGCGAATCAACTCGCAACCCGCCACTTTCGGCAGAGGCGTGACAACCATAACAGTTCGCCACCAGTATTGGCCGAATGCGAACTTCAAAAAATTCCGCTTGCGTGGGAAAGCCGGCAGATTGCTGCTGAAATATGTCATTGGCCGACGTGGCAAAACTCGCCCAAGCCGAAATCATCAGCAAAAAAACGAAGCTGCAAACAAGTTTTGAACTCCATCGAATCGAGCGCATAACCAATATCCTCGCATATATTCGCAACAAAAAGCTTTCACGTTTTGGCTTTTCGATTCGGCTGAGCAATGAGCGCAGCTTACAGCCGTTCAGCAACTTGGAAAAGGTTTCTGCGGCAAAGTTACCGAATTCTGCCGATCAAAAACTGCAACATCAAAAACGTCCAGCGAAAAATACAACTTGCAATAATTTTGTAGGCTGTGTTATTTGTTTTCTGCGTTGATTGGCAATCGCCTCACTCCAGAGTCCTTGATTCCGAATCAATGTCGGTTTTACTTCTTGAAGCAATGGCTGAGTCTCAACCCCAACGGCAGTAACTACAATTACGGCCTCACCCCCCTGAAAACAACTTCGTTTTCGATCCGCATTTGTTTTTGGATTTTTATGAGAAAAATCTGGAAACCAAGCAGCGGAGAGTGCTTTGAATGCGTCAAAGCGCCGCTTTTTTTCTGGTTTGCTGACGCCGAACACTTGGGATCGTGTCAGTTCACTTAAACAGTCAGATTAACTTTGCCATTTGGCAATTTATATTTCGGAGGTAATTCAGATGATCAAAACTTTCATGAGCGATTTCGTCAAAGATGAACAGGGACAGGACATTGTTGAATACTCTTTGCTGCTGGTACTGATTGGCGCCGCTGCCGTTTTCGTGTTGACGACAATGGGAACCAGCATCAGCCAGATTTTCAGCAAGATCAACACCAAATTGACCAGCGCCAACAACAGCATTTCGTAAAAGCGCCAAGTCTCTGAGTATGCACAAACGGAATCAGCTCACAGCATCGCCTGTGGTTTGATTCCGTTATGTGTTATTTGCTCACTTAAACTAACTGAACCCAAGCTTGGTTCAGTCGCTCAACCCACAGTTGACCGCCTACCCAGCAACAATCGAACCTTTTCCACGCGAAATTTGTCTTGCTGCTTCATTTACATGACTTTTTAAGATATGCTGAGCGCCGCAAAGGGCAGACAGTTCAACAAAATCGCTTGCTAACTCTGATTTTCGGGTGATTTGCTGGCTCAAACCAAGCGAAGTTCTCTTCAATCTATATTGGGGAATGTTTCGTAAGCTTGGGACCAATCAACTTAAAATTGTTTGCAATCGCCTTTGAGCCGAATTTCGGAAAGGTTGTCATTTCACTTTCAAATGAATCTACGTTCGATTTTTAGTCTTTTTTCCAGCGACTTGGCCATTGACCTCGGCACAGCAAATACTCTGGTTTTTGCGCGTGGGCGAGGCATTGTAGTCTCTGAGCCATCTATCGTCGCAATCAACAAAGTTACTCACAAGGTAGAAGCTGTTGGCAACAAAGCCAAAGAGATGTTGGGGCGCACGCCCGGGAACATCGTGGCCATTCGCCCGATGAAAGACGGCGTGATTGCCGATTTCGAAGTCACTGAAAAAATGCTTCAGTACTTCATCCAGCAGGCTCATGGAGGAAAAACCTGGGTCAGCCCACGAATTGTCATCGGTATTCCATCGGAAATCACCCAGGTGGAGCGCCGCGCAGTAGAAGATAGCGCGTATCGCGCCAAAGCCGCTGAAGTTTATCTGGTTGAAGAAGCGATGGCCGCAGCCATTGGAGCCGGATTGCCGATCACCGAACCTCACGGAAATATGATTGTGGACATTGGCGGTGGAACTTCTGACATTGCCGTTATTTCGCTATCCGGCATCGTTTATTCCAAAAGCGTCCGCGTAGCCGGTAACGAAATGGACGAATCCATCATTCAGTACATCAAACGCAAGTACAACATGCTGATCGGTGAACGCACTGCCGAACAGGTGAAAATCGAACTCGGTTCTGCCGACACTCTGGACGAACCGAAAACGATGGAAATAAAAGGCCGCAATTTGATCGAAGGCATTCCGAAAACCATCGTCGTCACCGACGAGGAGATTCGAGAAGCCTTGTCTGATTCGGTGATGACCATCATCAATGCTGTTCGCGTAGCACTTGAACGGACTCCACCGGAACTGTCCGCTGACATCGTGGATCGCGGCATTGTGTTGACCGGTGGCGGAGCGTTATTGAAAAAGCTGGATGTGCGCTTAATGAAAGACACCGGATTGCCGGTTTCGCTTGCCGAAGACCCTTTGTCCTCTGTCGTGCTCGGAGCGGGTGCGATGTTGTCTGATTTCGATCTGTTGCGCCGTGTACGCTGGGACGGCTCGACCATACCTACGTAAACTGTGTCTCTAACAGACAAGGCAAAAGATAAAGCCAAAAAGAATCCAACCTGGTTGCTCGGTTTATTGTTGATCGTGCATTTGTTTGTGATTTCGATGAACCGCGTTCCCAGTCAGCCAAGCCTGCGATATTTGCAGCTTGTCACCATGAGCGGGATGATGCCGTTTCAATGGCTGGCATCCAGTTCAGTCGGCGCGGTAAAAAACGTCTGGTTCAGCTATGTTGATTTGCGCAAAGCGCGTATTGAAAACGAAGACTTAAAAATCACCCGCGACAGGCTGGAAAAAGAAGCCAATGAATTGCGTCTCAAAGTTACGATCTCTGAACAGCTAAACGAGTTCGAAAAGGCGGCGATCACTTACGAAGGAGAAATCGCCCGCGTCATTGGGCACGACGCCAATCAATGGTTCAACACCATTTACATTGACCGAGGCTCGCTGGCTGGCATAGAAAAAGACCAGCCGGTAGTCACTGCTGACGGACTGGTTGGGCGGGTAATTAACACTTCCCCGCTGGCGTCGCAGGTGTTGCTGGTCACGGACGAACGTCACGGAGCCGGTGCGGTCATTGCCCAAACCGAAACGACTCGTTGGCTAGGGATTCTGGAAGGCAAAAGTCAGCACCTGTGCGATATGCGGTTCATCGTTCCTCCTGAAAAGCTGGAAAATGGCGAACAGGTGGTGACTTCCGGGCAAGACGGACTCTATCCACCCGGATTGGTGATTGGCCGCGTCAAAATTAATGGCTCGGTGGCGGCTCCGGTGCTGGTTGAAATCGAACCGGCGGCGAAACTTGGCAAGCTGGAAATGGTAAAGGTGCTGAAGGTTCCGCCGGAGAAGATTCGCGGCCCTGCCGAAGAGTTGAAAAAAGAAGAGCAAAGTAAAACGGCTGATCGAAAAAAATAATTTGGTTGGTTGTGATCGAATGCAGCGCGAACTTAAAACGGTTCAACGCGCAGCGCCATTCGAGGCTGAAAACACAAGTTTGAACACACGGTAAGGCATATTTGGAGAAAGCATCTCGAGGCACTTCGTTAAAAATTGCGGCATGTTTGCTGGTCGCGGTATTTGCTCAAACCACGTTGGTGGGATTGGCTCCTAATGCGATTGGTCAGTGGCTGGCGTATGTGGATTGGCTGCTGATTGTCGTGGTTTATGTTTGCCTGGGACGCGATCCGGTGCAGGCGCTGGTAACTGCTGTGTTAGCAGGCGTGCTGTATGATGCTTTTTCAAGAGCGCCCGCCGATGGCGTAATGACTGCTGTTGGAGTCAGTGGATTCGCTTATGTGTTGGCGGCGTATGCTGCCGACAGAATCGTTTCGGTCATTGTGGCGGACAATCTGCTGGTCAGATTCGCCACAGTCGCCAGTGCCAGCCTTATCAATACGCTGACGAAAGTCGCCTTCTACAAGCTCCTGAAGTTCAAGCTCCCCGTCCTGATTGGCGGAAAAGGTATTGCCGCCGCCATCGTCTTCGGACTTGTGACCAACCTGATTGCCGCCGCCCTGATTTATTTTGTACTCGACCGCGTGTTCAACAAAAACTCGGCGTTGAAGATACGGCGTAGCGAAGCCCGGCGCGGAAAGGTGAAATTTTGAAGAAACGAGTTTTAGTCATTCCCGGACATTCTCGAAAGGGTTGACCTATGAAGTCAGTCAAAGATACCAATTTCGATTCCACAGAAGATTTACGCCAGGCAGGTATGCGCCTGGAGGTGATTCGTTATCTGGCATTTGCAATCTTTGCGCTGATTTTTGTCCGGCTCTGGTATTTGCAGGTGATGAACAGCGGCGTTTATGCCGAACGCGCCGAACAAAACCGCACACGAATTCTGCCGATTCCTGCCCGACGAGGCACGATCTTCGACCGAAAAGGCCGCATTCTGGCGACCAGTCAGCCCTCATACAACATCGTTCTGAGTCGCAAAGACGTAAAAGAACGCGACTTTCCTCAGATCGCCGAACTGCTTATCAAAAATCTTCAGGACGTTGATCGCAACTGGCTGAGCCGCCGGTTCGAAGTCGCCAAGTACGAGGCGAAATACGAATACATCGTCGTCAAAGAAGTCGCCAGCGCTGCCGATGTCGCCTGGGTCAAAGCGCATCAATATGAATACCCGATGATTCGCGCCGAAGAAGCACCGCAACGGCTTTATCCATTTGGCACGCTTGCCGCGCACGCGCTTGGTTATGTCGGCGAAGTCAGCCCGGAAGATTTGAAGCGGAAAGACGGTTTGTTCAGCTACGAAAAAGGCTACAAGCTAGGCGACATCATCGGCAAAACCGGAATCGAGCGGCATTACAACGAAATCCTGATGGGCAAAGACGGCGAACGTCGCGTGTTGGTGGACAGCCGAGGGCGAATCCAACGCAATCTGGAAACCATTCCGCCGGTTCCGGGGCGAGACTTTTACGCAACACTCGATCTGGACATTCAAAAGGCTGCCGAAGGCCAAACCGAAACGATGCCTTCCAAACGCGGAACCATTATCGTTTCTGATCCGAACAATGGGGAAATCCTGGCAATGGCCAGCCGCCCGACATTTGATCCAAACCTTTTCTCTCAGCGGTCTAAAACACCGGAAGGAAAAGAAGAAATTCGTGATCTGAAAACTGACGAAAATAACCCGCTTCTCAATCGGGCGATTCAAGGCCAGTTCCCGCCCGGTTCAACCTGGAAATTGATGACCAGCGTTGCGGCTTTGAACGAAGGCGTCATCACGCCAACCAACAACCGTATTCAGGACGGCGGCATTCAGATCGGTAACTATTTCATGAAGTCCATTTCCAACTATGGAGCGCCGGACATTGTCACCGCAATTTCCAAATCTGCCGACGGGTATTATTACCGGCTGGGTTTGAAGATGGGCGTCGAACGGTTTGAAAAATGGGTCAACCTGTTCAGATTCGGCCAGTACACTGGAATTGATTTACCCGGTGAATATAAAGGAATCGCCCCAACCCGCGAGCGCAAGCGTCTGACTTGGGCGAATTCGATCAAGAAAGCTCAGCAAGCCTTGGACGAAGCGCCGCAAAACGAGAAAGCGGCGAAAGAGTTTCATCTGCGTCAAACCCAACGGCAATCCGAATGGACGGATTACGACATGGCTTCATCGGCGTTCGGACAAGGGCAAAACGCTTCTACGCCGATTCAGTTGTTGCGTTACACCAGCGGCTTGGCAATGGGCGGCCAGATGTTCACGCCGCATTTGCTGTTACGCGCAGTCGCAGGCTCTGACCGATTCGGCAATCCGCAACCGGAAATTTCTTACCAGGACAAAAACAAATTCTCTGTGCCGATGAGCAAGGAAATTCACGACATCGTGCTCAAAGGCATGTGGGGCGCTGTCGAAGGTGGAACCGCAGGAGCCGCCAAAGTCGAAGGCTTTGACGTATGCGCCAAGACCGGCACGGCTCAAGTCGCTTCGACAGATCGCGTCGGTTCCAAGAATAAAGACCACGCCTGGCTGATTAGCTTCGCGCCGCGCGACAAGCCCGAACTGGCGATGGTCGTGTTGACTGAAAACGTAGGCTTTGGCGGCACGCACTCTGCTCCGCGCGCCAAACCGATTTACGAAGATTATTACCGCCGCACTCGCAATCTGCCGACCGAACCGTTGGCAGAAGCTTCGCCCGATGTGGCGAAGGCGGGAGCGGCAAAGAAGGAAAGGAAGACGCAGTAGACAGCAGACAGTAGACAGTAGTTTTATGGGCAACTGGCGAAAGGTTGTAGCAGGGTTGAAACAAAAGTTTCCGCCCACAGTTTTTCTCTATTTAGCAAGCTTCTATTACAACTTTTGCCTTCTTGTTTGCAGCTACTGACTACCGTCTACTGACTACTGTCTACTTTCAACGATGTTCGGCATCAACCGTAGATACCTGACTGATTTTGACTGGCCGCTGTTGGGCATGGCGTTGCTGATTGCGGCGTTTGGCGTGCTGGAAATTTCCAGCGCCCAGCCGCAGAACCCCGGCATTTGGAGACGTCAGCTTATTGGTTTGGCCATTGGTCTGGTAGTGCTTTTTTTGGTGACGATGTTTGATTACCGCAGAATCGTCAACGTCGCCCCTTACCTGTACGGAGTTGGTGTCGTATTGCTTGGTCTGGTATTTACGCCGCTCGGCAAGACGGTCAATGGCAATCGAAACTGGCTTGATCTCGGTGGATTTGCTTTTCAACCCTCCGAGCTGGCCAAGATGTTTACGATCCTATTTTTGGCGTATTACCTTTCAGGCGTAAAAAAACGTCCGCTGGATTTGCGGACGGTGATTACTGCGGGTTTGATTTGGGTGTTGCCGACCGGACTCGTTTTCGCGCAAAACGATACGGGCAGCGCGCTCAGTTTTGTTTCTTTTCTGGCTGCGATGCTCTTTCTGGCAGGAGCGCGCTGGACGTGGATGGCTGCCGCTGGCGTAGCAGTGGTTCTGGTGATCGCACTTTCAGTGCCGTACATCAAAACCTGCAAGAGCTACAAATGCGAACGCATCAAGGCTGTGTACTGGCCGGAACTGGCCGACAAAGGAAAAAGCTACCAAAACGTTCAGGCAGAAATTGCCATCGGCTCCGGCGGCATTTTCGGAAAAGGAATAGGACAAAGTACGCAAGGGGCGCTCGGCTTCGTGCCGGAAGTCCAAAACGATTTTATTTTCGCAGTCGCTGGTGAAGAGACGGGATTTTTGGGCTGTCTGCTGGTGTTGACTCTTTATCTGCTGATCATCGTACGCCAGACCCAGATTGCGCGAGTTTCGCGCGAACGAGTCGGGTTGTTGCTGGTCGGCGGTTTGGCAGCTTTGCTGCTGTACCACATCACAGTCAACGTCGGAATGGTAGTCCGGGTCTTGCCGATTATGGGCATCCCGCTCCCGCTGATGAGCGCCGGCGGCACGTCGGTCATCGCCACGTTGTTTGGGCTTGGACTGACGATAGGCGTGCGGTTACGCAGGTTTGTTAATTGAGTAGTCAGTAGTCAGTAGTCAGTAGTCAGTAGCGAAGGCGCTAGGGCTATTTGATAACTGAAAACCGGCCACCGATCACCGTCAACCGACCACCTGCACGCAAAGGTTTTCCCAATGACAACAATTCAACGCCGCATTTGTTGCGCGCTCGGCAGTTTTGAGTTGCGCACGGCGGCAGCAGCAGTTCGGCTGGCAAGCGACTACGCCCCAGACCTCACGGTCAGGGTGTAGTCAGAAGTGTATCTGCTTAATGGCCAAACAGGCTGCGAAGATTTTTACCTGGCAGTTCCTTCATCTTCTTGATGACGCTGTTTCGGCAGCGTGCGAGGAACTCCCCCCAAGATAAGCCTGACAACTTCGGAGCTTATCCAGACAGGAGACTTTTGAATGTCAAAAGAAATGATCATTAGCGTCAACGGACGCGAAAAGAAAATTGCGATCATCGAAGATGATGTCGTAACCGAATTTTATGTTGAACGCGGTGACGAAAATCAGGGAATCGTCGGCAACATTTACAAAGGCAAAGTGATGAAAGTGCTTCCTGGCATGCAATCGGCTTTTGTGGATATTGGCCTGGAGCGCGATTCGTTCCTGTACGTGTCGGACTTTTTTGACGAAGACCTGGAAGAAGACGAAGACGACAAGAAAGAAGCTCGTCCCGCCGCTCAGAAAATCGAACGTCCGCAACGTCCGCCGATTATGCGTCCGTCGAAAGTCGTCGTCGAACAGGAAGCAACGGAAACTGAAGAAGAACTTGACCTGCGAGTTGCCGCGCTACACCACATTGAAGAGCTTTCCGAAGAACCTGTGATCGAACCTGCACCGGACGATGAAATCTTTGGCGATGCCGAATTTCCGAGCGCGGCTGGAGAAAAAGCAGAAGCTCGCGGACCGCGTCAACGTCGTCAGCGCCGGTTGACTTATACCGAGCCGGAGCCTGCCGAAGAACCAACGGTTGTCGAACAAGTTGAAGATGAAAGCTCCACCGCTGGCGAAGAAGAATCTTTCGGCGGTCGCCGTCAAAGTCGCGGACGTGGTCGCGGACGTGGTCGCGGTCGCGGACGCGGCGAAGAAGCGCCGGAAACCATTGCGCCGGTTGCCAAACAAGACGCCAAAGACGAAGAACCAGAGCCGTTCGTTTTGGTTCACCACGAACCGTTTGAGCGCGTCACAGACGACGAAGCCGAAACCGCTGGCGATATGTTGCGAGACGCGATGATGCAGGAACGCATTGCCGGATGGATTCACGAAGAAGAACGCAAGACTTCGATTGTCGAAGTCGAACCGACGCCGGAAATTCACGTCGGAGCATTGCGCGATTCGCTGGCGCAGGCTTCGGAGTTTGAACGTGTCAGCGATGGCGAAGACCTTTATGAACCGGTAGTGGCTAAAACCGTCGAAACGACCGCCGATGTGGCTGAAAGCGTTATTGCCGATGCCAATGATGTTGTTGAAGACGTTGTTGAAAACGCCGCTGATTCAGTCGAAGAAACTGTTTCCGAAATAGAGACGGTTGCTCAGGAAGTTTCGGAAGAAGTCGCCGAAGACGTCGAAGCCAAATACCACGCAATTACTCAACCGCTGAGCGCCTGGAATATCGAGGCGGAACCATTGCCTTGGCAGAAAACCGATCCTGAAACCGATCTGGTCGAAACACCGCAGCCTGTCGAAGAAATGGAATCGGATGTTGAAGTGCTGCATCTGACTCCGCCAGCCGTTGAATTCGGCGAATCAGTCGGCATCGAAAACGAAGCTGGCTCCGCAGACGGCGAAGAAATAGTGGAAGCTGTGGAATTGAAAGAATCCAGCGCCAGAGTTCGCGGACGTTCGCGTCGCGGCGAAATGGCCACTCGGCGTGGCGGTCGCGGACGCAAACGCACATTTCGCCAGCGACAAACCACCGACGCGACAACGGATGTCGCCGATGACCACGACGCTCACGATGAAGCCGAAGAAGACGTAACCGCACCTTCCCTGCTGGCTTTGCCTGCCCGCCCGAATGATCGCGCTGAAAGACCGGAGAGAGTTGATCGCGGCACGGATCGTTTTCAGCGCCCTGTCATTTCCGACCTGTTGCGCGAAGGCCAGGAAATCATTGTTCAAATCGCCAAAGAGCCTATCGGTCAAAAAGGCGCGCGCATCACTTCGCATGTAGCTTTGCCTGGACGTTACATTGTCTACATGCCTACGGTTGAGCATATCGGCGTTTCGCGCAAAATCGGCACAGACGAAGAGCGTCAACGATTGCGCCGCTCTCTTCACCAGATGCGCGCCGAAGCCGGAGCGCCCGGCGGATTTATCGTCCGCACGGCAGCCAGCGGTTGCACGCTGGAAGAATTGCGCGAAGACATGAATTATCTGATTCGCACCTGGACGGACATTCGTCGTCGTTCGGAACGCGCGAAATCTCCGGCCATCGTTCACCGTGACCTGGACCTGGTGCAGCGAATTCTGCGCGACCAGTTGTCACAGGATTACACAGCCATCCGCGTAGACAACGAACTTGAATACGAACGGATCGTTGATTTCGTTAATCGCTTTGCGCCGAAACTGGTCAACCGCGTCAAACTGTACACCAAAGACACGCCGATTCTGGACGCTTACGGCGTCCAGCCCGAAGTGGACAAAGCCGTCAAACCGCGCGTTTGGCTGAAATCCGGCGGTTATATCGTCATCAACCAAACCGAAGCTTTGGTGGCAATTGATGTGAACACCGGAAAATTCGTCGGCAAATCAAATCGTCTGGAAGACACCATCACCAAAACCAACCTGGAAGCTGCGAAAGAAATTGTTCGCCAGATTCGGTTGCGCGATTTGGGCGGCATCATCGTGCTGGATTTCATTGATATGGAAGAACGCCGCAATCGCGCAAAAGTGATGGCTGCGTTGGAACAGGAAATCCGCAGCGATCGTTCGCCGTCGAAGATTCTGCAATTCAACGATTTCGGTTTGGTGGCCGTCACGCGCAAACGAGTCAAACAGTCGCTGGAACGCACGCTTTGTTCGCCGTGCAGTTATTGCGGCGGCGGCGGCATGGTCAAAAGCACGCAAACTGTCTGTTACGAAATCCTCGCCGAAGCGCGCCGCATTGCCAAAGACATTGACGACACCAACGAAGTCATCCTTCGCGTCAATCCCGAAGTGGCCAAAGCTCTGCGCGGAGCCGAACGCGACGTGCTGAACGAAATCGAGGCTTACCTGGGCGGCATCGTTTCGATCAAGAGCGACCAGACCGTTCATCAGGAACAGTTTGATATTGCGCTGGCTTGATGATCCTCACCTCAACTTTACCAAGTTTCTCTGGGCAATAAACTTGGTTTACTAACTGATGTTACGCGCTAAAAAATCGAACATTCGGTTTGACGCGGTTTTCGTCCCGGCAGGGACGGTTTGATATTAGCCCGGCAGTTCACTGCCGGGAAAAGCAGCGAATGAACCGGCGTCCTATAGGGACGCTTGAGTTTCCGCCAAAGCAAGGTTCAAGCGTCCCTACAGGACGCGGCCGAGAAATGCCCTGCTACCCGGCGTTGAAACGCCGCGCTAATCTCAACCGTCCCTATCGGGGCGAAGAAACTGTCAAACGCTTTATTTGATCTGCCATCGCGTAACATCTATTACTAATAGTTTGATCTACCGCCCAAACTAAAATCTAAAGGGCATAGGAATTATCCTATGCCCTTTAGATTTTTGATCACAGGTTGCAAGAAAAAGCCACAAATGTAAGGCAGTTGAAAATCAGCAAGCTATGAATATGAAAATCTAAAGACCCGCTTCAAAAATCTGGACAAGAAAGAGCCAATCAACAACATAAATCAAGCATCCTCACAACATAATAGTTGAAGCCTCGTCTGGCATATATGTTGCGGGGGTTAGACTGTCCATAACACAGAAGAATTGTACTGATCCTTCAAACAACTTGGATAAATATGAGCCTCTGGCTTTGAGGCAATCACTGCTTGACTCACATCAAGTAAAACCACAATCGAAGATTGTAAAACCTAAGCAACACAGGAGACGGACAATGAAAAAATTGATGTCATTGCTTTTCATTCTGTGCGTTGGGATAACACCCATCTTTGCACAGACTAACACTGGGCGGTTGATCGGAACCGTCACAAGCCCTGATGGAATTATTCCCGGTGCTGTAATTTCCGTTACAGACGATAAGACAGGCAGGGAGAGAGAAACGACTTCAGCCGGGGACGGGACGTTCACCTTATCTCAACTTGAAGTTGGCACATACACTGTCAAAGTAACAGCTAAAGGGTTCAAAACATTCACCGCGACCGCTGTCAAAATTGACATCGGTCGAGAATACTCGTTGGCTGTTGCGTTAGAGATTGGACGAGTTGAAGAGGCCGTCACGGTGACAGCAGGTGCAGACGTGTTGAATGCAACCACAGGCGAGTTGAGCAATACTGTCAGCAACAAACAAATCATTGAACTGCCACTGAACGGACGCAACCCATTGAATCTGATTGCTCTGCAACCAGGGGTTTCGCAAAATGGCGCACAAAACACTTCAATCAACGGTTTGCGCACATCGTTCACAAACATTACGCGCGATGGCTTGAACGTCCAGGACGGATTCATCAGATCAAACGCGACGGATTTTTCGCCCAACCGTCCTTCAGTGGATAACACTGGCGAGTTCACAATCACCACTTCCAACTCTGGAGCTGACCAGAATGGCGGAGCGCAGGTTCGTCAGGTGACACCGCGTGGCGAGAGTAAATTCCATGGCTCGGCCTTCGAGTTCAACCGCAACTCAAAACTGGCTGCCAACAACTTCTTTAACAATCGCAGCAACATCAACATTCCCTTCCTCAACCGCAACAACTTCGGCGGCAAATTGCTTGGGCCGATGCCCATTCCGCGTTTTGGCCAAGGTGGTTCCGCCTGGATAAAAGATAAGGGCTTTTTCTTTTTCGCGTATGAAGGACTGAGAACACGTCAATCAGCATTGGCGACACGCACAATACTGTTGCCGAATGCACGTAATGGCATTTTCACTTACCGTGACAATTCCAACACGCAACGCACAGTAAATCTGTTTTCTTTACTACCTGCCACTTCGGGAATCACCGGAGTTGATCCGCTCGTGAACCAAAACATTCTTTCCAGCGTGCCTACCGCAGGCAATCGTTCAGATGTTGGAGATCAATTGAATACTACGGGCATCAGCTTTAACCGCCCTTCGAATTCAGATCGCGACGTGTATACGACCCGCTTGGATTATGACATCAGCGAACGCCATACCATTAATGGCATTTACGATTACAACAAGGAAAACAACCTCCGCCCCGACGTGGATGGAGCGCAAGGTTTTAGTACAATTCCTTCGGTGGTTCAGTCCTCGACAAACAAATTGTTGGTTCTGGCCTATCGCTGGACACCGGGTGGACGCTTCAGCAATGAAATTCGCGGCGGTTCATTCCGCAGCGTTGTTCCGTTCACCAACACCAACCCGCCGGCCACCAACTACATCAATCCGACACTAATCAGCAATCCGGTAGTGACCTTCCAAAACCAAGGTCGCTTCACCCGGTATTACAACATTCAGGACAATGCAGATTTGACTTGGGGCAAGCACGGTCTTCGTTTTGGCGGACAATTGCAATTTCAGGAAGTTGACGCTTTCAACGATGCGGGCATTGTCCCGACTTATACATTGGGAACGAACGTCAACACTCCAACCTTGGTTGCCAGCCAATTTCAGGGAGGCATTGCCGCAACTCAGTTGAACACAGCAAATGCCATGCTTGCGTTGCTCGGCGGCATCGTTACCACAGGCGCACAGTCATTCAACGTTGAAAACAAAAACTCAGGTTTTCGTCCTGTGACCCGCCTGCAGGATTTTCGTTATGGAAATCATTCGCTTTACATCCAAGATCAGTGGAGAGCATTGCCATCACTGACATTCAATCTGGGTTTGCGCTATGAGCTTTATACCGGGTTGAAACAAAACAACGGCTTGGCATTGGAAGCAGTGATTCCGCAGGGAACCGACCCGGTTCAAGCGATTCTAAACCCGAATGGGACTTATAACTTCATTGGCGGCAATGCTGGTGTGGAAAATCAGTTTTACAAAACCGATAAAAATAATTTTGCGCCGATTATCAGTGTGGCGTGGACACCCACCAACACTGGTAAGTTGGGCAAATTCGGTAAATACCTGTTCGGCGAAGGTGGTAAGACCGTTTTTCGAGGCGGATATCGACAAAGCTACCTGAACGATCAAATGATCACCTCCCTCAACAATGCCGCTGTGGGGAACGCCGGACTTGGCACAACAGGAGTCAATGCCATCAACCCACTGTCCGGCAACACGCAACTCAATGCCAGATTGAATGCCTTGCCGGCGATCAACTCTCCTGGCAACCCAACCGTCCCACGTACCTTTGCCCAAAACAATAGTGCGGCATTCGGTTTCTTTGGAACGGTTTTCGCCATTGATCCGAATATCCAGACACCGAAAGTTCAAGAATATAACTTCGGCATCCAACGTGAATTTGGAGCCAATGCAGTTGAAATTCGCTATGTGGGAACTCGCGGCGACAATTTGTGGCGCAGCATTGACTACAACCAGATTGACATTATCAACAATGGCTTTCTGGCGGATTTTAATCGCGCACGCGCCAATTTTCTGTTGACCGGCAACCCGGCTTGCACAACAGCGCAGAATGCTGGCTGCCAAACTTTGACAGTCTTTCCAAGTCTGGTGAATGGTGGCAATTTAGCGAACGCCGCAAATCGGAATCAATTGATCAACGGAACTGTTGCCGACTTGGCCTTGAATTACGTCACACAAAATCAGACTGGAACAGTCAAATTCCTGCCCAATCCAGGCACTGGAGTTGCCAACCTTTTCACGAACGGCGCGAAATTCCGCTACAACGCTTTACAGACTGAATTCCGCCGCCGGTTTACCAAGGGGCTTTACTTCCAGACAAACTACACTTTCCAGAAAAATCTGACCAACGGCGTTGGCACAACTCAGGGCTTGGTTGAACCGTTCCTTGATAATGCCAGACCGGAGCTGGAATATGCGCGCGCCGATTTTGATACCACACACGTTTTCAAATTGAATGGCATTTACGAGCTGCCTTTCGGCAATGGTCGTAAATTCTTTAATGGAGCGAATCGTGTTGTTGATGCAATCATCGGCGGTTGGCAAATCAGCCCAATTGTTACGGTCAGTTCCGGAGCGCCAATATCGCTCTTTGACCCTCGCGGCACGTTCAATCGTGGTGGCCGTTCAGGAAGACAAACGGCAGTAACTTCACTTAACAAAGATCAGATCAAAGACCTGTTCGGCGTTTTCAAACTGGAGGCTGGAAATCCACGCGGGCTGCCTGCTGGCATCTATTTCATCAACCCAGCAGTTATCAACACCACGGGACGCGCTGCGGAAGGCTTCGGCACGACTCCGTTTGCCGGGCAAGTATTCTTCAACAACGCGCCCGGACAAGTTAGTGGTTTGGAACGTGCATTCATCAACGGTCCTTGGTTCACAAACGTTGACGCGACGCTGGCAAAGAGTTTTCGTATCAAAGAGGGAGTTCGCTTCCAACTCCGCTTGGAGGCGTTCAATGCTCTCAACAAAACGAACTTCTTCTTTGGACAGGGACAGAACATCAACGCGACCACTTTCGGACGCATCACGACGGCATTCGCCCCGCGAATCGTTCAGATCGGCGGACGCTTAGACTTCTAACTGCCATCGAATCTGTTTAGATAAGCTCAGAGGGGAGAGTGGTCAAAACCACCCTCCCCATTTTTGTTTGGTTAAATAGTTGCTCGGCTTAAAGCTTCGACATCGCATCCTTGTCAAAGCCGATGACGACTTGATTGCCTTTGCGAATAATCGGACGGCGAAGCAGGTTCGGTTCGTTGATGATGAGTTGGATGAGCTCTTTTCGAGCAGGAAGCTTTTCGGCAAAGCCTCGCTCTTTGTAAACGGCGTGGCGCGTGTTCAGAAATGGCGGAATCGGATCATTGCCGAAAATGGTTTCAATCTCTTCGGCAGTCAACGGCTGTTTAGCGTAATCGCGCTCGGCGAGCTTGCTGGTGTCGGAAATGATTTCGCGCAGGAAACTCCTGGCGTTGCGGCAGGTTGTTCAGGTGCTTTTGTAGAAGAAGATCATTTTGAAATGATGAATTCGGAAGGATGAATGATGATCGTCAATTCCGCATTCATCATTCATCCTTCAGCGTTGATGTTCAGCCTTCGGTGCGGCCAATGACGATCAAGCCAATTGCCAACGAACCGGACTTGGTCTTCAACGCAGTTTCCAGAACTACGTGCTCGTGTTCGTTTTTGACTATCTTCGGCAAGTCTTTTTCCGCAGAAGTCGCCATTCCGAAATACCATGGCGACGGATGCCCCGCACCAGCAGCAGCTCGGCTGAGCTTGAGCATTTCATCCATTTTCATCGCGGTATTCGGGTCTTTGTCGTCAGCGGCAGGGCAAATCAAAAAGAAATCGCGGGCGGGCGAAACTCCCAGATGATTGCCGTCCTGCAAAATCAGCGAGTACCGCAGAGTGTACCAACCGGCTTTGATTCCCTGCCCGCGAAAGTCTGAAGTGTTCGCCGGAAAGTTGATGACACCGATGAACGTGCCTTCGACTATCTGGCCGAAACTGGCTCCTGGAATTTCTTCCTTGCCGACTGGAATTTCTTTGCGAAACCAGATGTCGCAAACAGTTTTGCCTTTGTCGTCAATAACGCGCAGGCCTTTGTCTTCCAAAGCGCCGCGCATTGCCTCAGCAACGGCGGCATCTTTCAGAGCGGCAATGGATTCGACTTTGAAATTGTCGGCAAACGCGAGCGGGGCGAAAACGAATAGCAGAAGAAAAGCAAACAACTGCTTTACCATCCAAACTCCTTCTCAAAATAAAAATAGACAGGATTTACAGGATGAACGGGATTGGCTGCAAAGATGGTTTCTGAGCTTAGCCACGAATCCTGAGAAATCTTGTGAATCCTGTCTACTCTGATTTTGGTTAATCTTACTTGGCAAAATGGCCAACAAAGGCGCTACGCTTTTCGCGCAGCGACCAGCTTACACCCAAGCCTTCGCCTTTGAACTGATCCAGCGAAGCGACTGCGGGCATCGCGTGCGAAGTCGGAGTCAGCGGCGGATAGTAGGTTTGTTCGTGGCCGCAAATTTTGTCGCGCTGCGTGAATTGGCGCGTGACAATGTTGGCCAGTTCGCCCGCTTGCAATTGGCCGCCGGTCGGATGTTCGCCAGAAAATTCCAGCGAAATGCTGATCGGAGCGGCTTCGGTGCGAACGACATTTTTCAGCAAATCGCCGCCCATTTCCTGAGCAAACGATTTCAGCGCGGCGCGCTGTTCCGGCGTAGCTTTTTCGTCAAAAATCAAAATGGCTTTTGCCGGAAAAGGGTTTTCGTACGGGCTGCCCAACGTGCCGGACGCTTTGGCAACGCCAACGACGCTCAGGCCAGCCAGGTTGACGCCGTTCCATTCGCCTTTTGATACGCGCCAACCAACGATGGCTTGATCGCCCATCAAGTTGACTTCGGCCATTGCGAAACAATGCCCCGTCCAGACATCGGCGTTACGCGATTCGATATATTCGCCATAAATCTGCTGCGCGCTGGCCGTCGAAACCAACATCCCCGCAAAACAGAAAGAAAGAATCAAAGTGAGTTTACGCATTGTTACTGCCTCCAAAAGTTGAGCTTGTAGTTCCGCGTTTACGCGGCAAACAGAAGCCGCCTAAAGGCGGAACTACGAACGGTTGTCAGGCTACTGCGATTTCCTGGCAATGGCAATTACGCTCGCTGGCGTCGCAGTTGCCGGGTTCAGCCAGTTGTCCGTCAGGCCCCAACGGCCCTTGAGTGTACAGACACCAGAAAACTCCGGTGTGAGTGTGGTGCGGGTCTTCTTCAGACCAGACGAACATATTTTTCGTCCGCAAAGCCGCGCACAGGTTCGGACGATTTGGGTCTAAATTGTGAAGTTCAGGCATGGTTGTCTCCTTTGGTGAAAACTATGGGAGTTATAGGAGATATGGGAGTTATGGGGAGTACGTTTTTACGTCCTATAACTCCCATAGCTCCCCTGACTCCCATAAAATCCCACGCTGCCTCACCCAATCGCTTGCAGAATCGCGCGTTTGACCGCGACCTGAGCGAGTTGAATTTTGTAAGCGTTGCGGCTCAGCGATTTGGCGTTGGCCACGGCAATTTTGCCAGCTTCAGCGGCAACGTCTTCGGTGATCGTTTTGCCGACCAGGAATTTCGCAGCTTCAGCCGCATTCCACGGAGTCGGCGCAACGTGTCCGAGCGCAATGCGAGCCGAAGTTACTTTCTTCGCCGCATCCAGTTTCAACGCCACCGAAGCGGCAGCCAGCGGCCAATCCAGAGCTTCACGCTGACGAACTTCGTAAGTCGCGCTGCGAACGCCAACCGTTGACGGGATGTTGATCCCCGTCACGATTTCGTTCGGAGCCAACACCGTTTCGCGTTCGCTGGCGGATTTTGGCGTGACAAAGAATTTGTCAGCGTCAATTTCGCGCACGCCTTTCGGACCAAAAACCGAAATCTTCGCCGCCAAAGCAATCAATCCCGGAGCAAGGCTGGACGCGCTGACGAATTTGGCTTCGCCGTCGTTGCCCAAAATCGCGTGGTAGCGGTTGTCGCCACTAGGAACCAGAGCTTTGCCAGATTCATCTTTGGCCAACACGCCGAAACCAGCGCGGAAATACCAACAGCGCGGGCGTTGGCACAAATCACCGCCGACAGTTCCCATATTGCGAATCTGCGGGCTGGTGATTTCCTTCGCCGCCTGAGTCAACGCGCCGTAGCCTTTGCCCAGGCGTTCAATCATTTCTTCCAGCGAAGTCAACGCGCCAATGCGAACGCCTCCGGCGCGATTGATGGTGACGCCGCGAAGTTCGGCGATGTTTTTGATGTTGACCACTCGTTTGGGCGTGACGATGAAATCCTTCATCAACGAAAGCAGATCGGTTCCGCCTGCAATGACTTCGGTTTCACCCCATTGATTGCCGAGCAGTTCTACGGCTTGTTCTTTCGTAGTCGGGCTTGCGTATTCAAAGTTTTGCATTACGCCTTGCCTCCTTTCTTGGCCAATGCAGCCAAAACACGATCCGGCGTCAACGGCAACGTCGGCACACGCACGCCAATCGCATTGGCAACAGCGTTGGAAATCGCCGCGCCGGGCGAAACCGTCGGCGGTTCGCCGATGCCTATCACGCCGCGTTCGTCGTAACCCTTGCCGGTCATCATGTGAACTTTGAAATTGCCTATGTCGCGCAATCCGGCCAAGCGGTAAAACTCCATGTTGGCGTTCAGCATTTTGCCGGTTTGATCGTCCATCACGCGCTCTTCGTACAGCGCATAAGTCACGCCCATAATCATCGCGCCGAAAACCTGGCTTTCGCAGGTTTTCATATCAATGATTAAGCCGCAATCTTGCACCGCGACAAAGTTGTTCATCTTGACGACGCCTGTTTCGATGTCTACGGAAACGTCAGCCATTTGCACTCCGCCGACGCCGCCTGTGGTCAAAGTTTCCTTGCCAGGATTTTTGCCGCGAGTCGTCAACGGTTGCGTGCCGAGTTTCGCGCAAGCCTGTTTCCAGGTCATTGAGTTCGTCGGTTTGCCGATTTCCTGAATCTTTCCGCCGACGGCTTCCAGTTTGTCGGCAGTCGTTCCCATCGTCGGAGCGACTTTTTCCAGAATGGCGTTCAGCGCATCAACCGAAGCTCTGCGCGTCGAAGCACTAATGCCTCCGACGGTCGTCGAACCGCCGGAACCACCGGAAACCGGATAGCGATTGTCGCCGATGTGGACTTTGACCTGATTCAGCGGAATCGCAAAGGTGTCAGCCGCGACGATGGCCAGCACTGTGCGAGTGCCTACGCCGAGGTCTTGCGTGCCCATTTTGACTTCAACTGTTCCGTCCGGGTGAACCGTCAGGTCACAATCGCTGGCGTGACCGCCTCCGCCCCAGGTGTGCAGCGAAAGTCCAAGTCCGCGTTTGATGTTCTTGGAGCTTCCAACAGCGCCTTCGCCGCGAGGCCGCCACAGTTTTTTCCATTCGATCATTTCGGCGGCTTTCATCAGTTCGTCTTTGTAAACATTCTGGCGAACGCCCGCCAGCGGCAGGTTTTTCAAAAACAGATCAAGCGGATCCATTCCCAACTTCGCAGCCATGTCTTCAAAGGCAGACATCGTAATCAAACAGGCTTGCGGATGATTCGGCGCGCGCCAGGCGCGTTGCGGGCCGGTGTTGGTCGGGATGACCGAAAAGACTTCTTTGCGGTCGGCGACTTTCAACACGTAAGGCAACTGGTTGGCGAAGCTGAAATTGCCCACGCCGCCCGAACCCCACGCTTGAGATTCCCAAGCGACGATGGTTCCGTCTTTCTTCGCGCCGATTTTGACTTTGGCATAAGCCGACGGGCGAGTTCCGGCGACCATCAATTCAGCGTCGCGTTCCAACATCAATTTGACAGGCTTGCCGCCCGCCAGCTTTGAAACTTTCGCGGCTTCAACGCCCCAACGATCCACAGGGAATTTGCTGCCGAATCCGCCGCCGATGTGATCCATCTTGATGCGGACGTTGCCAGCGGGCAGCCCCAACGCTTGGGCGAACTGGCCGCCGTTGGCCGAAACCGATTGCGTGGATTGATGCACCAACAGGTTTTTGTCGTCTTCCCATTCGGCAACCAGTCCGTGCGATTCCAGACAACAGTGCGTGATGACATCGTTGCCGTATTCGCCTTCCAACACGACATCGGCGCTGGCGAAAGCTTTGGCCGGATCGCCCGCGACGTTTTCGCTGGGTTTGCGGCGATTGGCTTCGGGCACGGCGTCCCAATTACTTTCGTTGACCAGATGCGGCAACTTTTCGTAAACGACCTTGATCGCGCGAGCGGCGTCTTCAGCCTGCGCTTCGGTTTCAGCAGCCACCACTGCGATTTCATCGCCTGCCCACTGAATTTCTGCGCCTTTGTCCTGAATGATTTTGACTGCTTTCACGCCGGGCATTTTCTCGGCAACGCTCAGATCAATGCTGACAATTTTTGCGTGAGCGTGTGGCGAGCGCAGCACTTTGCCGAACAACATTCCCGGACGGTTCAGGTCGAACGTGTACTTGGCTCGACCGGAGACTTTGTCCGGGCCGTCCAGCCGCGAAATGCGTTTGCCGATATGAGTTCGTTTGCCTTCTTCAGGCCATTTGTACTCAGCCATTGCTCTTCCCTCCTCTGGTCATTTTCGCCGGGCCTTTTTTCAACGCAGCAGAAGCCTGCGCGATGGCGCCTTTGATTCCGTGATAGGTTCCGCAGCGGCACAAATTACCGCCGACGCCCATTTCGATTTGCTCTTCGGTCGGCGACGGATGCTTGTCCAGCAGCGCCTTGCAAGCCATGACAAATCCCGGCGTGCAGAATCCGCATTGTTGCGCGTCGTTGTCCCAAAACGCCTGCTGCACAGGATGCAGCGCGTCGCCTTTGGCCAGCGATTCGACGGTTTCGATCTTGCGGCCTTGAGCTTCGATGGCCAGCACCGTGCAGCCGTAAACCGGCTTGCCATCAATAATCATCGTGCAGGCTCCGCAAGTCGCGCGGTCGCAAACGCGCTTGGCTCCGGTCGTGTCCAGGTCATTGCGAAGCGTGTCCAACAAAGTCGCGCGCGGTTCGACGCTGACTTTCTTGGGCGAACCATTCACGGTCAATGTGATCTCAGTTTTGTTTGGGCCATAGATTTTGACATCGGCTCCGGCGGCTTTGACGATTTTTTCGCCGCCAGCCACCAGCGGAATCGTCAGGGCGACGCCAGTGCCTTTCAGAAATTTACGGCGCGATACTGCGGATTCGCCAGAAGTGTTGGCGTCAGCAGCATGGTCATGCCGTTCGTCAGAACTGCTCATTCTGTTACCTCCGTTTGGTCAGAAAAAGAGTGGAGTGAGATTACGAAAAATCAGGTCTACATCTGGTTCAGACGTAGTCGCCATTGTTCGGTTACAACCAATTTCAAAGTGGATTTACAGCAACATTTGAAGTGCGGACGCGGAGTATAGCAATGGGGTTTTGAGGTGACAAGAAACCCTTTCGCCAGCGAATGTAAGTCAGCCGACCATTCTGTCGTAAGCGCAGTTACCTTTCCGATTATATTGCTGCAACCCGTGATTTTGATTGCAGCAATTGGAATAAACTCCAAACACATTCCCGTTACAGCGCGTGACAATCGCAAACAAGGAAAGGTTGATCAACTTTTCTCCGGTGAGGTGTGTTCATCACCTCAAACATTCAACACAGGGATTTCGACCACACTGAAATCCAAACTAAAACAGGAGACCTTAAACCATGAAGCTTTTCAAAAGCGTGGGCATCGCTTTGTCTTTTTTCGCCCTGATGCTGGCCAGCGTCGTTTCCGCCGCTGCTCAAGGGCAGCTTGATTCGAACGTCATCGAATCATCCAGAGACGCCGCATCGTTGTCATTAACGATCAGCACTCCCGGCGTGTACAAACTCAAACGCGATATTTGGGTGCGTAGCGGCGACGCCATCACAGTCACCGCCGACGATGTGACGATTGACCTGGACGGGCACACCGTTTCGACTCGAACGGCTCACACAGGCAGAGGCGTTTTCATCAACGGCGCGACTGGCGTCAAAGTCGTCAACGGACGTATTTCAGGATTTGCGGCCAACGTGATGGTCATGAATTCGGTCAACGTCAAAATCGAAAATCTGCAAATTACCGGCGGCAGCTTTCAACCTGGGCTGAATGGAGATGGCCCAAGCGAAATCGGAGTTGTGCTGGTCAATACTCGCGCTTCGGTCGTCAAAGCCAACACGATCAGTTCGGTCAATCTGGGCATTTTTGTTCGCGGCAACGAATCCACAGGCAATCGAATTGTTGACAACACCATCGTTGGCGGCTCAGTTCCGGCCAACAATTTGCTCGGCATCTGTTACAACCCCGCTCCCGGCGAAGACGCCGCGACACAAGGGCCGCGTGGCGATTTGATTTATAACAATCACATTGCGCGGTTCGGTTTTGCCATCGCCATCAGCGCCGGTTCGGTCAACAACATTTTTCGCGGAAACAACCTGGCCAGTTTCAACGGCAGCTTCCGCGAAGCGAACGCCCTGACCGCGGGCGGAGGAACCAACCTTTCAGTCGCCAATCAGGAAACACAAATTCCTGTAACGACTCTTGCCAGACCTTAAGTTCGGAAGTCCGTAAGGTAAAACTCAAAAGCCGCACTTGCGCCAAGCCTGATTTGACGCAAGTGCGGCTTTTTTGATTTTTGCCGTTGAAGATCAAAAAAACGTTATTCGTTTTCCTGACCGGGTTTTCGTGCCAGTTTAACGGCTGCGTCCCAACGACGACGCCAGTATCCGCGACCGTTTTGTCTCCATCGCCGAAATCGTTCTTTCAGCAGTTGAGATTGCCTATGAACGCGCTGGTAAAACCGCGTCGCTTTGATCGTGTCATAGACGCGAGTTTTGAACGCCACAAACCGTTCGTGTAGCCAGGCAAACCAACCGATCAACAACAACTTCGCTTCGGTCAGTTTGTAGATTCTGGCGATCAACGCGGTTCCGGCAACTTTGGCGGCGGCGGCGATCAAAACCCCAAACATCGGTTGCCCGTGAGCGATGAACCACAACGCCGCCAGCTTGACCGGAAACAACATCAGCGAAGGCGCGGCAAACATCGCCAACGCTCCATAAGGCGGCAAGCCGACAACCAACGCTTCAAGCTGTTTGAAAATCGGCAAGCGCCCAATCGCCGCCGCCAATCGCTGAAGATCGTCCCACAGCCAGTCTTCCAGCAGGACGAAAATCGCCGCAATCAGCACAAACGGAGCCGCCAGGATTTTCTTCAGCAGTTTTTTCATCCGAGCGTTTTACGCACCGAACTGCGTCAAGTGATGATCCAGATGCTTGTACAGCATGTTGTTCCATTCGGTTTTGGTCAGCACACCGAAACCAAGCGATTCTTTGCCGTCAAACTCCTGCTCACCGAGTTGTTGCGTTTTGTGGATGAAAGCGATCAGCCGAGCTTTTTCCGCTTCAAAATCTTTGTCATCGGCAATGATGAAATACGGAGCGGTCGGACTGTTTTTCCGCAAAGGTTTTTCACCCGTCACCACCGGTTTTACAAAGAGTCTGATGATAAACCGCATGACAGGATTGGATTTCGGATGTTTGCCTGGTTCGTAAATCGTTTCATAAGCCACGCAACAATGCGCCAGCATTTTGTCTACGCTCATTTTGCCCCATTGCGGTTGGCTCTGCGGCGTGAGCTTGTTGATTCGGGCAATCACTCCTTCAGCGACTTCCTGGGTGAAGATATTGGGCAAGGGCATGGTGGTGATCTCCTTTTAAGGTTTTGCGGTGAAGTTACCAGCGACAAAGCAGTTCAACCATGTTCACTCGCCCAAAGCAGAATGGCGCAGAATGGTTTGAATGAAACTGTCTTTGCCGGTTTGATAAGCCTCTCGATCAGCGGCAAACCTCGCCGCCAGTGTTTGTTTCAAGTCTGCATAAGTTTGTGCGGCTTCCGGGTTCCCGCGCAAGTAATCACGAAAGAGCAGGTGATTTTTCCATTCCTCGCTTGCCACTTCGAGCATGTGCAAATGATGCGTGCGAGGATCGCCTTTGACAAAGTAATGGCGGCGCGGAATCCCGTTCTCGCCTTTGTAACTGTACCCAAGCGCCTCCAAAAGCGGAATGCAGCAAGCAGCGTCTTCAAAGTTTCCCACCGCGACACCGATGTCCAGAATGGGTTTGGCTGGCATCTGTGGGATGGCAGTGCTGCCGATGTGCTGCACTTCCAGAATCCGTTTGCCCAAAACGGCGCAAAGCCGCTCCCGTTCTGCATCGAAAAGGAGCGGCCAGTCCGGCTCGTATGGCGATAAGCGCAATTGCCTGGAAGGTAATCCCAACATAATTCATTGCTATCTCTGATGACGAGGACGCCACGTTCTCGACGTTGAAACCTAAATCCGAACAAGAAACCTTGGGACACGGCGTAAGAAAACAGGATGAGCAAGATTTTTGACAGGATTGACAGGAACATCAATGGTTGAGGCCATCCGGTCAAACCTGAATCCTGTTCATCCTGAACAAAATCTTGTCAATCCTGTTTCAAGCTTTTTTGCTTCGATTAGCTCTAAACGCGACGCGCAGCGATGTAAAGATCATTGTTGGCAATGTCGAAGATGAGGTTGAACTGCTTGAGAACTTCACCGCCGAGCACGCTCATTTTCTGCGCTCCGATTGCGCCGGAAAAGAAACCTGTGGGCACGTTGGAAATTCTGGCGTTGCCCAGCGCAAACTCCGGCAGGATGCCTTTTTTCACTTTGATCGTGTTTCCAAACGAATCCTTCAGACTGGATTCTTCGGTGATCGTGATTTTTCCGTCTACGCCGGTGTTCGCCGCGAAGGCATCGTCCAACAGAATCCCGCCGGAATAACCGGAATGCAGCAGAAATTTGTTGGAATAGTTTTTCCCTTCAATCAGGCAACTGCCCAGCGCCAGCAACTGGCCGTTCTGGTTTTCGATTTTCAGGCGTTCGTACTTTCCCGCTTTGCGCGGGAGCTTTTCATGCAGCACGATGCGGCGCTGATCGAAGTCTATTTCAACAATCCGATTCTGAAACAGATCAAGGCCAAACTTCCCGTCGGTATCTTTCCCGGAGTTTTTGTTTTCCCAGACGGTGATGTTGTTGCGCCGTAGCTGACCAATGCGAACCTGATTTCCTTTGCTGAAGCGCGAATCCGATTCCCCGCCCCAGGATTTCATTTTCGAAGTTTCCGTGAACTTGATGCTTTTCGTTTTTAGCGCCGCGTCTTCGGTCAAAGTCACATCCGAAGCCGCCGTATGCAACATCAGGTTCAAGGTGTCCATGTCGTTGAGCGCTACACTGACAACCAGATTGTTTTGATCGGTCAGCGTAAAAGGAATGCTGATCGGGGCATTCCCCGTTTGTGTGGTGGGAAGAGTTTGGTTCGCGCCACCAGCAAAAAACAGTTGAGCGAACACGACGACGGCGACCAGTTGAGATAAGAAACGCACGAGAGCTTTTCCTTTGAAATTGTTTGAAGCGGGCCTGAAAAGGCCTAGCGACCCAAGCTCAGCGATGGCGGCAATGGTACGTGCCTATAGCACGCGCCGCGATGCCGCCATTCGCTGCAATACATGGTTAGGCCAAGTTTCTATTGAAATTTATCCATGATTTCTTTGGCAATTTCTCCCCAACCGTCGACTTCTCTTTTTGCTTCCTTAAATTTAGATTTGTCAAAGTGCGAAATGCGTTCTTGCATCCTCTTTCTGACCCGTTTCATTTGTTCCGAAATCGCATCTTCGGTCGGACCATCGCTTTGTCCTTTGATTACGAAAATGTCTTGCATCCGAGACGGGAAATTTGCCTTAATCAAGGCAAAAATCTCGTTGCACAACTCAACGCATTTGACCCAAGTACGTTGCGCTTCCTTCTTATCATCATCCTCAACCTCATCAGGAAATCCTTGAATTTTGGTGAGGAGCGCGGTGTATTCTGCGACCTTTTCGGTCAGCAGCTTTGAATTTGTCTTCTTTGGGCGAAACTCTTTTGAGCCTTCCTTGTATTCCTCGGCTGTTAAGACATCATTCCCATGCTGCACACACAAACGAAAGTCCATTATTTCAAAGACATTCACATCAGATAGCTCTTGTCTTATGCGCTCAAATGCTTTTTGGCGATCAACCTTAAGCTCTAGGCCGCCACCTTTTTTTAGCAAACCAATGACTTCAGGAAGTTTCGCCTCAACGTCTGTAATGTTTTTTGTGGTCATCACATCAGGCGGCGGTTGATAACAAACAACCACTACTTTATCGCTTCGACGCTTGATTTTTATCGGTTTGCGTTCAGATTGTGCTGGGGTATCTAAACAAAGCGCAGTGAAAACAACCATCAGATAAAACAGGCGGCTCTTCATACGATTTTCCTCCAAAGGCTTGATTACAGAATCTGTTTTTAAGGGTGGTAACGAGATGATCCCATTTTTTTACTCCTTTGCCTAGAATGATTTTCTGATTTTTGTAGCAAGTATGGGCAGGTGGCGTCTTTGATTCTCTGGCCGCTTGGCCAGGTCAATTTCAAACTTATCGCCCGGTCACCAGCGACTTCTTCACAACCGACAGCTTCACTTCCGACGTGTACTGCCGCGAATGGTGTACGGCGTTCTGCGCGACGATGCCTTTGGTTTCGTCGTCATTCCGCTGGAGGATCTTTCATCAGGAATGAAAGATCACATTGGTTCGGTTGATCTCGATGAAATCGAAAACGGCGAACCCGTCGGTGATCTTATCCAGATTGGCCTGAAACAACGCCAGCAAGTCCGCGTTGCGGATGTTGCCGGTCGAAACCAGTAACAGCTTCCACGGCTCTTGCCGCAGCCAAAAGGAATCAACAAAGTCCGCGTCTTTGGTGATGACGATGCGTTGTTCGGCCAGAGAGATGTGATTGATCAACTCGTCCGGCGTGCGATTGCGCCGCGCCAGATCGAGCGTGTGAATGGCGTCATATCCGGCTTGCTGTAAAAACAATGCCAGCTGCCGGGGTAAATGGGCGTCCACCAGAAATTTCATACCAGCGCAGGTTCAATACGTTTGACCCGGCTGAGGCGCGCGGCGTAACTCAACACCGCCTGAATGTCTTCGGATTCCAGGTCTTCGTAATCGGCCAGAATTTCCTCCGTCGTCATTCCGGCGCTGAGCAATTCCAGCATGGTTTCGACAGGGTAACGCAAGCCGCGTATTGTCGGTTTGCCGTGGCAAATTTCCGGGTCAATCGTGATGCGATCCAGTAAATTCATAAGTCACCTCCGAGAGCAAAATCATAATACTTTGCTTCCAAGTTCATTGTAGCCGACTACTTCTTCACCACAGTCAGCTTCACTTCCGACGGGTACTGCCGCGAATGATGGACGGCGTTATGCGCCGTGACGCCTTTGCTTTCGTCGTAGTTTTTGCCGCCGGTGTTCATGTTCCGGTCAAAGCGCGGGAAGTTGCTGCTCGACACTTCGATGCGGATGCGGTGGCCAGCCTGGAAGAAATTGCTGGTGGTCATGGCTTGCAGCTTCACTTTGTAAACCTTGCCCGATTCCATCCAGACCTGCGGTTTGTCGTAGCCGTTGCGGTAACGCATGCGCTGGATGGTTTCGTCCAGGTTGTAGGCGCGACCGTCCGGCAGCACGTCAATCAGCTTGACCGTAAAATCGGTGTCTTTCACGTCCGACGAAACATAAAGCGTGACTTCGATGGGGCCGCTGACTTCGACGCCTTCTTTCAGCGGTTCGGTGCTGTACACCAGAATGTCCTGGCGCTCTTCCATCTTGCGCTGATCGAAGGAACCGCCCTGCACAGCGTTGCCCGTGCAGCAAACGTTGCCGCCAAACGAAGGCACAGGATTCATCGGGTCGTAGTCGAATTTGTCAGGAGCATCCGTCGCCGGAGCCGTCAGGCTCAACACGCCGTCGCCTGCGCCGGTGTTGGCTTTGCCGTTGCTAGACAGGTAATACGTCATCGGTTGCGCTCCGACAGGAGGCCAGGTGTCGGACGATTGCCATTTGTTGATGCCCATCGTGAAGTAACGAACCTTGGGCATTTTTTCCAGAATGCCGTTCGCTTCGCCTTTCAGGAAGTGATCGAACCAACCCCAAGTCAGTTCGTCGTAATTCAACCGAGCGTCGCCCATGCTGCGTTCGCCGACGACGGTGTTTTCGGTCGCGCGTTTGTACGCGCAATGCAGCGTCGGCGCGATGACGGCGTATTGCTGGTTGGCGATGTCAGGCCGAGCCGTTTTGCGCACGTGGTTATAAGCCGCCAGATTCGGTCCCACCGAAACGTCGTACCACGACATAAACCAGAAACCCGGCACGTTCACTTTCATGTTGTCGTGAAAGAGGCCGCCTTTGTACCAGGCCGGATCGTTCGGCGTGCGTTTAATCATCGCGCCTTTGGTATCCACAGGCATTTCGTCGGCAATTCCGTGCGGGCCGTCAACGGCTTTCATAATGTCCATCACTGGCAAATGCCGCAGAGCTTGCGACCAATCCACCGGAGGAAGTTGTTGCGCCAGATCGAACGATTTTGACGCGCGAACCAAATCTTCGCGCGAAGTGTTCGGCGGAAACATTGGCCGAACCTGATTCTGTTCGCCGTACAACCAGGCAATGAACAGCATTTGCACGGCTCCGCCGCGATACCAGTTGCCTTGTTCGTAGTATTCGCCGAAACGGCCAACGCCCGCGCCGAAGCCTTGCGGAATCATTGCCGCAAACGCCGGATTGCCCAGCGAAGCGACAGCCATCTGCCATTCGGCGGTCGAAGAACAGCCAATCGTGCCGACTTTGCCATTCGACCACGACTGGCTGGAAATCCATTTCAGCGCATCGTCGCCGTCGCTCAAGGGAGCGCCCAAAATGTCGTAATTGCCTTCGCTGAAAAAGTGGCCGCGCTCGTTCATGGTGATGTGGGCGTAACCGCGTTTGACGGCATCAAGCTGCGTGCTCATGTCGCTGATGACCCGATTGCGAACGTCCCAGTAATTGAAGTTGTACGGCGTGCGAACAAACACTGTCGGATATTTTTTCGTGGCGTCTTTTGGGCGATACACATCGGCGGCCATTCGTTTGCCGTCGCGCATCGGAACCATGACCTTGCGTTCGACGATGGCGATTTCTTGAAGCTCTTTTTCGATGGCGTTGCGCCGCGCGATCATTTCGGGAGTGAGTGCGCCGCCTCGCTGACCTGAAACGATCTGCACTGCCGAAGCAAAACCGATCACAGCCAGCAATAATGTCCAAACAAGTTTTCTTTTTGTATGGCTTTTCATGTGGGTGCTCCTTGATGGAAAAGACGCCGGAACTGCGCGTCAGAGTTTTTGGTCTAAATCCGATTGCTGTTTCAATGACGCGGCAGAACTCATAATCGTTTCAAGAACTCGATCAACCGATCCGGCTTGTTGGTGACGATGCCGTCCACGCTGCGTTCGATCATTTTGGCGAACTGAGCGTCTTCGTCGGCAGTCCAAACATACAGCCGCTTACCGCTGGCTTTCGTTTGCCGAGCCAGATAGCCGAAGCAAAGTTCGACCTGCATGCACAGAACTTGATAGTTGATACGGCGCAGAGCAATCCACGGAAAGGCTTCGCGCCAGCGCACGACCGGGTTCAGCGTTTCGTTTCCTAGAATCACGCCAAGTTCGATGTCGCGGACTTCTTCGCCGAGCCGCCGCATCAACTCGATGTCGAACGAAGCCAGCATCACATCGTCCTGACATCGCCGAGTGCGAACAATCCGCAAAGTTTCCGCCGCCGCTCGCGCGTCTTTGATTTCCAGATACAACCGCACCTTGCCAATGGTCAGGTCAAGCGTTTCTTCCAGCGTCGGCACTTGTTGGCCTTTGCCTGCATCGGCCTTCTTTATTTCGGCCAGCGTCAATTGGTCAACGCGACCAGTCAGGTTGGTAGTGTGATCCAGCGTTTCGTCGTGAATGACGACAACATGATTGTCGAGCGAACAATGCAGATCGAGTTCGATCATCTGCGCGCCTTGCTGAATGGCGAGCGCAAACGCCGCCAGAGTGTTTTCCGGCTGATAAGCTGAAGCTCCGCGATGGGCGATGACGAGTGGTGACATTTTCAGTGGGGCTTTTCCAATTCGCGCGGCTCGGTTACGTGTCTAATCCCATCCAGAATTTGCCGAACTCGCTTTGACGACAACGTGCCGATGTATGCACCCAGTTGGGATTTATCCACAGTGACAATTCGAGTCACCGCAACGACACTTTGTTTCGGCAACCCTGCCTCTTTTTCGTTCAACAACACGTTTCCGGGAATGGTTGCGCGCTTGAGGTTGGATGTAAGTTCGCAAAGAAGAACCGTGTTTAATCGGCTGTGGTTGCAGGCGTTGTTTTGGATGACCACATGCGGATGCCTGTACCCCGGCTCAGAACCAATTGGTTCATCAAAATCCACCCAATACAACTCTCCCTGATTTATCACCATTCTTCAGCCTCCAACGTTTTGCGATATGCCTTTTGGGAACGCTTCAACCAATCACGCTCTTCTTCATCCTGCCCATCTTTGTAAGCTTCGTTGAGGCTTTCCACCAATTGCCGTGTCTGCTGACGCTGAAGAAATTCTTCTACCGCCAAAGCCACCAAGCCGCTTTTCGTAATTTCCATTTCCAACGCCGCCGCGTTCAACCGTTCAAGCAATTGTGGAGTCAACACAATTTCCGAGTTTGATGTTGCGAGTTTTGTCTTTGCCATAAAAATCACCTTGAACTCATTTTACCTGAAACTCCCGCGAGCCGAGCACCAGCGCAGCAACGCTGCCGATCAGTTGATTGTTGCGGCGTTCGTCAAACTTCGCCGGAGTCAGTTTCGCTCGCTGGTCGGTCAGGACTTTGGTCAGGTTGTCGCGCGTTTCTTTGGAAACTTCGCTGTGAATGAACGCGGCCAGCAATCCGTCAAGCAAGCGTTTTTGGTCTTTGGCGGCGTCTGGCGCGACGAAGCGGCCAACGTCAACGCGAGTTCCGTTGATGCGATTGCCAACCAGCGCCAGCGCGAAGTTCATGCGTTCCAGCAACGTGGCATTGCTCAACCAGCGCGACGAATCTTCGGAATATCCGGTCGGCGGCTGGCATTGGTACAGCGGTTCGCCCATTCGAGCGACAGTTTGAATCAACGGCGAAGCTCCATCCGTCGCCGCTCCCGCAGCGCGAATCGCCGACGCGGCCAGTTCCAGCGGCGATTTGATTTTGTTGCGGTACGCTTTGGGCGAATAAAACTCCGGCGAAGTCAGAATTGCGCGGACGACTTGCCGAATGTCGCCGTCGGTTTTGGCGAAGATGTCGGCAGCGCGATCCACCAACGAAGTCGGCGGTTCGTCGGCGACAAAACGTTGCGCCAATTTGAAGGAAATGAATTTGGCCGTCGAAGGATGTTTGGCCAGCAAATCCAGAACGCGCAAACCGTCTTCGATACCTCCGCCAGCGGCGATGCGTTTGCCGAGCACGATCTTTTCGCCTTTGTCGTGCGAACGCGGACGAAACAGAAACAACTGATTCGGGGCTTGCCCAACCGTCCAGCCGGTAAAGCAGCGCGCCACTTCCCGCACATCGTTTTGCGTGTAGCCGCCATCCACTCCCAGTGTGTGAAGCTCCATCAATTCGCGCGCGTAATTTTCGTTCAACCCCGGACGGCGAGGCGGCGGAAGCAAATTGCCATCGGCGTCATACTTTGGCGGCGGAGCGGGCTGTTCCATCTGGCTCAGGAAGTTATCCAGATAAACCTGCATCGCAGGACTTTGAGCCACCGCCGTCAGCAACTCTTTGAACTTGCCGAACGCATTCGGGCGAATCACGTCGCGTTCGTAAATCGTCAGCAAAAAACGCTCGTTGTCTTTTCCGGCAAAGACATTGAAGTGATTGAACCAGAAATCCACCATCACTTCCTGCAACTGGCGTTCGCTGAAAATCGCGCGGAGCAATTTGGCCTGCTGCAATTCACGCAAGGGACGCTGCGTATCCACAGGCGGCGGCGTAGGCAACGGGGTGACTTGGGGACGGGGAGATTGAGAGATTGAGGGATTGAGGGACGAGGGGATTGAGGGACGGGGGGACGGAGCGCCTATCGCATCAGTCTTTTGATTGTCAGTTTTGGCTGTCTTATCACCAGCCCCCTCTTTCCCTCCATCCCTCTGTCTCTCCATCCCGCCATCCCTCTGTCCCGCCATCTCTCCATCTTTCTTTATCGCCAAAGGCGTCGGAGCCGGAGTCGGCACAGGGCGCGGCGGTGGCGGCAAAAAGTTCTGAAACAGTTCTGGCAAAGTCGCCTGCAAGGTGTTCAGCGATTGCAGCGGGCGAGTCAGGAAATCATCCGGCACATCTTCTGGATAAAGCTGTTCTTCCAAATATCGTTCGATGCCTTTTTGTTTGACGCGCTCAATGTCGCCGGGACGCGGACCGAATCCTGCACGGTTGAGCAGGTGCAAAATCTTTTGCTCTTCGGTCAACGAAGGCAATGCTGTGACTTTTCGGCTGCGTGTGGTTTCGTTGGCAAGATTCGGCAACGGGATCAATCGTTCGTTTGCCGACAATGCGCCCGGCAGCAAATTCGGTTTGATGGCCGGAATCGGCGAAACAGGTTGAGGAGCAGCGGGCGGAGCCATCAACGCGCGCAGTCTGGGTTGCTGTTCCGGGCGCAACGTCGGCAAAAACTCTTCCAGCACCGCTCGCCGTTCGCGCTCAAGTTGGCCGCGCGTTTCGTTGAATGGCGGCGTATTCGGTTGCAACCGGCTCATCTGCTGCACCAAAGCATCAATGCGCAGGCGGCGTTTTTTCAACAGTTCGTCGAGCGTCGCAGCTTGCTCCGCAGTCAGTTTCAGTTGATTGGTCAGGTCGGCGACGATGCGCGATTCGTCAAACGGAATCTGCTGCGCCGCAAACGGCAAAGTGACCAACATCGTCCCAATCAAAACTCCGGCGCTCAAAGCCAGGAACCGTGCGCGATAAATCATTCCCCAAGTCATAAGCGTCCTTTGGTAAGAGGTGTATCGGTGTAAAAGGCACGCCAAGTTTACTCCAACTTTCGGGTTGCGCCATCAACTTGCGGAGTTATTTCCTGGCGGAATGGAATAAGTCACTGTCGCCTGAGCAACCGGCTCGCTTTCGGATTCGGAAAACATCGTCACGTCGCCAACTGCCAACCGCGAACCGCGTTTGAGCAAACGGCATTCGGCAATCACATCGCGCGGAGCCGGTTTTCGCAGAAAGTTGATGTTCAAACTGGTCGTCACCGCCATCGCCACCGGCCCGATCATCGCCAGCAGAGCCAGGTACATTGCCGTGTCGGCCAAAGTCATCAGCGCCGGCCCCGAAACCGTTCCGCCCGGACGCAAATGTCGCGGATGATGCACCATCCGAACGCGCACAAAGTTTTCTTCGACATGTTCGACGCGAAATCCGAAATCATGCTCTTCGGGCATTTCGGGAAAATGAGATTGCAGGAATGCTTCCAATTCGGCAGCCGTCATTGCGGGCATTTCGTTTAGTTACCTCCGTGGTGGAATGCCCGGAAAATACAACAGCCAAAACGCAAAGCGAAGCCGCCTTGCGTTCTGGCTGTTGTGCAGTGACGAACAAACCGATTGAGGAGTGAATAGAAACAATTGAACCGGTGGAAACATCGCCTCATGTTCCTTTGTGGTCTCTGGTTGCTATTCACTCTTCAATCGGTTCGCAACGCAAAAAACTCAATTCAGCCTGTGAAGTCGAGACGTTCAACTCAGCTATAGCCTGTCGCGCATAGCGATACCCGACCTCAACGATTCGGTCATAGGATTTGAAATCGAAGATTTTGAATTCTTCAACAGGTGGTTGCAGACAAAAATCAGCTAGTCGGCGATTGAGTTCCGATTGTCGCTGCGAAGCCAACATTGCTGTGTTCATCAAAATATCCACGACAGTGGGAACTTGAATCGGTTCGGCAAAAGGATTGATGCGACTCCACCAGATTTTCCACGAAGGCAGGCTGCCCGAATACCGCTGACAGATTTTCACTTCGGGCTTGATGGAAACGTCCACCGCCCAGACTTCGCCTGTGGAAAATTGCTTCATCACGTCCACCGGCAAATTGTTCAGCACTCCGCCATCCACCAGCAGTTCGCCATCCATGGCCACAGGCGGCATCATTCCCGGAATCGCAATGCTGGAAGTGACGGCTTTTCTCAACAAGCCGGATCGGTGAACGACCAACTCGGCGCGATTCAAATTGCACGACACGCAAAAGAACGTGCGAGGCAAATCTTCGATTCGCGTTTCGCCGAAGGCATCGGCTGACATTCCGTTGATGATTTTGCCGCCGGTCAGCGAATGAACAGGCAACACGTAATCCAACAGCGAACCGCTTTCTTTCATATATCGGCGAAGCGATTTCCGAATTCGTTCGGAATCCCACCCCAACGCCAGCATTGCCGCAATGATTGCTCCGCCGCTGGTTCCGCCGACCATTTCGATTTCGATTCCGGCTTCTTCCATTGCGCGAATCACACCGATTTGAGCGATTGTGCGAGCGCCTCCGCCGCTAAGCACCAACGAAACCTTGCGCGTCGGTTGAGCGTTTGCCGTCAATTTGCCCGTCAGCGGTTTGAGCAAACGCCCGGTGAATTTTTTGATGATCTCGACAGTTTGAGCGGCTTGCATGGTTACTCCTTCACTGCGCCAAAAAACGAACGGTGGTTCGCAATCCGACGACCAGTCGTTCGTCGCGTTCATCCAAATCAACCAGAACTTCCAACACGTCGCGGTCGCTTTTTTCCGCGGGGTCTCCGGTGCGGACGTGTTTGCGTCCCATCAACGCGCCGAACGAAACCACCCGCCCGTTGAATTGTTTGTCGGCAAGCGCATCGGCGGTAACTGTCACCGCCTGCCCAACGCGCAAACGGCCAAGATCGCGTTCGTCCACTTCGGCGCGAACTCGCAAACCGGAAACATCCGCCAGACTTATGACCGGACGCGGCATGACCGTGCTGACCGTTTCGCCGGGCAGCAAATGAACCCGCAAGACGCGCCCGGCTTGCGGAGCGCGCACGGCGCATTTGCCCACGCGAGCCGCCATCGCCTGAGCGCGACTGTCGGCGACGCGAATGTCCGCTTCGGCGCGCGCCAGTTCTTCCGGCAAAGCTTGAGCGTTCGCCAACGCCACGCGGTCTTTGGCGGCGCGTAACGTGGCTTCGGCGACTTCCATATCGCGCCGAGCCTGTTCCCACATCGCACGCGAAATGTCGCCGGTTTCGTACAAACTGCTTTGGCGTTGGTAATGCGTTTGAGCTTGTTTGAGCACGGCTTCGGCAGAAACGACTCCGTTTGCGGCAATGCGACGCTCTTCGTCGCGGCTGCCGCGCAACAATCGCTGACGAACCTGCCGCGCGCTTTCGGTAGCAGCCAGCGCGGCTTGCCGTTCGGCTTCGACATCGCCGCAAGCGACAACTGCCAGGACTTCTCCAGCGGCGACTTGCTGGCCTTCGCGCACGCGGACGCTTTCCAAAACGCCATCCGCGCCAGCGCCGACTTCGATGACTTCAGACAAACCTTCGACTCGACCGGGCGCAGCCAACATCACCGCAGCCATTGGTGAAGCCGTCGGTTCGGCCTTCGCAGAAGCTTCGACTTTTGTCGGCTGATCGGCGAACCAACCGCTCTGCGTCATCAACACTGCGATGGCAACAAACGCGACCGCCCATCCCACCATCGCCGAGCGGCTGAATTTCTGCTGTGACTTTTGTTCTTCGTTTGTTTGCATGATTCCTCCAAGTCTCCGTTAGGCAGCCAAAGCGCCGCTCGGCCTGACCAGTCGCCCGGTTCCCAGTTTGCCGGTTGTGTTTCGAGTAACGTCGTCACCAATCAAACATCCGTTCTGCAACACGACTTTGCGATGGCAGAGCGGCAACCAGCGATTGTCGTGACTGACCACGACGACCAGCCGGTTTTGCTGTTCCGCCAAGCCCAACAAGAGTTCGGCAACTTGATTGCCCGATTTGCTATCCAGCGAAGCCGTCGGTTCATCAGCCAAAATAATCGGCGGATCGTTGATCAGTGCGCGAGCAATCGCTACGCGCTGTTTTTCGCCACCGCTCATTTCTTTCGGCAGCAGATGGCCTTTGGATTCCAAACCGACGGCCAGCAAAGCGGCTTCGGCGGCTTCGCGCGCTTGACGGCCAGTGCGCCCGGACAATTCCATCGCCAGCAAGATGTTTTCCATCGCCGTCAACGCGCGGAACAACCGAAAGGCCTGAAAGACGTAGCCGATCTTTTCTCGCCGCAATTCGGTCTTGGCGCTTTCCGACCAACCAGCGATGTCGTTGCCAAGCACTCGCACGCTGCCGCGATTCGGCGTCACCAGACAGCCAAGCACCGACAGCAAAGTCGTTTTGCCGCTGCCAGAAGGCCCCATCAGCAAGGTCAATTTGCCGGGGCTAAACGCGACGGAAACATCTTCCAGCGCGTAAGCCATCGCTCTACCTGTGCCGTATTCGACGCTGACGTTTTGCACTTCAAGCATCTCCTGTTGCGCGATGGGCGACTGCAATCGTCCGGTGAAAGACTTCTTCACCAATTCAACCAGCGGCCCGGTCGTGCGCGAAGTTTTCAATTCAGCAGTGTTAAGCACGGAAAACCCTCCCCGGTTCAATGGCAATGACTTTGCGAATGGAAACCACCGAAGCCAGCGCGCACATCAACAAACTGACGACGATCATTCCCAACGGCAACCACCATGGAGTGTAAATCCACGAGATGAACCGCAACGTCAGTTGCACCAGCGGAAACGTCGCCAACAATCCGATCAATGCGCCTGCCGCTCCGCTGATTAAGGCTTGTTGCAGCACTACGCCGCGCACGAAATTGGCCGGTGCGCCGATGGCTTTCAACGTGGCGAACTCTTCCAGATTTTCCATCGTCGTCGCGTAAATGTTTTGCGAAACGATGACCAGTCCAACAACGAAGCCCAGCAAACCAGCCGTCAACAAGGCTCCGCCAGCGCCGGTTTTGACCACCCAGAAAAACTGCGAACGAAAAGCGAATTCAGATCGCGTCACCACGTCGGCTTGCGGCAAGCGCGAGCTCAAAGCCTGACGAACGGTTTCGACATCGCTGCCCGGCGCGACTTGAATCATCAGAAACATTGTTTCTTCGGCTCCCAAACCAACATAACGAACTGCGTCGCGGTAGCCGGTGAAAACATACGGCGCTCCGAGAAACGACCCGAAGCCGTTGATGATGCCGCCGACGTTGGCGCGTTGCCGATTGACCTCGACAGCCAGCGGCAACGTGGCGACTTCCAATTTGTCGGCGTTGCTTTCGTCCACCAACAAAGTTTCGGTCAGCACGGCACCTGATTCGGCGCTCAACAACGGAACCGGCAATTTGCCGTTGCCCGGATCGGCTCCGAGCAGAAACACCGATTCGCGCTGCCCCGAAGTTTTTTGGTAAGAGACGTACCCGGCGGCCAACCGTCTGACCGAAGCTACGCCCGGCACGCCCAACGCCAGTTCGCGGAAACGTTGCGGCAACGGCGAACCGAACTCCACGCAGGAAATGCCGCGCGGAACCACCCACAACTCCGCGCCTGACGCATCAATGACTTTTGACGATGCGCGGACAAAGCCCGTGAACAGGCTGCCCTGAAAAATCATCAGGAACGTGGCGAAGGCGATGCCGATGATCGTCACCACAAATCGCATGCGGTCGTTGCTCAAATTGCGCCAGGCGAGTTTCATCCGTTCCTCCAAATCAAAAGGCAAAAGTCAAAAATCAAATGGCAAAAGGTCGGAGCTTTAACTTCTTCATTTTTGATTTTTGATATTTGCCTTTTGCCTTTTGATTTTCGTTACCGCTTTTTGACTTCCAGAAACACAACGTGTTCGTGGGCGTCGTGATAAACCTGTTCAGCAGCAACCTGACCGGCGGGAAGGTTCACAGCGATGTCGGCCATTTCTTCGTCGTTGCGATAAATCAGCGGCCAGCCCATGAACGTTTCCATATAACCGAGCGAAACCACGTCGGGCAGGAAGTTCGCCACGACCAACCGTCCGCCTGGGCGAAGCATGTCGAACAATTTGTTGGTCAGCGAAATCGCCACCGGCTGCGGCAGGTAATCGTAAAGTCCTGTCGAGTAAACGAAATCCAGATTGCTGAATGTCGTTTCGCCTTTCAGCAAGGTTTTGACCGAACCGTGAACCGGCGTAATGCCATTGGCCGATTGTTCGCGCGCGACCAATTCCAAACTCACCTTGTCCTGATCCAGCGCATAAAAATCTCCGACGCGACCTGCGGCAACGGCTTTGGATTTCTGAGCTTCGCGCAGATGCCCGCAAGCGACAGCCAGAATGCGCGGGTTTTCGATTTCGTCGGCGACTTCGTCAATTTTCGCGGCCAGCATGTCGCGGCGAACGCGCACGGCACTGGTTCCCGAAGCCTGCACGGTGAATCCGTAAATCGCCGCGCCGACGCTGGTGGTTTCCGCCGGAACCGGGCGCAAGCCGTAAATCAAATCCAGCAACTCGGCGTCGCCCGCATATCCGCGCGGTTTTTCAAACGCCCGGCGAGTCATCGGGTCTTGATGAACCAACGATTTGATCGGGTGATTCAGGCAGCCCTGTTTGGCAAATTCGCTCCATTCGTTTGCTGAAGTCCGGCGACGAATGCCGTGCAATCCGGTGATGAGTTCGCTCATGCCCTGAATGATCTGGAAGTCGTTGATCTGTGAATACGCTTTATCGAATAACGCTCTGCTTTCGGTTACTAAACTGTTCATTGGTCGTTCCTCCTATGGTTTCGTGGTTTGTTTGTCGGCGCGTCTTGTCGCTCTTTTTTCGCGCTCAACCGTTAAGGCGGAGACAAACGGCGAAAACTATCATCGTCACGAAAAAAAAATTGCCTCTGCCCAGCCGGTACTGAACGGGAAGCGGTAGCGCCCCGGTTTCTCGTGAGCAGTGAGCTTCGCAAGCATCCCGTCGCTACCGCTCCGGGTTCCGTACCAAGTTTTTGGCTCCAGGCTGAGCAGTTACAAAAAAAATTGCCTCTGCCCAGACTCGCTGGACAGAGGCAATCGGTAAAAACCGAAATCAGGTGGTTTATTTGATTCTGACCTGAACGGTATTCGACGCTTTGCCGTCAATCGTCATTGTCAGATTGATTAAGCCAGCTCCGATCAAGGTTCGCGGCAACAGGATGTTTGCCTGATCCAGACCGATAAAGCCCGGCGCGGCAAACGCATCTTCAAAATCGTTCGGGTTGAGCGATTTCGTGATGCTTCCCAATGTCACCGAAATGTTGCCCGGAGCAGATCGCGCGCGAAGTCCCGTGCCAAAATTCAGCAAATACACGATGTCGCCCGCCGGCCCCAGATCAATTTCAATCGGAACCTGAACGCCGTTTTCCAATCGAGAAATCGGTTCAAAGGTTTGCACGCCATTGCGGATGCGTAACAACACAGCCGAAGCGACTCCCTGCCCGCTGGCATTGGCACTGAACAATCCCGGAGCGACTTTTGAAACGTTCATCGAACCAATCGCTACGGTGTTGTTATTGATCGTCACGGTTACAGTGGCATTGCCTTCGGCAGTTCCCGGCGGAACTTGATAATTGATCTGAGTCGCAGCGACAAAAAACAATCCCGCATCGCGCGAAGTTCCTGCGCTGTCTCTGACCGTGACCTTGGTTCCGAGCAGATTCGTCGGCAACGGCACGGTCGAACCGATGGCGACGCCGGTCGCCAGATTCGTGCCGAACGCCGCGACGATGGATTCGGGCGCGATGTTCGTTCCCAGAAAACTGGCGGCAGACACGCTGGCGACGCTTGGCGCTCCGCCAGGATTGACCGTGAATGTTTGCGACGCCGAAACGCCTCCGCCCGGTGTCGGTGTAAACACAGTCACCGTCACCGCCCCGGCTGACGAAATCAGGTTAGCGGGAACCGATGCCGTCAATTGCGTGTTGCTGGTGAACAACGTGGACAAATCCTGCCCGTTCCAACGGACTCTGGAACTGGCGACAAAATTCGTTCCGTTGACCGTCAACGTGAAAGCTCCACCGCCCGCCGTGGCCGAATTCGGACTGAGTCCGGTCAATGTGGGTGACGGATTTTGTCCGGCAGTGATGGTGAACGAAGCGATGTTCGATGTGCCTCCACCCGGCGGCGGGTTCAGCACGGTGACGCTGGCTTGCCCCGTTCCGACCAAATCCGAAGCCAAGACCTGAGCGCGAAGAATGGAATCGCTGACGAATTCAGTCTGGCGATTCTGGCCATCCCAGCGAACAACGGAATTGGCGACGAAGCCGGAACCGTTGACTCTGATGGTAAATGCCGCGCTGCCGTCAACCGCTGTGTTCGGCGTAATCGAACCGATTGAAGGAAATGGATTCGGCGGACTGACCGTGAAATTTTGCGCGTTGGATGTGCCGCCTCCGGGCGCGGCATTGAACACCGTCACGCTGATGGTTCCGGCTGAAAGCAGGTCAGTCGCCGGAATCGAAGCAGTCAGTTGTGTGTTGCTGACAAACATCGTCGTGCGATCCTGGTTGTTCCAACGGACTTTTGACGATGGGACAAAACCAGTGCCTTCGACGGTTAGATTCAACGCGCCGCTGCCGACCAATGCGCTGCTCGGATTCAACAAAGCCAATGTCGGCACGGGATTGTCGCCTGTCACAGTAATCGTTCCGGTCTTGGTACAGGTGACTGTGCTGGGACTGACCCGGCGAATACGGTTGTTGTTGCTATCGGCAAAAAAGATTTCGCCCGTTGGGCCAACTACGATGTTGACCGTTTCTGGCAATTGGTTGGCCGTACCGGTTCCCACAACCAAAGCCGAAGGTTGGATATTGATCTGCGCGCTGGCTGCCGCTCCGCCGTCTCCGCTGAACCCTGCGGTTGTCCCGGCAATGACGGTCGGAGTGCCTCCGGTGCTGATCTGAACAATCTGGTTGTTCGCGGTCACATTGGTCGCAGGACCAATCGTGACATAAGCCGTTCCGTCGGCAGCCACTGCCACGTCGCGCGGTTTGTTCAACCCCGAAGCCAGTCCGCCGAACGTTCCGCCGCCAGCGGTGTTTTCGCGCAACACAGTTCCGTCGGTGAAGTTGGCGACGTAAACGCGATTGTCCGGGCCTCTGCCCAATCCCGTGTATTGCTTACCGGTCAAAATGCTGGACACCTGACCGTTGCCTCCGTTGATGCGACGAACAGCGTTTTGGCCGACATCGGTCACGGTGATGTTTCCATTGGAATCCACCACGACATCCGACATGCCGATGAATTTGGCATTGAGGGCAAATCCGCCGTCGCCATTAACGGTTGTGGATTCGCCGCCACCAGCGATTTTGGCAATCTGGCCTGCCGGAACACTGATCGGAGTTCCGGCCCCGGCAAACAGCGTCACAGTCGCTGACGTGGTGTTGATAAAACGCAGGATGCTGGTTTTACGCCCGTTGGCTTGCATCGGAACGTTCGGCCCGCCAAGCGAATCAACGATGTAAATTCCCTGACTGGTGATGAACATTCCTTGCGGATTGATGAATCCGGCTTGAATCACCGGGACGTTGTCGCTGGCCCCTGTGCCCGCGTTTTTGTTGACGGTGACGATTCCGCCCGGAGCTACGGTTTGCTCGGAGGCCGTTCCGGTAAAAATCTTGGTCGAAGTCGCGCCGCGATTGACGAATCGCAATCGGTTGCTGAGCTGGTCGGCAATCCATAAATTGCCGCTGGCATCAACAGCCATTCCGACCGGAGCATTCATCGTCGCACTGGTCGCCAATCCGCCATCATAAGGACTCACCAGACCGTTTCCGCCAATTCGATCAATCGCGTTCGCGGCAATGGTGATCCCGGACAACGTTGTCGAATTTCCAGAAGTATTCAGGAAACGAATCCGGCCTCTGCCGGTCAGTGCCTGATCGAGGATGAAAATTCCAGTGCCATCGGCGGCGATTCCCGTGTAAGGCGGATTGCCCGTGCTGCCTGAAAATCCAAATGCGCTGCCGGTTCCCGTTCCGCCGTCGCCGCAACTCGAAACCGAATAATCGCAGGATTGCCCGGTTTGTCCGGCAACAACCACCGGCGACCCGCTCAGCCTGACAACGGTTTGTTGATTGCCCAGCACCGCATAAATGTTGCTGCCCTGAACCGCCAGACTTGACGGATATGGATTCGGACTGCCTTCGGTGATGGTGAATTGGCTGACCAGACTGACGTTGCCATTCGTTTCGATACGTATGACTCGACCGTGCCCGGTGTCTGCAATCACCACTCGATTGGAGTTATCCAGTTCGACGGCGCGCGGTTGCAACAGCGGCGTGTTCAGCGCCGGTCCGGTCGCAAACGGATCATCCGGCCTCGACGTAGCTCCGTTTCCGGCAATGGTCGTCAACGTGCCAGCGGTCGAAACACGATAAACCTTGTTGATTCCGGGTGTCCCATCGGCGACAAAAACTTCGCCATTGGCATTGACCACCAATCCCCCAAGTCCGTCCCCAAATCCCGATGCCAGCAATCCGATGTTGCCAGAAGCCACTGAATTTCCGGCAACTGTAATCGCGTTGGCCGAAACGTTCAGCACGCGAATTTGCTGGTCAATCTGTGCTGAAAAATAAAGCAGGTTTCCATCGGCACTTACGTCCAAACCTGTGACCACTCCCAAATCGGCTCGGGTTCCGGGAATGCCAACAGCAAGGTCGGTTCCGCCGCCTGCAATTGCTCGAACCGTTCCTGGGGCGACCGATCTTCCGGCAATGGTCACCGCCGATGCAGATGTATTGATGAACCGAATTAAAGTGTTGCCGCCAATGACATCCACCACATACAACCCGCGATTTTGCGGATCGCGCGCGGCGGCAACCAACGTTCCGAACGGCGACTGAGTTGCCAGATTCCCTTCGCCAAACCCGCCCGCCACTGTGTCAATCATCGTCGCGCCGGTGCTGACCGAAGCCGTCAATGACCAGTTGTAAGTTCCGGCAGCGGAATAGGTATGCGTAGTGTTTTGCTGATTGGAACGTGCGGTTCCGTCACCGAAATTCCATTCAAAGGTTGGCGGCGTCGAACAGCCATTGGTCGTCGCAGACGAAGCGAAATTGATCGCCGCATTGACTGCGCCACTTGCAGGCACGGTCGCGTCACAACCGACGGTGCAGCCCTGAGCCGGTTCCGGCGGATCGTCCTGGCCGGTTGAACCTGCAATGGTTTTCTTGATCGAGGCTGGTGAAGAATTCGATTTGCCGTTTGCCGAACTTCGTTCGGCTCGCCCAGCCCAATTTCCCAGCAGCATTCCGCCGGAAATCAGACAGGCAATAATGGCAAAACTTATGAATCGTGAAAGGTTAGATTGTTTGGTGGCACGTTTCAGAGAAAATCGAAGGTAGCCCCTCAGAAATGACATAGATCAACAACTCCTTTAGGTTATTTAGGGCAGCACGATTACCAGAACTGGTCATTGCCAGCGGTTATAAGGTTAGTTTTCTCATCTCGTTAATTAACAAACGTGTGTGAGTTGTCATCAGGAGAGCACAGGCTTTTTGGTAGGCTTCATCCGCCTTATGGGGCATCAGTATTTCAGATAAATGGAGCCGACTACCGGACTTGAACCGGTGACCTACTGATTACGAATCAGTCGCTCTACCAACTGAGCTAAGTCGGCTAATACGAAGACGCTGATCCGAAAGCATTGGAGGCAATGGAGGAAAAAGCTTTCGGTCACTGAAAAGATGACGCTGTTTGTTTGCGCTCCGGCGTCAAGCGACGCGCATATTACCTAAGCCCCCCAAATTCGTCAAACCGGATTTCTTTGGCTTTTAAGCAGTTGTAGGAGTTCTGGCGCTCTAATTTTCCGCTTGACAGTCAAAGTCTGACGGAACCAAAATACGCTTAATCTGACTGTTGATGGGGTGAGGACATCAGCAGTTTTCGAGCCGACCAGGGAGTCCCAAACTTCCGGTCGGCTCTTCGTTTTTACTGAATCGTGTTGATGCCGGAATTGGTGTAACCATCCGAGCATTTTTTACGCCTTAGCATTTCACGACACATTCATCTGCGATCAATTACCTGAAATCACAAAAACCTACGACCAGCCTCGACCGGCTGGCTCTTTCACGGAGGAACCATGTCGAAGGACAAACTTACACGAAGGAATTTTGTCGCCGGAACCACCGGCGCAGCGTTGAGCGCGATGATCGTTCCGCGTCACGTGCTGGGCGGAGTCGGATTCACCGCGCCCAGCGATACCGTCAACTTCGCGCTGATTGGCTGCGGCGGTCAGGGCAAAACCGATTCCGGCGAATTGGTTGCCGGAGGTCAAAATATGGTCGCCCTGTGCGATGTGGATTTCGGATTCGTTGACCGCGAAATCGCCAGGATGACTCAACAACGTCCGGGCGGCGGCGGCGGCGGCAGACCCGGCGCGGCGGGTGGTCAGCAACCGACCGCCGAGCAACAGCAACGCATGCAGCAGATGGCCGAAGAGCGCGCCAAACAAGCCGTCAAATTGCAGGAAGCGTACAAATCGGCCAAACGCTACACCGATTTCCGCAAGATGCTGGAAACACAAAAAGACATTGATGCCGTTGTCGTCGCCACGCCCGATCACACGCACGCCGTCATCGGCAAAACGGCGATGGAGCTTGGCAAACATGCTTACATCGAAAAACCGCTGACCTGGTCAATTCAGGAAGCGCGAGTGTTACGCGAAACCGCCGCTCGCACCAAAGTCGCCACCCAGATGGGCAACATGGGACATTCCAGCGAAGGCGCTGCGCTGGTCAATGAATGGATTCAGGCCGGAATCATCGGCCAGGTGAAAGAAGTCAACGTGTGGACAAACCGTCCGCTGGGATTCTGGCCGCAAGGTGTTCCGCGCCCAGCGAAACAAGCTCCCGACACAACAACCGGGGCTATGGGAAGAGACTGGAACGCCCGGTTGGTGAATCGCGTGTTGGCAACGGGAATGGACGGCGAATACCCTGTTCCGCAAGGACTGGATTGGGATTTGTTCCTTGGCCCCGCGCCGGAAGTCGCTTATCACCCGATTTATCATCCGTTCAACTGGCGCGGCTGGTTGGATTGGGGAACCGGCGCGATTGGCGATATGGCCGCTCACCTGATTGACCATCCGTACTGGGCGCTGGGACTGACCTATCCGACCAGCGTCGAAGCCACGTTCACTCCGTGGGGAACCGACCTGAAAAACAATCGCGTCAGTTATCCGATGGGTTCGCACGTGGTTTATCACTTCCCTGCTCGCGGCAAACAGCCGCCCGTCAAACTGACCTGGTTCGACGGCGGATTGATGCCCGCGCGACCGGAAGCCTTGCCGGACGACGTGCAACTCGACGGCGGCGGCGGAGCGATCTTCATTGGCGAAAAAGGAATTCTGGTTCACGGCACTTACGCCTCGAATCCGAAGCTATATCCGATGTCATTGATGGAAGCGGCTGCCAAAGTACCGAAGACGTTTTTCCGCGTGGAAAAATCTGGCGAAGGCGCGTTCTCCCAGGCCAAACACCGCATGAACTGGATCAACGCCATCAAGGGCAAAGAAAAAGCGACTTGTCCGTTTGAATACGCTTCGCGGCTGACGGAAACGATGCTGCTCGGCGTGGTGGCGATGAAAGTCGGCCAGAGCAAGAAGATTTACTACGACGGAGACAAAGGCGTTATCACCAATAACTCCGACGCCAACCAGTACCTGCAACGCGAATATCGCAAAGGCTGGACGCTGTAATTCGGCGATAACTTTCCAGCCAAACAACAATCCGTAACCGCAAAATGCGGATCGAAGGATGATTCATTCTTCGATCCGCATTTTGCTTTTGATGGATCAACTTATGCGAAGCCCGCGCAAATAAAAGCAATTTGCAACTGCTCAGCCGGTACGGAACGGGAAGCGGTAGCGCTCCGGTTTCTCGTGAGGAGTGAGCTTGGCAAACATCCCGTCGCTACCGCTCCGGGTTCCGTACCGAGTTTTTGGCTCCAGGCTGAGCAGTTACAGCAATTTGCCATCAATGCCTGGCCGCCTGTGACTCAGCTTACACCTTGCTTGTGACCGGCCTTGCAGCCGTCAAAAGCTTTCCCGATTACATTGCGCCCGTCGAAACGGGAAGCGGTCTCAAAGAATTGAAAAACAAGTTTACAGCCATTAAGGAGGGCGAAAGATGTTTACTCAAAAGTTCAAAGGATTTTTCCTTGCAGTTGTTTTCACCCTGATGCTGCCGGCGTTGGCGCTGGCCGAAGCGGAAGGCATTGTTAAATTCGGCGTCACGCCGACCGATTTGCAGGAAGATTTTTTCAATGGATACGGCAAAAACGGCTATCTGCCGGTTCGCCTGACTGGTTACAAGTCGGGTAGTTCGACCAGGTATTTCACGCGCTGGATGCAGAACACCGGCAACAAACAATGGTATGCGTATTTCGGCAAAACGCTGGCCGAGTTCGACCAGATTTATCTGGCGATGAAAGCGCAAGGTTTTTATCCGGTGGATGTCAGCGGTTATGACACGGCGAATGGAATTCGATACGCGGTGATTTATCACAAGAACACCAATGGCACGGGCTGGCTGCTGTATCGCCATTCGACACGTCCGGGCATGCAGACTTTGGTGGACACAGTCGGCAGTCAAGGCTGGGTTCCGCATCGCGTCGAAGCGTACGAATCGAACGATGAATCGCGTTACGTTTCCATTTGGTATCACCAACCGGGAACCGGCTATTACATGCACAACAAGATGACTCGGCAGCAGTACGACGATCATCTGAACGATTACAAACAGAACGATTACTTCCCTGTGCATCTGGACGCGCACACCGTCAACGGTGACGTGTACTACTCTGCGATCTGGAAGAAGGTCAACTCATCGTTGTGGATTCGATCCAACCGCAACTGGCGAGTCTTCCAACGCTACTACAACAACTATTGGGCTGCCGGATACAACATTGACAACTTTTACGCGGCGGAAACGCCCGACGGCATTCGTTACGGCGGCATCTGGATTTTCGACGGCGTGCCGCAGGTCAACGACAACTCTTCGCTGAGTTTGAAGATTCGTAAAGAAATTGATTCTGCCAAAGCCCGCGGCGGCGCAGCGGTCATCAATCTGACGACCGGTCAGCAAACGATGGTTCACGCCGATCAGGAATTTGCCATCGCCAGCACCAGCAAGATCGGAATTCTGTACGCGCTGTTGCGCGAAATTGATCTGGGCAACGATTCGTGGAACGCGGTGATGAACTCCGGCGCGCAGTTCGGAACCAACCAAGGTGATTGGCTGGACCCGAACACGAACTACACGGTTCGCCAGATGGCCGAGTTCATGATTCGCAGCAGCAACAACTGGGCGACCAATCGGCTGGTTCAGCGGTTGGGAGCGACAACAATCAACACTCGATTGGATCAGTTGGGATTGGATAAGACACGCATCAATCGCTACATGACGGGCACGGGCGCGCCGAGCATGCACGGCAACAGCAATTCCGGCGAAGACCGCGCCGAAGGCTGGGAAAACAAATCCACTCCGCGCGAAATGGTTACGCTGTTGAAAAAAGTCCTGCAGGACAATGTGCTGAGCAACACTTCGGAAACGCGGTTCTGGAACACGTTGAAGATGGACGGCGACAACGACGGCGTGAACGAAAAGAGCTACATCGCTTCGACCGTCGGCCCGATGTTCAATCCGGCGATCAGCGTCTGGAACAAAGGCGGAAGTTTGACCGGAGCGCCGCGTTACGTTCGCGCCGATGCAGGCCGGTTCCGATTCCCGGACGGGCAGGAAGTTTTGGTGGCGATTTTTATGGACGACATTTCCGACAGCCCTGACGATTTCGACACGGCTTCGGACGCGACAGTGAACGCCGCCGTGGACACGATCAAGGATGTCGCCAAGCTGATTGCCAATCAGTATCACAACTGAGTTCTTTACGGAGTTCTCAGCCGATAGGGTCTTCAGCCGAGTTTTTTACCTCAGCCAGAGAGAGCACACCGATTCGCTCTCGATCACCGTCAAAGAGCGTAGGTTTTTGGGCAACCTGCGCTCTTTTTCCATGTCAATCTTCAATTTTCATTCGCGCATTTTTCTGTCCGCGTATTTGGCGTGGCCGGTACATCTCCCTGAAACCAGTCTCAAAATTGATATTGGTAACGGACTGTCAGACTAATGCCTGGTCCGTCCACTCCCCAACCCGGAGCACGATGGCTTTTATCCGCGATGTTTTCCAGATCAATCGAAATCTTCGACCGGTCATCAAACCGAAATCCGCCGCGAAGATTCACCAAACCGTAACCTGGAATTGCCGTGAACAATGGCGCGGAATCCATTGTGCCGAGCAAACGGGTTTGGACTTGCGCCAAAGTTTCACCGGTGACTTTCAGCGTGCCTCCGGCGCTGTTGCATTGGCCGTTAGTTCCCGGCGTCGTGATGCCGCGCACGCAAGCGCCACGTCGGAAAAAGTTCTGAATGGCCGCCCGCGAGCGTGTTGCCCCCGTTCGCCGATCCGCCAAATCCAAAGTGGAAAGCCTGTCCTGCCGTCCGGCCAAATTCGTGTAAGCCTCAATCCAGTAATTCGACTTGGCGGGTTGGTAACGCAATCGAAGAAAACCCATCTGCGGCGGAATGCCGCCGCCGCCCAGATTCGGCGGAGCGCCTGTGGCACGGTCTTCGGCATAAACGTAACTGTAATTGCCGCCGAACGACCAGGCATTCGTAATCCGAAAGTTGAGCGTGTATTCGACGCCTTGCAACCGTGTGCCGCCCAAATTGGCTTGAACCAGCACGGGCGATGTGGACAGCGGAACGAACACCGCGCCGTTGGCGTTTTGCCGTTCGATGGTCTGACTTCCCAAAACCTTACCCACAGCGCCCTGCGGCAGAATCAGCGTCTGCCGGACGATGGTGTTGGCGTAATCAATGATGAATCCTGTCAGGTCGGTATCAATCCGGCTGTTGCGAAAGCGCAAACTGAATTCGTAGTTGTTGCTGGTTTCCGATTTCAACGGTTCAACCGCGATGTTGGTGTTGACCGCGCGATCATCAGCGGTGCTGCCCAGCGTCGCGTTCAAACCGAGCACATCGCTGGTGGCGACCTGATAACCCACGCCAACCAATCCAGTCGAACCGAGCGAGGTGATGTTTGGCGCGCGAAACCCCCGACTGAAATTGAAGGCCAGGCTCAGTCCTTTTGCCAGAGTCCCGACCACGCCGATGCGCCCGGAAAAATCTCCGACGCGCAATGAATCATTCGGAAACAATGGCTGGCCATTGACGCGCGGTGCATCTTCGGCACGCGCGCGATACGAACCGACGTTGTAGCGCAACGCGCCGCTCACTCGCAGATGATTGCGAATCAGTTCGTGACCGTCCTGTGCGAACAGCCCAGCCAGAATGTAGCGCGAACCATTCGGCACGCGCGGACGAACCAGCGCGACAGCGTTGGTCAACGGGTCAACGGAAAACGACGGCGCATTGACCTTGTCGTAGTAAATATCGCCGCCGAACAAAAAACTGTTGCGATTCCAGGATTGTTTATCCAGCGAAAAACTGAAGCCGTAGCTGCTGGTGCGCTCTTTGTCGTGTGTGATGGCCGCCGCCGGGTTGCCGTTGCCGCCTTGATTGACGCGCTCTTCGCGCTGGCTGTTATAAGAAATCGTGGTCATGAAATTGTCGAAAAAGCCGACGCCTTGTTTGCTGTAACGACCGTAAAGGAAATCCAGCATCAGGTTGCGTAGTTCAGCAATCAGGTTGCCGTCGCCGCCCAGAGTTTGGTCGTAACGTTTTCCGCCGTCTTGCTGGCTGCGCTGGTAATTCAGGGTGAACTGTTGATCGTTCGTCGGCGCGTAAGCCAGTTTGAACGAACCGCCGAATTGCGTGAATGCCGTGTCGGTCAATCGCGTGCCCAAAATATCGGACGGCAAACCAAGAAAGCGCGTAATCGCCGAATGGCTGTCAATTCCTCCACCAGGACGCAGAGTGTTGACGCGACGACCGATCAAATTGGTCAGCACTCCAAAACGTTCCGTGCCGTAAGTCAGCAGCGCGTTGCTGCCGAAGGAAAGATCGGCGCTCGTGAAATAGGTGTTGAGTTCGCCGTGTGTTTCCGGCTTGGCGAAACCGAATTGCGGCTGCCGCGTGAGCAGTTGCGCCGTGCCGCCAAGCGAATCGGAGCCGTATTGCGCAGTGTTCGGGCCGCGCAGCACTTCCACCGAACGCAGGTTGGAAGGATCGTTCAAGTTGAAAAACGTGTTGATGCCACCTCGCTGAGTCGAATTGGTGTAACGCACGCCATCCACGAAAACGCCGACTTCGGTCAATCCGCGAACGAGCACCGAGCCGATGGTCGGGCTGGTGCGTTGCAAAGAAATTCCGACTTCTTCGTCAGCCACTTGCGCCAACACGGCGGTGGCGCGTTGGGCAATGTTGTCTTCGGTAATGACGTTGACCTGCTGCACCACTTGATCTTTGTCCTGCACCGAGCCGGTTTCCGCCGTCACGGTCACTTCGGCCACCAGCAGAGGCAAGCCGAGTTTGATTTCCAGCGGCGAAACCGAATCGCGCGGCAATGACACCGCACGTCGGCGCGATTCAAAGCCCTTGCTGCTGACCAGCAATTCGTAAGTTCCGGCAGCGATGCTGGCCAATTTGAATTGACCTTGCTCGTCAGTACGAGTCGAGGCAACCAGAGCCTGACGCACGTTCAGCAAACTGACCGAAGCCTGTGCGACAGATTTACCTGATTCGTCTTTGACCACACCAATCAAGTCATATTCCGTTTCTGAATTGGCTGCGTAAGCCGGCAGACTGCCAAAAAACGAACCGGTGAAAAGAAGAATGAAAGAAACACAAAAGCCACGCAGACCGGAATTCAGTCGCGTGACTTCTAACTGCATTGAATGATTTTTCATAAGCGTGCCCTGCTTTGGCTTCGCCGAAAAAGCATTCAGGGGGAGTGCGGGCAAAACCAAAGCTTTTTGCAGCCTACACAAAACATCGGATTGTTATCAAACAACCCGCCTGTCGTTTGAGCAAAAAGTAAAAACTTCTGGCAGCCGTAGCACAACCTCGCCAAGGTTGTGCGGCTTCTCATTGAGCCAGCAACTTTGACAAAGCCCTGCCGCTGTTGCCAGTTTTGTGCAAAGTCGTCTTTATCGCGGAAGTTCCCGCTTTGGTTGCGTTGCAGCGTTGGTAGCGTGTAGCATCCGCCTTCCTTCGACGCTTCGATTCAAAACGCGCCTATGATTGTCCGCTAAAAAATGAGTTGCTTGCATGTGCTGAGAGCTTCGTCCGTTGTGATGAACCGGCCTTTGTGTGCCGCCCCGCAGCAACTCACCTTCTACACAGCCAATCACCACAAATACCAAAATCAACTTTTAAGCCGCCGGAAGATCGCGGCTTGCGGACAAGTTTTAGGAGACAACTGAAATGAGTTTTGATCGAAATTCACTGCAAAGTTACGGCTGGAACGATTTTTTTGAAGCCACTTTCCACGATCTGGCCGAGCAAGGATTCACGCCGGGGCGCGTGGCATTGGAATACAACCAGTTTTACAGAGTGCTGACAGACAAAGGCGAATTGCTGGCCGAAATCACAGGCAAGTTAAAACACGAAGCCGCCAGTCGGGCGGAGCTTCCGGCGGTCGGCGACTGGGTTGCGCTTCGCCTGATGGAAAACGAAAACAAAGCGACGATTCACGCTGTGTTGCCTCGCCGCAGCAAGTTTTCGCGCAAGACCAAAGGTTCCAAAACCGAAGAACAAATCGTCGGCGCAAACATTGACACCATCTTTCTGGCTACGTCGCTGAATCAGGATTTCAATCCCCGACGAATCGAGCGTTATTTGACCGTCGCCTGGGACAGCGGAGCCAGCCCGGTTGTATTGCTGACCAAAACAGACCTTTGCCAAGACCTGGATGAAAAGCTGGAAGCGATCAACGCGGTTTCAATGGGAGCGCCGATTCATGCCGTCTGTGCCATCAAAAACGAAGGCTTGGACGAATTGGAACCATACTTCACCGCCGGAAAAACCGTCGCGTTGATCGGTTCATCCGGCGTAGGCAAATCCACACTCATCAATCGGCTGATCGGTTTCGAGCGCCAAGCCGTCAAGGAAATCCGTGAATACGACGACCGAGGTTTGCACACGACTCGCCACCGCGAATTGATTCGGATGCCGAACGGCGCATTGGTGCTGGACACTCCGGGCATGCGCGAACTGCAACTGTGGGATGCCGACGAAGGAATTGAAACCACTTTCGAAGACATAGAAGAATTCGCCGCAACGTGTCACTTCACCAACTGCAAACACGAAACCGAACGCCGCTGCGCCGTTCGAGCCGCCATCGAAGACGGCACGCTTGCAGCCGAACGCCTGGAAAACTATTTGAAAATGCAGCGCGAACTGGAGTTTCTGGCTCGGCGGCAGGATCAATTCGCCCAGCGCGTCGAGCGCAATCGCGTGAAGAAACTGACCAAGGCAGGCGAAGAACGCGCCAGGTGGAAACGACAAGGCAAATGACTTGGAGTTCTGCGGCTCGACGTAGCTTTCCATTCTCGTTCCGGCCACCATGTGGCCAGTAAATTTTTCGTCAGAGAATGCCAAAGCTCCGTCAAGCCGCAGCACTCCCAAAACGCTGTCATCTTGAAAGGCTGAAAATGAGTCAACAAACATTGGCCGGCTCAACGGGTTTGGTCAGAGGCATTCGGCGCTGGGATTTGGTCGCCGTCGCCATCAACGGCATCATCGGAGCCGGAATTTTCGGCTTGCCGTCGAAGGTCTTTGCACTGATCGGCCCGTACAGCCTGATCGCGTTTGTCGCTTGCGGATTGGTCGTGTCGTTGATTGTTTTGTGCTTTGCCGAAGTCGCCAGCCGATTCGGCGAAACCGGCGGACCATATTTGTATGCTCGCGCGGCGTTCGGTTCGGCAACAGGTTTTGAAGTCGGCTGGTTGATGTGGCTGGCGCGCATCACTGCGTTTGCTGCCAACTGCAACTTGCTGTTGGAATACTCTGGCTATTTCTGGCCTGCTTTGAGTTCGGGCTGGACGCGCGCCGTGGTGATGACGATGGTCGTCACTACGCTGACCATCGTCAACGTCATTGGCATCCGCAGCGCGGCGTTGTTCAGCGATGTTTCGACCATCGCCAAACTCATCCCGATTGTGTTGTTCATTCTGGTCGGTTTGTTTTTCGTCAATTCGCAAAACTTCACGCCAACGACTCAACCGCAATTCAGCGGATTTTCTCAATCGGTGATGTTGCTGGTGTATGCCTTCACAGGGTTTGAGATGGCGCTGATTCCGGCGGGCGAAGTCCGCGAACCTCATCGCAATTTGCCCTTTGCGATTTTGACGGCGCTGGGCGTTGTCGCCGTGTTGTACATCCTGATTCAAGTTGTTTGCATTGGAACACTGCCCGAACTGGCGACTTCCAAACGACCGCTGGCCGATGCCGGAACTCATTTTCTGGGAGTGTTGGGCGGCAGCGTCATCACCTTAGGAGCGATCATTTCGATTCTGGGCAATTTGATGGTGCTGATTCTGGCGGCTTCGCGGTTGCCGTTTGCGATGGCCGGGCAAAATGAATTGCCGCAGTTTTTCGCGGCGACTCATTCGCGTTACCGCACTCCGCACGCCGCGATTTGGGTGACAGGTGCGGTGATGCTGGCAGTGACCTTGTCGGGAACGTTCATTTACGCCGCAACCATCAGCACGATTGCTCGATTGCTGGCCTACATCACGACTTGTGGCGGGTTGATTATTCTTCGTCGCCGCGAATCCGAACCGGCTCCATTTCAAGCTCCGCTGGGAATACTTGCTGCCGTGTTGGCGATCCTGTTGATGATCTGGTTGCTGGCGCACAGCACTGGCCGCGAAGCCCGCGACGCAACTGTCGCCGTGCTGGCAGGTTTGGTAATCTACGCCGCCTACAAATGGAAAAGCCGGAGCGCGGATGTCCACATCCGCCAGTAATAGAAGCGCGCAGCTTCCATTTTCAGGCTTGCGCAATCAACCAAAAGGAATCTTCAAATGAAAAGACTCATCACGATTTGTTCGCTCATAACTCTACTCGCCGCCATCGGCCTGACTTCTGTGTTGTCGCAAAACTCCAAACGCAAGCTGGAAATTTTCTACGTGGATGTCGAAGGCGGCGCAGCAACCTTGATCGTCACTCCGGCGGGCGAATCCATTCTGGTGGACACTGGCTGGCCGGGCTTTGAAGGCCGCGACGCCAAACGCATCGAAACGGCGATGAAAGCCGCCAACATCTCGCAAATAGATCACCTCATCATCACGCATTACCACACAGACCATTACGGCGGAGTCCCCGAACTGGCCAAGCGCGTCAAGATCGGCAAGTTTTACGATCACGGCCCAATGGAATCTTTGCAGGAAGACAGAACCTTTGCCGAAAAGTATGCCGCGTATAAAGCGGCTGCAGGCGGCAAAACCATTGCGCTCCAACCGGGCAGCACCATTGAATTGAAACAGGCGGCAGGAACTCCGAAAATTTCGCTGGAAGTGCTGGCCGCGTCCGGTGAAGTGAAGCCTATGCGAGTCAAAGCCCAGCCTTCCCAAGCTTGCGAAACAGCAACCAAACAAGCCGATGATCCTTCGGACAACGCGCGCAGCGTAGTGTTCGTGCTGCGATACGGAGCGTTCGACTTTTTGGATTCGGGCGACCTGACCTGGAACATCGAACACAAACTGGTTTGCCCGACGAACCTGATTGGCGAAATTGATCTGTATCAGGTGGCGCATCACGGAGCCGAAACCAGCAACAATCCTGTGCTGGTCAACGCCATCAAACCGACCGTGGCAATTATGAACAACGGCCCGCGCAAAGGCGGTCATCCCAACACGGTCAAAACCCTTCGCAGCACGCCGACGATCAAAGACCTGTGGCAAGGGCATCGCAACGTCGGCAGCACCGAAGACCAAAATGCTCCGGCGGATTTCATCGCCAACCTGGAAGCCCAAAACGATGCGGCTCACATGATTCGCGTTTCGGTGGATGCCGCGAAAAAGAATTTCACCGTAACCAACGACCGCAACAAGCTGAGCAAAAGCTACGCAATCAAATAGGTGCTTTCACCGCAGAGACGCCGAGAACGCAAAGGAAGCGCAGAGGGAATTGGAAGTCTCTGCGCCACCTCTGCGATGCTTTGCGCCTCTGCGGTGAAAGAGAATTCAAGCTTGCTCTATCCTGAAAAGGCAAAAGGAATATGAAAGTCCAACTTCTGAAAATCGCGCACGCTCGTTCCGGCGACAAAGGCGACACGTCGAACATCGGTTTGATCGCTCGCAAGCCGGAGTATTACCCGATCCTCGTCCGCGAAGTCACCGCCGAGCGCGTCAAGCAGCACTTCGCCGGAATCTGCAAAGGCAAAGTCGAACGCTTTGAATTGCCAAATCTGAACTCGCTGAATTTCCTGCTCTACGAATCGCTGGGCGGAGGCGGAACGGTTTCGCTGAAAACCGACCCGCAAGGCAAGACGCTGAGTTCAGCGTTGTTGCGAATGCAAATCGAGGTGGACAGTCTGTGACCGATGGCGGGTCAAAATATGGCTTGATCGCCGGTAATGGGCGGTTTCCGTTTCTGGTGCTGGAAGGCGCGCGCGCCGAAGGCGTCGAAATGGCCGTCGCCGCCATCAAGGAAGAAACCGACGCCAGCATTGAACCGCTGGCGCGCGTAGTCGAATGGATCAGCGTCGGCCACCTGAACAAGTTGATCAAGTTCTTCAAACGCGAAGGCGTGACTCACGCGATTATGGCCGGACAGGTCAAACACGTGCAGATTTTCAAACTCAATGCCCTGCCCGATTTGCGAATGGCCAAGATGTTGGCTCGGTTGAAACGGCGCAACACCGACGCGCTGATCGGAGCCGTCTGCGATGAACTGGAATCCGAAGGCATCCGGCTGATTGATTCGACGACGTTTTTGCAGCCGCTGCTGGCTCGCGCCGGAGTGCTGACCAAACGCTCGCCTGACAAAAACGAACTGGCCGACATTGAATACGGATTGCACGTAGCGACGGAGCTTGCTCGGCTGGATTTGGGCCAAACCATCGTCGTCAAAAACCAAGCGGTCGTCGCTCTGGAAGCGATGGAAGGAACCGACGCCACCATTCGCCGTGCTTCGGAACTGGTCAAAGGCCGTCCACTGACCGTCATCAAAGTCGCCAAGCCGAATCAAGACATGCGCTTCGATGTGCCAGTGATTGGATTGAACACGATGGCGACGCTGAAAGAATGCAACGTGACGGCGATGTCGTTGACGGCGGATAAAACCTTGATCTTCGACCGCGAAGAAACCCTGACCTTAGCCAATCAACACAAAATTACGATGGTCGGCAAGTAACAGATTGAGAGGCAAAGCGAAGAAGCGACAGTGAGAAGTCCGCTTCAATCTCTCTTTCCCGCCTTCCCTCGATCACTGTTTTGCCAAAGGAGCAACGCGCTCAATGCTGGCTTTGATGTCGGCGTTGCTGCGTCCTCCGGCTTCGTAGGCTTTGGTGTAAGCCTCAAGAGCCTGCGGATAGCGCCGCTGGTTTTCGTAAACGAAGCCCAAATAATAAAGCGTGTTGGTGTCGTTCGGGTTCAGTTTGTCGGCGTTGGAGAACATCTCAGCCGCGCGCGGCCAGGATTTGGTTTGAGCCAGCGCAAAACCAAGATTGAAATAAAGCGCAGCGGTCGGCTGTTTCGTGCCTTCGATGGCTTTGGTCAACATGGTTTCAGCTTGCGGATAACGTTTGGTCGCCAAGTAAGCTCGCCCCAGCAACTCTGCCGCCGCCGCATCGTCTTTGACGCTTTTCAACGTCATCGCTACGCGCGTCGCTTCGTCAAACAGCGTCGCCGCTTTCTTTTCATCCGCCTCATTTCCGGCGTACCGCAACAACGATTCCGCCAGCAATCCCAACATCTCTACGTTCTGAGGCTCGGCCACCAACCCAGCGCGCAAACTGGCGATGGCTTCGGTCAATTTGCCTGTGCGGAATTGCTGCACGCCAAGGTAATAAAACGAATCGCCGTCTTTCGGATCAAGTTTCGATGCTTTGCGAAATGCTTCGGCTGCGTCTTCGGGACGATTCAGGTTGGAGTACGCGATTCCGAGCAAGTGAAAATTGACGGCGACATTCGCCTGGGCTTTGGTCAGAGATTCGAAATACGGCAAGGCGCGTTCGTGCTGGTTCATCGCCAAATGCGATTGTCCCAGTGCGCGATACAAATCAGGGTCAACCCGATTTTCTTTTTTCTTCTGTGCCAGAGCTTTTTCCAGCGGCTCGATGGCGGAGGCATATTCTTTCAACTGGTAATACGACAACCCGACGTATTTCCAACTGTCGGAATGATCGGGAAATTCAGCCAGGACTTTTTGAAACTCGGCGACGGCTTCGCGGAACTGCCCTTGTTTGTAAAGCGAAACCGCGCGCTCCCAATCGAACGCTGCGGCGAATGTCGAAACAGCCAATGCCCCCAGCAAAACAACACTAAGAATCTTTTTCATAACCGTCCTTCTCTTTCCTTGATCTGATCGAAATAACAAATCTGCCGACATTTGAACGTCGCCAACCCGGCAGAGTTGCATCACCTGCCACCTCAAACGAAAAGCCTGAGATTCACGGTAATCTCAGGCTTTTCGTCACATTGAAAATGGGGAATGTCTCAACCCGGTTATAAGTCTTTTTTCCTGGCAGCCAGGCGCTTTCGAGCCAGCAACGCCCCAAGCCCCGCGCTGAGCAAGACAACTGTTGCCGGTTCGGGAATTTGCGTCGGCGGTGGAGTCGCAGGCGGCGTAGGGCTTGCCGGTGGAACAGTTGCAGTCGGCTGAACCGTCGGTTGAGGAATGATGATCGTCGGCGAAGGTTGGGGGCTGACATCATCATCCGGGCGACACAAAACCGCACAAAGCACTCCGCCAGCAACGATTGGCGGGACGATCCACCACAAAGCCGGGCCGGGGCCGCGAAACGCCGCCGGAGCGATTGGCTCAACACAGTTTTCGTCGCAGATGATTCCAGGTCCATACCGAACAATGCGCCCATCCGGCAAGCGAACAAATTCAGGATGAGTCGAGCTTTCTTGAGCAGTGCCTGCTTGTCCTTGTGAAGATTGCCCTTGCTGCGGAGCCTGACCTTGCTGATCGTTGGTACGCGCAACGGCAGGAGTTGAAGCAACCGTTCTGATTCTACCTTCCTGATCCTGGCGCAACTGCCGATACGTGATCGAATCGGCAAGGCTCGTTTGAACCATTGCGGCACAAACCAACAAACAACCGACAAGCGAAATAACACGTTTCGCAGATGTTCTTAAGGGTGACATATTGAACTTTTATCAGTGTTCACAAACCACCGGGAATCGTCAGGGCGCTTGACCTTCCCGGCCACTACTAATTGATGGCGGGCATTATAGAAGCAACGGTATATTGTGGCAAATGTTATAGCTAAGGACTTTCGGCTGCCTATTGGCTTTCTTCCCGAACGCCGCCGGAAGCCTGGCAGACATGGCAATCCGGCTTCACTTTTGCCACCCATTCGTAGGCTTCGGTGATTTCGGAAATGAAGTTTTCGACCTGATCGGCTTTGACCAGATTTACCGTGCAACCGCCAAATCCGCCGCCGGTCATTCTGGCTCCGAAAACTCCGCTGTGACGGCTGGCGATTTCAACCAACAGATCAAGTTCGCGGCAACTGACTTGATAATCTTCGCGCAGGCTTTCGTGCGAAGCGGTCATCAGTTTACCGAAGTGGGAAAGCTGCCTGAGTTTCAAGGCTTCGACGGCAGCCAGAGTGCGAGCGTTTTCGGTGATGACGTGATTGGCTCGGCGGCGGATGAGTTCCGGCAAAGCGTCCGCCCATTGATCGAACTCTTCCAGTTCGACATCGCGCAACGATTGAATGCCCGGCAAATGACCGGCCAATCGGCGAACGGCTTCTTCGCATTCGGCGCGGCGCAGGTTGTATTCGCTGCTGGCGAGTTCGTGTTTGATCATCGAATTGACGATCACCACGCGCGCTTCGCTCAGGTCAACCGGAACGGCTTCGTATTCCAAAGTACGACAATCAATTTTCAGGGCATGCCCTTCGCGGGCCAGACAGGCAATGAATTGATCCATTACGCCGCATTGCGTTCCGGCAAACTCCTGTTCGGCTTTTTGCGCGGCCAACGCCAGCCGAATCGGATCAGCTAAATGTTCGGCCAGTTTCAGCAACCCATAACCGACCGCGATTTCCAAAGCCGCCGATGAACTCAAGCCCGCGCCAAGCGGAACTTCGCTGGCAATCAGCAAATCGGCTCCGCGCAGGTTGTATTCATCGCGCAGCAAACAAGCCGCAACGCCTCGAACGTGGTTCGCCCAGTCGTTCGTGGGTTTCAGGTTGGCGCTCAATTCAAATTCGACTTGATCGTCAAACTCCGTCGAAAGACATCGAATCAGCCGGTCATTGCGCGGAGCCATCGCCACCACCGTCCGCCGATCAATCGCCATCGGCAAGACAAAACCGTCGTTGTAATCGGTGTGCTCGCCAATCAAATTGACTCTGCCCGGCGCTGAAAACAGGCGCGGTTCGTTGCCGTAAAGCTGGCGAAACTGCTGTCTGAAATCCTGAAAATTCATCATCACCATCAAATCATAGCGTTCGGCGTCAGGCGAAATAAACCCACAGCGCAACAACTGTCACGACCAACAGCAAAGCAAAGACGACAGGCCGTTTGTTTTGCTCGGTCGAAACCTGTTCGCCGGTCGTCGTTTGAAACGTCAGGTCGGCTACTTTGTCAGAATCAGGCGCAGGCGTCACCAAACTGACTGCCAGCAATACGCCGACACAAATCACGAACATCAACACGGCGAAGTGCAGGAAATTCATGCCGACATAAAATTTCAAAAAACCGTCGAGCGGTTGCCCGGCGTAAACGACTTCCAAAATGAAGCGGCTGGCTCCGAGCACAAACCCGGTCAGCAAAGATGCCAACGCGCCTTGAGCGTTGATACGTTTCCAGGCGATGCCCAGCAGAAACACAGCGGCAATCGGCGGCGAAACGTATGCTTGCACGCTCTGCAAATAGACCCAAAGCTGATTGCTGATGCGGTTCATCATGGGAATCCACAACAGCGCCAGCGCGACCATCACCAGCGTCGCCAATCGGCCAACATTGACCAGATGTTTTTCCGAAGCTTCCGGGCGCAGCTTTTTATAAAAATCCATCGTGAAAATGGTCGAGCTGGAATTGAACACGGCACTCAAACTGGACATCAGCGCCGCCAACATCGCAGCGATCATCACGCCTTGCAAACCGGCAGGCATCAATTTCGTCACCATCAGCGGAAAAGCCGAATTGGAATCCGCAGCCATCTCCGCCGGATACAACACGCGAGCGATCATTCCCGGCACCACCAACATAAACACCGGCAGGATTTTCAAAAACCCTGCCAGCGCGGTTCCGCCTTTGGCGTGTTGAATGTTTTTCGCCGCCAGCGTGCGCTGCACGATGACTTGATCGGTACACCAGTACCAGATGCCCAGAATCGGCGCGCCGAAGAAAATTCCCGTCCACGGAAAATCCTTGTCCGCCGCAGGTTTGACCATGCTGAAAAACTCCGGCGGAACCGATGCTTGCAAGCCTGACCAGCCGCCGGCCTTGTCCAGGCCGATAAACATCAACACCAACGCGCCTCCAACCAGAATCACAGTTTGAATGACTTCGGTATAAATCACCGCCGCCATGCCTCCGGCGATGGTATAAATGCCGGTGGCGATCACCAACACAATTGAGCTTTGCCACATTCCCCAACCAAGCACGGCTTTCAGCACGATAGCTCCGGCAAAAATTCCGACCGCGATTTTGGTGAAGACATACGCGATCAATGAAATCGTCGCCAGATAAGTCCGACAAGCTGGACTATATCTCCGCTCCAGAAACTCCGGCATTGTGTAAACGCCTGACCGCAGATAAAACGGCACGAAAACCCAGCCGAGCAAGAGGACAATCAACGACGCCAGCCACTCAAAATTGCCCGGAGCCATTCCGGCTGAAGCTCCGCTGCCCGCCAAGCCAATGAAGTGTTCGCTGCCGATATTCGACGAAAACAACGACGCTCCAATCGCCCACCAAGCGACGTCGCGGCTGGCCAGAAAGTAATCGGTCGTCGTTCGCTCCTTGCGCGAAAAATACCAACCGATGGCAAAAATCACCGCGAAATACAGCGCCAGCACAACGTAATCAATCGTCACCAGTTGCGTCTGAAACAAGAAAGTTGGGGGCATTGTTCCTCCTGAAAAGGTTGGGGTCACTTCTTCAGCCGATACAATCTGGCTCGGACACGTTCGATCACAAATTCGCCTTCGAGCATCCACCTCCACTCGGCTTTGAGTTCCGGGCGTTTGTGCGGAGTGAGGATCAACAGGCAATCGGACATTTCGCCAAGCTGAAACAACAGCGACGGCAACCACGATTCCGCAACCAAATGCATGGCGAAACTGCACACGACCAGCGAATACCTTCGCCCGGCCAACGCTCCCGCAGCGATTTGTTCAAAGCTGACGGCTTCGGCTGGCTTTCCGGTTCGCGTTCGATAAGCGTCGCCGGTAAACGGATCAACCCCGTCAATTTGCCCCGCGCCGAATTCCCGCAAAACCAACGTCACTTCGCCGCTGCCGCAGGCCAAGTCGAGCACTTGCGTCAAATCCAAATTCGAGCGACTGACAGCTTCGCGCAAAACTTCGGCGATGATGAGTTCATGCGGGTTTCGATACTCCGCGCCGAATTGCGTGTAAAACTCTTCAACACCGTGTTCTTGATATTGATGACGAATGGCGTCGCATTCATTCAAAATCGTTTGGTTTGTGTTCCTCGACATCTTCAGCAGAAAGCGTTTGCCTGGCGGAGTGGCGAATGTGCGTCACGTAAATTTTTTCGTCGTCTACACGAAACAGGATGCGGTATTTGCCCATCAAGAGCTGGCGAACTTCGCGTCCAAAGGTCACACTTTCAGGAGCAAGCGGGCATCGGAAAGGAGAGTTGGCAAGACTTTCAATCGCTTCCCGTAGATCGAAAAACCAGAGCCGGGCTTTTTCCGGTGAATAGTTCGCCATCCATTCGTAAGCGGCTTCTATGTCAGATTCTGCTCGTTGAGCGGTGATGACCTGGTAGCTCATTGTCTGGCCGGAATGTTGTATTTCGCTCGCATCTCTTCAAAAAATTCTTTTGCCGGACGGGTTCTCCCCGCTTCAATATCTTCAAACCCTTGCTTGATGCCTTCAACCGCATCGGCATAGTCCGCAGCTTTCAGCAATTGCCGGAAACTGTCCGCATCAAGCAACACCATCTCGGTCATTCCATTGACAGTCAATTCAATTGGCTGACGAGTTTGTTTCAAACGATTGATGCATTCGGCAGGATTAAGCTGAAAATCTGTCAACGTATAGCTCTCAGCGATTTCGATGATTTGGTTCATAAGACATGCTCCCATTCTTTTCGAGCGGCGGCGAATGATGGCACAATCCGTTTATGTTTGGAAAATTGATTGAAGAGAAAATCCGCGAAGCAATGGAAGCAGGCGAATTCGACAATCTGCCGGGCGCGGGCAAACCGATTGATCTGGAAGCGTACTTCTCCACGCCGCCCGATTTGCGCTTGAGTTATTCCGTGTTGAAAAGCGCGCGCTGCCTGCCCGAAGAAGTCGAGCTTCGCAAAGAAATCGAATCATTGACCGAACGGCTTGGCCGTTGCAGCGATGAACGCCAGCGCCAAAGCATTCACGATCAAATCAGCAACAAAACGCTCAAATTGAACTTGCTGACCGACAGCAATCGGCGGCAACGCGGCAAAAAAGCCTAAACGCGAAAGTCCCGCGTCTTGACAGCCTGCGGTTCGATGAAGAAAATGCCAGCCGTTGCGGAGACATGGCCGAGTGGCTGAAGGCGGCGGTTTGCTAAACCGTTGTAGGGGCTAAAACTTCTACCGAAGGTTCGAATCCTTCTGTCTCCGTCAGTTTTGATAAATACCTAGACATTGCTATTTTCGCCTCGCTGCTTCACGGCAGCGAGGCTTTTTCACAATACAATTTGGCGCGTGGCGATTTCCGGCAAATTGCTCCACCCTAAAAACTGCTAAAGAGCCTGACCGGAAATCCGGGTTACAACTGAAAAGTTACCGACAAAGCCTCGCGTTGATTGACGCGAGGCTTTTCGTTTATGGACAACTTTCGACAATTCATCCAGGAAGATCGAGTGCGCGTGTTCGACGGCGCGATGGGCACGATGATTTACAGCAAAGGCGTGTACATCAATCGCTGTTACGACGAACTGAACCTTTCGACGCCTGACCTGATCCTGGACATTCACCGCGAATACGTTAAAGCTGGCGCCGAAATTATCGAGACGAACACTTACGGCGCGTCTCGGTTGAAACTTGCCGCCCAAGGTCTGGACGACAAGCTGCGGGAAATCAACATTCTGGCCGCACAAATCGCCCGCGAAGCCATCAAAACCGCCCAACACGACGCCTTTGTCGCCGGAGCAATTTCCCCGCTCGGTGTTCGTATCGAACCTTACGGCCCGACTTCGATTGAAGAAGCCAAAGAACTGTTCAAGGAACAAGTCGCCGCATTGCTGGAAGGCGGAGTTGATTGTTTCGTGCTGGAAACCTTTCACGACCTGGCCGAAATGCACCAGGCGATTCGCGCCGTCCGCGAACTGACCGACAAAGTCATCTTCGCGCAGATGACCGTCAACGAGCAATACGAAACCGCTTACGGAACTTCGGCGGAAACTATCACCGAGCGTTTGGACAAATGGCTGGACGCCGACGGAGTGGATGTCATCGGATTGAACTGTGCCGTCGGCCCGCAAATCATTTTGGAAGCCATCGAAAAGATGCGCGAACACACAGGTCGCCGGTTATCGGCTCAACCCAACGCCGGTTTGCCGCGCGAAGTCGGCGGGCGAAAGATGTATCTGGCTTCGCCGGAATATGTGGCGACGTACGCCAGACGACTGATTGGCTCCGGAGTTAAATTCATCGGCGGCTGCTGCGGAACAACGCCCGACCACATCAAATTGATTGTGGACGCCGTGCGCGCTACCAGTCCAGGCCGCCGCACCATCAGCGCCATCACAGTCGAAGAACAATCCGCCGGAGTCGAACCAATTCCATTGGCCGAACGTTCTCGCTTTGGGAACAAACTGGCGAACGGTCAGTTTGTGACTTCGGTGGAAATCGTTCCGCCCAAAGGCTGCGACCCGACCGCGATGCTGAAAGGCGTTCGCAGCTTGAAAGAAGCGGGCGTGGATGCCGTCAATGTTCCCGACGGCCCGCGCGCGCAATCCCGCATGGGAGCTTTGGCTGTGTCGCTGATTATCGAACAGCAAGTCGGCATGGAAGCCGTCACGCATTACTGCTGCCGCGACCGCAATCTGCTGGGAATGCTTTCAGACTTGCTCGGCGCTGCCGGGTTGGGTTTGCGAAACTTTCTGATTATCACCGGCGACCCGCCGAAGATGGGGCCGTATCCGAATGCGACTGCGGTCTTCGACATTGATTCCATTGGCTTGACGAACATGGCCAACCGCCTGAATCACGGACTCGATCCCGGCGGAAATCCAATTGGCAAACCGACTTCGTTCGTCATCGGCGTAGGCGTCAATCCCGGCGCGCCTGATTTGGGTCACGAAATTCGTCGCTTTGAATGGAAAGTCGAAGCCGGAGCCGAATACGCCATCACGCAACCGGTCTTCGACGTGAAGCAGTTGAAAGATTTTCTGAAACGCATTGAACACTGCCGCATCCCGATTGTGCCGGGCATCTGGCCGTTGACCAGTTTTCGCAACGCTGAATTTCTGAACAACGAAGTCCCCGGCGTCAGCGTCCCGCCGGACATTCTGGAACGGATGCGCAAAGCCGAAGACGGCACGGCGGCGTTGAAAGAAGGCGTCAAAATCGCGCAGGAAATGTTGCTGGAAGTCCGCGAATATGTGCAAGGCGTGCAGGTATCCGCGCCCTTCGGCAAGATTCCGCACGCTCTGGAAGTTTTTGAAGTCCTGAGCTAATCAGAATCGCAACAATTCAATCGGAGCGCTGAGGATGGAAGAAACTAAAAAACTTCAGAAAGCGCGGCAAAGAGTCTGGGAAATTGTCGAAGCTGCAAAACCTGGCGACAAAGCCAGCCGGGTTTTCGATTTGTTTATGTTCGCGTTGATTGTTCTGAACGTGGCGGCGGTGATTGTCGGTTCAGTGAAATCAGTCGAAGCCACATACGGACATCAACTCCAACTCTTTGAGACATTTTCCGTCGCGGTTTTCACCGTTGAATATCTGGCCAGGCTTTGGGCTTGTGTCTGCCGCCCGGAGTTTGCGCGTTCGGCAATGGGCAGATTGCGTTTCGCGCTGAGGCCTATGCAGATCATTGACCTGCTGGCCATTCTTCCCTTTTACCTGGAATTTATGCCGATTGACGCGCGGTTCGTTCGAATCTTCCGGCTCTTCCGTCTGCTGCGGCTTGCCAAATTGAACCGGTATTCCAAAACGTCGCAAATGCTGGCTCGCGTCTTTGCCAGCCGAAAAGAGGAATTGTTGATTACCGCGTCGGTCATGATTGCCACGCTGATTTTGGCGTCGTCATTCATCTATTTCGCGGAAAATGAAGCTCAACCGGACAAATTCCCCGACATCCCGTCAGCCATGTGGTGGGCAATAGTGACCCTGACGACGGTCGGTTATGGAGACGTTTATCCGGTCACAACGCTCGGCAAATTTCTGGCGGCGACGATTGCAGTTCTGGGCATAGGTTTGTTCGCGTTGCCGGCAGGAATACTCGGCGCCAGCTTTGTCGAAGAAATCGAACGCCAGAAAGCCGGAAAACAACACTGTCCGCATTGCGGCGAAGAATTGGAATGACTTTTTCTGTTCGCCACAGTTCGCGCAGCATTGGACAGTTCGCTGAAATTGCCGAACAAATCGCCACGCATGAGAAAATGAAAAAGCTTTGCCTGCGCGCGGGCGAAAAACATTTGGTGGCAATGGCGGACGCGGAAGAGCTGCTCAGAAAGGCTCTGCGGTTGATGGGGTACGGAATGCCGCGTGTGTAAACCGATAAGACAAGGAGCAAGATTTCAATGAACATCGTAAAAATACTGTTGATCGTTCTGGCAACGGTGATTGCAACCATTGCCATATTTGCGTCAATCGGGATGGTGTTAAACCTGCTGTCCGTCTTGTTCTGGCTGGCGGTCATCTGCATTGTGATACTGGCTTTGGTCAAACTGTTTGGCGGAAAAGGCGATTCGACAAGTGAAACGCCCGGCAGATTGGAGGGCGTCGAGCAAACTTTGGATGAATACAGACGTAAACTGGAAGCGGAAGTAAAACAGAGCCATGAAAAGCAACGTTAACTTAGCGAAGAAAGCGGTGAAAATCTGTTCGTCGTCCGCAACGGCAAAGTTTTCACGCCGCCGCTTTCCAGCGCATGGTTGACCGGCATCACACGCGATTCGGCTATTCAGATTGCTCGCAATCTTGGCTACGAAATCGTCGAAGCTTTGATTCCGCGCGCGACGCTTTACACCGCCGACGAAGGCTTCTTCACTGGCCCCCGCCGAAATCACGCCCATCCACCCCATTGACCACATCAAAATCGGCGAAGGCAAACGCGGCCCGATTACTGCTGCGCTGCAAAAAGAATTCTTCGCCATCACTTCTGGCGAAAAAGAAGCTCCAGGCGATTGGCCGGCTTTTGTGAATCGGTAAATTGGGTTGATTGATTTGCGTTTGCGGAAGTCTCGGCTAAAAAAACATCTTGACGAGGCTTCCGCGAGTATTTCAGGTAATTTACCCGTTAAATAGACCGAGTTGGTTGGAGTTGTTGTCAACCTCAACTGCTCCGGCAGGTAATGGGAATAATGATTCGCCAAGTGGGTCATGTTGTTGATAGTGGGATTTTGCCAGAGACTGATTCTCTACAGCATAGCAATAAACGCAGCCATGTGGACAAAAGTGAGGTGGTCACGGTTTGACGGACACGAAATTCTCTTAGCAGAATCGTCAAACCTGTATGAAAAAAACACCTCCAAAATCTATCGTCAACAAGACCTCCAAAACCCGGCGCAAGTATGACGACGCTTTTAAAAGGCTTGCTTTACAAATGGAAGCAGGCGCAGCGTCCGGCGGCTCAAGAGCAGGAGTTGGAATGGAAGCTTCGCTCATCATCCGTGCCTTGCAACAAGCGATTGTTCGTTTATCTCCCCCGCGAGGCTTGTTGGTGCATAGCGACCGTGGCGGTCAGTATGCCGACACGGAGTTCCGTGCGTTGTTGACAGCCCATGGGTTTCAGCAAAGTATGAGCCGCGCGGGAGAAACTTACGACAACGCCTTCGCCGAAAGCTTGTTTTCGCGGTACAAAGCAGAGCTTTTGGAAGACGGCATTTTCCGCGATGTGGCGGAAGCTGAATTGGAAACCTTCGATTACATCGAGCGGTATTACAATCCGATCCGACGACATTCAGCGATTGGGTACGTCAGCCCGATGGACTTCGAGACGGCGTACTATCAAAGAACCAAAACCGACTCAAAAACTAATGAAAGGGATAAGAGTTAAGAGAGTCGAGTGTCCACGAAAAAGTGACCACCTCAAAGAGTCGCAGATGATCGAGGGGGAATAAATGAACACAGACGTAGACACAGCGGCTTCCATCGCGCATTCGCTCGCGCCGATGCTGTCAGTTCCGCAATGGGGCGCGCGAGCGGTGGAGTTCTACAAGTCGGCATTCGGGGCGATTGAGGCCTACCGGATATAAAACTCTGGCAACACCATGCGGAATCTTCTCCAAGTCCGGCAAGATGCGGATCAATCAAAGCCGCAGCGAAGTTTGACACTCTCGCTGCGGCTTTTTATCGTGACTTCACTATGATGAATTGGTTGCGAATGATTTTTGTGCTCGCCTGTCTGTTGATTTTGGCGTCGGAACTTCCGTCGTCTGCTCAACCGCCGCGCCGTGCCGGTCGTCCGCTGCTGGTCATTTCCGTGGATGGAATGGATTACCGGTACTTGCGCGATTGCGACAAACTCGGATTGAAGATTCCGAACCTGCGCCGCTTGATGCGCGAAGGCGAATTGACCGAAGGAATCGAAGGCGTGTTCCCGACCATCACCTGGCCTTCGCACACGACCATGATTACGGGAGTTGCTCCGCGCCAGCACGGCATTCTGGGCAACCGGCGTCCGCGATCCGAAGGCGGCGATTATTACTGGGACGTGTCGCTGCTGAAAGCGCCTACGCTGTGGCAGGCCACGCGCAAAGCCGGTTTGAAAACCGCCGCCATCACCTGGCCTGTGACCGTTGGCGCACAAATTGATTTCAACTTGCCGGAAGCCTTTGCCAAACGAAACGGCGGCGGAATGGATTTGCATTCCATCGAAGCGAAAGCCACGCCCGGCTTGGTCGAAAAAATTGCCCGCGTCTTCCCTTCCTTCACGCAGGAATGGATGGACGACCGCACGCGCACGCAAGCGACGATCTATCTGCTCAAACACGAAAAGCCGGATTTGATCTTGTTGCATCTGGTAGACCTGGATTCCGAAGCGCACGAAACCGGCCCCTTTTCGCGCGAAGCCAACGCCAAGCTGGAATACTCCGACGAACTGATTGGCCAGATGCTGCAAGCCGTTCCTGCGGGAATGGTCGTTGCCGTCGTTTCCGATCATGGTTTTGAACGCGCAGATCGCGTGATGGATGTGAACCGATTGCTGGCGCGCGAAGGCGTCAAAGGAAGCGTCGAAATGCGTCCCGGCTTGCTGACGACCAACGATGAATCCGTGGCCACCTGGCTGCGCGTTGCCGCGCGAGAGAAGAAACATGGCATTGGACGGGAAATTCCGCGCGAAGAACTGCAACGCTTTACGCCGGAACTGGCGCAACCGCTGGCAGCATTTGAACCAGCCGAACATCACTTGTTCGGAGCAGCCCCGGAAGGCGCAACGGAATCGAAACCCGCCGAACGCGGTGTTCACGGGCTTTGGCCGGGCCGAAAAGACTACAGTGCCTCGTTTTTATTATGGGGAAAAGGAATCAAACCCGCCCGACGACCGCGCGCTTCCATGTTAACCATCGCGCCGCGTCTGGCTGCATTGCTGGGCGTGAAATTTCCGTTTGATTAACTTGTTATGCGGACAGCAGCTTTTCAACCATCTCGTGAATCTTGCGCGCCGCGCAAGCTTTCGTGACTTCCAGATGGCGATCATTTTCGACGAATGACCAAACGACTTCGGGCTTCTTTTCGTCCAGCATCCTGGAGTAGCTGTCATACACCGGCACGCCCGGCATCAGCGTTTTGATGTAGTCGCGCAATTCCTGATTGTCATCCGAAACGCCTACGACTTCGATCAAGTCCTGCTGCTGATGCATCGTATTCAGCTTCGTCACAAAGCCCCAGCAATGCGAATGGACTAAGCCGACGATGGCGATTTTGGTGCGCTGGGGTTGGGCGTGGGTGATGGAAGTGAATGTGATGAGCAGAAGGGCGATGATGAAAAAATTGGGTTGTCGCATGATTAGGGATGTCATTTTATATCTTTGCCCCATCGAGGAGATTATCGGGATTAGATGACGGAGAAATCGGCTGTGTTGTTACTGCATCGAAACAGCCGCTTCCCCGCGTTCCTTCAAAAGCGTCAATAAAGCGATTACGCATATCAGGATTATTGCTGAAGACGGTCATCCAGATACTGAAGAAACCGCTCTCTTTTGCTGTTCTTACTGCCCCACGTTTTACCGCATCATTGTTTGGATGCGCATCAACATCTAACCTCGCTGCCTCAGCAATTCCCCAAGCCTCCATCCGTTGTGAGACTCGGTCAAGCGCAATCAGTTTGCTATTTTCATCGAAGGCTTCATTACCTTCCTTGTCCAGACCAGTAAGTCCTAATGTATGGGTGGCTTTATTCAGTAACACAGGTGTCAATCCAGCGGCTGGCTGCACTGTCCCATCTGGCAAATAGGTAAATGCGGCAAAGGTATTATCTCGATCTGGTAGTAACACCTCGGCAAGCACGATCTTTTTATCCTTCTTGGTAGAATTACAATTAGGGCAGGCCAAGAGAAAATTCCACCAGCGTCCGATTAGATGCGGATGACCGTGAGGCCCATCTTTAGGCTGAACATGTTCCACTGCCAACAGTGTAACGATCCGACGCTCGCAGTAACTACAATAAAGACCCAGGCGGCTAACTAGAAACGGCTTGGCATCCTTATAATCGGCAAAATCATTCAGTTGTGGTGAATCCCCACGGCGAATAGGACGCATTGACTCATTCTCCTAATTTCGCAGCACGCTTCATTTCTAGGAAAGCTTGAAAAGCAGGATTGTCTGCGTAGGGAGCAATCGCTTGAGCTAGCCTTTCTTTGTAGGCGACAAGTTTTTCTTCTGGTGCTAATGCGGCTTCCTCTAACGTCTCAAGGTAATGGCGAGCCACATTGTTCATCTCTTCGTAGCGGATGCTAACCTGCGGATTGGAGACGCCCATAATGCCTTGGGCGATTTCATCAATCGGCATGTCTGCGACTTGGGCTGGCGACTGACCATCCAATAAAATCAACTCCTCTCCTGAACGAAGCGATTGAATGACAAATGGCGAATGGGTAGTACCAATGAACTGAATTTTTGGAAAGGTCGTGCGTAGGTCTTCAACGACATGCCTTTGCCATTTGGGGTGCAAATGTACGTCTAATTCATCTATCAACACTACGCCCGGCGTTTCCTGTAGTAAGCGTGGCAGCGGCTTGTCTTCCGGGCCAAGTTCGTCGGGCGGTAATAGATAAGCATTTTGTGTGACCGCTTTACTGGCAATATCTGCAACCAGTGCCAGCATCATCCGCTGACCAGCACTCAGATTATTGAAGGGCTGTGCCTGCCCCGCAATTGATAAGATGATGTCTCCTTGATCATCGTCATACCAGACGTTATCGGCATCTGGTACACAGCCCAATACGGCTTGCTTGACAACCTCGAAACCAGGTCGCATCCGACCACCGCGATTCCCGGCGGCAGTCGTCTCACGGTGAAACCATTTGCGTAATTCATCGAAGCGAATGCGCTCTGTAAAGCAATCATAAAAAGCCGCCCAACGCCGGGCAGGGCCACCGTTGGCTTCTTTCTTTGTAAGTTTGTTTGAAGGAAGCCAGGCTCGCCCTGCTCCATAATAAGCAAGCACAGGGCAAAGCACATGTTGTCCCTTTGCCACACGTCCATATATTTCTGCAACTACGGCTAAGGCTTCTTTAGCGTCAGCAATACGCGGCTTCTTACCTTCAGTGCTAAATCTGCGCGTCCAAGTTAGGTTGTCCTTCTCGCCAATTCTCCCTGTGGCTGTTACTTCAACGGGGCGTTGTTGCAAAAACTGAATGCGATCCCCAGCTAATAAGCTTTCGATCCGAATTTCTCTTGTGAGGATATTGCGACGACTGTTTTGTAATGAACTGTCTGGCGGTTCCACTAACCATATGCCGAGTGCTACAGCCAACGCATCCAGTACACTGGTTTTGCCAGACCCATTTTCGCCAACCAGCAAGGTAAACTGTGGGTGGAATGTAAATGTTTGATCCGCGAACTTCTTGAAGTTTTTTACAACTAGCTGGTCAATTTTCATGCTTTGTTCCAGCCGCATTTTCTTCTGTCTTTGCGCAATTGGCAATTCGTTCGCCGTCTCGACTGCGATATTCCCTTATGCGATGATGTCTTTCACGACATTGCCATACACATCCGTCAACCGAAAATCCCGCCCCGCATACCTATACGTCAGCTTCTCATGATCGAGGCCAAGCAAATGCAGCACCGTCGCGTGCAGGTCGTGAATCGAGACGGCATTCTCGACAGCTTTGAAGCCGAATTCATCCGTTTCGCCATACGCGATGCCGGGTTTGACGCCTCCGCCTGCCATCCACATCGTGAAGCCATAAGGATTGTGATCGCGGCCATTGCCTTTTTCAGACACGGGCGTGCGCCCGAATTCTCCGCCCCAGATGACGAGCGTGTCTTCCAACAAGCCGCGCCGTTTCAGGTCGCGGATCAGCGCCGCCGAAGCGCGATCCATATCGGGGCAACGTTCGCGCAAGCCTTTCTCTAAGTTCTCGTGATCGTCCCATTGCTGGCCGGGACCGTGCAGGACTTGAACAAAACGAACACCGCTTTCAACCAATCGTCGCGCCATCAAACAGCCGTTGGCGTAAGGCGTCGTTCCGTATTCTTCGCGTATGGATTCGGGTTCTTTGCGAATGTCGAACACGTCGGACGCGGTGAACTGCATGCGGTAGGCCTGTTCCATCGTCTTGATGCGACCTTCCAGAAAAGCGTCCGCGCCAAAGGATTCGGCGTGCGCTTTGTTCAGAGCTTGGATGGCGTCGAGTTGTTCGCGCTGTTTTGCCGCGTCCAGGTCTTTGTTACGCAGAAACTTGATCATCTTTTCGGGATCGGTTTCTTTGTTATTGAACAGCGTGCCTTGATATTGCGCGGGCAGGAAACCGGAACTCGTCCACAACGAACTTTCAGCAGGCGTCAGCGTCACGAACGCGGGCAGGTTTTGATTCTCCGTGCCGAGGCCGTACGAAATCCACGCGCCCATCGTCGGACGCATCGAAGTCATGACACCGCTGAAAAACAGATTGCGTCCCGGTTCGTGGTTCGGGATGAAAGTGTAAACCGACTTAATCACGCAAATGTCGTCAATTTGCGCGGCCAGATTCGGTAGCAATTCGCTGACATCAATGCCGTTGCGCCCATATTTTTTGAACGTAAACGGCGAAGCCATTAGGCCGCCGGTCTTGCGTTCGGTGCGCAAGTCTACGGCGGCGGGACGCTGTCCGGCATATTTCGCCAACGCAGGTTTCGGATCGAAGGTATCCATCTGGGACGGGCCGCCGGTCATAAACAGCAAGATGACTTGTTTGGCTTTTGGCGCGAAGTGAGGGCCGGTGCGATTCGGCGTGTCGGCTCTGGCGATAAGGTCAGTCAGCGCGATGGAGCCTAGTCCGCCGCCGAGTGATGAAAGAAATGAACGTCTGGAAAAATTGTCAGTCATGGCCAGAAAACCTCTTCGTTGGTTGCGAGTAAAACCTGGGCTAATTGTTCGCTGGTTGCGGAGTTTAGATAGCTCAGCGCGACTTTGATTTCCGCCGCGTTCGGATCACGCAACAGGATTTTGCGGTACAGATTGCGGACGCGGGTTGTAGCGTCAGCGTCAGCTTCAACAGCTTTGGCCAGCGCGCTGCTCAGTTGTTTGATGAACGGGCTGTTCAACACAAACAATTCCTGCAACGGAGTAATCGTCAAATTACGTGACGGGCTGTGCTGAAATGGATTTGGAAAATCGTAGAGCCGCAAAATGTCACTGCTGCCGCCTCGATTGATGCGCCCGTAAACCGTGCGGCGCGTGTTGTCCAAATTATCCAGATTCAACGACGGGCCGTACATTTCCAGGTTCAACTTCCCTGCCGCTTGCAACATACAATCCCGAATCGCTTCGGCGTCCAGGCGGCGCGGCTGCATTCGCCACATCCATTTGTTTTCTTCGTCAATTAGGGCAGCTTCCGGGCGAGGTTTGCTGGCTTGTCGGTACGTGGCCGACAACATAATTTCCCGATGCAGCCACTTCAACGACCAGCCGTTGGCGATAAAGCGCGCCGTCAAATCATCCAGCAATTCGGGATGCGTAGGCCGTTCGCCGCGATCTCCGAAATCGCTGGGCGTCGTGACCAGATGCTTGCCGAAGTGCCAGCCCCAAACTCGATTGACGATCACGCGAGCAGACAGCGGCGCAGCGTCCGTCAAAATCTTTTCCGCCAATTCCAACCGACCAGAGCCACGCTTGAAAACACTGGGTGTATTCTTGGACAGCACCGTCAAAAAGTGGCGCGGAACAATTTCGCCGGGCGCAGCCGAGTTGCCGCGAGCAAAAACCGGCAAATCACGCGCTACGCCGGGTTTGATCGTCAGCGGCGTGTAATCGGCATACGAACCATCCGAATCCATCGCGGCATCGTGGACGGCATTGATGAACGGCGCTTTGGCTTCTTCTTCGGCGCGTTTGGCGGCAGCAGCGGCCAGGGCTTTCGGATCCGGTTTGGGTTTGCCCGCGTTGGCTTGGTTTCTGGGCGCGCCGATGCGCGTGACCGATTCGACGAGTTCAGGATATTGCTCCTGCAACGCCTTCATCTCGTCTTTCAAGGCATTCATTTCGGCGCGACAGGCTTCGGCTTTGGGTTTGGCAATGCCCTGGTCGAGCGTTTTTTCTTCGGTCAAAAAGCCGAGCAATCCATTCAGTTCTGTGACGCGATGGCGAGCAGCCAAATACTTGGTTTCAGTGGCCGGATCAATTTCGCGCAACGGACGAATCGCAGGCGAAGTCGAAGCGAAGATTCCGGCCAGCGCGTAATAATCTTTCTGTGAAATCGGATCGAATTTGTGATCGTGGCAACGCGCGCAGGCTACGGATAAGCCGAGCATTCCGCGCCCGACTGCATCAACGCGCTCGTCCCATTCTTCCAGCAGCAGGTTGTCAATCAGTTCTTTCGACAGCTTCTTTTCTTTCCACTCCGACGGAGCCATCCCCAGATAACCCAGCGCGCGCAGGTCGTTGCGCGAAGTTCCGGGCATCAAGTCGGCAGCCAATTGTTGTTTGATGAAACGGTCGTAAGGCAGGTCGTTGTTGACGGCTTCGATCACCCAATCGCGATAGCGCCATGCGTAGGGATAGGCCTGGCGATTACCACCGGTATCGCCGTTTTCGGCGTAGCGCGCCACGTCCAGCCAATACCGCCCCCAGCGTTCGCCATAACGCGGCGAAGCCAGCAAACGATCAATCAGCTTTTCGTAACGACGCGGGTCTTTGTCGTTGGCAAAACTTTCCACTTCTTCGTAGCTGGGTTTCAACCCCGTCAGATCAAGCGTCGCGCGCAAAATCAAAGTTCGCGCGTCAGCTTCGGCTGAAGGCGTCAGCTTATTTTGCTCCAGCTTTGCCAGAATGAAGCGGTCTACTTTGGTGCGCGGCCAACTGGTCTGCCTCAGATTTGGAGCAGCAATTTCACGGACCGGCTGAAAAGCCCACCACTGACGGCCTTTGTCGAAATCAATGCCGCGCGGTTTGGCTGTAACCGCAACAGTTTCAACTCGCGGATCAGGCGCGCCCGCTGCAATCCATTGCTCAAAGTCGGCAATCACAGCATCGGCCAGCCTATTGGCCGGCGGCATTTTCAGCTTTGGATCGCTGTAGCGCATCGCGCGCAACAATAAACTTTCGGCGGGTTTTCCAGGGACGATGACTGGTCCCGAATCGCCGCCTTTCAGCAAACCCGATTTGGTATCCAGCGCCAAGCCGCCCATTGGCGATTTCATTTTCGAGGCGTGACAGCCGTAACAATTGGTCGCCAGAACCGGACGAATCTTCCTTTCGAAGAAATCATCACCAATAGTGAGTACCGATTGGGCGCTCATGCGTTCTGCCGCGATGGTGAACAAAACGAGCCAGATGAACATCAACTTGCAGTGTGTACGCGCCATGACTTTTCCTTTTTGTTACTTCGATCGCGCAATCACGTCGCGGATGAAGCCGAGGTTCTTTTTCATATCGTCGTCAATCGAACCGCTCGGCGCGACGGTTTCCAGGTGCGCCCATTTGTCGAAGCCGATGTCAGCCAATGCTTCGACGACGGATTTGAAATTGATCTTTCCCTGTCCCATGTAGCTGGGATTGTCTTTCAGGTGAACTTCGCAGATGCGTTTGCGTCCCAGCCAGCGAATTTCTTCGATGATGTCGAAACCGTTTTGCGTCGAATTGCCTACGTCGTAATAGGTCAACACCGCAGGCGATTTGCTGCGCTCCATAATCCGCACGTTGTCGCGGGCAGAGATCGTGTCTTCCAAGCCCAAAATCACGCCAGCTTTTTCTGCCGCCGGAGCGATTTCTTTCAGCGCGTCGCCGGTGTAATCCATTTCGGCTTGCGTCTGCAACGCCCACTTTCCGAAAAACGGCAACAGGATGACTTTGATGCCCATGGCTTTGGCAATCGGGATCGCTTCGGCAGTCCAGCGCTGGCCCAGCGGATCGGACTTCAATCCGTTGACATGCAAAATGTCCAGACAAAGCGAAGCCAGCGGCTGCCCAACGCGCTTGGATTCGGCCAGGAACGATTGCTGCAAAGCCTTGTCGTTCAGTTCCATCTTGCGACCAATGCTGATCTGCACTCCGTCAAAACCAAGCTTTTTGGATAACGCAACCGATTCCAGCTTGACCGTCTGGCGCAAATTCCAATCGGTCACGCCCAGGCGAAAGCGAATGCCTTTGGCAAAGGCAGAAGCATTCCGCGAAAAATTGCCAAGCGCCGCCGAACCCAGTCCGGCGGCGCTCACCTGCATAAAATCACGTCGGGTCAAATTCATAACCACACTCCTGAAGCGTTCAAAAGTTCAACCGCAATGCGAATTGCATCAACCGCGGACGGCCCGTGATCGAAGTGATGCGGCCAAAGTTGGCGCTGTTGATGCTGGTTACCGGGTTATCGAAATTCACCGTGTTGAAGAGGTTGAAAATCTCCGCGCGGAATTCCAGGTTGACGCTTTCGGTCAGTCGCGTGCGTTTCAGCGCGCTGAAATCGAAGTTCCAATAACGCGGGCCGAAGATCGAACCAAGTCCCAACGCGCCAGTTGTTCCGGCTTCAGGGTTTTGGAAAATGACTTTCGCCGCATCACTGCTGGAACCCGGCGCCAGGTTCGGATCAAGGTAAAACACGCCGTTGCCAATGGTTTTCACGCCGGCCAGCTTTTGCAGAGCTTCGCGCGAAAGATTGCCCGCCACGTTGACCGAATTGAGCGCCGAGCGGTCGTCGCGGTTGAACGTGCCGCGCCCCGAAAGCAGGCTCAGCGGATCGCCTGAGTTGTAGCGCATAATTCCGCCCAGTTGCCATCCGCTGATGATTTGCCCCGACAAGCCTTTCGCGCCGCGCAAAAATTTTCGCCCGCGACCGAACGGCAGGTTGTAAATGAAGTTGGCGTTGAGTTGATGCGTGTTGTTGTACTGCGAAGTTTCGAGCCGCGTGTTGCGCAGCGTCAGGTACGAATTCGTATCGCCGGTCGAGCCGATGAAATCCGACAAGCCTTTGGCAAAGCTGTAATTCATCTGCACGCGCAACCCGCCGGTCAGACGCCGCTGCAATTCCACCTGCAAGGCGTGGTAAGTCGAAAACGAAGCATTGCCGAACAACTGCGCGCCCCGAATGTTCGGATTGGCGCGGAAGAAATTCACCGGCAACAACCCGGCGGCGACGGCGGCAAAGAACGGATCGCCTCGGCGGTTGTTAGCCAAACGAACACGCGAAACATAGTCGGCAAAATCACCCGCGCGGCCTTCTTCCAGGCGTTGCACGTAATTCGTCAACTGAAATTCGCTCGCTGCGCGCCCGCGAAATAGCACATCGTCAAACAATGGATTCGGACGGCTGCCCGCAATTGTCGCGTCGTATTTGAAATTCGGCGTCGCCGTCGGACGCGCGCGTTTGAATGCTTCCAGATTGCCTTGAGCAATGCGGAAGGCTTCGATGAAGGTCTGCCCGGTGCGCGGATCGCGCGCCAGAATGTTGACTTCGTTCACGTCGTAGCCGCGATATAACTTCACTCCGCGATTGCCGACATACCGCACTTCGAGCGAAGTGTTTTTCAAAACTTCGCGCTGAATGCTGAACGTCCATTCCTGGACGTAAGGCGTGCGCAGGTTTTCGTCGAAGGCGCGCACATCCACGGTCGAATTGACCTGAATGCTTTGCGCCGCCGGAATGTTGAAAGTCGGCAACGGATTGGCCGTCACACCGTTTCGCAAAAAGCCGCCCAGGTTGCGTTGCGTGGTCAGCACCAAACCTTCGTTGTCGTCCAGCGTGCCATCAATCGTGTTGAAACTGCCGCGCACGTAACTGATGCGATAACCGCCGCGCAAACTCGTCTTGCCGTTTTTGAACGGATCCCAGGCGAAACCGATGACCGGCGCGAAGTTGTTTTTGTCCGCTTTGAAAAGTTCATCGGCATAATCCAGCACCGTCGTCGCCGGGCCGCCTAGAGTTCCGGGTTGAAACAAATTGCCGTTGCCCGAAACGCCGAACAATCCTGCCGAACCGCCCACCGGCAACAGGGCCAGCCCGTTCAATTCGCGCGGCGCGGTTTGGAATTCGTAACGCAGGCCCAAACTCAAAGTCAGATTCGGGCGAACGCGCCAGGTATCCTGGGCATAAGCATCCAGTTCGCGGTTGCCGTATTCGCGCACTTCAGGCGCTCCGGCGACAAACCCCGAACCTTTTTGCAGCACGTTGAAGGTTTGAAAAACGGAACCGATCGCGCCCGTGATGTTGTTGGCCAGCGTGCGCGCGTTGTTGAAATCCACCGTAGTGCTGCCGGGAAATTGCGTCGTGCGGACAAAGCCCGGATCGTTGACGCCCGTGGCGAAATCCACGCTCGGCAAAGTGTCGGCGAAGGTGTAACGATGCACCCACAACGAGCGTAATTCGACGCCGGTTTTGAATTGATGGCTGCCGCGAATCCAGGTCAGGTTGTCAGTGAACTGCAACACACGCAGATTGCGCCCCGATCCCAAAAAGTCATTGACCGGATCGGTAATCGTGCCGAAATCAATTTGATAGCCTTCGGGAAAGGTTGCAGTGTTGCCGAAAGTCAGAGTGGAAAGTTGCGCGCCGAAACGGGCTTCGTTGATGAGCGCGGGCGTCAAGGTCGAACGCAAAGTCGTCGAAAGTCCGCGCCCCAAAGTGTTGCGCGTGCGATAAGGCGCGTTGGGGAAAAGCGGCTCGCCTTCGTTGATGTAATCGCCCAGGAAATTTACGTCGCCGTAACTGAACGTCGCTTCCAGCGAATGTTTGTTGTTCAGCCGATGATCCAACCGCCCGGACAAAATATCGCTTGGCGAAAGAATGGTGGAATTGAACCTGAACCCGCCGGTGTTCAATCCGTCACCCAATTGAAAATTGTTCGGCGTGGGCGTCAGCGCCAGATACCGCCCCACAACAGGATCGGGCGTTGTGCGCGTGTTGTTCAACCCCAGGACATTGACGCTGCGAATGGCCGCGGGATTGGCCGCGACGTTGGCCGGCGTGGTCGGCAGATTGTTTAGGTAACGGAAAATCCCCTGCCGCGCCTGCGCCGTGTAAACAATGCGATTGCGCGACAAGCCGCGCGATTCGCGTTTGCCTTCATAAGAGAAAAAGAAAAACGTGCGATCTTTGCCGTCGTAAGCCAGCGGTCCAAAGATGTTTTTCGGCAACCGCACAGGCCCGCCCAGGCGTCCGCCGAATTGATTGCGAATCAGTTTTTCGCGCGGCAGGGTTTGGCCGGTATCCGGGTTGACCGTCGAGTTATTGAAGAAGGTGTTGGCGTTGAAAATCGTGTTGCGATGAAACTGAAACAGCGAACCGCGCAATTGATTCGTGCCCGAAGCCGTGATGGCATTGACCTGCGCCGTGCCGCGTCCGAATTCCGCCGAAGGCAGCGCCGTCGTCACGCGAAATTCGCCCACGCTTTCCACACTGACCGGAATCACCGGCAAGGTGACGTTGGCCGGAGTTTTCAAAAAATTATCCGAAGCGTTGACGCCGTCCACCGTGATGTTGTTGGCGACGGTGCGATTGCCGTTGATGGAAAAGCGGTCAATTTCGCCGTCGGCATTCGTGCGCAGTTGCACGCCCGCCTGCAACGCCGTCAATTCCAGCGGATTGCGCCCATCGAGCGGCAAATCCAAAATTCGCTGCCGATCCACCACATCGCCGATTTCAGGATTGGCGCTGTTGACCACTTCCTGCGAATCGTTGGCGCTGATGGTGACGGAATCCGTGGCCGCGCCGACGGGCAATTCCACATTAACGGTGGAAACCGTCGCCACCTGTACGACGATGCCTTCGACGGTGATTTTCTTGAAGCCGGCGGCAACGGCGGCCACGCGATAAGTTCCAGGCTTCACTTCGGCGATGACGAAAACACCTTCGCCCGAAGAGGTGGCCGTTAGCGTTTCGCCCGTGCCCAGATTGGTGACGGTCAGCGCGGCATTGGGAATCAATTGCCCTTGTTCATCTTTCACAGTGCCTTCGATGCGTCCGCGCACGGCTTGGGCAATCGCCAGATCACTCAGCGCCACCAGCAACATCAAAACACCAGTTATCAAAAACTTTTTCTGATTCATTGTTTTACTCCTTCTGCATAATTCGCCTTCTACATAATCTGAACTATTCAGACACCTTTAGCCGAAGCTGCGCCTTCAACCGGGACGTGCCGGATTTCGCCAAGCCTGCCGATCAAAACGTGAACCAGCAGCAAAGCCAGCAAATAGATTCCAGCACAAGCCGCAAAAATCGGCGCAAAGGAAAATTCGTCAACGACTCGGCCAATATATCGCTGAGTGATCGCTCCCATCGCGGCTCCAAGACAACCGCCCAATCCAGTAATTGTGCCGATGGCGTGGCGGGGAAAAACTTCGGCAGGCAGTGTGATGTTTCCCCAAGCGGCGTGACAAAACATCATTCCGGCAACCACGGCAACCGCAATGGCGGGGCTGGTGACTTTGGTGACCAGCAAACAGAAAAACGGCATCGCCACTGAAACCATCAGCATCGTGGATTTGCGCGCAGTGTTCAGTTGCCAACCGCGCGAGATCAAAAGTCTTGGCATCGCTCCGCTAAACAGATTGCCCAGCGTCAAGGCAGCAAATGGAATCCAGACGAACATGCCGATTTGCTTAAGCTCGAATCCACGTTCTTTTTGAAAGTAGAAAGGAATCCAGAAATTCAAAAAGTAACTGATTGGATCGGTCAACACGCGCGCCAGCACGCAGCCCCAGGTTTCTTTCATTTTCAACAACACCGAAAGCGACGCGGGTTTGTCGCTGTCACCTTCGGTTTTTTGATCGGCCAGAATCAATTCGCGCTCTTCGTCACTCAAACGAGGATGGTCTTTGGGCAGAAAATAAATCACCGACCAGGCCGCCACCCAAACAAAACCCAACGCACCTGTGAACACAAACGCCGAGCGCCAGCCGAAATGAAACGCGATGAGCGTTACAATCGGAGCGGCCAGCATCGAACCCAGCGCAGTTCCGGCGTTGAAAATGCCTACGGCCATTGCGCGCTCTTTAATAGGAAACCATTCGGCGACGGCGCGAACTCCGCCGGGGAAGCTGCCCGGTTCGAACACTCCCAGCGAAAACCGGAAGAAAGAAAACTGGCCGACGGTTCGCGCAAATACGTGCGCCATGTTCGCCAGCGACCAGCCGGATACGAAAAACATAAATCCGCGCCGGGTTCCCACAATGTCAATGATGCGGCCGCTGACCAGATACATCACCGCATAGCTGGTCAAAAACCACGAATTGATGTCGCCGTAATTGGCGGAAGTCAAATTCAATTCTTCCTTGATAGTGCCAATCAGCACAGCCAGAGTCTGGCGATCCAGATAATTCAACTCCGAAGCCAAGCAAAGCATGATAGCAATGTACCAGCGCAAATGTTTGATGGGACGTTTTGGGGAATCGGGCATTTTTCAGTTCTCCTGACGACAAACGAAAACTTCAAAAGCCGCAGCGGAGTTTTTGAACTTCACTGCGGCTTTTTGATTTGGAATCCGCTTCCTATCGGTCGCGGTTTGATTTGATAACAATAAAGGCGATGGAGCGGGAGACGGGACTCGAACCCGCGACGTCCAGCTTGGGAAGCTGGCATTCTACCACTGAATTACTCCCGCAAATTTTCAAGACTTGTTCAAAAGCGGGCGTAAAGTACCACAGGCCAAAATCGGTCGCAATCAATGCCCCCGACCGTATCAGCGGCAAATTCGTTGCTTCGATTGGGCAGCGACGGTAAAGTTCAGCGCAATTCCCCGTGTCCGTTTTCCCAATACATCTCTCAATACATTGGAGGTCAAAACAATGAACGAAGAGTTTGAAACCAAGCTGATCGAATTGATGAACGAAGCCAGTCAACAGCGAATGCCCGCCGTGCAAGTGGTATTGCACATGCTGATTGGCGCGCACACCAGCGGAGTGCAGGCGGAATTCGCCAAATGGTGCTGCCAGTTTTCACCCTTCCAAAATCAGATCAGTTTCGCCACGCCCGAAGTCCACGAAGATTTTCCTGAAGAACTGGATTTGGGCGAATGACAGGATGGAATCAACACACCTGCAACATGCCGCCTTCGACCTGGAAGTTTAATCCGGCGTTGGTCAGCTTTTCTTTGCCGCTCGGTTGCAAATTCACAATGGCTTTCAACCGATAAGCTCCCGAAGCCAGCAACACGTTGTTGATATTCAACACGGCCTGATCGCCAAACTCGACGTAACCGCTTTCCCTATGCGCCGTTTGGTTGTTGTCGGTCAGGTTGCGAGCCTGAATGGTGGCAGAGTACATGAATTGCTGTTTGGCCAAATCGGCGTTATCGCTCAACCACAAACGCACCCTGAAAGGTTGGTTGTCCTGCAACAACCGCGAAACCTGATCGTTTTCACCCGTCAACACGACGAACCTGGCTGGTTCAGATACGAAATCCGATGTATCTGCCGCGACTGGCAAATTTGTAGCGGGTTCAGATTGCGGTGCTGCGGTTGAGGTTTTGGCATGAACATCTTCGGCTTTGGCCAAAACGGTTTCAGCGGAAACGGGAGCCGGTTCAGCCGCAGATTCGACTGTGCCGGAAAGTTGCAAACCTGATCGTTGCGCGAAAAAACTCAGCAATCGTTGTTCGTCCCAACCTTCCCAACGCGCTTCTTCGCCGCTGGGAACGTGCATCAATCGCGTGTTGAGCACCTGCCTGTCGGAATTGAGCACCAATTCGGCGGCAAATGTTTCGTAATGCTGATTGCTCGTTGATTCAGCGGATTTGTCTGCTGAATCGTCTGAGCGATTTCCGAATTCAGCCAATTCCCGCGCTTGCCCTGACCAATTTTCCCGAATTATTCGCTCCAACAACCCCGCCGGATTGCCGAGTTTCCCTGCAATTTCCGAAGGCGCCAATTCGGCCAATTCGGCATAACTGGTGATTCCCGCTCGTTGAAGCCGACTTTCCATCTTGCCGCTGATGCTGTTAATCAATTTGAAATCGTCGGCGGCTGGCGCAGGTTCCGACGCAGTGCGAGGACGTTTGTTAGCCATAAATGCTCCTGATTATGAAACGACCCAACCAAAGTCGTTCCAGACGATGGTTGGGTCAAAGTAGCTGAGTGATCTGCGAATCGTCGTTCGCTTTGTTTGCCACGAAAGGCTTAGTTGTTGATCGTCGGCGATTCGTAAAACTGAATCATCGGGCCTTCGACGTAACCGGCCATCGGGCCAGGTTTGCCGCATTTGGTGACAAACGTCACCGCCGCCACGACTTTGTACGGACGACCGCAGTGTTCTTTGCGGATGGTTCCGCGCGGAACTCGGAAGTCGTAATCGTATTTGCCGCTGCCGCACGGATTCAGTTCCAGCGTGTGAGTGCGGTGCAGATCGAATTCAGGACCAGCGCCCATGGACTCGAAATACAGGCTGACACACCACGAACCGCAAATGAACGGAACCAGCGAACCCGACAATTGCCACTTGATCTTCACGCCCCATTCTTGATCGTAATCAATGATCGTGGTCGGAGCGACGCCGCCCTGTTCGTAAACATCGGCTTCGATTGTTCCTGAAAGCGCCGGATTGGTCAGCGACACTTCAAAAGTACCTTTTGCCATTTTGATTCTCCTTAAGGATTTGAATTAATGCCGGGTGTCTGAATATCAGGTCATCCGGGCTGAGAGTAACGCTGCAACTCGGCTGTTGAGCTGCATTGTTGACCATTGGCTGAGTTCAAAAAACCAGGAGCGTAATCGTTTGGCTGATTTCGTTACAGGCTGTTTTGATCTCAAGCGGCTGTTTCTAACATCCGCCGCAAATGATTTAGCAACCGGTGTGCCGTAACTTCCGAAGCGTTTTTCACCCCTAAGTCGTTGATTTTTCGTTGAAGCCCGCCACCAAGCCCGGACAATTTCATCCGTGTGAATTGGCGACGTTTCAAGAAACTCCTTTATCGGCAAAGGTTTTCTGCCAGGATAAATTCATCCTATCTGCGCCTGCGTCCGGGTCGTCTTTCGGGCGAAACTGGTCTGCGTCAATGTCATACTTTTTCATCAACTCGAAAAAAGCGCGCCGGTTTTTGTGCGCGGCTTCGGCGGCTTTGGTGATGTTGCCGTCGCTGACAATCAACAGACTTTGCAGGTAGGTTCGTTCGAATTGCTCAACCAGTTTGCGCTTCATTTCCTGAAATGATTCCGGCACGGGTTTCGGCAGTGCGATTTCGTGAGCACGAATCACCGGCTCGCGCGCAAACGCCACTGCTCGCCCGATCACGTTTTCCAGTTCACGAATGTTGCCCGGCCAGTCATATCCGCAAAGTTTCATCATTGCGTCCGGCGAAAACCCGTTGACGTTCTTGCGGAACTCGCGGGCAAACCGTCCCAGAAAGTTCGCGGCCAGCAACGGAATATCTTCGCGGCGGTCGCGCAGCGGCGGCAGTTCAATCGGAATCATATTCAACCGGTAATACAAATCCTGCCGAATTTTCCCTGCTCGCACGGCGCTTTCCAGATTGACGTTGGTGGCGGCAATCACTCGCACATTGGCGATCTGAGTTTTGGTTGCGCCGACCGGCAAGTATTCCTTTTCCTGTAAAAACCGCAGCAACTTGACCTGAGCCAGCAAAGGCAAACTGTCCAGTTCGTCCAGAAATAAAGTTCCGCCTTCGGCTTCGCGGATCAATCCTTGTTTGGTGGTCGTTGCGCCCGTAAAGGCTCCGCGTTCGTGCCCGAACAATTCGCTTTCGACCAGTTCATTCGGAATCGAACCGCAATTGACCGTCACCAATTTGCGTTCGGCGCGATGGCTGAGTTGGTGAATTGCGCGCGCGCAGAGTTCCTTGCCCGTGCCGGTTTCGCCGACGATCATCGCCGTCACGTCGTATTGGGCAACGATGGGAATTTTACTGACCACGTCCTGGAATGGCTGGCTCTGTCCGATCAACGGACGATCGAGATGGAAATTGTCACGCTCCGACGGAGCCAGCGTTTCTCCCCAGCAAGTCTGTTCCAGCAATCGCCAAAGTCGCGGCAAAATCTCGATCGGTTTCAGCGGCGAAGTGATGTAATCCGCCGCGCCGAGTTTGAGCATTTCATACATTTGCCCCGGTTCGTTGACATCGGAAACGACGACCACCGGCGGATCAGGTTTTTCGCGTTTGAACGATTGAAACAATGATTTCGCCTGGCGAAGAAATCCCGTCGGCGACACCATAAAAATCACTGCCGGTTTGATGCGGGAAACGACTCCGGACAATAAACCTGTGCTTCCTGAAGAATCTTGCCCGGAATAATCGCTCAAGGATTCGCGTTGTAAGTTGAATTCGGTTGAGGCGCTGGATTCCAGAATCTTTCCTAAAGCTCCGCTTAGCTCGCAGGTCGGATTCGGATCAAGCAAAAGTATGTTCGTATTTTTCATAAGGCTGAGCCAAACAATTTTCACCGAAGACCGTTTTTCGGTGGCTGAAATCTCGTTTTCGTTTCTTGGGCACCACTGTTGAGGACGACCAGTGAAGCGGCTGTTAGCTGAACATTGCGGAGATCACCATCGGCTGACGGCGCGAATCTTACTGAAACGAATGGCCGTTGTCATCATCGAAAAAAGGCATTTACAACTTAAATACGTCAAAAACTCTGTTGCGGGTCTGGACGTGTGGGGAAACGCCGTTTACATTATCGGCCACGCAATGTTCAGCATTTGGCAAAACATTACATTCTGATTGCTTGAAGTATCGGCATCGCAAAATTCCGTAACCGACCGGACAATATCTCGCTAAAACGCCGGTCGAATAACTTCAAAACTTTCCGCATTTTCCGTGCTCTGGATAGAAAAAAACATCATGAACCTTCCATTGTCAGTGTCTGTCTCGCTGCAATTCCTGGCTTTTTTTTGGTCAATACGACTGGCCAAACGCGAGCGGGATTGGAGAATCAGCGTATTAGCAGCAGCAATGGGTTTTATCGCCATTCGTCGTTTGCTGGTTGTCAAAACCGGCTCGCCCTTCATTTTCGGATCGGGAGTTTTTGCGGAACTTCCGGGATTGATTTTGGGCGGGGTGACACTGGCGGCAATCGTGGCGCTTGACCGAACAATGAGCGAACGACGCCGCGTCGAACAGGAGTTGAAAAAATCGCACCAGCAATTGCGCGAACTGGCCGCGCGATTGGACAACGTGCGCGAAGAAGAACGCGCTTCGGTTTCGCGCGAAATTCATGACGAAATCGGCCAGGTGCTGACCGGATTGAAAATTGAAGCCAAGCTTTTCAGCAAAGAAATTCAAAGCACGCATCCGCATTTGTTCGTACGCGCTCAGGAAATGATGATGTTGATTGACCGTTCAATGTTGAAGATGCGCGACATTGCCACCGAACTTCGTCCGAGCATTCTGGACACGCTCGGTTTGTTGGCGGCCATCGAATGGCAAGCCGAATCTTTTGAGGAACAAACCGGAATTCGCTGCAAACTGAATTCCAACATCGGTGATGAAAAATTCGACGGCGATTTGGAAACCGCCGTCTTCCGCATTTTCCAGGAAAGCCTGACCAACGTGTTGCGCCATTCCGAAGCGACGGAAGTCGAAATCGAATTTGATCGAAAAGACAAAAAACTGGCGTTGATTGTCCGCGATAACGGCAAAGGAATTTCCACAGATGATCTGAACAAACCGCATTCACTGGGTATTTTGGGAATGCACGAACGCGCCTTGAACTTTCACGGAATCATCAGCGTTGCCGGAAAGCCGAAAACTGGAACCATCGTTTCATTAAGCCTGCCGCTCACCCCCGACGCATGACGTTGAATCAAATGCCAGAACAGCCCCAACACATCCTGGTCATTCACGTCGCCGGATTGGCGCAAACCACATTGGCATTGCCTGCGTTGCGTTCGCTGCGAGCGCACGCAACGCAATCGCGCATCACCGTTGCCGCCAGCGCCCTTGCAGCAGATTTGATTCGATTGGCGGGTTGCGCCGACGAAGTTCTGACCATCGGCAGATTTCGTCACGCTGAGTTGTTAAAACCAACGGCCTTTTATCGCAGCACCAAAGCCATCAACGAACTTCGCCATTCTAATTTCGATCTGGCCATCGAATTCAAAAACAACGCCGAAGGCTCGGTCGTGCTGAGTTTCGCCAGGCCGTTTGAAAAATTGAAACCGGCCAAAGGCGTCAACAAAGGTTTGAGCGGCATGCTCGAACAACTGACACAGACTGTTTCTACCAAAGCTCCGACAAACCATCTGGCTCATCTGTATTTGAAAAAGCTGGAACCGCTCGGCGTTCGCCCCATCGAAGCCGAGCCGCGTTTGCAAACCGATGCTGCCGCCGACGAACGGTTTGAAAAGTTGCTGCACAAACACGCGGTCGAATATGGCGAATTGCTGATCGGCATTCATCCCGGAGCCGGTATGCCGCAGCATCGCTGGCCGCTCGAACGATTTGTTTCGATCGGTTCGCGGCTGATTCATAACTTCAACGCGCGGTTGCTGGTTTTCGCCGGGCCACAGGAACGCGGCCTGGCCAAACGAATCGTGGCGCAACTTCCGGCCAAACGCGCCATCGCCATTCAATCGCCCAAGCTTCCGGATTTGGTTTCGGCTTTTGCTCGGTTGAGTTTGCTGATCGCCAATCACAGCGGCCCGGCTCATGTCGCCGCCGCCGCCGGAGCGCCGGTTGTGGCAATCTCAACTTTTGTAAAACATTCCTCGCCCACGCTGACCGACGTGTTAAGCAGCCGCTGCGAACACGTTCGCGCTTCGCATATCGCCATGATTTCCGAAGAGGCTGTTTACGAAGCCGCCTGCCGCCTGTTAAAAACAAACCGCGCAGAATTTCTGCGCGGCAGATAAAAAGACTCATTGGACAGGATTGACACGATTTTTTGAGGATTTTGCCCAGTCAAGATATGGTCGCACTTGAAAAGTGAAACGATGGCTTGCCGACGTTTTCCACCGCAGAGACGCAGAGAACGCAAAGGAAGCGCAGAGAATTTGCCGAAAGGCTCTTTTCTTCTCTGCGAAACCTCAGCGTTCTTTGCGCCTCTGCGGTGAAATTACCGATACTCGTTGTGCTCTGGCCACGTCCTGAAAAATCCTGTGAATCCTGTCTACTTCAGACAAACTCAACAAGGAGATTCGATGATTCGCAAATTTTTGACCGTTTCAATTTTGGTTTTTGCGTTGGCGTTTTCGCCGTTCGCTTCGCTGGCTGATGAAGGCATGTGGTTGCCGGATTCGCTTGGCAAATTGCCGATGGGGCAATTGAAAAAACGCGGCTTCGAGTTGAAACCCGAAGACGTTTACAGCACAACGCAGCCCAGCCTGAAAGACGCCATCGTGCAAATCAGCGCAGGCGGAACCGGTTCGTTTGTTTCCGGCGAAGGTTTGATCCTGACAAATCATCACGTCGCATTCAGCGCCATCACGCGCGCTTCGACGACTGAAAAGGATTACATCAACAACGGCTTCCTGGCAAAATCGCGCGCCGAAGAAATTCCCGCGCAAGGTTACACCGTTTCGATTCTGCAAGAATTCAAGGACGTAACCGCCGAAGTGCTTTCCGCCGCCAAACCGGAAATGACTCCTGAACAGCGCGACTCAGCGTTGAACGCAAAGAAAGGAGAGATTTCCAAAGCCGCGCTCAACGGACGCGACAAGGAAGGCATACGCACACAAATCGTCGAAGCCACCAGCGGATACCAATACTTCCTTTACACTTACCTGACGCTGCGCGATGTTCGTATGGTTTACGCTCCGCCAAAATCCATTGGCTATTTCGGTGGCGACCCGGACAACTTTGAATGGCCACGCCACTGCGGAGATTTCACTTACCTGCGCGCTTACGTTGGAGCCGATGGCAAACCCGCCGGTTTCAGCAAAGACAACGTGCCGTTCAAACCGAAACGTTTTTTGGCCGTCAGCGCCGCAGGCATCAAGGAAGGCGATTTCACTTTTGTGATGGGACATCCCGGAGCGACCTATCGTTACCGCGAATCTTATTCGCTGGATTTCCGGCAAAACGTTCAATTGCCGGATCAGATTTCGACGCTGAAAAAGCAAATTGAAACACTGACCAAGATGGGCGAAAAAAATCCGGCTCTCAAAATCCGGCTGGCCGATCAGATTTTCGGGCTGAGCAATTCGCTTAAAGCTTTTGAAGGTGCGGTACTGGGTCTGAAAAAGCTGAACCTGATCGAACGCCGTCGCGCTGAAGAAGAAGCGTTGAAAAAATGGCTGGACGCCACCCCTTCGGCCAAGACCAAATACGGAAATGTGCTGCCGCAGATCGAAGCCCTTTACGCCGACTTGCGGTCGTTTAGCTCCAAACAAACTGCGTTCGGCGAATTGTTCGATTCCGGCGATCTGGTCAACGCTCTGAACATCGCCTACCTGCGCGCAGTGGACAAAGAAAAACCGGCGGGTGAACGCAATCCGCAACTCAGCGATGGAGCGGTCAATCAAATGATCGGCCAGATGAGCAGCGGCTGGGGCGAACGCGAACCCGCTGGCGAAGTTGGCGCGCTGGCTTCCGCTTTGGAAAGCCTGGCCGATTTGCCCGGCAATCAGAAATTCGCCTTTGCCGAAACGCTGTTTGGCAATCAAACCGGCGAAGCTCGCCGCAAAGCCGAACGCGATTTCGCCGACAAAGTCATCTCCGATTCCAAATACAAATCTTTCGACGAAGTAAAAAAACTGTTCGGGCTTTCAGCGGCAGACATTCGCGCGATTGACGATCCGCTGGTGAAGTTGATTGCCGCCTCTGCCGATGAAAACGCGCCGTATGCCAAACGAATCTCCAAATTCAACGGCGAAGTCGTTCGGCTGCGTCCGAATTACGTCGCCGCGATGCTGGAAATGAAAAAAGGCGCGTATTATCCCGACGCCAATTTCACGTTGCGATTCACTTATGGCGAAGTCAAAAGCTACAAACCGCGCGATGCGGTGTTTTATCACTGGCAGACTTCGCTGGCGGGTGTGATTGCCAAAGACACCGGCGAAGAACCGTTCAACGTTCCCGCCGGATTGAAAGACCTGGCGAAGAAAAAAGATTACGGCAATTACTTTGACGCTCAGTTGAACGACGTTCCGGTCAACTTCCTGACGACGACAGACATCACCGGCGGCAATTCCGGTTCGCCGATTATGAACGGCCGTGGCGAAATGATCGGATTGGTCTTCGACGGCAACTTTGAAGGTCTGGGCGGCGATTACGCTTTCGACGGCAACCTGAATCGAACGATCAACGTGGATATCCGCTACGTGATGTTCGTGACAGAAAAATTGGGCGGCGCTGCTTACCTGTTTGACGAAATGCAGATCAAACGCGGCAAAGCCATGACCGCTGGCAAATAAACAGGAAACTGGTTCACCACAAAAAGCACAAAAAACACAAAAATGCATTCCGGTTGCATTTTGTGCCTTATGCGCTTTTTGTGGTGAATTTGGTTATGGCCATTGAACTATGAGCAGGTTAAGAAAAGCCTTTGTCATGGAGGTCTTCCCAGACCAGCACGCCGAATACGAACGGCGGCACAATCCCATCTGGCCGGAATTGGAAACCGCGCTCAAAGCGCACGGCGTTCACAACTATTCGATCTTTTTGGACGAAACGACCAACCAACTGTTTGGCTACGCCGAAATCGAAAGCGAAGCGCAATGGGAAGCGATTGCTTCGAATGAAATCTGCCAACGATGGTGGAGTTACATGCGCGAAGTGATACCGTCGAACCCCGACAACAGTCCGCAATCAAAACCTCTGCGCGAAGTCTTCCACATTGATTGATCCATGCAGAACCTGTCCCGACACACCCGCGAACTTTCTGCCGCCGCAGCATTCGCCGTTTTGCTGTTAGCAGTCGGCATTGTCTCGCCATCTTTCTTCAGCGCCGCCAACCTGCGTGACTTACTTATCAGCAACGCCCCGGTGTTGATCGTCGCCGTTGGCATGACGTTGGTGATCCTTGCCGGACAAATAGACATTTCCGTCGGTTCGCAATTCGCAGTGTGCAGCATTGCCGCGGGTTTGCTGGCAAAAACCTTGCCAATGCCGTTGGTCGTGGTGCTGGTCGTTGCCATCGGCTGTTTGCTGGGAGCCATCAATGGCTGGTTAGTGGCACGCGCAAAGATTCCGGCGATTGTCGTCACGCTGGCGACTTTGGTGGCTTGGCGAGACGGATTGCGCTGGGCGACCGAAGGCGCTTGGGCGCAAAACCTGCCAGGCAATTTTCAGTGGTTCGGATTCGGCCAAACCGCCGGACAAATCTTGATCGTAGCCTTTTCGGTGACTGTATTAACGGCGATGGCGTGGGTGCTCAGAAATCTTCCGGTCGGAAGAAATGTTTACGCAGTCGGCTCCGATGCCGAAGCGGCTCGGCTGGCGGGCATCAATCCGCCGCGCGTGACGTTGAATGTGTTTGTCTTGACGGGAGCGTTGGTTGGCTTGGCGGCATTGCTGAACGCCATACGGTTTTCTTCAGTTCCCGCCAACGCCGGAATAGGCTTGGAGATGAAAGCCATCGCCGCCGCCGTGGTCGGCGGAGCGGCAATCACTGGCGGGCGAGGAACATTGTGGGGAACGTTGATTGGCGTTGCCCTGCTGGGAACCATCGGCACGGCATTGACGTTTGCGGGCATCAATCCATTCTGGGAAAAAGCCATTCAGGGCGCGATCATTCTGGCGGCACTGGTTTCCGATATTGGCTTGGCCAAACTTGGCCTAGGCCGAAGTCAAAAACCACGGGGAGCACAGGGAACACGGGGAAAGGCCAAACCTGATTTGCCCTATTTATCCCAGTGATCCCCGTGCTCCCCGTGGTTAACGAAATGAAGCCTCGGCTTAATCGCCGCTTTGGTTCAACTGAACGGCTTTGTACCCACCCGCCGCGCGATCTTTCAACCACCACAACAAGAAGATGATGAACGGCACAATCGCCATCATCGCCACATACCGGAACGAAGGCCCGTCGCCGCCGACGGTGTCGCGAACTTTGCCCATATAAAAGATCACCAGCCCCAGCGCGAACTGGCCGACAAATCCCATCAATCCCATCGTGAAGGCTCCGCCCTGCGGGAAGCGTTCAGAGGTAATGCCCAGCATCGTCGGCCACATGAAACAAACGCCAACGTAAAACACCGTCGCCGCAACATACGCGCCGGGCGCGCTTTGCACGTTTGACAGCAGGAACAATCCGATGGCCGCGATGGCCACCGAAGCCACCATCATTCCAATCGGCGAAATTTTGTGCGCAATTGGCCCGGCGAAATATCGCAACACGAACATCAGCGCGGAGCCGTACACCAAAATCAGAATGCCGCTCATCTTGGCCAGATTGCCCAACACCGAAGCCACCATCTGTCCCGGAGCCAGTTCAATCGAAGCCGTGATCATCATGCAGAACATCAACAGCAAAAATGCTGGATTGGCGACGGTTTTGAACATCTCTTCGGTGGAAATGCCCGCAGCCATGCGTTCGGTCAACGGGAATTTCTGTCCAAAAATCAGAAAACCATACGCCAGCGTCGGAATCAGGATGATGCCCAACTGCATTTTCCAGCCGACACCGGCCTGGCTCATGAAATATCCCAGCAAGCCACCAATGATCAGTCCGCCCGGCCACCAGGCGTGCAGCACATTCAGCTTATGCGTCTTTTCGTTCGGATACATCGTGGCAATCAGCGGGTTGATGACGGCTTCGACCAATCCATTGCCGAAACCGGCCAGCAACATGGAATACGTCATCACGGTGTAACTCGGAGCCGTTACGAATCCGACGACGCCGACGATATGCAGCCCGAATGCCAGATACAGCAGGTTTCGCATCCCAAGCGAATCCAACATTGGCGAAGCGACCAGGATCGAAGCGGCAAATCCGAAAAAAGCCATCGTCGAAATCCAGCCGTATTGTGAACGCGCTTCCGAAGCAACAAAGCCGGAAATGTTATCGGCAATGACCAAATCTTCGACGTTGCCGCGCAACGCAAAAATCATGGCTGTGACAACGAGAGATAGACAACTGGCTATAAAAAGCCTGCGCTGATTCATAAAAGTGTCTCCTTCAGCAAAAGGCAGCGAGAGCGCCCTTGGGGTTAAATTTCTGATTGTCGGTTATCTGTGGCGGCGATTCCGCCGGAGAAGTGGTTAAGCCAAACGCGGCGGATTATGCGGCGTGAGTCTGCAAAAGGCAAAAGCTGTAACGCCGAGTTTCGGTTCGCCGTACTCAGACCTGACGCGGTATCATCCGCCCGCAAGATTTTTTCCCGACAAACAATCAATCCAACCAAGCGAGGTTCAAAGCGATGAAAGCTCCAATTCGATTTGTGCGTCCGTTGACGCTTTTGATGCTGCTCGGCCTGTTGTTCGGCGCAGCGGCAGTGTTTCAAACAACCACTTCCCAAGCTCAACAAGCGGCGGCCAATAATCCGCTGAACGGTTTGCGCTGGCGCAACATCGGGCCATTTCGCGGCGGACGTTCGGTAGCCGTTGCCGGTTCGGCGGCTCAGCCCAACGTGTATTACTTCGGCAGCGTAGGCGGAGGCGTCTTCAAAACCACCGACGGCGGCGAAAACTGGATTCCGGTTTCTGACGGCCAGCCTTTTGGCACGGGCACAGTCGGGGCCATCACCGTCAGCGAATCCGATCCGAACGTGGTTTACGTCGGCATGGGCGAAAGCTGCATTCGCGGAAATTTTTCGCACGGCGACGGAGTTTATAAATCCGTTGACGCGGGCAAAACCTGGAAGCGCGCCGGTCTGGAAGATTCGCGCATTGTTGGCCGCATCAAAGTGCATCCGAAAAATCCCGACGTGGTGTATGTCGCCGCGATGGGTCACGCAGCCGGAACCAACGAACAACGCGGCGTTTTCCGCAGCAAAGACGGCGGCCAAAACTGGCAGCGCGTGCTGTTCAAATCAAACAAAGCCGGAGCCGTGGACATCAGCATGGATGTGAACAATCCGAACGTGCTGTTCGCTTCGATCTGGGAAGCCAAACGCACGCCGTACAGCTTGGAAAGCGGCGGCCCCGACAGCGGGCTTTGGAAATCCACAGACGGCGGCGACAACTGGACTGACATTTCGCGCAATCCCGGATTGCCGAAAGGAACGCTCGGACGCATTGGCGTCACGGTTTCGCCCGCGAATTCCGACCGCGTTTACGCCATCGTCGAAGCCGACGATGGCGGCGTCTTTCGTTCGGACAACGGCGGAGCTTCGTGGGCAAAGGTCAACGAAAGCCGTAACCTGCGCCAACGCGCCTGGTATTACACGCACATTTACGCCGATCCCAAAAATGCCGACACGATGTACGTGCTGAACGTAGGCTTCCATAAATCCATTGACGGCGGGCGGACTTACACGACGCTGAATCCGCCGCACGGCGACAACCACGATTTGTGGATTGCGCCGAACGATTCCAGTCGGATGATCAGCGCCAACGACGGCGGAGCCAACGTCAGTTTCAACGGCGGCGTCAGTTGGAGCGAACAGGATCAAGCCACCGCGCAGTTTTATCGCGTCTCGCTGGACAACGAATTCCCTTACCGCGTTTACGGCGCTCAGCAGGACAATTCGACGGTCAGAATTTTCAGCCGCACCACAGGCGGCGGCATCACCATTCGTGATTGGGAAGAAACCGCAGGCAGCGAATCCGGTTGGGTCGTGGCTTCACCGAAAAATTCAGACATTGTGTTCGGCGGAAATTACGGCGGCTTGCTGGAACGCCAGGATCATCGCACAGGCCAATCACGCGACGTGAACGTCTGGCCGGACAATCCGATGGGCTGGGGCGCGGAAGGCATGAAGTATCGCTTCCAGTGGAATTTCCCGATTCACTTTTCGCCGCACGACCCGAACGTGCTGTACACGGGCGGCAGCCACGTTTTCAAAACCCTGAACGAAGGCCAAACGTGGACGACAATCAGCGGCGATCTGACACGCAATGACAAATCCAAACAAGGCCCCAGCGGCGGCCCGATCACCAAAGACAATACGTCGGTCGAGTATTACTGCACGATCTTTGCGATGGCCGAATCGTCCGTCGCCAAAGGCGTCATGTGGACGGGCAGCGACGACGGTCTGGTTCACGTCACGCGCGACAGCCACGCGGCTAAACCCACTTGGGAAAACGTCACCAAAAACATTCCGGGCATTCCCGAATGGGCGCAGATCAACTCCATCGAAGCTTCGCCGCACGACGCGGGAACGGCTTATTTCGCCGCGACGCTTTACAAAGCCGACGACTTCCGCCCGTACCTTTACAAAACCAGCGATTACGGCAAAACCTGGAAGAAAATCACCAACGGCATTCCCGAAACCACGTTCACGCGAGTCATCCGCGAAGACCCGAACCGTCGTGGATTGCTGTACGCCGGAACCGAAACCGGCATGTATGTTTCGTTCAACGACGGCGAATCGTGGCAATCGCTGCAACTGAATTTGCCCGTCGTGCCGATCACCGACATCGCCGTTCACAAACGCGACAAGGATTTGGTCATCTCCACGCAAGGCCGCAGTTTCTGGATCATTGACGATCTGCCGCTGCTGCACCAATGGAATGCCACTGTCGTCGCTGCCGACGTTCATCTGTTCAAACCCGAAGAAGCGTACCGCATGCCCGGCGGAGGTTTCCGCATTCCTTCGGGCGCGCCGGTTGGCGAAAATCCTCCGGCTGGCGTTTCCGTTTGGTTCAGTTTGAAAGACAAGCCCAAAGGCGACGTGCAGATTGAAATTCTGGAAGCCAACGGCAAATCGGTGAAGAAGTTTTCCAGCCGCGCGCCGCAAACTCCGACTGGCGGCGGCGGCGGGCGTTTTGGCGGCGGCCCGGCGCGCGTGCCTGCCGAAAAAGGCTTGAACCGGTTCAGTTGGGATTTGCGTTACGCCGAAGCTACGACCTTTCCGGGAATGATTTTGTGGGCAGGCAACACCGCTGGCCCGCGCGCCGTTCCGGGAAATTATCAGGTCAAACTGACGGTGGACGGCAAAACTCTGAGCGAAACATTCGAGCTTCGCAAAGACCCGCGCATTTCGACGACGCAGGAAGATTTCCAAAAGCAATTCGATCTGCTGACGAAAATCCGCGACAAGTTTTCGGAAACGTCGGAAGCGATCATTTCCATCCGCGACGTTCGCCGCCAAGTCAACGAATACGCCGCTCGCGTCAAAGACCAACCCACAGGCAAAGCCATCGTGGACGCTGCCAAGGACTTGAGCGCCAAACTGACCGCCATCGAAGAAGAGCTGTACCAAACCAAAAACCAAAGCAGCCAGGACCCGCTGAATTACCCGATTCGGCTGAACAACAAACTGGCTGCGCTGGCTGGTTCGGTGGCCGGCCCCGACGCCGCTCCAACCGACCAGGCATATCAAGTGTTTGAAGACTTGAACGGACGCACCAACACCCAGCTTGAGAAGTTGAAGCAGGTCATGGCAACCGACGTGCCCGCGTTTAACAAACTCATCAAGGATCAAAACGTGCCTGCGGTGTTTGTGAAACCAGCGAAGTAGCAGCGGTCATCCAGCGGTAGCCGAATCCCACAGGCAACCGAATACTTTGGAAGACCGCCTTTTGCGCCGCTTAGCGGCAGCCTGAATTTAGCCCGGCGTTTTCAACGCCGGGAAAGCGTGTGATAAACCCCGCGTCGCGTAGCGACGGCTGAATTCAGGCGTCGCTACGCGACGCGGAAATCGTTGACGCTCTTACCGTGGGTTTCACCCACGGCTAAAATCAACCGCCGCTCTGCGGCGAAAAAACGTCAGCGGAATTTAGTCAATTGGCTATTCAGGAGGGGAGAATGACTGAGCAAGAAGAGTTATATTTTTACTTCGAGTCAAGCATTGACCACCTCAACCGGGCTTGGCGAATTTTGCAGGAGATTAAACTGCACCCGAACCATCCTCTCGTAAATCCGGCTTTTCAATTTGCGTTGATAGAATACTCAAAGCCCTACAAAGTGTCTTATGGGGCTGAGCTTGATAGCAAAGGAAAGCCGCGGAAGCTTTTGCTTGACAAGCGATATATACCAGCTAAGCATAGCGCCCTACACGATAGGCTGATTAGATCGCGTGACACCACTCACGCACATGACGACCTTGGTATAAAAGACCCTGCGGTCTATGTCTCGGCCACACCTAGTGGAAAGTTTGTTGGTCTTGGGCAAAGGGTGATTCACGGTACCGAAGAACTTAGCAATCTTGATCTCATCATTGATTTAATCGAGCAAACTATCAGCGAAATGTGCATAGAATCGTCTCGATTAGAAGCATTGTTGCCAATCAATTCGAAAATATAATGCGGCTTGTATACTTTCACGGCTCTGCCGCCCGATGTGCGGCCAGTCTCTGACTGGCCGGGAACTTGCGACAACTCAACCGGGCTACGCCCGAAAGGTGGACATAGCCCAATTTCTTCACTTCATTGCCGGAAGGCCACAGGCCTTGCGGCACATCGGGCGGCAGAGCCGCTTTTCCAAAACAGGGGCGAAGATTTTCAATTCAGAAACTATGACCATCGAATTAAGCAAAGAAGCAAAACAAAGCGCACTCGAATCGTTGCAAAAGTATTTCGAGGTGAACATGGAAGAACCGCTCGGCAATCTGGCGGCGGGCGCGTTGCTGCAATTCATGCTGGAAGAAATCGGGCCGAGCATTTACAACAAAGGGGTCGCCGATGCTCAGGAGCGCATGCAGCAACGCATCGGCGAACTGGATTCCGAAGTCTACGCCGACGAATTCCAGTACTGGCGCAACCGGCAATCGAAAGGACGAAAGTCATGAGTGTTGAGAGACGCGATTTTCTGGCGATAGCCGGAGCGACAACCACTCAGGCCGCGTTCCCTGCCAACGCAATATCGGAAGGAAAAAGATGCACGGATTGATTGGAAAAATGACGACGGTCAATCGCGGGCTTCAGCTAAATCGAAGCAAGAAACTTTGAGACAGGATGGACATGATTTTTTTCAGGATGAACAGGATTCAAAACAAACTGGCACTTGATTGCTATTGATGATTCTGTAAATCCTGCCGGAAATCTTGTTCATCCTGTCAAAAGAGAATGTCTCAATGTTGCTTGCTCTGATTTAGTGCCAAAGTTTCAGAGCCAGCCTCACCAGCGATCAACCGACAACTGACAAAAAATGTGTGACACCATCGTAGCCGTTCCGCCCGCCACAAAAGACGGCGGCGTCTGGTTCGGCAAAAACAGTGACCGCGAACCCGGCGAAGCTCAAATCGTCGAGCATTTGCCTGCGCGTAAATTCGCATCACCCTCAAAGCTGCAATGCACTTATGTCGAACTGCCCCAAGCCGCCGAAATTTACGAAGTCGTGCTCAGTCGTCCGTTCTGGATGTGGGGCGCGGAAATTGGTGCGAATTCGCGCGGCTTAGCCATCGGCAACGAAGCCGTCTTCACCAAATTGCCGGTTCCGAAAACAGGTTTGACCGGAATGGATTTGCTGCGATTGGCGCTGGAACGTACGGCGACAGCGCGCGAAGCGTTGGAAACCATCACGCGGTTAATTGCCGAAATCGGGCAAGGCGGGTTGTGCGGTTATCGCCACAAAGGATTTCGCTATCACAATTCGTTCATCATCGCCGACCCAACCGAAGCCTGGGTGCTGGAAACCGCCGACAAACATTGGGCGGCTGAACGAGTTCGCGGCGTGCGAACCATCTCGAACGTGCTGACCATCGGCAAAGACTTCGATTTGATTTCCGACGAAGCTTTCACATTCGCCAAAGCAAAAGGCTGGTGCAAATCGGCCAACGATTTCGATTTTGCCAAAGCCTTTGGCGATCCGTTTTACAGCTTCACCAGCGCAGGCGACATTCGCCGAGCCTGCACGCATCGGCGTCTGATGTTGTCCGACGGCAAGATTGGCCGAGCTGATTTCTTTGCCGCCTTGCGCGATCATGCCGGACAAACGCCGGAAGCGGGATTGCGATTGCAAATGCCGTGCGGCCACGCTTCGTGGATGAAAACTCGGCAAAGTGGACAGACAACGAGTTCGATGGTCAGCCGACTTGATGCCAGCGGTTCGATGCATTGGCTGACCGGAACCTCTTCGCCGTGTTTGAGCCTGTTCAAACCATTCGTCTTGGGCGGTGAAGTGATTTCAACCGGAGCGCCAGCCGGTGAAGTTTTCGATTCTGAAAGTTTGTGGTGGCGACACGAACGCTTGCACCGGCTGACGCTGGGCGATTACGCGCGCCGCCGGGCAATGACCGAAATCGCACGGCGCGAACTGGAAGCCAAATTCCTTTCGTTTGGCAACGGCTCAATGCCGACCGTTGTCGAATGCCAGCAAGCCTGGGACGAGCATCAAGCCATTTTGCCGAACTGGATTAACCGCATCACCCGCGAAGCCCGCAGGGATCGTCGCTGGCTCCTGACGCGCCGATACTGGCAACAGCAAAACCAGTTAGATCAAATGCCCAACGGTACCTGATGATTTTGGTGAATCGAAAATTTTCAGAAGCACCTCAGCCAGGATGTGGTAAGGAGCGCGCAAGCGACCTTGGCGCTCAAAACGTCTCTTCAAAAAACTCCGGTTGCTTACGCTCCCGTACCGTATCAAATACGCTTCTTCAGACAATGGCCTGAGCAGTTACAATTTTTGTTTTTTTGCACTTCGCGCCAATACTGCAAGCCATCTTCGAAGCAGCGTTCAGTATTTGCTGAGGATGAGCCGACAGTAAACCACTCAAAGCCCCAAATCCCATTTTCAACAACTCAATTTTTGCCCGACTCGTTTTGGTGGGTCGTGGCGTAACTGTGCCCAGACACAGTTCATCTTCAGGAGGATTCCATGTACTGCAAATTTCTCAAGTCTCTGTTCACGCTGTTGTTGCTGGTGGCAACGGTTTCGATTGGATTGGCTCAAGCGGAAAACAGCCCGCCTCTGCTGAAGCGTGTGACGCTGTACAAACACGGCGTCGGGTATTTCGAGCGGCAAGGCAAGGTCAACGGCGATCAGCAAGTCACGTTTCTGTTCGACGCCGCTCAAATGAACGACGTGCTGAAATCGTTGGTCGTGCTGGACCTCAACAAAGGAAAAATTTCTTCGGTCACGTTCGATTCAACCAAACCTTTCGACAAACGTATTGAAGAGTTCGGCATTCGGCTGGATTCAACGAACGTTGTCGGGATGACTTCGCTGTTGGGTCAGTTAAAAGGCGCTCGCGTCGAAGTGCGAACCGGCGCTACGCCGACCATCGGCACAGTGGTCGGCATTGAAAAACGCATCCGGTATCAGGCGATGGAGCGAGCGGAGGTTCAGGAATTGGTGATGGTCAGCGAAGGGGGTGAACTTCGGAGCATCGCACTGGATCAAATTCGCGGCATCAAATTGCTGGACGCCAAAGTCCGCGAAGATTTGGAGCAATACCTTTCCATACTGCAATCCACCATTCACAAAAACCTTCGAAAACTGACGATCTCTACTACAGGCACTGGCGAACGCGATTTGTTTGTCAGTTACGTCGTCGAAGCTCCGGTCTGGAAAACGACTTACCGCATCGTGCTGGACGCGAAAGCCCAACCTTTTCTGCAAGGTTGGGCGCTGGTGGACAACGTGCAAGATGAAGATTGGGCGAACGTCACGCTGTCGTTGGTGGCGGGCGCTCCGGTGTCGTTCATTCAGGATTTGCAGCAGCCGCGTTACAAACAACGCCCGGTCGTTGAAATGCCCGACGATCTTTCCATCGCTCCGCAAGTCGCCGAAGCGCCGATCAATGGCCGATTGGCGCTGGTGGCAGGCGGCGGGGCGCTTGAGGGTATTGTCAGAGACGCAAACGGTTCGGCCATTTCCAACGCGACTGTAAGAGTCACTCAAATCGGCAGTGGCGCAGAGATCACGGCGAGCACCGATTACGCAGGACGTTACAAACTTCGCGGTTTGGCTCCGGGACGCTACAAAGTTCGGGTGGATAGCGCCGGATTCAAAAGCTCTGTGGTGGAAGGAATAACTCTGGCTTCGGGCGCTGTGAAGCAAAATAGCATCACGATGGAAGTCGGCGGAGTTTCAGAGATGGTAACAGTCAATGCTTCGGCTGATAGACTGAACACTGAATCTTCATCAATCTCTTATTCAAGCGCGATGCGTGCAAAAGGTTCAGGCGTTGAAGCCGATGTCGAAACGCAAGACATTGGCGAGTTGTTTCAATACCGAATCGCGCATCCGGTGACGATTAAACGCAATAGTTCGGCGTTGATTCCGATTTTGCAAAATTCCATCGAAGGCGAAACCGTGTCGCTATACAACCGCTCGGCGCGCGAGCAAAACCCAATGAGCGCGCTTTACCTGACGAACAACACTGGCCTGACGCTGGAAAGCGGCCCTGTCACGATCATCGAAAACGACACTTACGCCGGAGAAGCGCTGACCGCGCGCATCAAACCGAACGAAAAACGGTTCATCACCTACGCCGTTGATCTTGGTTGCCGAGTCAGCGTCAAAGAAGATGAAGACAACGAACGCGCGACGATGACGCAATTCATCAACGGCGAAATGCGCGTGCATTACAAACAATCCAAAGCGACGACTTATACGCTGACCAATCTGACCGACCGAGCCAAGACTGTTTACGTCGAACACGCTTACGACAAAAACTCCAAGTGGCAATTGGTCAAAACTGCCAAACCCGCCGAAACGACAGATAATTTCTATCGCTTCAAAGCCTCCGTTCCGCCAAACACCTCGACGCAACTTACCGTGACCGAAGAGTTGCCGGAAACAACTGCCTTCACCATTTCAAGTGTAACGACCAACGACATTGAAATTTACGTCAAAGCCAACTACCTGACTCCGCAAATGAAACAGATGCTGGAAAGCGTGGTCGAAGCTAAGGTGCAGATTTCTTCCCTGAACCGGCAGCTCGCCGAAAAGCGTTTGGAAATCACAGGCATCACACGCGATCAGGAACGCATGCGCGAAAACCTGAAGGCCATGGGCAAGAGTGAAGAAGAAAAACAATTGGTGCAACGGTACGTCGGCAAAATTGCTCAGGGCGAAGATCAACTAGAGCGATTGCGCGTGGAAGAGAAAAAACTGATTGAAGAAAAAGACGCCAAACAAAACCAGTTGGATGAACGAATCCGCAAACTGGCCGTAGAGCATCGGCTGAATTGATTGCTCAAAAACCGGTAGAGCAGGTCTCTGACTTGCTCTACACTTGCGGCCATGAAACCGGAATCACAATTATCTTTTCGCAAAGCCGTTGTTGAAGAAGCGGCGTTTATCTCTCGGCTGGTAAATTCCGCGTATCGCGGAGATTCCAGCAAAGCTGGTTGGACTTCGGAAGCCGATTTGCTGGACGGCCAGCGAACTGATGAGCAGGAAATTCAAAGTCTGATTCAAGACGAACATTCGATTATCCTGCTCTGCCAGCAAGACAACGAGGTCGTCGGCTCCGTGCTGCTTCAGAAAAAGCAAGATGCAGCTTATCTGGGGATGTTCGTCGTCAGGCCGGAACTGCAAGGCAATGGAATCGGCAAACATTTCCTGCAAATTGCCGAACTCACCGCGCAGCAAGAATGGGGTAGCCGAAAAATCATCATGTCGGTCATCACGCTTCGGCCTGAACTTCTCGCGTTTTATCAGCGGCGTGGGTATCGGCGAACCGGTGAAGTGTTTCCCTTCCCTGACGATCCGGCGGCAGGCATTCCGAAAGTGGCCAAGCTCCAATTCGAGATGCTGGAAAAAGACCTGTAACCACCAAATGCTTATTTCCCAAAACAAAGCGAGCCTTGCTGATAAGTAATCAACAAGGCTCGCTTTGTTTTGGGCTGGGGTTATCAGCCAGGATTTATCTGCCGGTCAATTGCCGAAAATCTCCCGTGCCGCCAGCCAGCACCCGTCCGGATTCGTCCTTGATTTCATACAGGAACGTACCTTGAGCTTGCGTGGCGGGAATCAGAAATGGGACTCGTCCGCGAGTGGTGGACATCAACGCCTGCCGCGTGTCGCGGTGTTCGCCCGCCGCCAACGTCAGCGAAATGTACTGCAACGGTTGCGGCGCAGCGATTTCAAATTCCAACGTGACGTTTTCGGTCGTCGCGGCGATCAATCGCGGAGTGATCGTCAATTGAGCAGGAGCCGTAGGATCAACTGGCGGCGTTTGTGTTGCCGCTCCAGCCTCGCTCGGCACAGCCATATTTTGATTTGACGATCTGGTCGGGTCAGCGCCCGGGACGGTTCCAACAGCCGGTATTTGACCGGCAGCGTTCGTCGCATCGAAAACTCCCGTCACATAAGGCGGCGGGCTGAGTTCAAATTGTCCGGGCTGTGGCGCAGGAGTTTGCGCCTGTTGAACCGGCGGCGCAGGTTTTTGCCCAATCGTCTGACCGCGAATCATTCGCAAAGCGCCGCCTTCGTCATAAACCATCAACATCCAATCGTTGCCATCGGCGACGGTTTCGTTGATCGGAACCAGAATTTCATCTTCCGGATTCACATCGAATTTCATCGGAGCCAGATCATTGCTTCTGCGGTCATCGCTGATCGTCACTTTGGCAGTTCCGGCAAACGGCCTGTCAGCGTCAAGATTGCGAATCCTCATCACCAACTGGCCGTTACGCATTTCCGCCGACGCTTGCAGTCGCGGCGGATTGAATCTGCCGTAAGTGACTGGTTTGCGCGCAGTAGTGGTTCCGCGACCGATTCCCGTCGAAGCGTTGCGTGAATCGCTGAAAGCTTTATTGGACGCCGGTGTTGGGTTTGACACAACTGCGACTGGCGACATTGACGTTTCGGGCTGTGGCGGCGGAGTCAACGGCGAACTGGCCGGCGCAAATGTTCTTTCAACCGGAACCGTCGGCGAAGAAGCGGCTTCGAAGCGTTGCGCGGGCTGGTTGATGACCAAATCAGTGCTTGAAGCCACGACCGGCGCGCGGACGAACAACACACTTAAATCCTGGCTCAATCGCCATTCGTGACGGCTGAGCGCATATACCAGAACTTCGCGCTGGGTCATGCCTGCATTTGCTGGCGGCAGTTTTGGCGTGTTGGCAAACAAACTTCGATTGCCCGGCAACCACCATTGGCGGGCGCCGATGGCGGCTAATAAGTCAGAAGTCTCACGTGGCGTCGGACGTTGCTGGATGTATTCCTGTACTTCCATTGAGGCCTGAGTGATGTCGGCAAGTTGTGCGCTATTCGGTTTTTCGTAATTCGTGATTGCGTACGATTCCAGCAAACCGGAATCGAGCAAGCTTTCGGCATAAGAATATGCCGTTTCAAGCGACGGGAATTTGCCCAGCCGAACGCGATAAAACAATCCGTGTTGCGGCAAAACAATCCTGACCCAATAAGCGTCCAACCCTCTGGCGTGCAACCCCATCCGCAAATCGTCAGCGCATTGTTGTGAACGGACGGCGGCAATTTGCACGGCGTAATCCCCGGCGGTGGCTTGCACTGAGCACGTCACCAACCAGAAAAACAACACCATCAGCGCCAAGCAAACGGGCGGCACCTTTCCCTGTTTTACTTTCGCGTATTTCACTTTGCCCTACCTTAAATAAATAGTGAGGTAGCCCTCTACTTCGTTTTGGGCAACGATGGAAGTTCTAAATTTCGATCTTGATTTGAGTGGCCGATAAGCTCGGGGATGCGGGGATACGATCATCGGCAGGGGGAATATACCAGAACCATCAACGGCATCTCAACGCTGGCGGCGTATTACGGTTCAAGAATTTTCTATAACAGCCAATAAGCAAAAAGCCGAACGTACGGGGGCCATCACTCCAACCCGCGACGTTCGGCTCATTTGATTCAATCCGCCAAGCTTAGAACGACAGTTTCAACGCCAATTGAACCACGCGCGAAGATTCGCCCGTGGCGATGACGTTGGCCGAACTAGGCGTTGCCGCCGCCACACAGCACGAACGACCGAACAGCGTCGAAGTAATCAAGGTCGAACCGTTCGACGCATCACGTGGCGATTCAAAGTTGGCGTGGTTCAGCGCGTTGAAAAACTCTGCGCGGAATTGCAGCTTGAACCTTTCGGTGATGCTGAAGTTTTTGAACAAACCCATATCCAGATTGACGTAACCCGGCCCGCGGAAGGTGTTGCGCGATTGCAATCCGTTCGATCCGGCAGCCGGGAAGGTAAACTTCGCCAGGTCTTCGGACGTGAACAGCACCGGCCCCAAGATGCCTGAAACGTCGCGCAGCTTCGCTTCCGGCGGAGCGCCGACTAAATCCGCGCGCGACACTTTGCCGTTGTGCGCCGTCAACGCGCCGCTTTGCACCTGGAACGGTTGCCCGGTCATTGCGAACAGGATTCCGTTCAAACTCCAACCGCCGATAATCTGATTGACGAATCCGTTGGCTCCGCCCCAGATTGATTTGCCTTTGCCGAAAGGCAATTCCCACAAACCGTTGACGACCAAAACGTGGCGGCGGTCGAAATCGGAAACCGCTCGATCAATGCGCCAATCGTAAATATCCGTCGCCGTGCGCGAATTCGTGGTCGAAAGTCCGCCGCCCGAAGCCGCTCCGACCGGGTCAACCGACATGTTGTCAATGGATTTGCTGAAGGTGTAAGCCAGCCCGAACGCAAATCCGTTTTCAAAGCGGCGGCGCAAAGTCGCTTGCAAACCGTGGTAGTAAGAATCGCCGCCCGAATCCAGATAGAACAGCGATGAAAATTGCGGGTTCGGTCGGAAGTAATTCGCCGGAACTCCGCGTGTCCAAATGTCGAAACTGGTGTCAATGCGATTGGCCAGATTGCCGACGGCGTTTTGCCGTATATCGGTTGTCGTTGCCGCCGAATTCAGAAACGCCTCGCTCGACAGTTGCAACAGAATGCCGACCGGTTGAGCGACGTATCCCGCACGACAACCTGTTCCAGCCGCTCGGTTCGTACAGGCTGCATCAGAGTTAGCTTTCAAGCGATTGAACGACGCAACCACATCGGAATTCAATCGCGTCTGGTTCAGGTTGTAACCGCGCAGCAAGTGAGTGCCGCGTTTGCCGACATAACCAACCTGCGCGACCAGCCCCAGCGGCAGTTCGCGCTGAATGTTCAGGTTCCAATCGTAAGAAGTCGGCAAGCCTATGTTTTGATCGAATGCGCCCAGGCTAGGCGCAGTGCCTTGCCGTGCAACCGCCGGAGCATAAAACGATGACGGCAAGGTTGTCGGCGGAGCGATTTGTTGCGGAAAACCTTCGCCAACTCGTTTGTTGGCGTCAACCGCCGTCGCCAAAGGTTGAACGCGCGTCACCAAACCCGGCACGAATCCGGCAATCGAAGTCACCTGAAAAGTCGAAATCGGGTCGTAAGCCATGCCGAATCCGGCGCGAATGACCGTCTTGTCGTTTTTGGCATAAGCAAAGCTAAAACGCGGCGCAATCGCTTTCCAGGTGGTGTTTTCGTACCAGCTTTGCGCTTGCTGCCAGGTAACCAGATTGTTGGCGTCGAAAATGTCTGGCCGACGATTCGGCACAAACACGCGCTTGAAGGCTTCGGTGGCGGGCAGATTGACTTCCCAGCGGAAGCCGTAATTGACCGTCAACTTCTGGCTCAGTTTCCATTCGTCCTGCAAGTAATAGTTGAGCTGTTTGTAACGAATGCCATTGTTGAAGATGTTGCCGGTCGGCAAAAACGAATCGGAAGTCGGGTCGCTGACAAAAGCTTGCGTCAGACGCGCTGGAATACCCAGCAAATCGTTCACGGCATTGAGCAGGGTCGTGTTGTCCACGGAATTAATGCCCGGCACTGCCGCGCTCGTCACCCAGTTCGGCACGCGATCAGCCTGGCTGAACGTCAGACTGGGCGCAATGTTGAAGCCCGCAAAACCACGCAAGTCGTTGTGTTGCAGGAAACGGAAATTGATTCCAGTGCGAACGACGTGAGCGCCTTTCACCCAGCTTAGATTGTCCACCACTTGATAAGTGTTCAGTGTGCGTTGAGTGCGCGGGATGTTGTGAACAGGTTCAGAGATGTTGGCGAAGTTAAACGGCGGAATGTTCGGGAAGTCAGGGTTCGATTCGCCCCAGGTGAAATAAAACCGGAAGCGCGCCAAACCCACGGTGAATTCATTGACGATGTTGTCCGTTATCGTCCAGCGATGACCGATGGCTGTGTTTTTGGAAGAACGATAGACTTCGCCCAGCGGCGGATAATTCGGAAAAACCGCCGGACGTGCGTTCAGCAAATCGCCGTCCAGAGTATCCGTCGCAGCATCAATGTAACGGCCAAACACGCTTTGCCGGTCGTTGATGGTGTGGTCAATGCGGAACATGTAATTCGGCCCGACCGTCCGCGAAGGCACGTTCCAGGCGTAACCCGCAGTATTCAACCCATCACCGACCGTGTAAGAGTTCGGGGTTGGGTATTTGTCCAAATAGGCCTTAACCACCGGATCGGCTCCGATACGGCGCGGGTCGTTGGCGTAAATGTTGTAGCTGCGAATGCAATTGGTCGTCACCGACGCGCTGCAATCCGGGAAAAGCGGTTTGCCGTTGGCGTCAACGACGGCTCCGGCAGCGCCCGCCGGACGATTCTGACCGCCGACGAAATACCGGAAGATTCCGGCGCGAGCTTCAGGCGTGTACAAAATCGGAATGCCGAAACTGCGCGCAATCGGTTGAGTCACGTTGACGCGCTGATTTTGGTAACTGCCGAAATAGTGAGTTTTGTTTTTGATGATCGGGCCGCCGACTTCTCCGCCGAATTGATTGAGCTTCAGTTCAGGGCGATTGAAGCGTTCGGCCAGCCCGGCATTGCCTTGCGCCAAAGCCTGAAACTTTTGAGCGTTGTTGAAAAATTCGTTGGCGTTGAGCGCCGTGTTGCGGAAGAAGTGGAACAGCGTGCCGTGAATTTCATTCGTGCCGCCGCGCGTGGCAATGGCCACGTTCGCGCCGGAATTGCGTCCCTGTTCGGGCGTCGCGTTGTGCGTGGTGACGCGATATTCCTGAACGTTGTCCGGGTTCAATCGGTAAACGTTCGATTGAGGATTCGGCACGGAAGGTTCGTTGGCATCAATGCCGTCAATCGTCACATTGAAAGCTCGGTCGCGCGAACCGTTGACGTGAGTACCCGATCCCGCGCCCGCGCTGGTTCGCTGAACCAATCCGGGCTGCAAAGTAATCAGCGAAAGCGGATTGCGCCCGTTGAGCGGCAATTCGGTGATCGTCTTTCTCTCAATCACATCACCGAGCGCGGCGTTGGTCGTCGCCAGCCGTTCATAAGCTCCCTGCACCGAGACGACTTCCGTCGCCGCGCCGACCTGCATCGCTGCGTCAACCACCAGCGGAGCACCGACGGTCAGCACGTTCGCCGTGCTGGAATAAGTGCGGAAGCCCTGCGCTTCGACTTTGATTTCGTAATTGCCCACTGGCAACGAATCGAAACTGTAACTGCCTGCGGAACTGGTTTGCGCCGTGTAACTGACGCCGGTCGCTTCGTTGCGAGCCGTGACTTTGGCGTTGGGCAATACCGCGCCGGTCGGATCGGTGACCGTGCCGGTGATGCGCGAAGTTCCGGTCTGCGCCAAAACGCTGCCCACCATCATCGCCAGCAAGGCGATCAAAAGTAGAACGCTATTTGTTCGCTTCATAAATCCTCCAAAGGTTGGGTCGGGAAAAGAGGCAGGGTGAGCGTCACCGCAAGCGTGACCTCACCCCGTTGTTTAGTGCAGAAGCTGGTTTAGAAATTGGACTTCAGGACAAATTTTAGAAATTCAGCTTGCCTGAAATTTGAATGCGACGTTCCGCACTGGTGACGCTGTCGTTGATTCGTCCGAAAATCGTGGACGTCAACACAGCCGTCGGCGCGGCAAAGGACGGCGTATTCGTAACGTTCGTCGAATCCACGCGCAAATCGAAATTGATTCGTTCGGTAATGCGGAAGTTCTTGCTCAGCGAAGCGCCCATAAAGAAAGAGGGCGGGCTGATGAAGAAGTTCCGTCCCGTATTACCAATTGAACCCGGCGCAGGTTGGCTGAATTTCGCACGCGAAGTGGCGTCAAACCAGAAGTTGCGTCCACTTTCCAGAATCAGTTTGCCCTCATCGCGCGAACAGCCGTTGCAATTCGCCGTCGAACTCACCACGTTGCTGAAAGTGTTCAACCCGGAATAAACCGTAAAAGGCCGACCCGATTGAATCTGCAACGTTCCGGAAAGCTGCCAACCGCCGATGGCCGCATCCACTGCGCGATGCACTCCTGACAGCCATTTTCGTCCGTTACCAAAAGGCAATTCATACCGGTAATAACCCTGAACGACATGCCGACGATCAAAATCCGACCACGTATAATTCAAACGGCGGTTGGAATTGTCGAACGGCGTGCTGGAAGCCGATTGCGCCGTGCCGGTCGCCACAGTCGTAAAGGTCGGATCGAAGGAACGATTGTCCATTGACCGCGACAAGGTGTAACTGACCTGGAAATTGCCGTTTGCCACATTGCGCCGCAAGATAAATTCGACACCGTGATACATCGAATAATCGTTGCTGTCGAAAACGTTCAGACCGCCCGTGAATTGCGAAAACGGTTGCAACAGAGAACTGAAACCGTTCACGTCCAACAAACGACGGTTCAGGTTCGCGCTGGAACAAACGCCTGCCGTGACGTTCGCCGCAGCGCACAAACGCTGTGACACGGCAGTGGCCAGGGTCGCCACACTGCCTTGCGAAAGCGCCGTGGGGCTTAACGTGCGGAACAGTGCCGAACCGGCATTATTAGTGGCGCTGCCCGTCAGCAACAAATTGATCAGCGGACTTGTCGCCGTGGTGCTGCTGCGAATGGTGTTGAATGCGTCTAAAAAGCTTTCGTTTTGGCCGGCGACTTTGGCGTTGATGTTCACTTGATTGGCGTTGTATCCACCCATCAAATGCACGCCGCGTTTGCCCACATAATTGATTTCAACCACCATCGCGCGCGCGATTTCTTTCTGGTAGCTCAACGACCACGAATGAATTTGCGGGAACTGGAAATTGGGGTCAAAGGTGTTGATCGAACCCGCCCCAAACGCCGCAGGCTGACGCAAAGCATCGGGAGTAGAAGATGGCGTCAACGCAGAAATCACCGGACCGACGTTGCGATACAACCCGCCTCCCTGACCAAACGCCGTGTTCACCGAACCCAGCACATTGCCGGGGACGTTTTGAAAAATGCTCGCTCCCAGTAATTGCGAAGCAATACGATCCGACGCCATGCGGTAATTTCCGCGAATTGAGGTTTTTCCTGATTTGGTCGGATCCCAGGCGAAACCGATGGATGGCAAAATGATGCCAAGATCGTTTTTGAATAAATCGCCTTCCACCCATCTGAGCGAGTTTGTGCCGGCGTTGCCCAAAGTAAACGGCGCATTGGGAACCAGAATTGAACGGCCATCCGAACGCGGATTGAGCTTCGCTTCCCAACGCACACCCAAATCAACCACGAAATTCGGACGAATGCGCCAGTTGTCCTGGGCATAAAAATCCAGTTCGGGATAGGTCGCCGTGAAACTCCAACGAGTTCCCAACGGCGCAAATTGGTTCGGGTTGTTGGGATCGGAAACAAACGCTTGCGAAACGTTGTTCACCCGCCCGAGTTGGTTGTTGATCGCATTTTGAAGCGTTCCAAGATCAACAGCGTTGATGCTGGTTGCACCTGCCGCAGGCAACCCAAAAGCCGTGTAACCCGCCGCTCCGCCAAAACTGACCGCAGGTTCCAGTCCAAGTCCGGCCACCGAAGATCGGTCGTCAATATGACGCCCAAAACGGAAGTTCAATCCGGTTTTGAAAACGTGCGGCGAGAAATCCAGCGTTACGTTATCCACAAATTGCCACGTACGCAGCTTGCGGGCATTCCGAACAAAATTCGTGTTCGCATTAGCAATGGTCAGGAAGCTGAAGTTATAAGTCGGATCAGGTTGCGGGGTATCAAAACTGAACGCGAATTTATTCAATCCCAGAACAAATTCGTTAATCAGGCGCGGCGTCGGATTCCAGCGATAGTTGATTGCCAGATTGATCGGGTCGCGCACGGTGTCCACCAAATTGGGCGAATCCGGGAAAATCGGGCGACCGCCATTCGCCGAATCGCCAAAGCTGGTTTGATTGCCCTGTGCATAACGCACGTAAAAAGTGTTGCGCTCATTCATCGCGTAATCCACCTTGGTCACGAAATCATATTGCCTTTCGTGCTGCGGCGAAGCGAAATTGAAACCTGCTGTGTTGAGTCCGTCGCCGACGTTGAAATTGTTCGGCAGTGGTTGCGCGTTGATACGCCCCATCAAAGTCGTATCGCGCGCGATGTTCGCGGGATTATTTGCAATGTCATACGTACGCAGACACAACGTCGTCACTGTGGCACTACAGACCGGCAAAGTTGGGCTGCCGCTGGCATCCACCGCCGCCGTCGCCGAACCATTCGGAGCATTGGCGCGTCCGACAACATAGCGAATGAGGCCGCTGCGCGCTGATTGCGTGTAAACCGTGCGCGTCACCAACGCCGTGTCGTAAGCACGCAACATTTGCAGGTTGGCGAAGTAAAACAACTTGTTTTCGATGATTGGGCCGCCCAGGCTGCCGCCAAAGATGTGCTGAACGAATTGTTGCTTCGGCGTGTTATTAATCTTGCCAGCGTATGTGTTCGCCAAAAAACGCGGCGTTTGGTAAAACTCAAAAGCGTTGCCGTGAATCTCGTTAGTTCCCGACTTTGTCACCATCGTCACCTGAGCGCCGCTGCTACGCCCCAATTCCGCCGTGAACCCTCCGGTGACAAGCTGGAATTCCTGCAACGAATCCGGGTTCATTCGTAACGGCGTGAAATTCGATCCGCCCGCGCTGGTTTCATTCACATCAATTCCATCAAGCGTGTAATTGAATGCTCGGTCGCGCGAACCGTGAACGTGGTTTCCACCACCTGTATTGGCTCCGCTGACAAAACCCGGCTGGAAATTCAGTAAATCCAGCGGATTGCGCCCACGCAACCCGATGATAGGTAAACTTTCCAGCGTCTTTTCACCGATTGTGCTGCCGATGTTGCCGGATGTTCCGGTTTGCACCACGTCAGCGGCGGCTTCAACAGTCACAGATGCCGAAACGTCGCCTACTTCCATCGCCACGTTGATCGTCGCAGGCTGGTTAATCTGCACAGTGTTTCCTGTGGTGATGAATTTCTTGAATCCCGTTTTTTCGACAGTTACCTGATAGGTTCCAGCCGGAATCAAGTCGAACGCATAAGCGCCTGTGCTGCTGGTTGTCGTTGTAAACGCAACCCCTGTCGCTTCATTTTTGAGCGTCACGGTTGCGCCGGAAACGGCAGCGCCGTTTTGATCTGCAATCGTACCGGCGACGCGCGAAGTCGTTCCCTGCGCAAAGCCTGTGACTGACAACAAAATCGGCAACATCATGATGAGTAATGCGCGAACAAAATAGTTCTGATGTCTCATTGAAATTTCTCCTGAAAATTTTCGCAGGCAGAATTGCTTGCGTTAGGGTCTCTCGAAAACTTTGGTGGCAGAAACAATCGGGCAAAAGTCCAGCTCTGCCAATGACCTTTCTACCAAACGAGAGTCCGAAAACCAGTCTCTGAAATTGATGCTTGAATTGATGATGATTGCGTAAGTTACGCAAGTAAAGCGAGGCAATTGATATTCCAATTGGAAAGCAAATGCAAATTCCTGGCTAACTGCTTGGCTGCCTGTCACTAACATCTCAGCGATGTTTGCTAAAATCTTTGCTAAATCCAGAAATCTCAACGCTGATTCCGAAAAAATGAAGAGGCTGATTTGAAAGGCAAATGCCGGGATCATTAGGCCATTTCAGGGTCGTTTGGCTCAAAACTCACACGCGCATAAACGTCGCTCAACCGCACTTCGCAACCGACCGATTCCAGCTTCAGCAGAGCGTCTAAATTCTTGATGGTCGTCAACAACCAATCCCCGTTCGGCTGTTTACGGAAATGTTCGATCAGTATTTCCAGCGAAGAAACCAGAATGTAGTCTTCAAGCGATGGCAGCCATTCGCGGTATCGGCGAAACTTTTCGCTGTAATCGAACTCGGCGGTTCCTTCGGACAAGACTTCAATGATGACTTTGGGATTGAGCAGCACATCGCGGTATTGGTCGTGATACTTCGCATCGCCACAAACGATCACCACGTCAGGATAGGAAAACAATCCTTTCGGCAGCCAAATCGGATTCGGGGCGGAGCCGCTGTAAACTCTGGTGTGTTTGGCAAACATCTCAAACCGGGAGTTTTCCAACTTGCAACCGATCTCACCAATCAGATTCACACAGATTTTGCCTTTGTTCGGTAAATCGCCATCAAACCCAATAATCTTCCCATCCAGATATTCGTGCTTCACTTCACTGGCGCGTTCCATCGCCAGATATTCTTCGATTGTGTAAAGGCTCTTTGCTTCTGGCGCGCTCATGCTCGAAAACCTCCTTGCGGCAAAAGATTATGCTCTCGCCCTCAACGAAAAGTGAAGCTGCGTTTCATCACTTACCATTTGTACTCGGTGACAGCCGCACGCGAAGCCAACATCCGCGCCAATTCGCGCGCTTCGGCAACGGGCAGATTGCTGATTTGCGGGCCGCCTCCGGTGAAGGCTTGTCCGGCGGTGTCTACGCTCAACGAAGCCATTCCCCACCAACGATCAAACGGCGATTGGTGAATTTCGACGGCTTGAATTTTGTTGATCGGCACAATGTGCGTCGAACGCCCCAACCAGCCGCGTCGCGTTCTTAGGTACGCCTCGCCCAAAGCATAACCAAGCTGGCGATAGCTGATCCCATACAGCCAATACGTCAGCGGAACCAACGCCAACGGCAACAATGTCCACCAACTCCCCAGCCAGAAAAACAGTGCGGCGACAATCACCAGACAAACCAGTCCGAGTTCCAGAGTTTCACGCATCACAGATTGTGAGGAAACTTGCCGCCATTCACCGTCGGCCAGGTTCACATCGGGAAATACATTCGGCAACAGCCCGTCCAGTTCGCGTACTGACACAATCGGCAACAAAACGTCGCGGCCTTTGTTATCGTCGCTGTCTTCGCGGCTTCGCCCGGAGGTGTCGGCTCGCAAAGTCGCCCAGCCGAACAAACGACGCAACGCTTTTTCCTCGATTTCCAACACCTGAATTCGTCGGCGCGGCAAACTGGACGACCGCTGAGTCAGCAATCCGTATCGGCGCTGCAAATCGTCGCCTCGCCGCGAAATCGTGAAGCCGTAAAACAGCACAACCGAACCCACCACTGAGAAAAGAATTCCAATCAGCGCAACCGCAACGATTCCGGCAACGGTGACGACAATCGCCCATTCGATGCCTTGCGCGGCCAGATGCGTCGCTTCTTCAGAAATCAGCTTTCCGGTTTTGGCGTAAATCGCGTCGGGCAACAAATCATCCGCGAAGTTCCACACGGCTCCGGCCAGAGCCAGCGCCGACAACAAATGGTTGGAAGTCAGCCCGGCAACAATCAAATCCTTAACGCCCAACCGGCAAACGACAACCGATTCAGCCTCGCCAGCGACAACCTCAACCGCTGAGTTTTCCTCTGTTGGAGTTTTCCCGGCGCGAATCGCCGCCGCGTGAGCAAAAACCATCTGCCGCAACTTGTCGGCTTCGGCGCGCGATAACACAGACAAACTTGCTTCGGCTCCGCTGCCGCTGCCGGTTTCGATCTTCGCGTCAACGACTCCCAGCAAGCGGTGCAACACGCCTTGTTCGATGCTGATTTCCTGAATGCGTTCGAGCGGAATGTTGCGCTGGCGCTTTTCGATCAAACCTTCCTGAGTTATCAACTCGCCGTTTTCAATTCTGTAGCGGAAGAAAAAATACTTGATGAATGTCGCCACCAATCCGGCCAAAGTGAAAAACAACAGCGGCGCTCCTGCCCAACGATTGCCAAACAACACCAAAGCAATGGCCGGAATCAACGCGCGCCCATATTTCGTCAATCCGATGACCAGCGTCAACGGATGCAAACGGCCTTCAAAGACTTTGACGCCATGCCCCAAGTTTTCCAGCACCGGCGGCGGAGTGAGGTTTTCAAACGGCATCATCGCCTCCGATCTCTACCAAATGGTCGCGCAACCGGGCGGCGGTTTCGGCATCAAGTCCGGGAATCGTTGTCGAAGCCGCGTGAGTTCCCGCCGTGTGAATGACCAGCGAAGCCAGACCGAACAAACGCTCCAACGGGCCGCGCTCCAAATCCACGTGCTGCAATCTGGCCAGCGGAATTAGCCGCGTGCGCTCAATCAATCGCCCGTGCCGAAGCTCCAGAACTTTCGCGTCAATGCGCCAGCGCCACGAACGGTAAAGGCGCGGCGGAAACCAAAAACTGAACCACAGACAAATCGCCGTCAGCGCCATCCAGCCGATGGCCAGCCAGATTCGCGCTTCAGCAGCGGCATAGCCAATGCTGATGACCGCCGCCAGCGTTGCCAAAATCACGATGCCGAAGCCAATCAGGTAATTCATCCGCCACAATTTGATTGTTCGCGGATCAAGCAAATGAAATTCTTCAGTTTGTTGTTCCAGGTTTTCGGTCATAACTATCAATTTGGAGTGCGGCGACTTGTCGCCGCTTTGCTTTCTCAGTCGAGTTATTCAAGCTGACTTGAAGCATTGTGGTAAAGAACGAAAAGCGGCGTCGAGACCGCCGTACTCCATAACCTTCACCGAACAATTTTCCCGAGCGTTTCGTCCAGCCAGCCGTTAATCACCGGCACGATGATTTCCAGCGGAGGCGTGTGCCCGGCATCGTAAAGCTGCATTCGTTTCGGTTCGTGCAGGAATTTGAATAACGGTTCGACGTGCGTGCGAATCGGATTCACTTCATCATAACGGCCATTCAGCCGCAGCGTAAATCACACATGGCTGTAACCGTAATACGCCGCGCGATTCACATCCACGTCGTTGCGCGCAGCCAGATAATCCAACCCGCGACTGAGGTCCCTGGCATTGGCAACGAAGACTTCGCGGCGTTTGACCGTCGCGTATATGGGAGCAACGTAACCAGTCGGAACTGTGGGGTTTCGTCAAAACATCACGATGAATTCGAACATGGAAAGCTTCTCGGGCGTCGCAAATTTGAAGTGATTGAAGGCGCAACCAAAACGGTGGTGTTTTCCGATGCGGTCTCCAACCATTTTGCCAGCGGCGTTCGATTATGTTTTCAACCGAACAATCTTTTGATCCAGCTTGTCCCTCGCCGGTCCTTCAATCGCGCTTCGAGTTCCAATTCCTGCTTCAAATTTTTCAGTTCAAGCTGTAACTCGCTGGCGGTTTGGAATCGCCGGTCGCGGTCTTTGAGCATTGCGCGATGAACGATCTTTTCCAGTTGATGGGGAATTTCTGGAACCAGTTTTTTGAGCGACTCAGGTTCGCGGTGAGCAACTGACGCTAGAACTTCGATCAACTCGTCTCCGGTAAACGCCTCACGTCCGGCCAGCATTTCGTACAGCACAACTCCCAGGCTGAAAATATCCGTTCGATAATCCACAGCCAACCCGCGAGCTTGTTCGGGCGACATGTACTGCGGAGTTCCCACCACAGTTCCCGGCGCAGTGAGAATTTCGACCACAGTCGTGGCATTGGAACTGGTCAACAACGAGGGCGTTTTCGACTGTTTGGCCAATCCGAAATCCAGAACCTTAGCCAATCCATCAGGGCGCACCATGATGTTTTCCGGTTTGATGTCGCGGTGATAAACGCCCGCCGCGTGAGCCGCTGACAACGCACTGGCTACTTGAGCGGCGATGTCCATCGCTGTCGAAAACTCCAAACGACCGGCGTCAATCATCTGGCGCAAAGTTTTGCCTTCCACATATTCGGCGGCGATGAAATGGCTTTCGTCGGTTTTGCCGATTTCGTAAATGGTGATGATGTTCGGATGATTGGTGGCGCTGGCTGCCAGAGCTTCCAATTCAAATCGGCGCAACCATTCTTTGCGGGTCGTCAGCTCAATAGGCAATAACTTGAGCGCAACTTTTCTTCGCAACCGTGTGTCTTCGGCCAGATACACATCGCCCATTCCGCCTTTGCCGAGTTTGGCAACGACCTGATACGGCCCGAACTGTTGCAGCTTCAATTTTTCGGTTCGTGAGCTTTTGGGCTGCTGAGAAAACTGCTGATTGACCTTCGCCCATTCTGCCGCCAGATCGGAAGCCGTGTCTGCCAGAACTCCGCCGTCCTGCTGATGAGTGGCGAGCAACGATTCGACTTCACGCAACAACTCTTGATCGGTTCCGCAAGCAGTTGCCAAAAATGCCGCTCGCTGGCGTGGCTGCTGTTCCAGCGCCTGATGAAATAAGGTTTCGATTTTTTGCCAGCGATCTGCTTGCATAAAGTTCGTGGTTCACAGTTCGCAGTTCGCAGCAAACAATAATCTGTGAACTGCGAACTGTGAACCGCGAACTATTTTTCAATCTCCCGTTGCAGCCAGGCTTTGGCCAAAGTCCAATCGCGCATAACCGTGCCGGGTGAAACCCCCAGGACTTCGGCAGTTTCTTCAATGCTCAACCCGCCAAAGAATCGAAGCTCGACCATACGACTTTTGCGTTCGTCGAATTCCGCCAGAGCCTTCAGCGCGTCGTCCAGCGCCACAACATCCGCCGCGCGCTCGTCCGAAACTACCAGAGCTTCTTCCAAATCCACTTGCTGAGCGTCGCCTCCGCGTTTGGCCATGTGCCGACTGCGCGCGTGGTCTACCAGAATGCGCCGCATCATTTGCGCCGAAACCGCAAAAAAATGCGTGCGGTTTTGCCAGTTCACATCTTGTTGATTGACCAGTCGCAGATACGCTTCGTGAACCAGCGCGGTCGCTTGCAAGGTGTGGCCGGTGCGCTCTCGGCCAAGATACCGCCCGGCCAGCCGGTGCAATTCCTGATACACCAGCGGCAACAATTCATCGCGCGCGGTTTCATCGCCCTTGTTCCAGGCCACCAACAATTGAGTCACATTGGGTTGTTCGGATGGGTTTGTCATTTGCGACGCGGATTATATCGCTCTACAGAAAAAAATCTTCTACGTCGTTAGAGGTTTTCCCGACGCTTCTCGCGTTAATGGGTGAAGACGAAATAACGGCTTCAACCGGCAGCGGCAATTGGTTCGCGTCCGCCGCTAATGGTTAAGCGCAGCGACCGCAAGCGAGAACGACCGGGCGTTGGTGGGTAACGGGGGAAGCCCGCCGACACGTTCTCGCTCTCGGTCGTTGTGTTTTTAGGTTGTGTTTCAGAAGTGATAACGGTTGCGAGCAAGCGCCGAGTTTCCTTCCTCAGCCGTTTTTACCTCAGCCAGTTCAAATACTCCGGCAGCGAATGCAGTTGGTCCACGTGATCCGGCGCGGAGTTCCCAGCAAATCCAATCAGCCAGAATTTCCCGGCCCGCGCTTCGCTGAGTTGCTGAGTTTGCATCGGCCCCCACTTCACGACGGGAACTCGTTTCACTTCCAACTGGCCCAACAACCAATCCGCCGTTTCCGTCGTACTGGCAAATGTGCCGGGAAAGATTTCCGAATGCGTGACGATCATTCGTTTGCGACCGGCAACAGAGTCGCGGGCAAACTTCAAGAAGATTTCCAGGTTGTCAGTTTCCAGTTCCGATTCCTGCGACTTTCCTGTTCCCGGTTTTCCGCCGATATAACCTGCGTGCAATCCATCAATCAGCAAAACTTTTTCGACGCGCGCGTAATGCTCCGGCACTTTCAGAATTTCGCGCACCGCGCCGTAACCCGCGCTCCAAGCCGTCAACGCGATCGGCGAAAACTTCACGCCAGCTTTACTTTCAGATTCGGCAATCAACCGAGCAAACAACTGAGCATCCGCAAACGGGCGAGCATAGGCCGACGAACCGGCTCCGATTTGAATCGAGACGGCGGCGGTTTTGCCGACTTTCGCGGCGGCGACTTCGGGCAGCCAGGTTCCGCCGTGAAAGTGTATGAACAGCGGAGTCGGCGATTTCAACTTGAGCTTGGCAGGCAAAAACAACGTGCCGAGTTCCAGCTTTTCGCGGCGACCTGCTGGCGATTCCTGCTTCAATCGCGGATGCGCTCGCGTATGTTCGACCATCGGCGAAGGATTTTGCGATTGCTGGGCAAACATCGGCGTGGCCAGCAACAAAATGAAAATGAGTTGTCGCATAAATTTTCAGGTTGGCTTTACTGTGTTGAAACTGCCGGGCTAGCATACCAGCGAAGGAGGATTTCCCCGCATTGAAAACTGTAGATGAACCGATTTCGCATTTCTTTTATTCACACCGATTGAAGCTGCAATTCTGGGACTGGGGCACGGCGGGCAAACCGACGATGATTCTAGTTCACGGCGGATTGGATCACGCGCGAAACTGGGATTGGGTGGCGCGCGATTTGTGCAGCGATTATCACGTCTACGCGCTCGATTTGCGCGGACACGGCAACAGCCAGCACGCTCCCGGCGCGCTGTACACCATCGCCGAACACATTCTGGATTTATCGGCCCTGGTGGATGTCATCAACACCACCAACAACACAACCGAACCGATTTACCTGATCGGCCACAGTCTGGGCGGAGTAATTTCGACGCTCTACACCGGCTTGTTTCCCGAAAAGGTCAAAAAGCTGGTTTCGATTGAAGGCCTGGGGCCGCCGCCGACACATCGCGTCTACGAACCGGCGTCCAAACGAATGCGCCGCTGGATCGAAGAAATTCGCAGGATCGAAAAACGCGAAGCGCGAAGCTATCCCGATCTCGACGCCGCCGTCAGTCGCATGAAAGAAGCCAATCCACATCTTTCCGACGAAGTCGCGCGACATTTGACGCTGCACGGAACGAACTGGAATTCGGACGGATCGCTGGCGTGGAAGTTCGACAACTTCGCGCGACCGTTTCCGCCTTTCGGACACAATCTGGCCGACATCCAGGACATTTACGGGCAGATTACTTGCCCTGTGTTGTTGTTCTGGGGAATGGAAAGCTGGGCGCCTGACCCTGAAAATGACGGACGCGCCAGACCAATTAAAAACCATCGGCTGGTGAAAGTGGCGAACGCAGGCCACTGGGTACATCACGATCAACTGGATTTGTTTTTGGCGGAAACAAAGAAGTTTTTGGCTGAAGATTGATGCCGATCCTTCGTCGAAATGGCGTTGCACAGAATCCATTCAGAACAATACGGAACAAACGGAAATAACGAAACAAACGGAAACTGGATTTCCCTTTCCGTCTTTTCAGTTATTTCCGTTTGTTCCGTATTCTCAGCCTACACTCCGTCAACTCAACGATGTGGGAAAAGCTAATGGATCAACTCCACGCTGCCGCGCGTCGTCAGTTGGTAATAATCGCTGATTTCGCCGGAATCGAAGCTCTTAATCAAAACTTGAATCGGTTGCAGCAACTGCACGCTGAAATGATTGTCCACCGTTTGCGGATGGACGTTGGTGTAATAAGCGTAATTGAAATAACTGCGAATCATCGTGCTATTGGCGTCAATCGGCAGCGATTTCAGATTTTCGACAAACCTGCCCATTGTGTCCTGCCGGAACAGATAAAACTCCACGTTGGAAACATAAAACGCTGAAACCTTTTCGTTGATTTCCTTCAGGTAATCGCCGATGGATTTCAGCGCCTTGCCGCCGGAAATGTCTCCGGTGGCGGGAACGATGCGGTTTTGATCGTGCATGGTCTTGATGACCTGAAACGTGGCTTCGCTGGCCATGTAATTGCGCTGTTTCCCTGCCAAATCTTTTTCCAGAAGGATGTCGCGGTAAGCCGGGAAGAATCGCCCCGTCGGACGGTCGCGGATTGTGTACCGAACTTCCATGCAGTCGGTGTAAAACGCCTGATAAATTTCATCCAGCGTTTCCCAATCGCGCTGGTTCATCGTCACGCCAAAGCTTTCGATGCGTTTGTGAATGTCGGCTTTGATCTTGTCAGCCAGTTTTTGATCCAGCGGAACGCGGTCGAAATAATCCACCAAATCACGAATCGGACGGTCGCCCCATTTCTTGAAATCTTTGGGCAAAGGCCGCGCAAAGAGGTTGGAAAAATACTCAATGCGGCTGCGCGACATCATAAACAGCGATTTGAACATCAGGTGCTGCAACAACGCATCGCGGCGAATATCGAGCATAATGGCCAGCTTCGGTTTGATCTGCGCGATGTACGTGAAGTTCTGATCCGGCCCAACGCCCAAATACACTCCGCCCGAAACGTTCATCTTCGACAGCGTGGTCAGCACGTGCTGATAGGACAACTCGTTCGAAACCAAATTGTCAGAGCCGAAATAGCCCGCGCGTTCCGATAACCGAGCGACCAGTTGCCCGAAATCTTCGCGGCGGTCGCCGAGCACGACTTTCTGCTGCGCCAGCGCAGGCACAGCAAACAAGCTCAAAACAATCAATAGCCAAATGGTTCGAACTGATGATAGGCGGTAATACTTCATCCGACTTACTCCTTGCGTTAAACAATCTTCAATTCATAAATGCCGATTTTGACGGATTGCCCTGCCTGCACTTCGGCGCTTTCGCCGGGCTGGATTTCGCGGCCATCAACTTCGATGGCATTGCGGCCAACACATTCAAGTTTGAACGAGGCTTCCTGTTTGGTCAGGATGGCATGTTTGCGGCTGACTTCCTGGTCGCCATCAAGTTTCACATCCACCGGAAAGTCTTTGGAGCCGCGACCGATTTCGATCTTCGCTTTTGAAGATTTGAAAGTTTCAGGTTCCCCGCCCTGCCGTTGAAAGTTGACGGTGAACAGCGGCGCTCGCGGGCGAATCACAGTGCGGTCGCCATCTTCGTCATTAAGCGGTTCTGTGTTGCCGGGTTCGACTGCGACAGGTTTGGGTTTCGGTTTGCGAGCGGTGACTTCGGTTTTCGGCGAATTGTCATCCCAGACGGCCTGGACGCGAACGCTGCCTTTGTTCAGCGCGCCGTCAATGCTCAAACTGAGCGCGATTTTGTCGGTCTTCAGCGACTTTCCGCCAACCATTTCCTTAGCGCGTTGCGACAAACTGACGGCCAGACCTTCTTCCAAACCTTCACGCTTGCGGCCTTGCCACACCGCGTCGTCTTCCTTGCTCAGGTAAATGATGTATTCGCCGGGCAAATACGTCTGTCCGCCCGGCGGCGTAAACATCTCGCGTTTCATGACGGTTTCGACTTCGCGCGCGATCTTGACGAAAAATTCGTCCCATTCGCTCAATTGAGCCAGGGCTTCCGGCGTTTGCGAAATCGCATCTTCGCCATCCAGCCACTTTTTAACTTCACTCCAAAGCTTCATTGCTTTCCTCCAAACTAAAACATCCACGAAGAACACGAGGCGGCACGAAGATATTTTGAAGACTCTTTGTGTTGCTTCGTGACCTTCGTGGACGTTCCCAAGACTCTCACCACCAACGGCGCGAGACTACACGAACGAGATTTGGATTTCCATAAACCCAGCCTTGTCGCACATCCAGTGAATCCAACTCCCGCTCCATCCATTGGCTGACTTCAATCTGCATCCAGCCTTGTTCGTTTTCCTGAAGCACACGATGCCGAGTGCCCTGAGCGATCTTGCCATAAGCTTTGAATCGGTCGCCGGGTCCGCTGCGAACATAAAGTGCGGGAGTTATTATTTCGATTTCGTGCGGCGTGCCAATCTGTCCGCCTTTGAAAATGTTGAAGACACTGACCAGCAAGCCAATGAATGCCGCTCCCATAAAACCGATGAACACGCGACGGCGAATCTTTTCGGGAAACCGGCTGGCCATTTTTTGCGGCTGTTTGGCCGGAGTTTTCGCCGCAGGTTTGGCTTGTCCCGGTTTGGCGACCACCGGAGCCTGCTTCACCGGCGCAGGCATCGGCGGAATCGGCGTTGCTTTTTGCGGCTGCAACTCGATGAAGATTTTGCCGGGACGATCATTGCGGCTGGGCGCTTCGACTTTGGGCTGCGGCAATGGCTTTTCGGCAACGACAGCTTTTGGGAGAACTTCGGATTCGATATTTCCGACCGGCAAAGCGGACGAAACGACTTCCTGCAATTGCGAAGTCGCCGGAGTCGGATCGAAATCCGGTTGCACGGGTTTTGTCGGAAACGCTCCGGTATCAAATTTCTGACGAGGTTTGACGATGGTTTCTTCGTCGGGAAGCTCTTCGATTTTGACGGTTGGATTCAGCGCGGCGACTTGCGCCAGTTCGTGCCAGAACTCCGCGACAGTCGCATATCTGGCTTTGGGATCGTCTGCTGTGGCATGCCGCAAAACTTTTAACAGCGCGTCGCCCCAGGGTTTGTTCGCCAGCTTTTCCGGCAAAGACATGATCGGATCGCAGCGAAACTGATTCGGCGCGCGTCCGCAAACCACGGTGTAAAAACTTTTGGCCAGCGAATACACATCTGCCGCAGTGGTCAGTTTTTGCAATTCGCCTGTGTCTTCGTTGGGGTTGTGTTCGGGCGGAGCGTACACGTCCGCGCCGACTCGTGTGATTTCCGTGGATTCGCCGCTTGTGATTTTGGCTACGCCGAAATCAGCGACTTTCAGTGTTCGTTTGTCGGCGCTGAGCAAAAAGTTATTCGGCTTCAGATCGCGGTGAATGATGCCCTTGCTGTGCGCGAAAGCCAGCGCCTCGCAAACCTGATGAAAGTAAGACAGGGCTTCATCTAAGGGCAAGGCTTTGTCAGGACGATGGCGGCAGAGTTCCAGCAAATCTCCGCCGGGCATGTATTCAATGACTAGATAATGAAACGGAACTTCGCGCAAATCCGCCGCCGTGCCATGCCCAAGTCGTAAAATCACATGCGGATGCCGAACAGCGTCAAGCGCGACGGCTTCGTTCTGGAAATTTTCAACCAGCGTGCGTTCCAGATCGGGATCGGGCGTGCCTTGCAAACTGGTGTTCAGAGCTTTGATGACGACCGGAGCACGGCTGGCCGCGCGGTCATAAGCCACGAAAATCTCAGCGTAGCTGCCGCGCGTCAACCGCTCGTACACTTCGTAGCGGCCATCCACCAAACTATGTTCCAGTTTCAAATCAGGCATAACTGCGACTGAGAGACTGGGAGACCCAGAGACTGGGAGACAAGGAAAACCTATCGAAACAGTTTCGCCCGATCGCCGCGTCACCAGGTCGCCCAACCGGAATTAACCAACCGCTTTCGCCGTCGGAGTCGGCGAGGCGTTCGCAGCCGGTGCGGTACTCGCTCCCGGCGAAGAAGCGCCACTCGGCGTCATCAATTTCTGCAAGCTATCGGCGGCATTTCGCGCCTGACCGATTTGTAAATAGGCCATCGCAATGAACACCCAACCTTCGTCCAAATCCTGGTTATTGCTGGCGGCTTGTTTGAAATGATTGATGGCTTCCTCGAATTTCTTTTCGGCGAAATACAGGCGACCAAAACAGAAATGAGCTTCAGCATTGTTTGGGTCACGCGCCATGATGTCGTTGAGTTGCCCGCGCGAATCTTCAATGCGCCCTTCGTTCAGCAGCGCAAACGCCGAAGCAACGCCTGCATCGCGCGGCGTCCAGCGCAACACGCGCGGCTGCTCTTCGGCCAACGGGCCGCCCGCTCGGTTGACCACCTGCTGCAAAGGCCCTCCGAACAATCCGCCCAGAATAAATCCGGCCAACAAAGTGACGATCAAAACACTCATTCTCATAAATTTTGACATCTCGACTTTCTGCTCGACTTCATTCGTCGGCATTGTGTTCGACTCTCGCTGAGTTCGTTTCCGCTGCGGAATCGGCGGCGGTTCTGTCGCAACCGGGTTGGTTGCCACCGGTGAAGCTTTTGCTTCAATTCGCGGAGTTTCGGCAACGGGCAGTTCGGCAGAAACTTCGTCAAACGCCTGCGGCTCAATTTCCGGCAGAGCTTCGACAATCTGTTCTGGCGCGGGTTGCGGTTCAACCAAAGCGATTTCGGCGAACTTTCTTGGCCTGTCGTTGCCGGGCGCAACAGGCGTCGAGCGAATCGCCGGGCGAGTTTGTTCGTCAACGTAACCACGTTCGCCGAAATCCACGATGATGGCGGTCAGGTTATCTTCCGCTCCTGCTTCGTAACAAAGCTGTTTCATCGTGTCGCAAACGGATTGCGGATGATGGCCGCTTCTCAGCAATCGCTCCAACTGTTCATCGCGGATGTGGCGCGTGATGCCGTCGCTGCACAACAGCAACGTCGTCGTTTCATCCACTTCGATTTCGATGATTTCCGGTTCGACATCGGAATCCGCTCCGATGGCTCGGCTGATGACGTTTCGGCGCGGATGCGTTTCGGCTTGTTCAGCAGTCAGCATTCCCAACCGAACCGCTTCGTTGACTTCGCTGTGATCTTCGGTCAATCGCACAATTCCGCGAGCATCGCAGCGATAAACGCGACTGTCGCCCACGTGCGCGATAATCGCGCGATTGTCTCTGACCGCCGCCATCGCCAAAGTCGTCGCCATTCCATCCAATTCCTGGTTCATCTCTGATTCGGTGTAGATTTTTTGATTACAGAGATCAATCGTTTCATGAACGAGTCGCCGCAAATCCTCCATCGGCAAATCGCTGCTGGAAAGCGGCTGCGGCCCGGTGAAGACTTTTTCAAACACTTCGGCGACCGTGCGGCTGGCGGTTTGGCCTCCGCGCCGACCGCCTACGCCATCGGCGACAATAAACACACCTCGACTGGGCAACGCCAGCAGATTGTCTTCGTTTGCCTGGCGCTTCAAACCTTTGTCTGTGATTTGTCCAACTATAAGTTTCATTTTCTCGGAGTAGACAGTAGACAGTAGACAGTAGACAGTAGAGTCTTCAGACGGTTGCGGTTTCGTGTGATTGTCATAATTGCCAGTGGTTTTCGTTGCGTTATTTTGATTTCGATACAGCGATTGCGGCGATGTACGAATCAAGCATTCGACTGACTTCATCAAGCTTGTCAGCCAGTTCAGCGGTTTCGGCGTAATTCAAATCCTGCGACAGAATCAGGTAGTAGCGGCATTCTTCCAGCGAAGCTTGAGCAATGTTGTAAAATCGAATTTTGTCACCTTTGCCTTGTCGTTTGAATTCTTCGGCGATGTTTGCCGGAACCGAAACAGCCGCCCGCCTCAATTGCGAAGTCAACCCAAACAATTCGTGCTTCGGAAAACACTCGGTCAGCTTGTAAATCCCAAGCACCCACTGATGAGCCTTCTTCCATGTTTCAACATCTTGAAAATTCTTAGACCTCGCTTCCTTACCTTCCTCCATATATCCCTCCCGCAAAAACTCGCCCACTAACCTACTGTCTACTGTCTACGTTATTTCTATGCGAAATCGCCATCAGCATACCCAACATAAAAAAGCTGGTAATCAGCGACCAGCCACCGTGACTGACAAACGGTAGCGTGATTCCGGTCATCGGCAACATTCTCAACACGCCACCTATGTTGACGATGGCCTGGAAGCCCAGAAACGCTGTGATGCCGGCGGCAATCAGTTTGGTGAACATATCGCGGGCCTCGATGGCGGTTCGCATTCCGGCGACGACGACGATGATGAAGGCAAAAATGATGATAGCCCCGCCGACAATTCCCATCTCTTCGGCGACAACGGCGTAAATGAAATCCGAATCGGCAATCGGCACGGTTTCGGGAAATCCTTTGCCCAGCCCTGCGCCCAGCACGCGCCCATCGCTGATACCAAACAACGCCTGCGAAGGTTGAAAAGCGTATTTGTTGTACCACTTTTCTTCGTCGGTGTTGCCGGGCACGCGCGGAGCTTCTTTCGCCCACCATTCATGTTCTTCGGTGTCGGGAGCAAGTCCGCCGTATCGCCACAGATAAAATCGCTGCTTGATGCGATCCGGCACGCCTTCGCTGACGATGTTTTTGACCCGCTGAACCGTGCCGACTTCAGCGCCGTCGGTAAAAACATTGACGACCGTGTTGTAAATACCTGCGGCAAAAATCGAAACCGCCAACAGCGCCGCCATCAAACCGATGGCGATTGTCACTTGCGGCAATCGGCGAACGGCGACAACGTAAAGCGTGATGTAAGCCCCAAGAAAGACCAGCATCTGCCCGAAATCCTGCAACGCAAAAAACGGAACAATCGGCAACGCGGCAACCAGCAAAAACGGCAACACAAATCGCCACGGCGGAATGCCCCAATGCGTCCGCGACAGATTGCGATAGTGATCGGCCAAAATCCCGGCGTAACTGAGCAGGAATGTGATCTTCACCGGCTCCCACGGCGTCGTGTTGCCCAGCGATTTGCCGCGTTCAGAAAGAAAAATGGCGATGAAGACGAACGGCAACGTCGTCAGCAATCCAATCAAAAAGCTGTTTCGCTGCAACAGCAGCAAAATGTCATCGCGGCGTATGAAAGCGAACGCCAGCGCAAAACCGACAAAGGCCATCAACGGAATCAACGAAGAAGTCGAAGTAAAAATTCGGCTGAGCGTCCAATACTGCGGCGCGTTGGTGTCGGCGGGCGTCCCGGTTTGCAACGAAAAGTTCGGGTCGCCGAACAAGGCTTTTTTCTTTTCGGCGTCGTAAAACTGATTGATGTTTTTGTATTGCTGAACGCGGGCTTTGGCCAGCCGAGCCTGTCGGACTTCGGCGCGATTTCCGGCGGCGTATTCCGGGTCGGTGAACAACCGGTATTGCGTGAACTGCCCCACGCTGAAGAGCAAAATGGCGACGGTGAACAGCGTCAAATCGCCCGCGTATTTGTGCCGCCGCGCCATCCAGATGAAGACGAAAAAGATCGGCAGAAACAGCGCCAGGTCTCGACAAGCCAGCAACACCGATGGCGAAAACCCGCGCGCAATTCCGGCTCGGTAAATAGCCAGATACGCCAGCGCGTCCAACACCACCAGCAAAACCAGCAACAGCAAATGCGAAGAGGGGCGATTTTTCATGCCTGCAATTGACGAACGCCTCGAAAGTTTTGTTCTGAATTTGTTCCCACCGCTTGAACGAGCGCAATCATACGTGAAGACCTTTTATCCTGAAACTTCAGAAGGCGGAAACTTCACTCTTCTGTAAATTTCCTTGAAAGACAGTGCAACTCCAACCGATTCCAACGTCACAACGCTGTCCATTCCGATGATGTCAGAACGCAGCCATTTTCCGTTTGGCTGACGAACATACTGCGTGACTTGAGGGTAAGTCTGCGAAACGAGCAGATACTCTTTGAAACTTTCGATTGCCTGATAAGCCAAAAACTTTCTATCTTGATCGCTGGCAGCAGTCGAAGGAGACAACACCTCGACAATCAACACAGGATTGAGCAACACGTCAATTCCCTGCATATCTTCAAATCTGGCCTCGCCGCAAGCGACGCTGGCGTCAGGGTAGCGAAAAGGCGGCCACAAATCGGTTTTGATCGGCATTTCTACGTTGAAGACCTCGCAATCGCTGGCCCCCAAAAGATTGTCCAAAAAATGTGGGATGTTTTGCGTGGCTCTGGTGTGAGGCAGCTTGCCGCCAGACATCGCAACGATCTCGCCATCGAAGTACTCAAGCCTGCAATCTGACTTTTTCAAAATCTCTATGTACTCACTGATTGAGTATTTCAGTTCTGGCAAAGCTGACATAACGGTTCCCCTTTCGCAGGTTGAAAATTCGATGTGATTCTACCTCATCTCTGGCAACGCGGGCAGAAGTACGTCGAACGTCCGCCTTGCGCCAGCCGCTGAATCGCCGTTCCGCAGGTCAAACATGGCTGCCCTTCGCGTTCGTAAACCTGCCAACTGTCTTCGTAAACGCCATCGCCGTAACGGCCATAAACCTCGCGCGGATCGGTTTCGAGCGTGCTGCCTGCTTCGATGGCTTCACTCAGCACGGCGACGATTTCCGCGTGAAGGGTTTCGGCGCGCGACCGCGAAAGTTTGTTCGCCGAAAGTTGCGGATTGATCTTCGCTCGGTGCAAAGCTTCGGCGGCGTAAATGTTGCCCAACCCGACGACTTTGGTTTGATCCAGCAAAAACAGCTTGATCGCCTGCTTGCTGCGCTGAAGCGTTTCGTGAAGATATTCGGCGTTGAACGCAGCATCGAACGGTTCCGGCGCGAGTTTGCTCAGATGCGAAACTGAATCCAGTTCAGAAGTTTTGACCACCAGCATCATTCCGAAATGTCGCTGATCGGCAAACAGCAGCTTGCGCCCATTGTCCAACCAGAGCGCGGCGTGCGTGTGCGGCGGCGGAGCTTCGTCGGCGTCCACGTGAACGAATCGCCCGGTCATTCTCAGGTGAGTAATCCAGGTTCGCCCGTTGGAAAGATGCGCCAGAATGTGTTTGCCGCGCCGCGTGACTTCTTCGACGCGCGCTCCTTTCAAGCAGGCGGCAAACTGGCGCGGCGTGTTTTCCGGCGCGAGCTTCGCGCGCAGCAATTGAGCTTTGGCGATGGTTCGCCCGGCAATCAGTCCTCGCAAATGCCGCGCGACCATTTCAACTTCAGGTAATTCAGGCATAGCCGGATGTTTACCACAAAGTTGCGCGAACTGTCAGTTTGCGTCTTCAGCCAGCGGCTCAATCTGGACAGATCAAGCAACTCCGTGTCATAACCGCGTTTCCGCAAAACCAATCCATTTCAATCTTGAGGATTCCATGAGTTCACGCCGTCAATTCATTCAGTCGCTGGCAGCGACGACTGCCGCCGCAACCATAGAGGTTCCCAGGCTGGCCAATTCGCAATCCAAACGTCGCAACATCAAACTCGGCTTCGACAACTTTTCGATTCGTGCTTTCGGCTGGAAAGCGCCGCAACTGTTGGATTACGCCGCCAAGTTGAAAGTGGACACGGTGCTGTTTTCCGATCTGGACGTTTACGAAAGCCACGACGAAAAGTATCTGAAGGACTTGAAGAAGAAAGCCGACGATCTGGGCATCGAACTGCAAGCTGGAACTGGAAGCATTTGTCCTTCGGCAAAATCCTTCAGCCCGCGATTCGGCACAGCCGAAGAGCATTTGCTGCTGACGATTCGCGTGGCAAAGACGCTCGGCTCGAAAGTCGCTCGCTGTTATCAAGGCACAGCCGACGACCGCAAATTGCCCGGCGGATTGCCCGCTCGGTGGAAAGACACGATCAAAGTTTGCAAAGCCGTTCGCTCGCAAGCCATTGATGCCGGGGTCAAAATCGCCATCGAAAATCACGCCGGAGACATGCAGGCCTGGCAATTGGCGAATTTGATCGAAGAGTGCGGCAAAGATTTTGTCGGCGCGACGCTGGATTCCGGCAACGCCACCTGGACGCTGGAAGACCCGATGCGGAATCTGGAAGTTTTGGGGCCATACGCCGCTACAACTGGAATTCGAGATTCTATGATTTGGGAAACTGCGGAAGGCGCAAACGCTGGCTGGACGGCAATGGGTGAAGGTCAGGTGGATTGGCAAAAATACTTTGACCGTTTTGCCGAACTCTGCCCCGGCGTCGCGGTGCAACTGGAAATCATCTCCGGCGCGATTCGGCCTTATCCATTCAAACAGGAAGAGTTCTGGAAAGATTACGGCGACATTCGCGCCAAAGAGTTTCTCGGCTTCACTACGATGGCCAAAGCCGGAAAGCCTATCGCGCCGTTCCGCCCCGCGGCGGACAAAGACCGCAAACTGGCCGAACAGGAATTCCAAAAGGCCGAACTGGAACGCAGCATCAAATACTGCCGCGAAGTTTTGGGACTGGGATTGAAAGCTTGAACGTTTGCGGCGGGCATCATTGAAACCGTTTCGTTTCATCTTCAGTCACACTGGCAGGCGGTTTGATCGGATTGGTCGGCGATGGCGAAGGTTGCGAAAAAACCGGTTGAGGCTGTTGGACAGGCTGTGGAGCAGGTTGCGGTAAACCATACGGCGCCACGGGAGGCATTTGCGGTGGCATCGCCTGCTGCATCGGAACATGCATCGGCTGAGCCATCATCATTTGCTGAATTTTGCGCTTTTGGGCGCTGTATCGCATGACAGCAAAAACAATCCCGATTGGCATCAATACTGCGCTGATACCTGACAACGATCCCAATCCAAGAACGCCAAAAATCGCTGGTGACATGGCCATCAACATAATCAACAGAATCAATTGCTGTTTGGGAGTCATTCCGTCTGTCGCGTTGGAAATAAAATTTTGGGACGGCATTTGCGGCGGTTGAAGCGGAGCTGTTCCTCCGCTGGCAACATAACCCGTGACTTGTTGCAGTCCGAGTCCGCACTGGCGGCAAAACTTGGTGGTGTCAGGGTTTGGCGATCCGCAACGTGGACAAAACATGCTCGGCAATCCTCTCGGCTATTGGGCGGCTATTGGCCAGCTATTGGCCGGCTATTGGTTAGAGTGAAATTTCCGTGTCTCTTCTTCGACAACACTGTTCGGCGCGGAGTTGGCGACGTTCAGCGGATTGGTCGGCGGCGGAGACAACTGCCCCTGAAACATCGGTTGCGGCATCGGCGCGGCTTGGGGCGGTTGCTGATACATCGGCTGCTGAACCGCGAAATGTTGTTGCAACTGTTTTTCCTGCAACCGGCGCAACTGGGTTTTGTAATGATATACAGCCCAGGTCACGCCCAGCGGAATCAACAAAAACGTCGCCGCGAAAACTTCGCCCGCGTTGGCCATCTCTTCGCCGACAATTGCCAAAAGGATTGGCAACAGGATCATCGCCATAATGGTCAGGATTCGTTTCTGCTTCAACGCCAGCATTTCCGACGTCTCGGCAAGTTGAATCGGGACAGGCGGCTGTTGCTGAACCGTATTCATCGTGTTTATTTGGGGCGAACTGACCAGCGCGCCCGTGCCTCCGGTGGAGACAAAGTTGCCGACTTGCGCCAATGGCAATCCGCATTGACGACAATACTTGATGGTTTCGTTATTCGCTGATCCGCAACGTGGACAAAACATTTGCTCTCTCCGCAAAAGACATTATCCACGAAGCCACACGAAGCATCACGAAGTTGTTTTCATCTTCGTGTTTCTTCGTGTCACTTCGTGGAAGGAACCTGTCACGACTCAATTTGCCGCGTAAAAAGCCGCCGCCGCGCTGACGCCGGAATCTTTCGGCCTGTAGCCTTCATCCTTCAAACATTTTTCCAACGCGCCCAACAGCAACAGCACGTTGTTTTCGGTGCTGCCCGCTCCCATCAAACCTACGCGCCAGACTTTGCCTTTGAAAATGCCCAAGCCGCCGCCGACTTCGATGTTGAATTCGTTGAGCAGCCGCGAGCGGACTTTCATGTCGTCCACGCCTTCAGGGATAGAAACTGCGTTCAAAGTCCACAAGCGATGTTCCGGCGCGACAGCCATCGCCAACCCCATCGCTTCGACGCCGGCGACCAAAGCGCGATGATTTCGCTGATGGCGTTTGGCGCGAGCTTCCAGGCCTTCTTCGGCGACGATTCGCAAAGCTTCGTGCAGCGCGTAATTCATACTGATCGGAGCCGTGTGGTGGTACGCGCGTGCGCCGCCTCCGGTTCCGCCAGAAGCGTCCGCCCAATACGCCGTCAACAAATTCGTGTCCAGATACCAACTGCCCACCGGAGTCGTTCGCGCTTTGATTTTGGCGACGGCTCTGTCGCTGAACGTCACCGGAGCCAAGCCCGGCGGGCACGACAACGCTTTTTGAGTTCCGGCGTAACAAGCGTCAATCCGATTGCGATCAATGCCGATGGAATGCGCGCCGATGCTGGTGACGGCGTCCACCATCAAAAAGCCGTCGCGTTCGTCGGCGATTTCTCGCAACGGTTCAAGCGATTGCAACACGCCGGTCGAAGTCTCCGCGTGAACGGCGAACAAAACCTTCGCGCTGGAATCGCGCCAGGCTTTGCGAGTCTTTTCCAGGTCAACCGGCCCGCCCCATTCGCATTCAACGCGAACGGGTTTGGCTCCGACGCGCAGAGCCATTTCGTGCATGCGTTCGCCGAAATAGCCGTTGATGCAAATGACGATTTCTTCGCCGGGTTCCAGCAGATTGGCGACGGCGGCTTCCATCCCGGCGCTACCCGTGCCGGAAATCGGCATCGTCAGCCGGTTGTTGGTTTCAAACACGTAGCGCAACAACTCCTGCACTTCGTCCATCGTGCGAACAAACAGCGGGTCGAGGTGTCCCATCAGCGGCGCAGCCATCGAACGCAACACACGGTCATCCACAGGACTCGGACCCGGACCGAGCAAAACTCGGCGAGGCGGATTCAGCGCAGCAATCGCGGGCGCATCAGCAATAGACATAACGAATCAAATTCTCCTGATTGTCTTTAGTTGAAATAGAGATGATCTATGAACGATGGCGAAAAGTACCATCAACCTTTCGCCAATCCAAGTCGGCAACCATGATGCCTGAAAACTCTTTACCAAAATTTGAGAGTTTTCTCCCCGCTTCAGACAATGCATTCCCCAATGCTTACGGTGAAGCTTCAACGCTGAAATTCTGAAAAAAAACGACAACTCGATGTGCTCTTTCAACTTGGCGGAATCATTGCAGGTTGAACATGTTTTGGCATGGTGCTTGCTCTTCGAATTGGCGTGTCTATTGAGACGCAAATCTATAAAACCAAACCAACAACATTCAGGTTTATCTTCTGCGCGCGCGACCGCATCGCACGCGCAGAAGAAAGGAGGAGAAATGAGACGGCGACATCCAATGCATTACCACCCGACGCCACTGGTTTATTACCGCGAACCACACAGGTCAGGCGAGAACGCTTTGCCAATGACACTGATTTCAGTATTCGGTATTTCGCTGACTGCCAACGGACTATGCCTGGTACTGGGTTTGTCATTTTTCTTTTGCCTGCTGATCGCGGTTCCGGTATACGGTTTCAAACTCTATCTCCTGCTCCGCCGCCAACGATATGAAGATGACCAACCCAACAATTTTTTTGCCTATGCGATTCTGACTGGCGTCCTGCTGCTGCTGATGCCTTTTGGACTTTACGGCTTCGGGCATACCGCTCTGGGAGTCAAAAGCGAAACTCAGTTAAGCGCACCAAACTCTGCTGAGCAAATCCAGCCCCCACAGCAAACAGCAATCACAGAGTCAAGCGGTCAGAAAGAAACCCATAGCTTCTTCGGATTTTTTTCTGCCACCGGAAGAAAAGAAACCTTCCCTATCGTCTGTTGGATCGTCGCCCTGATAATTGAAGGAGCCACATTCATACTGGGACTGCTTGATCGCCGAGACGAATACTATTGGGAATAGTATTCAGTCCAACTGTCAGCCTGACTGAAGCAACTTCAGTCAGGCATAACTTTTTTCATTTATGGACTCTTCACACACAATCCTTGACGACAGCCTTTCCGGTTGGGGAATCGGCGTCTCAGCATCGGCCAATCGTTTCCCCACAACGAGTAAACTCTTCTATGCAATGTTGATTGCAATCGGAACCGGGGGTTAAGCCTGCTTACATAACTTGTCGCCGCCGCAACCGCTAAGTGTCTGGATGATCAATCACTTCAGCCGAACAGCGGCATTCTTCCCCACAATTGCGGGAATCTGGCACCAGACCTGCTCGGCCTGTCACCGTTAATCAATCTCGACACCGGCACAGACCGCTCCACTTCCGGCCCCGAAGACCGTTTCGAGACTTTAAGGAGTCCACAGCATGTTGAATTACGTAGCATTCCTCTGCGGCGGCATCGCCGAACGCGGAGCGACGCCAACCGCCGACGGCGTCGAAATGGCAAACAAATGCCTGTATCAACTCGAAGCAACCGGTAACCCGGAGCAATTCCCGCCACGCCTGCTCATCCTGCTCACATCACCAGCTTATCAAAAAGAAGGCGAAGCCAAGGAACTGCTCGCCAGCATTCATAAGACTGTCTCGGACTACAAAAGCCGCTTCTTTGCCAACGAGATAAAAGAACTAAAAGAACTAGAAGATGCCTCACTCATCGGCTGCTCAGTTGACGCAGTATTTTTCAATCGAGAAGTTCACGAACGAGGCGCACTACTGATCTGTCTTGCCTCCCGTTTGATCGAAGCTGATGTCCGAGTCACCCCAAACGTTCTGTCTCAGCCTGAAGCAGCATTAGACAATTTGCTTAACAAACTGAATCTGAACCTCGCCAATTTAGAGAGCAATATGCAGAAGCCGCTGACTGATCGTCTGCTTCTGACCTTTTTCCCAAATCTTGGACGGCATGACAATAGCGTGCCGTACCTCGCCCCGGAGTTGCATGGCTTGATTCGAGAAAAGGCGCTATCTCGCGTTTCGATTATCGGTGGAGTTTCTTCGCGCCCAAGCTTCCAGTATGTTGCTGATAAGGTATACCGGGATGAGTTGGTGGCCGCCCACATCAACACTAACGCGCCATTCTGTTCCAGCTTCGGTCACGGTCTTTCCCAAACCGACATTGACCTGCGCGTCAAAACTCTTGGTCCTGACCATCGCACAATTGTCGAAATCGAGCAAAATGCCCGCCCTGCCGATATGTTGAATCTGAGCGAACCCGAACAATACGCTGTCTTAGGTGAATTATCCTTAGATCACGACCCACTTGTGACTGTCGCTGAATTAGCTGACGGCAAAGCCGTTCGGTTGCTTCGCAGAACCGAGGAAAAAACCCAATTCAGAAAGCTCGATGAAAAGACTGATCCGAATCAAATACGGAGAGAAGCCAAGGATGCGCTGAAGGATTCATTGACCCGTTGGTCAATAGAAAAACCTGCAGGATGCTTCGGCATTCATTGCACGGCCAGACGCCGCGCCGGGCTCAATTTCGATGGATTTGTCGCAGATGCGGAAAAGGAACTTAGAAAGCGCGTCACTGAAATTGAAAATCGCGATGTTTACTTCGGCGGCTTCTTTGATGGAGAAGCGGGTGTTGACGAATCCGGTCGTATTCTTTTTGGGAATTGGTGTCTTGCCACCTTATGCGTCAGTGATGAGATGCGCGAACGCACTCCGGCCTACACTGGTTTCAAAGCAATCTCTGAGACTGCCGCCTCGTTGACTGGCGTATCTACGTTAGAGCAGGCACGCGAAGAAGTACTTAAAGTAGTCTTTAATACTGGCTTCCCAGGTGCCATGCTTTCGATGGTAATGAATGACAATGACCGGGACTGGGTGGTCGCTGTCAGCGCTATCGGTTCCCGATTTGAAAAGATCAGGGAAATTACGAAACGCCTGTCGGATGGGCACGACATTCTTGCCATAACAGGGCGAGAAAAACAGCCCAGAGTTATTCTGGATTCTAGCAAAAATGAAAATTGTGACCCGGTGGCCGTCAAAAAATCAGGTATTATCAGCCAATACATCTTCCCGCTTCTTGGGCGCGAAAAAAATCTGATTGCTGAATTACAAATTGATATCGGGGATTTGCGCCGTAGGTCATCTGACGTCAAGCCGGATAAAGTAAATATCGCAGAAGAACATATACTGAGTTCTTTAGGAGCAGTGATAAACGCTTATATTCTGCGTGTCCTTAACCGCGAAGAAGCGGATTTGGTCCGAGGACTCGACAAAGTTCTAATTGAAAGCTTGCATGCTGATAATCTGCACAAAGCTCTTCTTGTTTACATTACGCAAGCGGCCGCACTCTTCAAGGCCGATGCCAGTCACATACGCCTATTGAATAATGAAGGTGTGCTCGAGATGGTTGCTGGCACGGGTGATTATTACGAAGCTTTCAAAGTGCTTCGCCGCAGAACTGCACTTGACAGCAACTCTCCTACCGCAGAGGCACTCACAAAACAGAAAGAGGTAGTGGTAAACAATTCAGAAGCGCATCCTTGGCAGCAATGGGCACTCAAAGAATATAAAAATCATCCCAATGCATTCTCCGCGTTAAAAAAAGAACACTCATTCGCCAATGTGCCGATCAGGGGCGACACAGAAGACGCAATAGGCACTATCAGTTTGGTCTCTAATTGTGCTTGGCATTTTACTCGCCCGCGAGTGAACGCTTTGCAGGCATTAGCGCAGCGCGTCAGTTACCTGATCGGACATTTCAAGATTCAACAGGATCGTAGATTTCTACTCGACATCAGTTCGGATTTTGTACGCAATGAGAACCTTGTCGAACAACCAGATGTCACGATTCGCGAAACCATTGAGCATTTCCGTACAGCAGCAAACGCCGATATCGCCTCACTTTTCATCTTAGACAAAGAAGCCGAAAGATTTGTATTGCGAGCGCAATACGGTTGGGCTGATGGAGGATGGGTTGATGCAGCAGGGTATAAAGAAAATGAGAGGTGGACAGGTAAGGTAGCACTCGGAGAGTCTCCACAATATGTGCCTGACATGTTCACCTATAAAAAACAAAATAATATAGAAGTAGACAAAGATTACGAAGCCCGTATCTTTGGCTTACCGTTATCTGAAAACTTCACGGTAGAGGCAATTGGGCTTCCTCTGCGTCTGAAACAAAGCTCTATTGGTGTGCTGACGCTCTACCGTCGAATTGATTCTAGCCAGCCTGGCAGAGTTAGCGGTTTTACAACCACTGATTCGTATATCTTGCAAGAGGCGGCGGATACGATTTCATCCATGCTTAGTGCTCTGCTCTACAATCTGCGAATGGATTGGTTCAAAAAAGAAATTGAACGTCATGAAGCAGTGCGCGAAGTTCTAGAAAAAAATAACTGCCACATTTCGCTTGAAGAAAGATTGTGCCGCCAAACGTTCGAGTCATACGAAGCAGAACAAGTTATTTTTTTCGCGCCATCTAATAAATCTGGCTTACGCCCCCTCGCTAGTTGGCCGGACAAGAAAATGACTAAGACGGCCTTGAAACCAGATGAAATGGTTGTTAAGGCAGCGCAAAAAAGGGAGATTCAGAAACAGAGAATAGTCAGTCTTTCTGCCGAAGAATTGAAAAACCCAGAAACCGCCAAACTGGAAGGCTTGGTTAAGCGGGTAGCCCTACCCTTGAGGAATGGCGAAAATATCATTGGAGTTTTGGATTTACGGTTTAGAAAAACCGGTAGGCAATCCAGCCTAGTTGCCCCGTATTACGCCGAACAATTGGAAAAACTTGCCCAAAAGATAGCCATTGTCTATCAGCAACAAAAGAGTCTGGAAAGGAAGGCTGAAGCCGAGGTTCAGGCTGAGAAAGGGCGGCTGGCGGTGCAGGCAATGGGCGCAATGGTTTTTCAGACCTCGCACCGCTTGATTAATTTGACTCAGACAATCCGTGCGCTCTCAATTCTTATTGAGAGCGCCAAATCGGAAAGCGATAGGAAACAGAGGCTCTCCGAGTTGTTCAGGTTGATTAATTCAGCATCTGAGACAATCAAACGTCCAATGTACATTGCACGTCAGATGAAGGAAATTAATCTTGGCCCTTACAGTCTGGAAGCTCTGTTGGCTGAGGCAACATTGGAAGCGGATATTCAGCATCATTCATCCTCAGTCAGCATTCAGCCACCTTTACCAGATGGTATAGCAGTTTTGGTTGACCATGGATTGATTATAGAAGCCTTCCGCAACATCATTCATAATGCGATGAAGGCCATGCCCAGTGGTGGACGGTTGGATGTCAGTGCGACTTTAAGCATTGACAGAACAATAGTACGCATTACATTTGAAGACACCGGTGTTGGAATGAGTAAAGAGCAAATTGAAGCCGCATTATCCGGCTTTGTCTCCACACGTGGGAGTACGGGATTAGGTGTTTTGGTTTCGTTGCTGCTCATCCGCGCTCAGGATGGCGATTTGAAGATTGAAAGCGAACTTGGAAAGGGAACAACAGTGATTGTCACCCTACCCTCCGCTCAACAAGGAGAACGTATATGAAACTGCGGACGTTGGTTGTCGAAGACCAGGATTATCAGGCAGAAGCAATCAAACATATACTTGTGGAACTAGGCAAAACAAAGCAGGAAGAATTGGGGTTAGATGGAATCGAAATCTACTTTGCCAACTGTGCCGCCACAGCCCGGCGGCGATTGGCACAAGCAGCAAATGAGAAAAAACCCTTTGACATTCTGCTGCTTGATCTTGGCTTGCCGGAAAATCCTGGTGAGAATGATAAACCAGATGTGGGAGTAGATTTACTAAAACTTGCCAGAGGGGAAGATGCAGCCAGGGGAATAACAGTGATTTCGGTCTTTGAGGATTTGGATCGTTATGTGCTGCTAGCCGCAGATGATTTCATTGCCAAACCATACAGCAAAGACGAATTACTAAACCGAACACTGAAAGTATGGAAAGAAGTGCGCGTAAAACATTGCCGGAAAACCGTCAACGAAATTATGAAAGCCAGCTTGAGCAAGTTGGCTTTGTACGCAGACAAAGGACTCAGTTATCGGCTTGGCTCATGTTTTTCCAGACTGGCTCAATCTGTGCGTCACGAAACAGATGAAATCCGTAGCCAATTGTTCAAACAACTCAACGTCGCAAGTACTGGTGAACTGCCTTCTCCCCTGATTCGCCACCTGATGACAGTTGAAGATTCGATCAAGGATGCACGGGAAGAGTGGAAGCAGATTCAGTCTCCATTCAAGGTCGCGGATTTTGCTCCAGCAACCGTAATTGTTGAAGATGAATTGAAACAGTTGGCCGAAAGATTACATCCCTGTTTGGCCGTAAGACTCGAACCGGCTGGCGATCATCAAACACGTATTCTGTCATTTAAGGATTCCGTTCAGAATAATGCACCGATGATCCTGAATGAGCTTCTGGTCAGTGGGTTAAATGAGGTGGCGGAAAGTGACTATTCAAAACCCTGGGTCGTCAAGGTAGAGGTAAGGATTGACGATGGTATGGCCGAGATTGCCTTTACCGACAATTTCAAACCGATTTCTCCGGGTATGGCTAAACAGATAAACAGCGGCGACAACATTGCTCCACGTGACGGGCAATGGCGGGCTTGGGGATTGTCGGTGGTGCAGCACATTGCTTTGCGGGGAGGCGGGCGGTTGATTGTCCAGCCGCTCGAAGATGGCAATCTGATTACTTACCGGGTAACTCTGGCGCAGGATGTTTAAAATTCTGGTCGTGGACAGTTCGGCTAAAGATGCGGCGATGGTTCGCGGGTGGTTAGGCGAAGAAGGCGCTGAGGTCGAAGTTTGTCCGAACGGCGAGGCAGCTAAGCCATTAGTAGAGACCAGCATCACAAGAGCAGCGGCCGTCTTCCTGTTATGGGAATTGACCGATCTGAGCTTTGCCGAAACATTGGCGCTCTTTCGGCTGCGCTGGCCTGAAACGCCGGTCGTGGTGATGTTTGAAGAGTTCACGGCTGAATTGGCCGGACGCGCGATCAGGTTGGGCGCAAAGGACGTGCTGCAAAAACCGCTGGAAGCTGAGGCGGTTAAGGCTTGTTGGCGCGAATTGTTGGCAGCGGCGGACGCCGGTTCTCCTTTGATTGCGCGGTTGCGCGAAACGATCCGCGGAGAATCGGCCAGCCTGGTGGCGGCTTTGCGAGAGTTGGCGAAAGTCATTCCGCACAAAGATTCGCGGATACTCCTGCTGGGAGAATCTGGCACGGGTAAAGAGTTATTCGCCCAGGCGATTCACGACTTCGGGGCGAACGCCGATCAGCCGCTGGTGGCTGTGCAGATTTCAGCCATCAACGAAAACCTGATCGAAAGCCAGTTGTTCGGCCACGAGCGCGGCGCATTCACTGGAGCCGACCGTCAACACATAGGTTTTTTTGAACAGGCCGGCGGCGGCACGCTCTTTCTGGATGAAGTCGGCGATCTGTCGGATTCAGCGCAAATCAGATTGTTGCGAGTGATTCAGGAAAGAAAGTTTTTTCGCTTGAACGGCTCGGAGGAATTGCCTTTCAGAGCGCGTCTGATCTGCGCCACACATCGTAATCTGGCTGAAGAAGTCAGCCGCAATCACTTCAGGCTGGATTTATTCCAGCGCATCAGGGAAGTGACGATTTACATCCCGCCATTACGAGAACGTAAAGGCGACATCCAGCATCTGGCCATTTTTTTTCTCGACCGCATGCGCGCTCAACGGCAAGTGAGGTTTGCCGACGAAACGCTGAAAATTCTCTGCGGCTATTCATTTCCCGGCAATGTCCGTGAACTGCAAAACGTCGTCAAATCAGCGCTCATTGCCTGTGCAGGCGAAGTAATCAGGCCGCAACATTTGCCAATGGGCCTTATGAACGATCTGTTGCCACACGAACCGCCGCCTGAAGCAATCTCATCCCAAGTTACGTCGTGGACATCCGCGCCAAAACTGACCGGTGAATTGCCTGAAGAACTGATTAACGAATTGACGCGATTGTTGCCCGCCGACTGGCTGACTCGCCCTTACCGCGAAGCGACCAAGCAATTTATTCAAGCCTTCGACCGAGTCTATTTGCGAAAGATGCTCGACCGGCATCGTTACAACCTGACAGCCGCAGCCAAAACCGCCGAGCTTGACCGCAAGACTTTCCGCGAACGCTGGAAGCAAGCGGAGTTGCCGCCGCTTGGTGGAGAGGAGGAAAAAGTTGATGAGTGAAAACAACTTCAACCCACGCCGGACAGTATTGATCGGCGACACCAGCCAGGAAAGGTCTCAATTATTGGAAGAAATTCTTCGTGATGATTTTCATCTGCAAACAATCTGCTTCCAAAATTTCTACAACCTTATGGAAAAGGTAAAGGTTAATGATGATTGGCTGCTCGCTCTAGTCGCAGACGATCTTCATCTCGACTCCATGCAAAAGGGGATGGCTCCACACAGTTATTTTATCAAGCTTGAAGATTATGTTCAGTCAGGTTGTTTGGTCAGCGGCAAACACCCCCCTGATATGACAGGAGTCAGCCGTCCGCCACACTGTATTTATGTCCCGCGAATGCCTGCTTCAGGCAACCCTGCTCAGCGCGAAACGACCATCGCGGGGTTGAAAAGCTTTGATTTCTTACCACAACAAATCGTTCTGCCTCGCTTGGAGTTGACCTCTGATGATCGCACTTTGCGCGAGCAACTACGGAGCCTGAGTGAACAGCGTCACCCAGATGAGGGCAGAGAGATTCTCAGACATTTAACCCGCTGGTTCTTTGACTGCGATAACACAACTATTGAAAAGTTAGGGCAAGGTCTGTCTGGTGCCAGAGTCTTTCTGTTGCAAATAGAAGAGGGCGGGAAAAAGGAGTCATACGTTCTTAAACTCAGTCCTCTAGAAAATCTTTGGAAACTCGAAGAGGAAGTAAGAAAGCACCAAAGCGCTAATGGACTTACTGGCATCGCTAAATTCAAATCGCATTTGGCTCCCTTGCACCTGTGCTTAGATAGCCCTCAAGATACCTACATTGCACGTTATAAAAACTGGGCGGCAGTTTGCTACGGCTATTTGGGTGATAAAAAATTCGGGAAAAGTATTGATCTCGAAACTCTGTTGGTCTGCTCCCTAAATGAATTGAGCAGCAAGATACAAGGAAGCAAATTACACCATCAACATTTTTCTTCTGGAAAGTCTTTACTTGAAAGCCGAAGGGATGTCTTCAACGTTTTTCTAAATTGGCTTAGTGAAGAGTGGTGCCTAGCCGACGACAAGGCCGAGCGAGATATGCGCCAATTATGGCTGACGGCAAACTGCCCGCCAAAGCAATATCCGACATTGCCGCCCTATCAACTCAAAGGAAAAGAAAAGGGGCAAATTCTGAGTTTTCTTGATGGGAAAGACGCAGAAAAGGTTTCACGATTATTGCCAAGTTGGGATGAACATCGGAGCCGAATTTGGGGCTTTATTGAAAAAGATGGTCAGCCGACAGATATCCCTGCTTTCGACAATCCGGTCTTAGTGATTCTATCTCCCGCACACGGAGACTTGAACGCGAAAAACGCTATGCTCTGGCTGGAACATCCCGACCACCCCCTCTTGATTGATTTCCCATCCTTCCAGGAATCCGGCCATGCGTTACAGGATTTTGCGCGATTGGAAATCGAGATCATCTACGCCTTGATGGACTGTCAGGCTGAAAACGCCGAATCGCTGAAAGCCAGTGACCATACCCACACGCAGCTAGACTTATGGATTGCGCTAGTAGACCAACTGCTGGATGAAAATGGTTGGATGAAAAAGGCCGCTTGGAAAAACAAAAAGTTTGATGCAAACGCCAAGCACTGCCTTGATCTAATCCAATTGCTCAGACACAAAGCCGAGCTTGTTCAGGGACAATGCAAACCTGAAAACTCCGAACTCCCGAAGTTTTTTGCTGAATATCTGCCCGCGCTGCTCTATTACACGTTAAAAGAAATTGGCTATGAATCTCGGACAGTCTTCAAGCGATTGCTAGCAGTTTATTGTGCGAGCAAAATTATTTCTCAGGTTGAACAGTTGCCGCTGTATTCTGCTTCGCCTCACTCGTAGCGAAGTGCGACCATCGGGTCTACTTTGGTCGCGCGGCGGGCCGGAACGAAGCAGGCCAGCAAGGCTACGGCGGCGAGGATCAACGCGATGCCGACGAAGACCAACGGGTCAGTGGCGCTGACATTGAAGAGCATGGTCTTCATCAATCGGCTCAGGAAAATTGCGCCGACCACACCGAGCGCTAAGCCGACCACGGCCAGCAACATTCCCTGTTTGACCACCAGTTTCAGCACATCCGACGCTTGTGCGCCGAGCGCCATTCGCAAACCGAGTTCATGGGTTCGCTGTGTCACCGAATACGCCATCACGCCGTACAAACCAATCGCCGACAGCAACAGCGACAGACAGGCGAAAACGCAAATCAGCAGCAAAGCGAATTTTCGCTGCGTCATCGAATCGGCGACGAATTGATCCATCGTGCGGACGCGAAACACCGGCAAGTCGGAGTCAGCGGATTTGATGATGCCGCGCACGGAGCTGGCCAGTGCGTTCGGGTCGTTCGGCGTGCGAATGACCAAGGCCATGTTTGGTTGCGGGCGTTGCTGGTGCGGCATGTAATACTGCGCGCGCGATTCGCCTTCCAGGTCGGTGTGTTTGACGTGGCCGACGATGCCAACGATTTCGCGCCAAAGCGGATTGTCGCGCGTGCCTTCAAACACGATGCGTTTGCCCAACGGGTCTTCGTTCGGCCAGTACTTTTGCGCCAAAGCCTGGTCAATGATCGCAACGGGCAAAGCTTCGGCGGTGTCGCGCTCTTCAAAAAACCGCCCGCGAATCAGCGAGATTCCCATCGTTTTGAAATAATCCGGCGTTGCAGCCCAACGCGCGCCGTGCGGAGAAGATTGTCCGGGCGGAACGTCGTGGCCTTCGATGCGCAAACTGCCGCTGGAACCGCCGCCGTTTGCGAGCACTTCGAACTGGCGGAATTACAGACCGTCGTGGGATTGCTGGCCGGGCCGGGGATGATTCAGCGCGTAGATTTCGGCGGCTTCATTTTGCTCAGGCCGGAAGTGTTGAGCCGTTATGCCGCCGCCGTGGTGCGCCGGGTGCGCAAACATCCGCAGGAACTCGGCTGCATCCGCGAAGACGAATTGCTCGGCGGCGAACTGGATTATCAGGACTTTGAACGCCTGCCCGCCGATGATGAAAAGGTGATCTTGCGTGCGCTGCTGGAAACCTTCGTCAGCCGCGCGTGGTGTTTGCGCCAGCCTTGCGACGGTTCGGCGCTGCTGACCTTCCCCAGTTACTTCCGCCGCGAGCGCAAAGAACAGCCCGGCCATCCGAACGTGGTGGTGACCTATCGGTTCAGCGGCCACGTCGAAAACCTTTACGCCACGCTGGTCGTGCGGCTGCATCACACCGAAGCCTTCGAGGCCGACGCGCTGTGGAAAGACGCCGCCGATTTCAAAACCCAAACCGGCCAAAGCCTGGGGCTGAAGCTCGTGCGCGAAGCCGAGGGCGCTGCGCGGTTGGAGGTTTATTTCAATCCCGATGTGGACGAGAACTCGCGGCTGGTCTTTCTGCGCTATGTTCACAACCATCTGACCGAACACGCGCAGGAAGTTGTACGGCTGCGGCATTACTGCTGTGGCAATCGGAAGTGCGATGCGCACAATCAGCACTTCACCGATCAAGCCAAGATTGACAAGGCGCTGGCCGCCGACAAGGACAAAATCTTCTGCCCCGATTGTGGCAAAGCGATCATCTTGCGCGATGCGATGGAGCAGAAGTTCGATTCGCCCGCCGTCAAAGAACAGGCGCGCCAGATGCAGGTCGAAAGCCAGATTGTGATTGATAACGAAAGCCGCGAACTGATTCTGGTCGGCCACGCCTTCACCATCACCGCCGAAGCCGGGCAAATCTATCGCGGCTACACCAACAGCGATCACGGCATTGACGGCGAGATCGAATTCAAAGACGACCATGGGCGCGCCACCGGCAAGCGACTGTATCTGCAACTGAAATCCGGCGATTCTTATTTGACGACGCGCAAACGCGACGGCGCTGAAGTTTTCCAGATCAAAAACGAACGCTGGGCGGAGTATTGGCGACAACAGGCGTATCCCGTGCTGTTGGTGATTCGCACTTCGGATGGCGAGATTCGCTGGATGGATGTGAGCGAGTATCTGAAACGCGCTCAGCAATCGGTCAAACAGATTGTTTTCTCTGGTGAACGTTTCGATGTGATGAGCGTGCGGCGATGGCGGGACGCCGCGTTGGGTGGCGCGCGATAATGGAAGCGAGACTAATTGACGCTCTGTGCCGAACTGCGTAGCATTCGCGCGACTCGACAAGCGGAGGTAAAAACTATGGTTGCATCAATTCCCATCATCAATGTTGGCGACAGGCTGGCCAGCCTGCCCGAAGAGCTTGAACGCGAGCCGGGCGCGATTGCCGTGACTCGGCGCGGCGAACCTGTGCTGGCGATCCTGTCCTGGGAGCTTTACGAATCAATCACAGAAACACTGGAAATTTTAGGCGACGAAGAACAGTTGGCGGCGCTGCGTCAGGGCATCAAAGACGCTGACGCAGGGCTGGCTATTCCATGGACACAAGCCAGACAGGAGCTTTGATTGTGTCATACCAAATCGAGATCAGCCCTTCAGCCTTGGAGATGTTGAAACAGATTCGGGATCGTCGGATACGCACAAAGATCATCGAACGCATTGACGGTTTGGCCGAAGAACCCGAAAAACAAGGCAAACCGCTCACCGCTGAACTTGCCGGTTACCGCAGCCTGCGTGCAATTGGCCAACGTTACAGAATCATCTACCGACTCGATGGCGAAAAAGTCGTTGTCACTGTCGTAGCTGTGGGAATCCGAAAAGAAGGCGACAAGAAAGACATTTACACGCTTGCCCAAAAACTCCTCCGCGCACGTTTACTTGACCAACAACCGAATGCGCTAACAATGTTGCAGTCTTTGAAGGAAAACCAACTGCCGGAAAGTTCATTGCCTACGGCAGAGGAAATGGAAGATCAGATTTTGGAGGCGCGTGAATCGTGGGAGTAAACCCGCAGTACGTCTATGAGGAGCAACATGAAAGAACGCAACTTTCAGATGATCGAAACCAATGGCATACGGTTGCGCACCGTGGTCGAAGGCAAAGGGCCGTTGGTGATTTTGCTGCACGGATGGCCGCAGTGTTGGTATTTGTGGCGGCATCAGATTGATCCGCTGGTCGCGGCTGGTTTCCAAGTCGCTGTGCCGGATCAGCGTGGCTACGGTGGCAGCGACAAACCGGCGGAAATCGAAACCTACAACATCATCGAACTGACCAACGATGTGGTGGGCATTGCCGATGCCTTGGGGCACGAACGCTTCATTGTCGTTGGGCACGATTGGGGAGCGCCCGTCGCCTGGCATACGGCGCTGCTGCATCCCGACCGCGTCAAAGCCGTCGCCGGGTTGAGCGTTCCTTACACGCGATGGAAAGCGAACACGCTGACGCGGCAGGAATCTTTCGGCGACAATTTTTGGTACATGGTTTATTTCCAGCAGCCTGGAGTCGCCGAAGCCGAATTCGAAGCCGACATTCGCCGCAGCTTACGGATGATTTATTACTCCGGTTCGGGCGATATGCCTTCGGGGTTTCGGCTTGGCAAAAAATCTGCTTCGGCAAAATTTCTGGACGGCTTGCCTGATCCTGAACAATTGCCGTCGGGGCTGCCCTCTTGGCTGAATGCGGAAGACATGGATTATTACGTCGCGCAGTACGAACAAAGCGGCTTTCGCGGGCCGATCAATTGGTATCGCAACATTGACCGCAACGTCGAACTGACGCCGCAACTGGATCGCGTGGAAACAGGCCAGATCAAACAGCCTGCGTTTTTCATCGCCGGAACCAAAGACCCTGTGCTGAAATTTGCCGGAGGCGACACCGTCCAGCGAATGGATAAATGGATGGCTGATTTGCGCGGCAAAGTCATGATCGAAGGCGCGGGCCATTGGGTGCAGATCGAACGCCCGGCAGAAGTCACTGAAGCCCTGCTGGGATTTTTGAAGTCGGTGGCGTAAATGCCCGTGTCGCACGCGAGGGCGCGTGCGTAGCTAAAATTTCGCATCCTCAGCCCGGAAAAATTTCGTATCACCCTGTGTCGCTGAAACCTGACAACCGTCACCGGCACTGACTGGCAAAGAAAAAATGATTGAGCGTTCATTCACCGCCGAGCGGTTATCTGTCTGACCGGTCAACTAATTACCCGAATTGAACCGTAAAAAAGTCTGGAAGTCGTTGAAACGCTTAGGGCAAATTGGTTGACGTGGGCAGGTTTTGCCCGTAAATTCCGCGACGCAATCGCGGGCTTAGTGCCTACGGATTCAACATTCCAACCATCGCAGAGAGGGAGCAAAGAGAGCAATGCGGATCAAGAGAGTTTCGTCATTCGTCGCCGCCATCACTTTATGCCTGGTCGTCGGTTTGGCATTTATCGCCACGACTCAGGCCGATACCACCAAAACCAAAACCGCTAAAACCGTCACGTTCAGCAAAGACATCGCGCCGATCTTCAATAAGAACTGTGCCGAATGTCATCGTCCGGGCGAAAGCGCGCCGTTTTCGACGTTGAGTTACAAAGACGTTCGTCCCTGGGCAAAATCCATTAAGGAAAAAGTCGTCAATCGAGTAATGCCGCCCTGGCACGCCGATCCGCACTTCGGAGATTTCAAAAACAATCCTTCGCTGACACAAGCGGAAATTGACACCATCGTCGACTGGGTGGACGGCGGCGCAGCCGAAGGCAACGCAAAAGATTTGCCGCCCGCTCCGAAATTCACCGAAGGCTGGGGCATTCCGACGCCTGATTTGGTTGTCCAGATTCCCGAAGAGTACAGCTACAAACCCGGTGCGGATGAATATCAATACTTCGACGTGCCGACGAATTTCACCGAAGACCGGTATGTTTCGATGGCCGAAGCCCGTCCCGGTAATCGCAAAATTGTCCATCACATCATCGCCTTCATCGTGCCGAAAGGCGCTCCGACGATGGCCGGAAATCCCGAACAGCGTCAAAAGATGATGGAAATGGCGCTGAAAAATTCGCCGTTTTACCGCGACGGTTTCCTGATGCGAATGAAAGCCGACCAGCCGGTCGAAGACGATGGTTGCGGCCCGAACGCTCGGCGCGGAGGCGGAGACAACATGCTGGTCGGTTATGCGCCGGGACGAAACCCTGACATTTACGCTCCGGGAACGGCGCGCAAAATTCCGGCAGGCGCGACCATTCGTTTCCAGATTCATTACTCCAACCAAACGCTTGGCAACTCTCAAGTCGAAAAAGATCGTTCGATGATCGGGCTGGTCTTTGCCAAAGAAGCTCCGCAGCGTCTCGTCAGCACCAATTCGGTCGCCAACATTTTCTTCAAGATTCCTGCCGGAGCCGAAAATCACAAAGTGACGGCTTGCCGCCAGTTCAAACGCGACACAACGCTTTACGCGCTGGAACCGCACATGCATTTGCGCGGCAAAGCGATGGAATACAAAGCTTTTTACCCGGACGGAAAATCCGAAGTGTTGTTGAATGTTCCGGCTTACGACTTCGCGTGGCAAACCAACTATTTGATGAAACAGCCGAAGCGTTTGCCGGCGGGCACGCGGTTGATGGTCACCGGTTATTTCGACAACTCGGCGAAAAACAAATTCAATCCCGATCCGAGCAAAGACGTTCGGCATGGCGAACCGACTTACGACGAAATGATGATGGGCTTCATTGATTACGTCACGGAAATGCCCGCCGTCGCCAAACTCGATCCGCAGTTGTTGGATAAATACACTGGCAAATACGAAGTCCGTACGGGCGTGCTGGCTTCGGTCACGCGCGAAGGCAACAATCTGGTCGTGCAGGTTCCAATGCAGCCCAAGATGGTTTTCACGCCGATGTCGGAAACGCAGTTCTTCCTGCAAAATTCCGAATCCGATTTGACGATCATCAAAAACGCTCAAGGCGAAGTCGTCGAAGCTTTGATCGGCAACGCCCGCGCCAAGAAAGTCAAAGACGCGACCGCTGGCGGCAGCGGACAGTAACTTTCGATTGCGGATTTCAGAATGCGGATTGCGGAGTTTTCAAATTCCCAGTCCGCATTTTGCATTCTGCTCTTTGGCTAAAAATCGAAACTGCGATGAGCAGTGACTACTGAAAATTATGATTGACCTAACAGACATCATCACGATTGAACCCGGTAAGCGAGGTGGTAAACCGTGTATTCGTGGAATGCGAATCGCGGTTGCCGACGTGCTTGGCTGGCTGGCATCAGGCATGTCTCATCAGGAGATTCTGGAAGATTTTCCTGAACTAGCCGAAACAGACATTTTGGCTTGTTTGCAGTTTGCCGCCCAGCGCGAACGACAGACGGCATACGCACACGCTTGAGGCGGCAAAATGAAGCTGCTGTTCGACCAAAACCTCTCGTTTCGCCTTGTCAAACAACTTTCTGATTTATTCCCGGATTCGGATCATGTTCGTTTGCTGGGTATGGAGCAGAAAGATGACAAGCTCATTTGGCAACATGCCAAAAACAATGGATTCACAGTTGTCACTCAAGATGCTGACTTCGAATGGCTGTCGCAAATTTACGGGTTTCCGCCAAAAGTCATTTGGCTGCGTTGTGGGAACACTGCAACCACCAACATCAAACGAATCCTTGAAACCAACTACGAGCTAATTCTGGCATTTGAAGCCGATGATCTAATTGCTTGCCTGGAGCTAAGCCAGGCAAGCTCTCAACCTGAAAGACTTCGATGAAACGCATAATGTTTTTTTCCGCATTCCTGTTCACGTTGCTGACTGCCGGATTGATGATGTCGCCATCCAGTCAAGCCAATGAATCGAAAACTACGCTGAAAAGCGTCACTTTCACCAAAGACGTGGCGCCGATCTTTTACAAAAGCTGCGCCGAATGTCATCGCGCAGGCGAAACCGCCCCGTTTTCGGTGCTGAGTTACAAAGAAGTTCGTCCGTGGGCAAAGGCAATCAAGGAAAAAGTCGTCAGCAAGGAAATGCCTCCGTGGCATGCAGACCCGCACTTTGGCGAATTCAAAAACAATCCCAGCTTGACTCAAGCCGAAATCAACACGATTTCCGCTTGGGTAGATGGCGGCGCGGCTGAGGGCAATCCGAAAGATTTGCCGCCTGCTCCGAAATTTGTCGAAGGCTGGCGCATTGGCAAGCCCGACGTGGTGTTGAGCATGCGCGAAGAATTCACGTTGGCCGCCAGCGGGCCGGATGAATACCAGTACTTCGCAATTCCGACCAACTTTACCGAAGACAAATACGTGCAAATGTCCGAAGCGCGTCCGGGCAATCGCAAAATCGTGCATCACATTCTGGCTTTCGTGGTTCCGCCGGGCGGAAAGGATTTTTCCAAACTCAGCCAGGTAGAATTGCAAAAGATGTTTTCAGATGACGGCCCGAATTCAGTCTTTTACCGCGAAGGTTTTTTGCAGCGTGTGAAGATGGACGCCAAGGTCAACGATGACGGCTGCAACGGCAAATTTGGCGAAGACGACGCGGGCGACGTGCTTGCCGGTTATGCTCCGGGAATGCCGCCGGAAGTATTTGAACCCGGCGTGGCCAAGAAAATTCCTGCCGGAGCGACGCTGATTTTTCAGCTTCACTATTCCAAAGTCGCAGGTTCGGTGCAGAAAGACCGTTCGTCTGTCGGACTGATTTTTGCCAAAGAAGCGCCGAAACGACGAATGATCAAACGCGGCATCGAAAACATCTTCTTCAAGATTCCTGCCGGAGCCGAAGCGCATAAAGCGACCGCTTGCTGGCAACCGAAAGAAGACATCACCGTTTACAGCTTGATGCCGCACATGCATTACCGAGGCGCGGCAATGGAATACAAAGCGACTTATCCCGACGGAAAAACCGAAGTCTTGTTGAACGTGCCGAATTACGATTTCGGCTGGCAAACGAATTACGCGCTGGCCAAGCCGAAATTCATTCCCAAAGGCACGATGATTCAGGTGACGGCGACGTTCAATAATTCGGCCAAAAACAAATACAACCCCGATCCGACCAAAGACGTTCGCTGGGGCGACCCGACGTATGACGAAATGCTGATCGGGTACATGGATTTCATCCCTGAACGCAAAACGGTCCTGGGAATGGATGCCAAGGCACTGGCGGCATTTGTCGGCAAATACGACGCCGGATTGATGAAACTGAACGTCGTGCAAGTCGGCGGAGAGTTGTACGCCGAAATCGCCGGACAACCGCGCATCGAAATGCTGCCCGAAGCAGCGGATAAATTTTACATCCGCGAAATTCAAGACTTCGTGACCTTCACCCGCAACGAAAAAGGCGAAATTATCGAAGCGGCGATTCAAATGGGCAACCGCACGATCAAGGCAAAAAAGAAAAGTGATTCCATTGTGAGCCAATGAACATCGAAGGGGTAATTTGGACAAGGTATGTAGTAGAAAAACTGGCAGTCAAACATCAGGTTGAAACCTTTGAGGTTGAAGAGATGTTGGCTGCCACCCCAAAGTTCCGTTTTGCAGAAAAAGGCGAACGAGAGGGTGAAGATGTTTATTTGGCTTTGGGCCAGGCGCAATCGGGTAGATACTTGGTTGCCTATTTCATTTACAAGAAAACCAAAGAAGCTCTGATTCTGAGCGCCAGAGATATGGCTGACAAAGAAAGGAAATGGTATGGCAGAAAATGATTTGCAAGCATTACCTAAATTCTCTTCGCTCGATGACATGGTTGATTTTTTCGACAATCACGATCTAGGCGATTACCTCGATCAAATGCCGGAAGTTCAGTTCGACGTAAACCTTCAACGGTCTACGCGGATGATAGCAGTTGACGAAGAAATTGTTCGCCGTGTCTCTGAAATTGCCAAACAAGAGCACCTGCAGCCTGAGTTGTTGGTAAGCAAATGGCTGCAAGAAAGAATTTCCAGCTACTCAAGGCAAACACCAGGATAATCCATACTGCCTCTTTGAAGACAATTTGCTGTAAGGCATAGAAGGCGCGAAAAACTTGCTGTGGTTTAGCAGGGTTTTCGCGCCTTGTTTGTATAAAGTGGTGTGAGTTTCAACTCGACAGTTCCATCACGACGAATGTCCTGAACATGTAGCAAATTTGATTGGCAGAGACTATGCTCTGTCACGTTCGTTTCCCGAAAACCAAAACGCAAACCAAACCAGCACAGAGAGGAATAGCACAGTGAACCGCAAATTGTTCTTTATTTCGATTGCAGCCGCTGCATTGGCCGTTGGGTTATTTACGCAACCAACCATCAGTGCCTACGAAACCAAACCGTCGGCAAAAGAAGTCACGTTCAACAAAGACATCGCGCCGATCTTTTACAAAAGCTGCGCCGAATGTCATCGCGCGGGCGAAGTCGCTCCGTTTTCGGTGATGAATTACAAGGAAGTTCGTCCCTGGGCGAAATCCATCAAAGAACAGGTCGTAGGCAAAGTGATGCCTCCCTGGCACGCCGATCCGAATCACGGCGATTGGGCGAATGATCGCCGCTTGTCGCAAACCGACATTGACAAGGTTGTCGCTTGGGTGGACGCCGGAGCTAAAGAAGGCGACGCCAAAGATTTGCCGCCTGCGCCCAAATTCGAGCTTGGCTGGAACATCGGCAAACCGGATGAGATGTTTTCGATTCCCGAACAGAAAATCGCTGCGGACGGCGTTGTGCCGTACCTGTATTTCAAAGTCCCGACCAATTTCAAAGAAGATCGTTGGGTGACGGCGGCGGAAATTCGCGCCACTGGCCGCGAAGCCATGCACCACGTGATTGTCTTCATTCAAGACCCGAAAAACCCATCGCGCACCGATGGCAACCTGTTGGCCGGATTCGCTCCGGGCGAACAGCCGACGATATTTCCGGAAGGTTATGCCAAGAAAATTCCGGCGGGCGCGGTGCTGCAATTCCAGATGCACTACACCCCGGCGGGTAAACCAGTAACAGACATCACAACCATCGGATTGAAATACGCCAAAGAACCGCCGAAACATCAAGTGCTGACGCGCCCCGTGCTGAACACTGGATTTGAAATTCCGGCGGGAGCCAACAACCACGAAGTGAAATCCACATACACCTTCAACGAAGCGTCGCACATCACCAGCTTCATGCCGCACATGCATTTGCGTGGCAAAGATTTTGAAGTCAAAGCGCACTTCCCCGATGGCACATCGAAGATTTTGTTGAGCGTGCCGAAGTACGATTTCAACTGGCAAACCTACTATGTGCCGAAATCGCCGGTCGCCATTCCGAAAGGAACCAAGATCGAATGCACCGCGCATTACGACAATTCGACGGCGAACAAATTCAACCCCGATCCGACCAAAGCCGTTCGCTGGGGCGATCAAACTTGGGAAGAAATGATGATCGGCTGGTTGAGCTATTACAACGACGGTTCGACTCCGGGAAAACCGGCAGACAAACCGGCGGCCATCACCAGCACGGAAAAATAAGCGAGAGTTTTTATGAACGCTACGGTAACTTCGACAAACCAGACTGGAATCAGAGAAGAAGCCCGGCAGTTGGTTGAACGACTGCCGGATGATTCTTCGTGGGAAGACCTGATGTATCAGATTTACGTTCGTCAGGCGATTGAAACCGGTCTGGCCGATTGCGAAGCAGGCCGAACGCTAAGAGTCGAAGACGTACGCGAAAGGTTCGGCCTGACAAGATGATTGTTGTATGGGCAGAAAGCGCAGTGGAGCACCTTCAGGCCATTCACGATTATCTGGCGCAAACTTCGCCTCAATACGCTGTTTATCTGGTAGATCGAATCACTAATCGTTCCAAACAAATTGCGGCCTTCCCACTTTCGGGGCGAATCGTGCCTGAATATGGGAGGCCGCAAATTCGTGAACTCATCGAAAATCAGTACCGCATTCTGTATCACATCGGCCCGGAGCAAATTGAAGTCATCGCCGCCATCCACAACAGGCAACAGATTCCTCTGAACTGAAGCGCTTCGTTAAAGAAGCAGCGCAACAAGGAGACAGCCAATGAGAAATCAAAAGTTCGTTCAAACCGTCATCTGGGCGCTGGTCATTCTGGTTGTCGCCGGATTGGTTTTGCCCGCAATCACTTCGATGTTCGGCATTTTCTGAAACCTGAAACCTGCTATGTTCAATCGTCGCCTTATCGCAATCGCCGTTTTCGTTTTTGCCGTGTTCTTTCTCTCCACGCGAACCGGCAGCACGCATGAACCCATCACCACCAAAGTGATGTTCAACAAGGAAGTCGTTCGCATCTTGCAAAGAAACTGTTTGGGATGCCACGCGCCGAACAAGATCAAAGCCGACATTTCGTTGACGACTTACGAAGAAGCGCGCCCCTGGGCCAAAGCCATCAAAGAAGAAGTGCTGGAAAAACGGATGATGCCGTTTCAAGCCGTCAAAGGTTACGGACGTTTTCAGCACGATTACCTGCTGACTCAGCGCGACACCGAATTGCTGGTGTCCTGGATCGAAGGCGGCGCTCCGCGCGGCGACATCAAAGATTACCCAAAGCACGAAATCGAGCATTTGATTCATGGAAAAGATTGGTCGCTGGGCGAACCGGATTTGGTATTGCAATCCGAAGAAGTGAAGCTGACCGCTAAAAGCAAAGCTGAAACTCGATGTTTTGTATTGCCGACCAATTTGAAAGCTGCGCGTTCGTTGTCGGCGATTGATTTTCAGCCCGGCAACGGAACCGTCGTCCACAGCGCGTCATTTCACCTTCGCAGCACGAAACCGATTCCGCCCAACGTCAAAATGTCTACTTGCGGAATGATAGGAGAAACCTTGGGCGTGTGGGTTCCGGGCCAAACGGCGATTCGCTTGCCCGCCGGAGTTGGCCGAAAGTTGAACGCCGGGGGAGAAATCTTTCTGCAGGTTCGTTATCGCAACTCAGGCGAAGCGGCGACCGACCGCAGCCGCGTGGCGCTATATTTTGCCAAAGAAGCCGCGCCAAAAGCTTTACGCACCGAAGCCGTTAATCCTGCTGCAGTCACGGTTCCGGCCAACGCCGAACATCATCTGGTCAAAGCTTCGATGACCGTCGCGCAATCGTCCGAAGTCGTTTCGATCCGTCCATTGTTGTTCCCCTTCGCCAAATCGGTCGAAGCCAAAGCCATCCGCCCCGACGGTTCCATCGAAGTTCTGATCGTCGCGCGCGATTACCGCTACGATTGGCAACCGGCTTACTTTTTCAAAACTCCGGTTTCGCTTCCGCGCGGCACTCGCATCGAAGTCACCGCTTACCTGGACAATTCCGACAACAACCGCAACCAGCCGAACGATCCGCCGGTGGAGTTGAAACTCAATTCGCCGCTGTGCGAAATCGCTTTGGCTCAGCCCCCTCAACTCAAACCAGCCAGTCCCCCCAAATCTGGCGTTTACAAAGGAGGTCTTCAATGATCGCAGCAATTTCCTTGATGGTTTTACTCGTGATGCCCGTTGTTGATTCGTCATTTACAGCAACATCGCCAGCCGTCATCGCGCCTTTTGAAGATGAAGAACTGAACCAAGCTCGCCAAGCTTACGCCAAATCCAATTACCAGCTTGCCGTGACAATTCTTCAAGCCTACATCGAAAAAAAGCCAAAGAGCGCCGAAGCCCATTACTTGCTAGGGATAAGCTATCGCGGAGCGAAGCAACTCCCAGAAGCCACCGCAGCGTTGGAAAAGGCTGTCCAACTGAAATCCAATTTGGCATTGGCTCAATTCGAACTTGGGCAGGTTTACCTTGAGGTCAAAAACTACGAAGGTGCGGTCAGGCAGTTCCGCTGGCTGGAGAAGAATGACAAGCAAATGGCCAATGAATTTCAACTCTCTCTTCCGGCTGACGTCGCCAAGCAGTATCAAGTGGCAACAACCCTCCTTGATAGGCAACGAGCAGATCTCGACGCCGCTCAACCCGTCTTTCCATCGGAACCGAGCTTAAGGCCGGAAAACATTCGCTGGGTACGGCTAATGTCTACAGAAAAGGCTCGTGCCGAAAAAATATCAGGAATCGTTGTCCTGAAGGTTGTCTACAGCAAACAGGGCAAAGTTTTGGTTTCTGGCGTTGCGCGTGGCCTCCCGTATGGCTTGACCGAATCAGCCATTGAAAATGCCCAAAAGGTCAGCTTCAAACCAGCAATGAAAAATGGTGAGCCTGTCAGTGTGATGGGAACTATGGCATTCACGTTTTCGGTGGATTAAATCAAAAAGGCGCGTTTCTTTGCTTGCTGGAAATGCGCCTTCTCATTTGTCCCTCTCCAAAATCAATTCCAACGAACTTCGATTTCGTAATCCTCTGCTCCGCCTGAAGAATCTCAAATCTCGATCATCGCCGTGTAGCCATTGCGACGGTTGGGTTGTTCGATGACGCGGACTTCGCCGTGGCCAATCCCCATCAGGCAATCTGTAATCATTCAACATCCAGCGGAGCCACCAGCGTAGAACTGTCGGCAACGACGCCGCCTCGCTCGCCGGGAATTACTGAGCCATATCGCTCTGCAAACACCGCTGGCAACGGGCGCGCTTGCGGGGAGGCGAGCCACAGCCTCAGCAAATGTCGTTTGCGTTCCGGCTCCGGCCAATCTTCAAACGCCGTGCGGTCATGCAACAGCGTATGGTTATGAACCAACTGCACATCACCACGTCGAAACTCCATATTCAGATGAATTGGCGGCATAATCATTCCATCGTAAAGCACATGACCCAAATCTCAGGAACATGACGGCTATCTTGGATTTTTATGTTAAGCTTTAAGCCGTAGCAGGATAGTAACTTTCTTGTGTTGGCCCTAAGAAAGAGTTGACCGCTTAAGCTCATGCAAAAAGGTTAGCCATCCACATTAGCCTAAAGAAGGAGCGGAAATGCCATATGATCTCTCCAAATTGCTTGTCGTAGCTATATCATCCACTGCTCTTTTCGATAATCGTACAGAGCACGAAATCTACCTGACTCAATCACTTGATAGGTACGTCAAATATCAGATTGACCATGAGGATCAACCGTTTCCAGCAGGGACAGCCTTGCCACTTATTCGAGCATTGCTGCAACTCAACGATTTAAATCCTGAAAAGCGGCTTGTGGAAGTAGTGATCCTTTCCAAGATGGAACCGGCAGCAGGAATTAGAGTTATGAACTCAGTTGAACATCATAATTTGGATATTGTTCGTGCCGCATTTACTGGAGGCGAATTGGTTGCAAAGTATCTTTCTGCTTATAACGTAACACTATTTCTTTCCACTAACGAAGATGATGTAAAGGATGCCCTTGAGAGAGGAGTCGCGGCGGGGCTTCTTTATGATCCGCCTTCCAATAAAAACGAAGACTTAGAACAACTTCGGATAGCTTTCGATGGAGACGCTGTTATCTTTTCCGATGAAGCAGAACAAGTTTATCAAGAAAAGGGGATAGAGGCTTTTTACGAGCATGAAAAGGCCAATGCTGAGAAGCCATTGCCAGAAGGACCTTTTGCATCATTCCTACGGGCCATAGCCAAGATTCAAAAAGATCACAAAGGACAAGGAAAGAATGGTTTCCCGCCAATCCAAACTGCACTTGTAACAGCGCGCAATTCTCCCGCTCATAAACGTGTGATCCTTACACTCCGGGCTTGGGGAATTGAAATTGATGAAATGTTTTTCCTCGGCGGCGTTGCTAAAGACCAAGTTCTAAAAGCATTTAACGCACATATTTTCTTCGACGACCAAGATAGTCATGCACTGTTAGCCTCACAGCATGTCCCGGCAGCAAGGGTCCCGAACACAGTGAGTAAGGGAAAGAAAGTAGAAGATGACTCCAACCAGCTAAATTTGCCACTTTTCAATGATGGCAAACCTGATCAATAAAAATGCTTGTTGAGGTGGTCACCTTAATTCGTAGTAAGTATTCAAAAATTTCAACAGGTTTTAAGGGCTTTGTTGCACGAATCCTGAGTTTCCTTTTCAATCGTCTTGAATCAATCAACTTTGATAGTGTCGGGCATTCCGAGATGAGTCATCCGGTTCAGGATCGCGGCTTTCAGTAACAGTTCTTTGAATTGATTGTTGACTTG